>CAZHYV010000005.1:0-227251 GCA_964537055.1 uncultured Myxococcales bacterium
GCGAAACAGCAGGGGTTCTTGCTATAAGGGGAACGTTTCGCCTACCCTTCTCGACTGAGGCTTCAGCCCTGATAAGGCTTTTGTCCCTGGTTCGAGTCCAGGTACACCCCTCTCATCACTGACTATAAACTGAAAAGCATTTAGATCGTTCGCGGGTACTTTTTTATTTGAGGAGCGATTCACCTACCCAGGCCGGGCTCTCCTTTCAGTTTACTCCAGCACTTGAGCTATTTTTTCTGTTGGTTTTGGAGAAACTCTGGCGCTGCATAATAAGACAGAGGCGTTGTAAAGGATTCATGTCCAAGGCCCTGCGAAACCATACGCAGACTTGCTCCAGCTTGGACTGTGATGTTTTTAACGGAGGAGTTCGATTCGAAGATCTGTATCGATCTTTTTCCAAATCTTATCGGTGGTGAGAACCGTTGCTTGTTTTACGAAGGCTGTAGCTAGACAAGCGCGATCGCCTAAAGAAAGCCCCCATTGTTTTGTAGAGGTTATTAGCAGGGCCGTTTGCAAAGCCAATTCTTCGTCAAATAAAATCACTTGTAGCTGTAGAATAGAAGGTAGAGCCATCACCTTATCTTTAGGGACGTTTTGCAAAAGCAGACGTGCAGCAATTTCCGCCAAGTTCACAGAACAAAGAAAACATTCTGCTTCTTCCAAAACCTGTAACACGCGATCACTTCCTTTTTCACGCTGTAATAAGGCAAGAAGCGCACTTGCATCAAGAACAAACCGGGTTTTCATTTGTGTCTCTTATATTCTTTTGCAGCAGCAGTACGGCGTTCTGCAATCAATTCATCTGCCAGGGAGGGTGCTCCTTCTAGCCAGGGAGCGAGCAGATTTTGCAATTCATGGACCGCTTCTTTGATAGGAACGACACGAAATCCCTCTCCTTCCGTCTTGATCATCCAATTCGTTCCATCTTTCATATGAAGTAGCTTGCGAATGGCTGCTGGAATGACAAAGCGACCCCCATGGGTCAAGCGAACTGTGGCTTGCATAAAATCTACCTCCCAAGCAATAATGGCTGGTATTTTATTATGGTTCAAGAAAAAAAATGGCAACGATGTATAGCCTTTTGTATCAAAGGCAATGCTCTTTTCTGGAACCTCGTTCGCTTTTGTGCCAAACACAGACAAGTCGCTCGCTCTTGGATATTCTGAGGATCCGGGTATTTAAATCCGCCTTCGTTACGAATCCATCTAGACTACCCACTGCTCCATCGATTGTATAGACAATAATTCAAGAGGTTATACTGTGGCTTAAATTGAAAGCCTTGCTTTTTCCGCAATATAAGATATGTTATCTAGCATGAAAAATGTATTTCTTATTTTTACTGCTTGTACATTCATATCGTTGTCTGCTTGTAAGGAACCTGCACCCCTGCTGGAAGTAGAGGTAGATCTTCCATCGATTGCTCAAGTCACTCGAATCGGTACCTATAGTTATGCACCCTCAAGCGAGGAATTATGGATTGATTCTTCTAGTGGGATCTCTCATATACGAGGGAACCTCGCTCAACATTTTGCGCTTCCTGTTCGTGCTAACGGTATAGAAGGCACAAATCCAAACAATGTTTGGGTTCTTACATTGAACAATGTATTATTTCATTTTAATGGGAAAAACTGGCACAGACTTGCCTTAAATGCATCTTCTCCATCCGATGAACAAGGCTCCCCCCAAGAAAGTTGTAACAGATTATGGATAGCCGATGAGTATGATGTCTGGATAGGCTGTAGTAGTAACGCTGTCGGGGTAGGTCCTAACAGCGGAGTTGTCTATCATTATACCGGTACAGAACTAGTACGACTTCAAATTCCAGAAATGAGCACTCATGAAAATAATCAAATGCTAACTAAAATGGCCGGAACCTCCTCAAAAAATATCTGGTTTTTTTATGAAAGTTACACCGAGTACGAGACGCCTACAAGTTCTAGGATGATCCACTGGAATGGAGAGTTTTTTGAGAAAAGCGTATTGCTACCCGATCATCGTTACGCTGCAGGGTGGTCTTCGTCCTCTATACGAGTGAATGAAAATGGAGAGTTATCTCTTATCGCCTATGACACACAACAATCAGAGCGAGAACAAGGGGTTCCAAACCATTATTATATTCTTACTCTTAGCAATTCTACATGGAGCGAAATAAAGCTTGGCGTTTTAGAAAAAGACCCTGATCCATGGCCTCCTCATGATGGAAATATCGTACTTTTAGGACCGACCGAGCAGGAAGTTTTGATCAGCTGTAGGCAGGAAGTTTCTGGAAGCAGCTCTACAGAATGGAGTCTTTGTAAGCCTAGCAGCAATAAAATTAGTTATATCTTTCCTAGCATCTCCGAACTTTATTGGTTTTTAAGAGAGTCACCAGATAGACAAACCTTTTTTGTTAAAAGAGGGAATAGTATTATCACGCTGAATCCACAAACATGGCAAGAAAAGCTCTTCTTTTCTCCAAAATAGGAGTCATCGCTCAATAACATTTGTCCCCCACCCTTCCTGCGCTTGCCTCTCCATAACTCGTCGCCCGATATAATAATAAAGCAGGATGAGTTTCTCATTGATCGCTAGCACAGCTTCTGATTGAGAAGAACGGATTTGGGTTAAGATCTCTCTAATTCTTAAGTACTGAACGCCCATCCAATCGTTCCCCTGGTAAGTAGGCGAAACAGCAGGGGTTCTTGCTATAAGGGGAACGTTTCGCCTACCCTTCTCGACGGGAACTGCACCCCTGATAAGGCTGAGGTCCCTGGTTCGAGTCCAGGTACACCCATTTTTTATCAGTAATTTTAGGCACTTACAAAGTTATATAAGTACCCTCCCTGGTCAGGGGAACGATTGGGGAACGATTGAACTATGCTGCTTCTGCCATCCTTTCTTTCCTTAGTTGGGGGCGGAGATGCCTTCTTCAAATCTTATGAAAGGTGAGATACCACTTGCGATTCCGAACCTCATTATCTTCCTCTGCAAAATCATCCTGCTTAGGTGGGACTTGGTAATCTATTGGCCCAAGCCACAGCATATTCTGCATGAATGGTGGTGGTGTCGAAAAGAGGAAATAAGAAATTTTCTGCCTCAATTAATAGCATAATCTCAGTACAGCCTAAGATGATGCCCTCAGCTCCACATGCTCTTAGGTTGTCTATGATTTGTTCATATTTCTTTCGAGAAGATGGGTGAATCATTCCATGGCAAAGCTCATCATAAATGATTCGATGGATTTGCGATCTCTCTTCTTCTGGAGGTACCACCACTTCAATGCCAAAACGCCGTTTCAAGCGTCCACGATAAAAGTCTTGTTCCATGGTAAAACGAGTGCCCAGAAGACCCACCCGCTTGAGACCAGCTTGCAGGATTTTCTCTGCAGTTGCATCGGCGATATGAAGAAGCGGGATAGAAACAACCGCTTCGATCTGTTCCGCAAGCTTATGCATCGTATTGGTGCATAGTACGATGCAGTCAGCACCTCCGCTCTCCACTTGTTTTGCCGCCTCTGAAAGTAAATTGCCCAATTGATTCCATGCACCTTGATGCTGGAGCTTTTCGATCTCGGCAAAATCTACGGTGACCATTAAACTCTTCGCATTATGATGGCCTCCAAGGTTTCGCTTTGTTGCTTGGTTGATGAGTCGGTAGTATTCAGCCGAAGATTCCCAGCTCATCCCACCAATGAGTCCGATTGTTTTCATTTTAAATAAACCAAATAGATAATTGATAAAAGCAACGTCTTAAAAAAGAAAATTTGGGACATGAGGATTTGAACCTCAAGCCCCTAGTCCGTCAGGCTAGTCTATCGAAATGAAAAAAACAAGGGCTTCACCTTGCGGCTGATGAGAATGTCTTTTTTTGGACCAGTTACGCTGATAAAGACGGAGATAGAAGCGCATAAGGAGAATAGACTCGTAGTAGGTTTGAGATGATAAATTGGTACAGCTATCGATTGAGCTTTCGAACCAAATCTTGACTTTCTTTCTTTTCTCGCAGTATGAACTGAAACTGCTATAAAATTAAGCCCTTAAAAGAAACACTTTGCTTCCATTATACACTCTAGCGGGAGTAGCAGAGGAGAAAACCAATGCAATACCGAAGATTAGCTCGATTCGTACTACTTGCTGTAAGTACACTCACAACTCTAGTAACGTGCACTAAAAGTAACAACGAGACAACCCAAACGAATCCATTTTCACGGAGCAATATAGAAAAAGCGCTACAGCTGCTGGGAAGACCGGGCCCTGGAACTCCTGAGTTTGAGGACAAACTTTACACCTACCTTAAGTTTGAACCTAATGAGATGAGCAGCACGCTGCTAAAACAGTTGGAAGCGGATGATACAATTCGAGTCATGGATTTTCCCTTCGCGAACGGCGAGCTCTATACAGACGAATTCGCACTGAATGAAGAGAAGATGGAAACCCTCAAAGATGGTTGGCTTTATGCGGTGATGAAAAAGAACAACCCCTTGGTCAACGCGTTGAAGGCAGCGACTGATCTCCATACGACCGAACTCGATGAGCTTTATCTTCCTGAGGAATCCGATGAGGAACTGCAACTCCAGATATTGCGGCAAGCTGGCTATGATGTAGACACACCCGAAGAAGATGACCAGCAACCCCAAGCATTAAGCGACGCTAGCGAGATTGAATCGAAGGCTTCGAGCCTAAGCTTTCGTATTTGCCTTTTTAAAAGACCCACGGGTTATGTTCGATACTGGGACAACCAATTTGGCCGTTTGGAGCCCGTAAGAAATATGCAAGTGTGGGGTCTTGTGTTTGGCATCCCTGTGCATACCTTCACGGATGCAAATGGTTACTATCGCTTTCCGTGGCGCTTTAATGTGGGCACCATCATGGGGACGCACGCGAAAAATCCCAGGGTGAATGTCAAACCACTGAATACTCATGGAACTGTCATCCAAGTCATTCCTCAGCTGATTGGAAATTTTATTGCAGGCTCCGTCCACATCAAGGGTTGGGTTGGCAGTTGTGCGATGCGGAATGAAGTTAATTTTCATTTCGAGGAGCATAAACAAAATCGATATTGGAGCCAAATTCTGAATGCGGTTTACTTTCATGATCTTTACTCGCAGCAACAAGGGATCCCAAGCGCCCCTACGGATCACTTGGTCATCTATGCACAATGGGCCAATACAACCAATCGTGGTGATTTTGGGAGTGCTGGTGCGCCCATGCTCTACCATCTCACGGGTGGACGCTTCACGGATGGCTTGCTTGGCGCTTTGTTTGATTTCTCGCCGACAGCCAGCGTTTTAGGTTTGCTGCACGGGCTCCTCCCTGATATTACCCTGCGAGTAACGGGTGATTATGAACCAAGTGATTATGAACCAAGACTGGCCCAGACGGTTTTTCATGAGCTGGCCCATGCAAGCCACTTTCGGAGAGTGAACGCCGATTTCTGGCTCGATCTGATGGCTGCTGCGACATTCCACGGGAACGATGCGTGTAAATTCTACGGTTGTGGTGGTAAAACGGATGATGGCAATGTCCAAGTCGCTGAAAGTTGGGCCGAATATATGGGCACCTACAATGCACTTTTGCGATATCCCAACGGCAAAAAGGAGAGTCAGTATTTTAAGAGCCAACTTTTGGATAGTCGAGTGCGGTTTGATAAAGCGTTAGAAGAAGAAGAATGGTTTGCGAATGAGTGGATTCCAACTGGCATCTACAACGATCTCAAAGATACCGTCAACACCGCAACCGAACCCTTTGATAAGATAGGAGGAGCGAGCATTCAGCAAATGTACAATGTTTTGAATTCAGATGTGGATAGTATGTGCAAATACCAGAATGAGTTCCTGCGCCTTTATCCCAGATATGCCCGGGCCGATGTGGAGAGCATTTTTGCAGAACACGGTATTACTGGATGCCCAGTGCCGACAGTTGATTTGGTAGTACAGTCTATGAGCCGGAATAGGAGTTCTTACGATATTACATTCTGTAATTATGGAACGGGAGTAGGAACAGGCACATTTTTATTTCTGACCACAAACGTTACTACGGGCCAATCCTATGAATCGCCAGCTTTGTATCCATATTCGGTTCCAACACCAGGCACATGCGTAAAGGCCGGGAGCTTAACCTGCTTTCTCATCGGTGACCCAGGTTGCAATCTACCTATTACCGTCACAGTGAAAATTGATTCACGTAATACTGTTGCTGAAACAAATGAAAATAATAATACACTGACGGTTTCTTTCTAACACCTGGCTCTAGATACAAAATATCATCCTCCCTCTTTTTCTCTAGATGATGAGGATATGCTAATTGGAAAATTAAAATTCAACTACACAATCAACGTCACCTCCCTCTTTATATTGATCCTTGATATGAAGTTCATTTCCTGGATGGGGGAAGGAAAGATGAGAGGTTTGCTGTCTTTTTAAGCAACGAGCGTATAAAGTGTATTTTATGAAAAACAACCCTGTCGTATGCCTGATACGAGGACGCAAGCAAAAACTTTTCACCCTCGCTATCCTAGCTCTTGCTGCCTTTTCTTACATTGCGGCTCAGGCATCAAAGCGTTCTCCTCAGCAATCTCGTTCCAAAATCACAGACATAAATGCTATCGTGTTAAAGGCAGTAGCAGAAATGCCGGACGGCGGAGGCTATGGCACCCCCGCAGCAGGACAGGCCCTGATCGATGCGATCCACATCGGCTCCAATTTGATGATCGCTTCGTCCCATGCTCAGCCCAGCTTCTGTACCAGCGCAACGTATCTCGTCTTTTTGCGCACGCTCGCACGACTACGCGAAGCTGGTCGGCTCAACCTTCCTATCGCTGTACTCAAGCTGCTAGCTCCACCATCCTCGCTCGACTCATTATACAAGGATGACGGCAAGGGATTGTGGGGAAGATGGAATGCCAACGGCCCCAGCACCGCGGTGATGTTCCATCAACTGGGCATTGGATCGAATTTTAGCGACTGGTCGAAGAAAAAACCCGGCGATTTCATGAAGATTTGGTGGACGGACGAGGTCGGCGCCAAAGAGCGCGGACACTCTGTCATCTACTTGGGTGAGCGCCTACACCCACAAACCCAAGAGCCCGAGATCCAGTACTTCTCCAGCAATCGGCCTCACGGCTATACGCGTTCTTGGGTTGCTCGCTCCCGCATCAAGCATGCGATTTTTTCCCGGCTTACGACGCCAGAAAACCTATCCCAAGCTCTCTCTCTGCCCGAGTTCGATGCCTATCTGGCGTCTCTGCTTAAAGTTGAATCAAGCTACGAAGAAGCCAAACAGCGTGCTGGGGTCACGGACTGAGCTGAGAAATAAAGGAATTGCTTCTCGATAGGAGAAGCCCTCATCTAAGGGGAATCTACAAGTCTTTACAGATTCTTTCGGCTGCTTCGAGTGCTCTTGTTTTTTCATCAAAATCTGAAGTGTCTTTTGCTTTTTGGATCGCCATTGAACATCGTGCTGCTTTAGAATGATGTTGGTACAGCATGTACCCTCCTGCGCCAGCTCCCCCTACCGCTATTCCAGCTGCCCCGGCTTGTAGTGTAGCACTTCTGGCCGTGTTCCCAAAATCTGCCAGCCCATGTTCTAGTGCCGCAATCCGTCCGGCATGTCCTTGGAGACGATCCATTACACCTGATACGTGCTGGTACTCTCCTACAGAATCGATGGCTGTTTCAACCATTCCCTCATCCGCAAAAGGAACAATCCGAATTGGATCGGGAACCCCCGCTTGATCTCGTATAGCTAGGTATGCTGAGGTTTCAGCATTTCTTGCTTGGAGGACAGCTTCATTAAGTGAGGGACTTACTCCATACCTGGCCCTTTCTAATGTAGTCGCCTCAGCACCTACCTCAGCCGCCTCGGTAGCTATCTCAGCCGCTCTGGCGCCCCCTAAAACTTCAAACAGCGAGCAGCCGGCAAAGAATATTCCAAAGAAAAATAGGATACATAAAGAGGTCTTTGTTTTCATGGCATGAACTATAGCTTGTTTTTTTCTATAGACAACTCTTTTCCGGGGCAGCTCACTAAAAATATCGATGCCTCAAGAGTACACTTTCGAGTTGGGCTAGATCCGAGTATACGACCTGATTTGGATGAGACTTTAGGTAGATTGAGGACTCTTTGGAAACCAGCCTAAGTAGAAAAGCCGCCCGCTTTGGAAGGTCTCAATCACTGCAATTCCATCACCACAGTCTCGCATATACACTTTGCTATTATGACCGTATACCGTCGATTGACCTACCTTTGATGTTGTACGAAAGCTTGCCTGAGTTATCATGCTACGGGCAAATTCAGCAAGGGGATGATTTGGAGAGAGAGGTTGTGAGTTATGAACCGCAGAAATAAAATTCCGCGTTTGCTCGTCTTCCTCTCCACTGGTGGGACGGATGGTTCCGTAGGCCGCCCCCTGGGAGGTAACCACGAGGTAGTCGGCTTCCTCTGTCCATCGAACAGGTACTTTGGATGTGTCTAAATCAATGCGCAGGGCAACACCTGGCAGCCCGATAGATTGGGAGCCAAGGGGACGCCCCTTTTCAAATCGATCGAGCAACTGGCAGTACAATTGCCGCTCGGGAGCTTTACTACATTCTACAAAACCTCGTATTTGATGAAGATCTGTAGCAGCCAAGTCTTTCTCTGGCGATGTGACTTCTCCGCCTAGAAACCCAATCACTTCCGATGTGTTATAGCGCTCTAGCTTTTTCTTTAATAGGATTCGGGCAAGATCCCCAGGTTTTTTGGAAGATACGACAGCAATGATGCTTCCCTGGTATAAAATTTCATCCGGGTTTTCAGGATTCGGACCGGGACCACCCCACAATCTACCACCTAAAAATGCCAGCTGTTCCTTTGCTTTCTGTTCATTTCCAAAATCAAAAAGATAAAGGGCGGCTGGGGTCCCATTACAAAGATAGGAAGCATAGTGCGTTCCTCCTTGTGCGGGTTCAAGCAGGGTTTTTGACAATACTGCAGCGTGAAGTGAACCCGGATAATCTCCTCCTACAGTGCATAAGCCTTGAAGGTCTTTGATTGTTGGCTTCACCGCAAGTAGTTTCTTTGACGGGCCAGAAGACTTATTCTTCGCAGCGGTGATGCCTGGATAAACCAAAACCACGAAGAAACCGATGAACCAAGATACATATCTGTTTTTTTTTGCTAAGACCATCTGCACAACCTTCCATCATTTTGTTTTTAATGCGTCCAACCTACAGCAATTTTATGCGGTAAGCGTTCAGCTGGGGTCGGAGACTCAGCACATTCTTTCACCTTCCCCCTAGGCCAATAAAAGCCCTCTTTCTTTTCGTAGATAATCGCACAGTATTTTTGTCGTGTCATGGTTCCGTACATATTATGAGCTTCCATAACGACATACCCATAATAATAACGCCGTTGTTCCTGGGTGATTGGCTCAACGACATCTTCATATTCAAGTAAGCTTACTGATTTTAGCTGGGCGGAAGCAGGTGCTAGCATTGCATCTTCAACGGCAGAGACAATCGCTCTTTTGACTTTGCTTGCATCAGTTTTGTACCATAGATAGCATCCGGCCTCTACCCCCTTATCCCCGTAAACATAGTTCTCTTCATGGCAATCATCCAGAAGCTCACATTTATCCATGGCAACTTGATAGCCACTCGTAGGTTGGCATAAGGCTGTGGATTCATCCCAAACGCATTTTTCGTATCGACTTCGTTTGTTAGGTGCTAAACATTGGTCCGCCTGATAGCTGCAAGAACCACCCGGTCGGTTTTTACAAGTGGCATTGGGATCTTTTGTGTCGAATAGTGCACATTGGCTAAGAGTCACTAGCGCGAAAACAGCAACCGCTGCGTTTCTAGAGATTTTTCTACCTATGCTCATCATTAATCCTCAAAATTTCAGCGAAAATACCATGCTGTCACCTAGAAAGTAAAGAATGTTTTTGAGAGGTTGGCCTCCAATAATAATTTGCGCGTGATCCGAATAGGTTATCGATATTGAAGCTTTTCAACCGTAAATGAACCGAATATTCCTCCAAAGTATCAAACCCCAGGTCGTCTCGTCATCAAACGTAGGCTGGCATTCTTGTAATCGCGAATCTGACATTTCGCTGGGGGCGTTTAACACAACGAGCTGCTCAACGAATCCCTCCCTCTAAGTCAGCACTAAAATTCCAAGAAGAAGGACTTGGCACTCTGATTATGTCTGCCAAGGGAATCGAAAGTTTCTTAGATAAAAAGAGTATTCAAGACGAATATGGCTGGGAACGCTATCCAAAAAAGATAAATTCGTTGGTTTATTTCCGACTGAACATTGGGTTTATAAAAAATTGCTTCTTCCTGTATAAGAGGAGTGGTAATATTTGTCTGGTTGACTAGATGGAGTTTATCATGCGTACGGTAGGAGCTTTTGAAGCGAAAACACATTTTTCCCACCTCTTGGATCAAGTAGAAAATGGGAAAGAAATTACAATTACTCGTCATGGTCAGGCAGTTGCGGTTTTGGTTCCTACGAAAAAATCAGGGCAGGACAAAACATGGCGTGATTTGGTGAGGCAGCTTAGAAAAATAAGACAAGGGCAGGATCGAGGTCGAAAGCCTGGAACCTCCCTTAAGGAACTTATTGAAGCAGGACGTAGGTAGTAGCTATGGAAAAAACGTTGATTACCGGCTTGGTATTAGACTGCTCTATTGTACTTTCGTGGTACTTGGAAGAAGAAAAGACTTCTTTTACAGAGCACATCCTCACTCTCGTGGAAAAACGACAGGTTTTTGTTCCAGCTTTATGGAGATTGGAGTTTGCCAATGCCCTTCTTATGGCTGAAAGAAGAAGACGAATCAGCAAGACCTACCGAAAGGTATCTCTAGAGCATGCGAGCCAGTTACCTTTTAGAATAGACGAAACGATTCTTTCCCTAGAGGCAGTCAGCGTGCTTGCCGAAACCTACCAACTCACTACCTATGATGCTGTCTATTTAGAGCTGGCCTTTCGAAAAAAATTAACATTGGTGACACTAGACCAAGCACTACTTTCTGCCGCTAAAAAAGCGAAGATTTCTTACTTAAAGGAGCCAATCGCTAATTTATAGGGTTCCGTAAGAAGGAGGTGGTTTTCCATAGCAACCCCTAGATATCGCTGGAAGGTCCCCTTGGTTGTTAAATCGGAACTATGGAAAGAAACCATAAAAATCTATTTTTCTTGATAGTTAGAACCCCTGTGTTAGTGTTCGCTTTACCTAACAAGGAGCGCACCATGACCTTAAAAAAAATGAATAGATACATGCAGTTCATCGGTTTACTTGCTGTTATTTGGACAGGTTGCGAAAGACAATCTTCACACCAAGAAGAAATTCAAACACGACACACCTCTTTAGGAGTCCTTCCAGAGCTTGATATTTGGCTCAGAGAATATGTGGCGCTTCAGCAAATTTTTGATGCGACGGATCTTATGCCCACAGGTGGCCATTGCACATGGCCAGGGGTTACCTGCAATGCAGGCAACGTAGTAACGCAATTAGAATTGGATTTTCTCTTTGGGATGCCGCGTACGACGGTAGACAAAGCAAAGTTTCAAAAGGCCGTTACCGACCAGATCGGAAATCTATCGTCTCTTGAAAAGCTAACCATCGTCAAAGCAGGGTTACAATCCTTGCCGCCAACCATTGAGAATCTCTCCCACTTGCAGAGTTTGGTGCTGTCCTTCAATCAACTCACCTCAATTCCCAAAGAAATTGGCAATTTACCTTATCTTCGTGAATTGAGGCTCCAAAATAATCAAATCGATGCATTACCAAAAGAGATTGGGCTCTTAAAAGACCTAAGAGAATTATCCCTTTATAATAACAAGCTTACAGGGGTACCGGATGAACTTATGCAGCTTCCATTTTTACAAGAGTTAGATTTGCATAGCAATCAGCTTCGTTTCTTACAAAAAGAGATCGGAAATCTGACAAACTTGAGAGAATGTAATTTGGCGCAAAATGAGCTTGATTTACTACCCAAAGAGATCGGAAGCATCCCATCCTTAGAGTACCTGAATGCCTCCATGAATCAATTAAGTACAATCCCCAAAGAGATTGGTATGCTTTCCTCGTTACAAGTTTTGGTTTTATCGGTGAACCAGTTAGTTGCATTACCTAAAGAAATAGGGAACCTGTCAAACTTACGAATCCTTTACCTAGACGAGAATCAGTTATCATCTTTACCAGGTGAAATTTGGGATCTCTTCTTCCTAGAAGATTTACATCTTGACAATAACCAACTTACGGGACTCCCTCCCTTCCCCGCCCCAGTTACGCCACGGACTCAGCTTCAGTCAATCTCGCTCTCTCATAACCGTCTTTCTACGATTCCAGCTGAACTTGGTAATTTCCCTAGCCTTCTCTTTCTAACGGTAAGCCATAATATGATTACGGGGACGCTCCCACCAAGTTTGGATAGATTGACCATGCTCATTGATCTGGATGTTTCCCATAACAGGATAAAGGATACGAGCCTTCCGCCTTTACTGCACGGCCGCTGGGTAGCTGGATTGCTAAATTATTATGAACCAGACCAAGGTCCTCGAGAGTAGGGGCCTTTGCCCCCGCTGCTTGAGGGGCCTCGGAACCGCTAGTCAGGTCCACGCTATGGTTTTATAATAGAGCCAAAGGGCACACCAGGAGGTCATATTCCATCTTGCCGGAACCAAATCCTATCTTAGGTTGTTTGGCATGACTGACATCATTGGATGGATTGGCTCGGGTCTTGTTTTCATGACGATTAGCTACCAAGTTTGGAAGCAGTGGCAGTCCAAAAGCACCAAAGGCATCTCCCCTTGGCTCTATGCGGGTCAGCTTGTGGCCAACGTCTTTTTAGGTACATACAGCATTATCGAAGAAACCTGGGTCTTTTTTGCGAGCAATATTTTAGTCTTCCTCAGCAGTGCCGTAGGATTAGGAATTTATATTCATCATAAGAAAAAATACGGCTCTCCGGAAGGCGCTGGCTAAAACCTTTCTGTTAGGGTAAGTTTGCTCGAGCTAAAAAGAGATTCAGCCTTGCCGTCTCACAAGAAAGGTCCTTCCCTTGTCACGCACAGCACGTCTCCTTGATCTGCTTCAGATCCTCCGCCGCTCTCGATATCCGATCCGTGGACAAGCCCTTGCAGAAGAGCTTCACATCAGTCTCCGTACACTGTACCGAGACATAGCGACCCTGCAAGCCCAAGGAGCGAGAATCGAGGGAGAGCCAGGGCTTGGATATATGTTGCGTCCAGGGTTTTTGCTTCCTCCGCTGATGTTTGAAGAAGAAGAGCTTGAGGCCATCGTTCTGGGCATAAGATGGGTCGCCGAGAAGACAGACACAAAGCTTGCCCGCTCTGCAAGGAATGCACTTGCTAAAATTGCAGCGGTTTTGCCGAAAGAGCTTCACGCAGAACTAACGGAGTCTACCCTGTTTATTGGATCTAGAAATGATCCTTCTTATGAACAGAATATGTATCTTCCTCTGATTCGAGAAGCTATTCGCCTGCAACAAAAGTTAAATCTAACCTACATAGATAAGCAGCAGCATACTTCTCAGCGTGTGATTTGGCCTTTAGGCATTGGTTTTCTCGAGAAAGTCCGCGTTGTGATTGCCTGGTGCGAGCAAAAACAAGACTTTCGGCATTTTCGACTTGATCACATCCAGAATATTGAACGGCTTGTGACGAAATTCCCCCAGCGACGGCAAGTATTATTAAAGGAATGGGAACGGCGTGAGAATATTTCTTTGCAGACGTAGTGAGGAGCGCTCTGTCACTTTTGACAAAGATAGAAATGATTTTCCTACTGACAGAATCTGACATATTGTTTCGGTACAAAACCTTTCAAGGAGAAAAGAAATGGCGAACCCAAACTTTATTTTACTGTATGTAAATGATCCTACAAGAAGCGCTCTCTTTTATGAGTACCTGCTTAGGTCCTCACCCGTAGAGGCTTCGCCTACATTTGCGATGTTTGCACTTGAGTCTGGCTGGATGCTCGGTCTTTGGTCCAAGCATACGGTCGAACCCGCCGCCACTCCTGTGGGAGGGTCGGAACTTGCGTTTGCTGTCGCTAATGAGCAGGCAGTGAGGGAACTTTATCAAGACTGGAAAGAGCATGGGCTTCGAATCGTGCAAGAGCCCACGCAGATGGACTTTGGTTACACCTTTACAGCATTAGATCCAGATGGACACCGATTGCGAGTGTTTGCTTCAAGCGAGGCTGGCAAATAAGAGAACCCTCGGGAATCAGTGAGACCCGAGCAAACGTTCCTTTTCACCGATCTAACGGTGAGGGTTGGTGATTTGCTCGATACAAAGCAACCCCAATCCCAGCACTTCCCCCAACAAATAAGGCAATCCCAAAGCCAAGACCCAAGTTGGTCGCGGGTTGGACGGCATGCCTTTGACAAGGGAAATCGTTGTAGGGGCCACACCCAATATCGGAAGTTATCTGCCCATCTCTTGCAAGGATCACCGAGCTAAGCGCCGTTAAGGTAATTCCTGCCGCTACAGCAGCGACACTGGGAATCAAGATCGCATTTCTTTGAAAAAGAAGCCGACCTACTCGTTTCTGTTCGGCCGTAAGCTTGGTTTGGTATAGCTTTAGATCGTCCATCGTCATCTTGGATTGAAAAGAAGTGCTTAGCTCTTGGGTACCTTGGGCCTCCTCTGCCGCTTGGAGACGCCGATGCCACCGCTTATATTGGTTTTGGGTTGATTCGTTAACCGCATTTTGCGGAGTACCAGGCTTTTCCATCCAGTCATAATGGTTCTTATAGAGGAATACGCTTTGCAAAAGGTAATCTTTGCAGCCAGTCTTTTGGTATTCTTGAAAACTATTTTCTGCAACGTTTAAAATCGGCTTTTTCTCAAGATCTCCTCTGCGAGCTTTTGATAAAGTTTCCTGGATTTGAGCATCGTAGTCCTTAATTTTCCTGCTTTGGGCCTCCGGTGTCTCCGTGCAGGAAATTTCTGCGTAACCAAGCGTTTGATGGAAGATAAGACCAAAGCAGAAAAACAGACAAAGCGCGTTCCGTCTCTGGTTTTTTGGTAATAAACCAAGCGTGTTAAATAAGGGAGGGGTTCTCATCGAAATTCTTTCCGGAAACAAAAGATTTACTATAGGTCGAGCAGCGCCTCCTTGTCTACAAGGCTTATGCCAAAAATGAAAGAATCCTATCAATGGCTTGGCAAAAATCTTTCTTTCCGCATAAAAATTAGCTATTCAGATCCTCATTGATGGTTTCCATTTCTGGAGCAGGGACAAACATCCATTACACAAAAGCTGGGCAAGGACCAGGCCTTGTCCTTTTGCATGGCACCGCTGGAGACGGACACTCGACCTTCGGCCCTCTCATCCACCGTTTTACCGACAGACGAACCGTGCTTGTGCCCGACTATGCGGGATGTGGCCACTCCACCCTTCCCGAAGGTGATTTGTCGCTTGAACTTTTGGTCGAGCAAATTGCTGCTGTGATTCGCGATGCAAACCTAGGACCAGTCGATCTACTAGGGTCCTCCCTAGGCGCCCAGGTCGCTGCCGCAACAGCTGCCATGTATCCAAGCCTCGTGCGAAGGCTCATTCTTATCGGAGGTCATGCAGACAGTGAAAGTGGGCGACATTTTTTGATTTTTGATACATGGGCACGGCTCGAGGCACTCGATCCGGCCTTGAGCTATCGGTACCTATTCTCCCTGGTGTTTCACCCGGAGTTTTTACATCAGTATCAGCGTGAGCAGTTTTTGCCCCTTCTTGATCGCCACCCACTCCCCCATATGAAAAAGCGCATTGAACTAAGCCTGCGGATGGATCTAAGGCCGCTGCTTCCGCGCATCGTGGTACCTACACTTGTGGTGGGCATGACCCAGGATTATATGATCCCTGCGTGCCTTTCTCGAAATTTGCATACCTCCATTAAAAATAGCCGCTATGTAGAGATTGATTGCGGCCATGCCGTGCTGCGGGAAAAGCCAGAGGTGATTGTAGCGCTTACACAAGAATTTTTGTGGGGGGATGAGGAAGCGTCAAAAACATACTAAGAGGAACCAGCTTTCTTTGTGAAAAAAACCCTAGAACCTTAGTCCCTATGCGAACGACCTTCCTTTTCGCAAAGAAATTGTTTAAAAAGGTCTTATGAAACTGCATGCTTTTTTGGCTTTGACAAGTCTCCTTTTTCTCTTTCTTGTTCAATGTACAGAGACGTTACCTACGCTTTCTTCGAGGCACGACTTAACTCTCTCTTCGGTTCTTCCTTTGGAAACCCACACCTCCCTAGGATCAGGAAAGAAGTCCTGTGGTTTGTCCAAAACCAAGCGAGGGCTTCGTATTGCAGGCGCTACCCTGCTAGGTGTAGGCGCGGCCAGCCTCATCACCGGTGGGGTTCTTTTGTCGCTGCACGAGAAACTAACCTACGGGGTCTGTGGTTATGGCGCCCTGCCCACAGATTGTGTCTGGAACACCCGTACAGGGGGAGGGGTTGCTATGGGATTAGGAGGAGCAGGGATGCTTGCTGGGGGAATGATGCTGGGATATTCCTTTGCCCCAGGCAAGACAGATGATTCCTGCAAAAACGCTCAGTGACTTCCTAGGGCCCTGTCACTTAGAAGGCCTCAAAATAAAAGCCTTTGCAAGGATCATTCTTTTCGATTGGATTTTTCTTTGTTGTACTCGCTCCCTGGATGCTTCTCAGACTCTTGTCTCATTTGTTCTGCGCCTGCACGATTTTCCGGATTGTAGCCACTGCTAGGCGGATTTCCCTGTTTTTGTGCTTCTTGATTAAGTACAGGTTGGTCGTGAGCTATTTCTCTAGGTCGATTTTGGGTTGCCATAGAATCCTCCTCGCCTTTAAGGTAAGGTTTTCTTTATGAAGATGCACGTAAGAAAAGATAGTTTCTACTGGGTGTGAGGAAAAAGTTTGAATGAAGCCCACGCGCCAGGTCGTTGTGGAAAACTCATTAGTGACCCCTAAGGGGTTCCCTATATCGACGCTCGACAAGACTCTTTCTTTTAGAGAAAAAATCCTCTATAAAGAAACTTGTGAAACCTCATTTTTTTATAGCTACCCTAAGTATGTTGGCTCTTCTGTGCGCCCGCTGCACAGACACGCCAAGTGCCATCTCTTCGAGAGGCGGCACCTTTGCTCTCTCTTTAGCCTCCTCCCAAGGAGCATCTACGACTACAAGTTTGGAGAAGAAGTCCTGTGGTTTGTCCAAAACCAAGCGAGGGCTTCGCATTGCCGGAGCTACCCTACTTGGCGTTGGCGCGGCCAGCCTCATCACCGGTGGGGTTCTTTGGTCGCTGCATGAGCAACCAAAAGAAGGGTGGTGTAGCTACAGAGGAGAACTCCAGCCCTATTGTCTTTGGAATACCAAGCTGGGAGGTGGTATTGCCATGGGTCTAGGGAGTGCAGGGATGCTCGCCGGTGGTTTCATGCTGGGGTATTCTTTTATCCCGGGCAAATCGGATGATTCCTGTAAATAGATACCCACATGGTAGCCTGCCAAAATTTGGAAATTTCGCGAAGCCAGTCAGAATAATTAGCGCCTTCCTTTTTAGAAGAAAATTGTTTATAAGGATATTTATGAAACTGCGTATTTCTATAGCTCTTGCGAGTATCTTCTTTCTTTTGTTTGTTCATTGTGCCGAAACGCCAAGCGTTGTGTCCTCCGGTAGCACCTCCCCCCTCTCTTTATCGCTACCCCAAGAGCCAACTACTGCATCAGGGAAAAAATCCTGTAGTTTGTCCAAAACCAAGCGAGCACTTCGTATTGCAGGCGCTACCCTGCTGGGGGTAGGTGCGGCCAGCTTGATTACAGGCGGGGTGCTTTGGTCCCTCGATCGAAAAGAAACAGGAGACACATGCTTTGTTGGAGCTCGACCTGATAATTGTATTTGGAAAACTCGTACCGGGGGAGGGATCGCCATGGGTCTAGGCGCTGCAGGCATGCTCGGCGGCGGCTTTATGCTGGGGTACTCTTTTATCCCAGGTAAATCAGACGGTACGTGTAAATAGATACCTAAGTGATCTATGGATGGACAAATGCCTATAGGTAACCTAGAAGCGGTCTCAGAAATAGAGGTTGAAGAATTGCGGAATGTGAGCGAGTTGGTAATTTAATGGTGACGTGTGAAGGCTACGAGACCACCTTTCGGAAAAGGCCACCCA
Source organism: uncultured Myxococcales bacterium (assembly GCA_964537055.1). Lineage (GTDB taxonomy): Bacteria > Myxococcota_A > Polyangia > Palsa-1104 > JAEUJZ01 > CAZHYV01. Next base: position 18,131 of record CAZHYV010000005.1, read on the forward strand.
CTAAAAGATCTACGGCAGAATTCAGCTCTTCAAACCATAGAGAAATTCGTGGGATTGAGTAGAGAGAAAAGAATAATTAATAAGCAGGGGTAAAACTATATCCACTATCCCCAGTATCTAAGGAAACTGAACCTAGGGCTTCTTGCCTTCTACTTCCATCAGTCATCTTGGACCATACATAGTGAGCAGTAGCACTTGTCGAGCGGGCAACTACCCGGCCATATCGCGAAGGAGGTTTAGAAACAAAGGTTTCAACCCAACCATCGCCCATCGTCTCTACCCTGCTCCAATTTGCGTCACATCGTGAAGAATAGATAAGCTCAACAATACCAATTAATTTTGAGGGATCTCGCGAAGAAACAATCGGTGTTCTTCCATAATATCCTACACCCCACATACAATTTGTGCCCTGAGGGTCCAACCCTTCACACCCTGAACCACAGCAATAAGCGTCCCGAGCACAAGAGGAAGCCCAAGCATCTTTGTAGGCAATCATTGACAATAATAGCGACAAGCTTAATGCTGCAAACAAATACGTTTTGTGAGTATTTTTCATTAGTTACCTCCATCCAAAACCTACTACAAGAAAAGATGGTGTCAAGAAATTTATGAAAAACGGGCTCATAAGCAACCCTCTGGATGTCCGACTTGCAGCAATCGATTGAATCAGGCCTATTGCGTCCCATAAGTCAAATCGAAATAGGTAATTTTATTTTCCTTACAGCATCCTCCCAGAATGTAAAACAAGAAGGTTCAAGAAGCCAGTTAGGACAATGAGCGCCTTTCTTTTTATGTAGAAATCGTCTATAAAGAACCTGATGAAACCCCGTATTTTTGTAGCTTTTGCAAGTATCTTCTTTCTCCTGTTTGTTCATTGTGCCGAAACGCCAGGCGCGGTTTCCTCTTCTTTACAAAACACTCCAACCTTTTCTCCATCATCGCCTCAGGATGCAATGACTCCCTCAGGGAAAAAATCCTGCCGTTTGTCCAAGACAAAGCGAGGGCTTCGCATTGCAGGCGCAACCCTACTAGGTGTGGGTGCAGCCAGCCTCATTGCTGGTGGAGTCCTCTTGTCTTTTGATGGCAAATTAGCGGGAGGCTTCTGTGAAGTTGGTCCTCTACGCCCTCCGTGTAGATGGGATACTCGCATCGGAGGAGGCCTGGCCATGGGGCTAGGCAGTGCAGGCATGCTCGCTGGGGGAATTATGCTAGGGTATTCCTTTGTCCCAGGAAAAGTAGATAATGCGTGCAAATAGAGTTTAGCCGATCGGGTCTTTCACTGTCCTCACAAAATTTGGCTGAATGCTAAATTTTTGATTCCGAGCACCTCGTGAGGAAAGTCTTCCTTTTTAAAGGTAAATTCTTTATAAACTCCCTATGAAGCCCCGCATCCGTATCGCCCTGGTTATCATATTCTCAATTATGTTCCTGCATTGTGCAGAAATCCCAACTACGATTTCCTCAGCCCCTATTTCTTTCTCTTCAACAGTTTCCTCTCTAGGAGCCCCTATCTCTTCTGGGAAAAAGTCTTGTAGTTTAACCAAAACCAAGCGGGGTCTCCGCATTGCCGGGGCTACCTTGCTAGGTGTTGGTGCAGCCAGCCTGATCACTGGAGGCGTCCTCTGGTCGATTCATAACACCCCCGCAGGTGGAGACTGTACTTATTCACCACAACCTGGTCGTCCCCCAGAGGCTCGATGTGTTTGGAACACCCATCCTGGGGGAGGCGTAGCCATGGGCTTAGGTGCTGCAGGCATGGTTGCCGGTGGGTTTATGCTGGGGTATTCATTTGCCCCAGATAAAGCAACCGATGCTTGCATGAACACGCCCTAATTAATCTTCGCCGAAATCAAATCAGGGTTCGTGTCCGAAAATGGCTAGTCTTTTTTATAGAGACGAGCTACTTCCTATGTCCATGACCAAGGTCGCAAATGAATACTACCAGGCTGTTTTAGCCAGAGATCACCGGTTTGACGGTAAGTTTTTTGTCGGAGTCAAAACGACAGGAATCTATTGCCGCCCTATCTGCCCGGCCAGGCCCAAGCGAGAGAATGTAGAGTTTTTCGATTCTAAAGAACGGGCCGAACAGGCAGGGTACCGGCCCTGTTTACGATGTCGCCCCGAGGCAGCCCCTCTTTCTCCAGCTTGGTACGGTAAGTCAGCCCTGGTGCAGCGAGCCTTACGCAGATTGATCGATGTTGGAATGCAGGAAGAATCCGAGGACGAATTTGCCTCTCATTTTGGGGTGACAGCCCGGCATTTACGGCGATTATTTCAAAAAGAGCTTGGCAAAACACCCCATCAGTTTGAAAAGGAACAACGGCTGAACCTTGCTCGTAAGTTGATCGTCGAGACACAACTTCCGGTCACCGAGATTGCCTACGCATCAGGATTTCAGTCGCTGCGTCGATTTCAGGACGCGTTCCAAAAACGATTTGACCGGCCGCCAACGAAGCTGAGAAAATCTTCCGCTGCTGTCCTTCGCTCCCCTACCCACCATAACCAAACCACGCTGTGGCTTAGCTACCGTCCCCCATTTCGCTGGGAGGCCCTTCTGTCCTACCTAGCCAGGCACGAAGTGTACGGGGTCGAAGAAATCTCTTCCGCTCGCTATGTACGATACTGCAAAATCAAAGAGGGAATCAGTCGCCTTACTGTTGAGAACCATCCTCACAAATGTGCACTTTTGGCAACGCTGGATGGATTTGAGCAAGATTCGCTGTACCGCATGATCCAAGGCATACGCCGTCTTTTTGATCTAGATGCAGACCCTCTTTTGATTTCGATGACCTTTGAACGCTCAAAGCCGTTTCAAAAGTTAGACCAAGCGTTTTTAGGAAGCCGTTCACCCGGTGCCTTTGATGCTTTTGAAACCGCGATTTGTATTATTTTGGGGCAGCTTGTCTCAAACCTACAGGCAAGGAGACTCACAGCTAAGCTGGTGGAGCAGTATGGCGAGGCGCATTGGTTCGAAGGAAAGCGTGTTTTTTCCTTCCCCACGCCTGGCAAATTAGCAGCCGCGGATCTTTCTCAACTCCCAACGACACAAAAACGACGTGAGGCCCTCACTTTATTCAGCCAAAAGATCGATCGTGGAGAGATTCAGCTAAGCCCTCACCTGGATGTACGAAAATTAAAGGCCCAGCTTCTTGCCATTCCGGGAATTGGGCCGTGGACCGTAGAATATATTGGCATGCGCTGTCTCAGTGACCCGGATAGCTTTCCGGCGTCGGACCTTATCCTAAAACGAGTCTGCAAAGCACAACCCCACCTCAACTTAGATCAGGTCAGGCCGTTTCGATCTTATGCGGCCTACCTCCTCTGGGAAGCCGGTCTAAAAATGAAGGAACAACCAAAGGAGCAACTTCTATGAAAAATCTATTCCCCACCTCCACTCACCTATACAAAGACCAATTAGAAACCCCGATTGGGCTTGTCCATCTTTACGAGGCAGAAGACCGCCTGGTGGGCCTTTACCCACAAACCCAAACACGAATCCCCTTCCAAGGCGATTTAGCAAGAGCCATTCCTAAAACAACAGATGTTCTGGCGTTTGCGAAGCATGAAATACAGGCTTACTTTTCGGGGAAGGCTCCTGTATTTACAGTTCCACTCAAGCTGCTTGGGACCCCCTTCCAAGTCGCTGTTTGGCAACATCTAAAAACTATTCCTATCGGTACATTGCAATGTTACGGAGAACTAGCAAGAACATTGGGGGTCCCACAGGCTGTTCGTGCAGTAGGAGCCGCCGTAGGAAGAAATCCCATCGGGATCATCATCCCGTGCCACCGAGTGGTAGGTCACAGCGGCCATCTTACCGGATATGCGGGAGGCCTTCCCACCAAAGCCTGGCTGCTAACCCACGAAGGCCATCAGATTAGAGCCAATAGGATCAAAAAAAAAGATAAGTAGATAATAAAAATGAGTGCTCTACTACACAAAAATCACCGCTAAAAAGTCGAATCTGAATATCGAACAATGAATAAGGAGAACCACAACCTATGAGACCATTGTCTTTGGTAAAACTGCTTTGCCTAGCAGCCATTTGGGGAAGCTCGTTTATCTTTATGAGCGTGCTTGCTCCAGTCCTGGGTCCTTGGCTTACCGCCAATTTACGCGTCTTACTTGCTGGCGTAGTTTTTATACTCTATTTTCTTCTCACGAAATTTGATCCTGAATGGAAAAAATATTGGAGACACTACCTGATCGTTGGGTTTTTGAACGCAGGCGTTCCCTTTGCTCTTTATTCCTTTGCAGCGCTCTCGATCCCAGCTTCGTACGAAGCCATCCTAAATACAACCACCCCTATGTTTGGCGCAATTTTCGCCTGGCTTTGGCTGCAGGAACGGATGACATTACGAAAAATGCTAGGGCTTCTGATTGCGGCCCTGGGTGTTGGCTTCGTCGTAAATCTCGGTCCCACCAAAGTGACCGCCCCATTTATCTATGCCGTGCTGGCATGCCTAGGGGCTACGTTCTGCTACGGTCTTGCTGGAGTCTACATTAAAAAATTTGCAACGACCGTAAAACCAATAGGCATGGCAGGATGCAGCCAATTTCTTGTGGGACTTTTGATGCTTCCAATTTCGGCGACACAGAGTATTCATGGGAAGATCGATGCTCGAATTGTACTCTGTCTGCTGGGGCTTTCCCTGGTCTGTAGCGCCTTTGCCTTTTTACTTTTTTATCAGCTGCTGGCTGAGCTAGGTCCTACAAAAGCCATGACGGTGGCTTTTTTGATCCCTGTCTTTGGGATGTTTTGGGGATTCTTGTTTCTCAAAGAAAAGATCCACATTTACATGGTGTTTGGAACATTCTTGATTGCTTTGGGGACATGGTTTTTGATGAAAAAGACAACGGGGTCTTCTTCTATCACTGCGAAAGCAGGGGGGCGCCCCTAACAAAGAAGTAGTGATTCCCTAAGATGCTAGAGGGATATGAATTTCCATCTCTTAAGGCACGATTGGCTTTGTGGAGTCTACCGAAACTACGCTAAAGGGATAGGACCCCAACAGCTTGTTATCAGAAAAAAGGTCGACTCGGTACCCCTCACCACGCTTGAGCCAGCTTGAAAGAATAGGTTGACTTCCGATGTAAGCTGTCCCTGCTTCGAGCTCTTTTTTCTTTGGTTCGTGGCAATGGTAAACCTCTCCCAGTTTCTTGTCGGCCCGATAAACGTGGAAATAAAAGCATTTTGGCCAAATGTTTCCCTTAAGGAGGACAGAAAATTGGAGCATTGATGAGTTTTCTGGAACTTCTGAAGCGGAGATAGTGATTTTAGGTGATTTTTCCTTGGTAATTCCCTGGGCAAAGAAAAATTGTGTGACGGTTACAGGGATTTGTTCTAGAGATTTGGTTGCCTTGGTTGGGTCGACTACTGGCGATGTGGACGCAGCCTGCTGAGCAGGATCTTTCGTACTATCGTAGGGTTGATTGGGGGAGCCAGGCACTGCTGGTCCAAGCGCTGGCTTTACAGGTTCTTCTTTGCCTTTGGCGATTTCATTAGAACCACACCCTACCGCCATCCCCAGCAAACATAGTGCGGCAAGGAAGGGTCTGTTTAACCTTAGGTTTGTCATAAAAGCATACTATAAAAAAGCAACGGTTCTGACAATAAATTCATTGAGATGATTCCATCTATTTTGATTTTTATTCTTAGTTTTTGGAAAAACCTACAGGGCAATCTTATCTCAAGAGCAGATGGATTTGGTTTCACCCTCGTGATCGTTCAAAGCTTCAAGTTTCCTCAACCAACCATCGAAATGCTGACAGCGTTTTCGGATCGTGGGAAGGCCTATTTCTTTTGCAATCAAGACTCCGTCGAATACTTTATTGTAGGCTGGATAGATCTTCTTGAGGCGTTTGGACGGCGAGCTTTCTCTCGAATCATTAATTTCTTCGGGAGATTGATAGGAAGAAAGTATTTTCTCTATATCAGACAAAATATTCTGTCGTAGGATTTCCTGCATAGCTAAAGGCGAGCTAAATATCAGACCCTCGAATTCGTGCAGGATCAAATTTGGAATAAATCGACTTGGCAATAATTCTCTTTTTCGGCGCTTTTGATAGGAAGTACAAATATCCTCATGAAATTTGCGTTCTATCTCTTCTGCTCTCTGAAAGCAATCCCCTTGCCCAACTGGCGACATTCCAGGAAAATTGTCTGGAAGACCATAATAATCGAGCATTGTTGTAACATAGGCAGAAGAATCATTTAGAAGCATTAAGACATCCCTCTGAATATGAGCATAGTTATTCACATGTCCGCCTCTACCAGTTCTACTCGTATGAATAAGCCTAGGAAAAAGATGGATCTTTTTTTTGCTAAATTTATCCACCAAGAGTTCCTTAATAAACCTCTCCTCGGTTTGCCCTTCGCACAAAATATTGATCCGTATCATGGACGGCCACCCAGGAGATTTTTCTGCCAAAGTTCGCCCAACGAATAGTCCTTAAGCCAATCTGCCAAATCCTCTGAAGATAACCTTCGAAAGGTGGATTGGTTGTTTTCTCTCTCTACCACTACCACATCTTCTGGATCTTCTAGTTGCTCAAGAAGGGTAACAGACTGAGTAGAAACAATTAACTGCGTATAGACAGAGGCACTCTTTAGCATTCCTGCCAATAAAGCGATTGCATAAGGATGTAACCCCAGCTCAGGTTCATCGATAAAAATTAAATGAGGCAGCTCCGGCTGTAATAGTAGCGTCGCAAGGCATATGAAGTTTAACGTGCCGTCGGACAGCTGATAGGCACCGAATACGTGTCCAGACTTACGGTCTTTCCACTGTAGTGTAATATCCCCACTACGGAGAGGTTCAAAGATAAAATCTTCTATGAATGGAGCAACAAGTTGAATCGTTTTTCGAATTTTTTCGTAAGCTTTTGACAAATGCAAATTTGAAGCGTCTTCTTGATATTGATACAATTTGTAAAGAAGAGCTGCAATATTTTGTCCTTCCGCCCGAAGAGTTAATTGGTCGTGCACGCTCGATAGTGTTTTTGCCGAAGATTTTGGGTCGGGCTGATAAAAGCGATGAACTGCCCAATGATGAACTGCCCAATGTAAAACCTCTTGCTCGAGAAAATGGGTAGCTTGTACTTGAATTGATTCGCCTGCAGGGGTTCGCGATACGGTAACCGGTAAAGAATATTTGAGCTGATCACCCTCTTGGGGGATCAAAGAAGAAACTAAATCAAAAAGTTCCTTTTCCACTTCAAAAACAAGCTTCGAGCGGATTTCCTTTGTCTCCTGGGCGCCGTAATACAAAAGATGATTTGCTCCCCCTTGTTCCTGTACATAGGCCTCTAACTGCGCATAACCATCGACACAAGCTTGGAGCAGCTTAAAAAATGAAAGAAAATTTGATTTCCCTGCGCCATTTGCACCAATCAGCACGTTGAGAGGACGAAGAGCCAAATTCATCGAACGAATTGATTTGTACCCTGAAATGTTTATATGTTTAAGAAACATCTTCATAACGCTTGGATTCCTAGAGATGAACGTATCATTTCATGGAGAGCTATAAATAGCAACTTCTTCAAGAAAGCATCACTTACAGCGTCTTTCCAGCCCGGCCTCATCGATCCTTCATAAAGTTTGATGAGAATCAAGACCTAATTCGAGATGATGCGATGTCTTACCCAAACCTGTTTCCCCGAAAATACCATTGCATAGCCGTGGATGACCGAGGGCTGTTTTGCTTTCACAGCTTGTGCATACTGCTTCGTTTCAACTTGCTTTAGTGCTTGATCGAGCATCTGAGTGACTTCTGCTTCGCTCGGCTCTTTGCTTAATACCTTTAATTCGATCACCACCCCGGGACGATGTTTCTCTCTTGGCGAAACCATCACGTCATAGCGGCCAAAGCCAGACTCTCGGTTGGAAGAAACCTCATAGTCTGCACTTAGGTTCGCAAGCAGCCCTAGTACAAAGGTATGGTACGCTACCTCAGCGGCCAGGTCGTGGTAGGATAGGCTGGTCAGCAAGATTTCTTGAAGATACGATTGTACCTTTTCACCCTTTCCTTCAAGCAACTGTTGAAAAAATAGGCTTACGTTCTCGGTAGAGGGCATAAGCTCTGCAAACCAGCGTTCGGTCATCGCACGGAAATCAAACATGACCTCTTGGTTAGGAATGCACATCGAGGCAAACCATTCTCCCCCAGGTTTTTGATAGTACGTTTTGGCCTTGAGGTACCCCGAGAACAACAGAAAGTTCCACAGCACAAGCTCGCTTTTAGGAATGTCTTGCATCACGATGTTTTCATCGATCCGTTTTTCTATACAGCCACCTTGCAAAAGAGCCTCGATCTGCGCTCGAACGTTGCCATGTCTTTGAAAAAGTGCACTTTGAACAATGGTATTCGAAGCAGTGGCTATCCAATAGGGATTCAGACCAGCCTCCGGATCATCTAGGTACCGGATGACTGACCAGGGGTTATACACTGTGGTTTTGCCAAACAAGTAGCCGTTGTACCATTTCTGGATCTCAGACATCATGTGCGAAAGATTCGACCGGGCTACCAGGTCTGTGACCTCCTCTTCAGTAAACCCGAACCAGCGCGAAAATCGGGGATTCAGCAGGGTGAACACCGCCAGATTGTTGAGCCCTGAGAAGATGCTTTCTTTTGCGACCCGTAAAATCCCCGTCAGTACACCCTTTTCCAGATGGGCGTTATCTTTAAGCGCAGAGGAAAGAAATGTACGAAAAAATGAAATCGCCGGGGCATAGTAGCCCTTGTCAAACGCAGCATGCAAAGGACTATCGTACTCATCAATTAGAACGACAGGAGCTTGCTTGTGGTAGTCGTGTAAGTATTTAGAAAGATAATAGAGTGCGCTATCGCAATCAGAAATCTCAGCTTCTTTTTTGATGATGGCCGTAAATAAATCTTTCTCGTGCTTAGAAAGATGTTTGGCGTCAAGAAGGTAATCGTGTTCTTTGTAGAGCGCAGAAAGAAGTTCACGAATTTTTTTCTGGCACTCTTCCCAGGTATCTTGCTTCGCATCTTTGAGGGTGAGAAAGATGACCGGGTACTTCTGAAAGTGAGCCTGCGCGCTTTGTGAATGCTCGACCTGTAACCCCTTAAACAAATCTCTCCGATCTTCGCTGGATTTTTCGAGAAAATACCGAAGCATAGATAGATTTAAAGTTTTGCCGAAGCGCCTGGGCCGAGGAAGAAGAAGCACCAGGGCAGCAGAATCCATCACCTCTTCGATAAAGAGGCTCTTATCCACGTACGTATATCCCTTGTTTCTAAGCTTTTGGAAGTCTGATTCTCCGATAGGAAAACGAAGGCGAGAAGAGGCGCTTTTCATGATCGGTACTATATGCTTTTACCGAGAAAGAAGAAATAAATATTTGGGTGCTAGGAAAGTTTTGACGGCCTCGAATTTTTGCCCTATGTACATAGCAAAGCATTCAAAAAGTATTCAAATTGAATGGGTGCCTTGATGACGCTTCTCCATGTTCCTGTTTTCCTCCTTGTGATTCTGTTTACAACCTCAAGCGATGCCTCCAACCAAGCAATTCCTCAAAGGCCCGTCCCAATCCCCCTCCCAGCTGGGTTTGTATTCCTGCACGATATCGATCCTACCATTGTCCAAAGTTCTCGGTACTTTGGCTCTGATAACTTTATGGGCAGAAAGGTTCCCGGATATGTGACAGAACAGGTCATTCTTTCCTTGCCCGCTGCCAGGGCCCTTACCCAGGTACAGGCTGAACTTCGTAAGCAAGGATTGACCCTCGTTGTGTATGATGGATACCGGCCCCAGCGGGCAGTGGATGCCTTTGTGAAATGGAGCGAAGACCCATCTGACGAAGTCACGAAAGCAAGCTATTATCCAACCCTTCCTAAAGCAGATTTGTTTCGGCTTGGCTATATTGCCAAAAGATCAGGTCATTGCCGAGGGAGTACCGTCGATGTAACCATCATGAAGAGAGGTCGAAAGATTCATTCCCCTAAAAAAACATCTAAGATCCTCACGGATGGTTCCTCGATTCCCTATCTAGACGATGGCACGATGGACATGGGTTCAAGCTATGATTTATTTCATAAGGCCTCTCACCACGACAGTCCGCTTGTTTCTAAAAAGGCCACCTCGTTGCGAAATTTTCTGCGAGCCATGATGAAAAAGCACGGGTTTAAAGAGCTACCCGAAGAGTGGTGGCATTATACCCTTACAAACGAACCTTATCCGAAGGACTCTTTTGATTTTACTCCAGCATAGTCCAAAGGACCTCACGTGCCCCCCTTTGGGTGGTTATACTAGGGCAACGGCAACGGTTCTTTCCTCATTTTCTACCTACAAACCCTTTGGAATAGAAAAGCAGGCACAGAAAGCCCTGGAACAAAAGGCAGGTCATGTTCTTGAAGAGATTCGTATTGTGCTCTCGGGAGTCCAAGCCCTCTTCGGATTTCAGCCGATTTCAGTGTTTAGTCAATCCTTTGAGGAAAAGCTATCTCAACCGCACAAATTGATCCATTTTGCTGCCCTAGGGCTTGTGGCTGTTGCGACCATCCTTTTGGCGACTCCAGCTGCCTACCACCAGCAGACAAGATGTTTTTCTAATTGGAGTTGTCCTTTTGAAAAACCTGCCCTTGGCCCTAATGATTGTGGTAATCTTTTGGGGACTCTGCATCGGATTTTGGTATGTCTTCCCCGAGAAACATCGGTGAAGGCTCGCGATTCCTACCTGTTAGAAAAGAACACCTTTTGTAGGCTTAGCGTTTGGACGAACGAGAAGGCGAGGCCCTCTTCATCTGGAACCATAGAGTTTTCCCTCACTCACGATCACAAATTCTCGATCCAGTACAAACGCAAGCGCAGGGGGGTAATCTGCCTCCGAGGCGACATCATCTGCATAACGTTGTGCATCGTTGAAGTTGGTAAAATCACGCGTTCGCATCCGACCATCGGATTCGCTCACCACAACGCGGTGACTATATTCAGCGGCAAGCGGCCCTGCCTTTTCCGCCTCCTGAACAATCCAATCCCGGACCGCTCTCTCTTGCGCTTTTGGGTCTTGGAGTAACTTTTCGCTCATGGCTTCGCCACAACCTTGCTTCGCCCCAACATTAGCGTATCCCTAAATCGACGCAAGGACCTGCTTTTGCTTACGAATCTCGCCAAGCTGCTGATCAAGCTCAACCACCCGGTTCTGCGTCGTTACCACCACCTCAGGCTTTGCCCTCTTGAGAAAGTCTTCATTCTGCAACCGCCCTTTGAGCGTCGTCTGTTCTTGCTCGCATTTCTGCTCTTCTTTTTCAAGACGCGCGGTTTCTCTGGGAAGGTCAAGCCACTTTCCTGCGTCGGGCAGAATCACGGTCATTCCCTCGACGACGTAGACCAAGGAGCCTTTTCCCCGGGGCTCTTCGGCAACCACTTCTACCTGAGAAGTGCGCGCAAGTAGCCCAATCAAATCCCGATAGGTATTTAAAAGTTTTCTGGTTTTTTCGTCAGCGACCTTGACCAAAAACTGGATGTCATTCTGGGTTAGCTGATACGTAGACCGAATGGAGCGGATGGTCGACACCGCCAATTGGATCTTTTGCATGTGTTCGCTCACTTCTCGGTCGATAAACTTTTCTTCTCGGCTTGGATAAAGCGTAATCATCAAGCTATCGGGCGAGCCGTGGTATCGAGGGAGCTTGGTCCAGATTTCCTCAGTCACAAAAGGAATCATCGGATGCAAAAGACGCATACAGACCTCTAACACGACAGCCAGCGTCCCCTGGGTCATCTTCTTCGCCTGAAGGCTTTCTGGATCTTGCTCGGTAGATTGAAGCTGAGGCTTACACATCTCGATGTACCAATCGCAAACCTCATTCCAAAAAAACTGGTACAGCTTTTGGGCCGCCTCACTAAGCTGAAACGAAGCAATTGCCTCGTTTACCTCCCCAATCACCTCGTGCAAACGTGAGAGGATCCAGCGCTCGGCGAGCCCAAAATGATCAAGCGACTTTGCCTTCTGGAGTGACTCTAAAAAGGCATCCATGTCTAAGCCCCCACTGTACATAAGGAAGAACCGGGAGGCGCTCCAAAGCTTATTAAGAAAGTGACGGTAACCTTCGATCCGAGGGATAGAAAGCCGGATGTTCCGTCCCTGAGAACCCATCACCAAAAGGAAGAACCGCAGCGCATCTGCCCCTAGTTTAGGGAATCCATTTGGATAGGTCGCCGCAGCCTGAGGAAATGCTTTTTTGTACTTGGCAAATGCTTCCTCTTTTTCTTTCTTGCTAGGCAACTTCTCTTGAGAGAAACCCAACACCTCGTCGATCGTAGCTCCGTAAACCAAATGCAAAGGATCGATTACATTCCCCTTTACTTTCGACATCTTTTCGCCGTTCTCATCGACCACCAAAGCATGAAGTAGCACAGTTTGGAAGGGAGCTTTTTTCATAAAGTGCATCCCCATCATCATCATGCGGGCTACCCAGAAAAATAAAATGTCATGGCCCGTTTCCATCACGGTGTTTGGATAGAAAGTCTTTAGGTCTCGAGTTGGATCTGGCCAGCCAAGCGTTGCAAACGGCCACAGCGCCGAACTAAACCAAGTATCTAGCACATCGTCATCCTGCCGTAGGTTTTTATGGCCTGCCTGCTTCTGCGCCTCTTCTTCAGTGCGAGCCACATAAACCTTCGTTTCGTCATCTTTATCGTACCAGGCAGGAATCCGATGCCCCCACCAAAGCTGACGAGAAATACACCAATCTTTGATATTCCGCATCCACCTGAAATAGTCGTCCGTAAAGTTTGCAGGAACAAACTTGGTCTTCCCCTGCTCTACCGCCTCGATGGCGGGCTTTGCTAGGGGTTCCGTTTTTACAAACCACTGCATCGACAGAAGAGGCTCAACCACGGTATCACAGCGTGAACATTGCCCAAGGCCAATCTTATGGGGCTTCTCTGAAGCCAAAAGACCTCGCTCCTCTAGGAGGGTGAGGGCCTTTTTTCGTGCTTCGGCAATGGACAGTTCCTGAAATTCTTTGGGCGCATTCTCATTCAGCTTGCCTTGTGGGGTAAAGACGGAGATCTGCTCTAACTTATGTCGCTGGCCCGTCTCAAAATCGTTAAAATCATGAGCTGGCGTTACCTTCACGGCCCCAGTACCAAACTCCATCGAAACCAAGATGGGGTCTGCAATCACAGGGATGGTACGCTCTGTCAACGGCACGCGAACCCGCTTCCCAATCAGATGCTGAAACCTTGGATCTTCTGGATGAACAGCGACCGCGGTATCACCAAATATGGTTTCGGGACGCGTCGTGGCTACGATCAGCTGCTCTCCCTTGTTAGCATCAACCACTGGATACGCAATGTGCCAGATTTTCCCATCCACATCGGTCGTCTCTACTTCTAGATCAGAAAGGGCGGTGAAACATCGGGTACACCAATTGATCAACCGGTACGCTCGGTAGATCAGTCCTTCTTCGTAAAGACGAACAAACGCTTCCTTCACTGCCCTTGAAAAACCCTCATCCATGGTAAACCGGCTGCGCTGCCAATCCAAAGAAAATCCCAACACTTTTAACTGCTTAGAGATCCGATTGCCCGACTTTTCCTTCCATCGCCAAATTCTTTCTAAAAATGCATCCCGCCCTAGATCATGCCTGGAAGCAATACCTTCTTCCTTCGCCAAGGTTCGTTCTACCACCAGCTGTGTTGCGATCCCTGCATGGTCCACTCCAGGGAGCCAAAGTGTATTGTACGCTTGCATCCGATAATAGCGGACAAGCACATCCTGAATCACGTACATGGCATGGCCCATGTGCAAAGACCCAGTCACGTTGGGAGGGGGAATGGTGATACAAAATGGCATCTTTGGGGTATCAGCGCTAGGATGGAAATATCCCTGCTCTTCCCAAGTGCGGTACCACTTTTCTTCAACATCTCCAGGTTCATAAGCTTTGGCAAGGATTTCTTGGGTCATGTAAGTCTTGGTCTTTCTTTGATAAATTCTTGTTCTGTGTGGCTTTCAGGCTCGGTTTTCAGGATAGCCTTGGCAAGTTCTGGTACAACTTCCCAAGCAATCTTTTGAATCTGCTCTACGCTAAGCTGAGCAATCGCTTCGTACGCTTGCCCTCGTCTAGCTATTTGCTCTAACGCGAATACAACTGGGGCCGGTAAAGGAGCGCGGGGCAAAAAAGGAAGCCGGGGCATGAGAGGGACCATTTTAGGTATTCCCATGCCCTCATGCCTGGCTGTATCTTCGGGCCAGGAATCCGCCTCCTGTTCCTCTTTAGGAGGCGGACTTGTGTGAGGGGACAGACCTGCGGATGGCGATACAACCAGCGCGTTCGACCCCACTTTCACTCCCGAGAGTGTGTCGGCGATTGTACTTCTTACAATCTGCGAATCGAACGGTTTCTTCAAAATGGTGTAGTTTCCCAATTCTTGACCCAAGTCTTGCTCGTAAGGATGAAATTTACTAACCAAAAGGATCACGGGTATCTTTGCCAAGGAGCCTACCCTTTGAGCAAGCGGATACGCCTGCTTCCCGGGAAGCCCTACGTCTACTAGTACGAGATCAATCCCCTGATGGACGAGCGTTTCTGCATCATGAGCGTTTGTGCTAAAGACAAGTTGATAAGCCGGCGGCGTAAGAAGGATTTCAAAAATCCTCCGCATCGTACGGCTATCATCAATAATTAGGATTGTTTTCAAAGGTTCTCCTTAAGCCACGCTAACGTATGCTTTACGTACAAACAAAAATCTTTTGTTCGTGTTCTGTTTGCAAAGCTACTTTATGTATTCTTTCCACCGATATCAATATCCAGGGGTTTGATTTCTGCACTTCCATCCTCATTCCGGATCAGAAGCTCAACCCGATGCTCTGCACTCTCAAGGATCTCTGACCCTCTTTTTGAGAGACGGACGCCCTCCTCAAAAGCTAACAAAGCCTGCTCGAGGGGCAAATTCCCCTGCTCCAGACGGGCAACAATCTGGCGAAGTTGCTGGAGAATCTGATCAAACCCTTCATTTTCTTCTAAATTTTGTGACAAAGATCGATTCATTGATGACGGATGGCTCATAGATTTGGTACTGTATCGATAAAAAAAGATTGGCGCAAGCGATCGGATCTATTTTACTCTGTAGCAACCTAACTAAAGAAGAATTATGACCAAGCGATCAAATCGCGGTGAGCCGCGTATGTCTTTCTTATCCTATTCACTTCCCAAGGCAAACCGACCCTTGAAGACAGCCTTCGCCCAAATGGGAAGCCTATTCTTTCTCCTACTTTTCCTTGTGACCTGCGGAACTCCCAAGTGCAACGATAAGTCAAGCTCGACCTTACCACAGCCTGTACAGCAGCAGCCAACCCCTCCCCAAATTCAGCAGGTGTCTCAGCTCGATGTGCTGAATGCGACCATGCTGCTTATCTACAATGAGTACGTTGACCCAAGCCGGGTGAATCCAACGAAAATGGTCCTTGGGGCCCTCCGCGGGATTGAAGAACAAGTTGCCGAAGTTCTGGTAGAGGCCAATGCAGAAAATACTCGGGTTGTGGTACGGGTAGACACAGCAGTTCGAGAATACCAAATTCCTAAGGAACCCTCCCCCTTTTGGATTCCAACCATCCTTACGGATGTGTTCAATTTTGTTGTAACTAACCTTACCACTCCTCCGACTGAGGATGAGGCAAAAAAAATCGAGTATGCTGCCATCAATGGAATGCTCTCTACGTTAGATCCTCACTCCAGGCTCTTAGAACCTCAGCTCAACAAGGAACTACGCTCCTCGACCCAGGGGCATTTTGATGGGGTAGGTATGGTTGTCGGTATCTACAAAGGGCAACTCACGGTGATAAGACCTCTCCGGAATACGCCTGCTTGGCGTGCAGGAATCCGGAAGGGCGACCGAATTTTACGGATCGGGAACCAGTCTACCATTAATATGGCAATTACTGATGCTGTTGATCGCCTGCGTGGGCTGTCAGGGACTAAGGTAGAGGTTTGGGTGGCAAAACCGAACGAGACTACCCCCAAACGCATCTGGCTCAATCGAGAAGAGATTTCTGTACAGAATGTCACTCATCATTTGCTTACAGCGGTAGGCAAATCGATCGGATACGTTCGTATCAGCCAATTTAGCCGAAATACCATCTCTGAACTAAAAAAGGCTTTTTTCGATCTAAATAAGACCCAAAAGATTGCAGGATTGGTTTTAGACCTCCGAGGAAACCCTGGAGGCTTACTAGACCAAGCCGTCAAAGTTGCGGATGAGTTTGTAAGCAGCGGAACAATCGTTAGCATTACAGGGCATCACAATCGCGAAGAGGCACGGGCCAACCGTGCAATTTTAGAACCCTCGGTCCCGATGGTGGTTTTGGTGGACGGGGGTTCTGCTTCTGCTTCAGAGATTTTAGCGGGAGCCCTTAAGAACTTAGGAAGGGCGATCGTTTTGGGTCAACGCACCTTTGGGAAAGGGTCTGTCCAAAATTTAATCGATATGAAGGACGGATCTGGGTTAAAGCTAACCGTAGACCAGTATCTGACTCCAGGTGACCAGTCTATCCAATCTGTGGGGATCATCCCCGATGTGGGCCTTGAACCCATGCTAGTGAAAAAAAATCGTGTCTCTTTATTTAACACATACCAAGGGAAACGTGAAGACGATCTGGATGCTCATTTAACCTCGGAGAATATAAGAAACGAGAAACCTTTGCTTTCTCTGCGGTATTACTATGTGGACCCCAAGACCTCGTCTGAGAAAACATCTCCTTCCTCTAAAAAAGAGGCTCCCACAAAAAAAGAGGAGGAGGAGGACGACGAGTTGGAAGAACCGAACCTTGATGATCTTTTGGATGGGGAAGACCTAGAAAATCCCGAACCCAAGTTTGTTGCAGATCGTCTGATCTTAATCTCGTCAGAATTACTTGCCTCGATTGGGTCACTCAACCGAGAAGATATGATCTCGACATACAGTGCAAAGACTTTCTTTGCGAGAAAACAGGGAGAGGAGCAAAGTAAAGTCATTGAGGCGCTAGGTGAACTCGGTATTGACTGGAAGCCTGTACCTCCGAATATGGATCCGCCTTCTCTTTCTGCCCTCATTCGAACTGATCAGGTTGGAAATAAAGTGAAAGCTGGGGATACGATTACGATTTCTATCTTGGTACGGAACCAAGGGAAGGGGCCGGCAGGCCAGGTTCGAGCTCAGCTCAAGTCCGAAAATTTGGTCTTTGAAGAACAAGAATTTGTCTTCGGTCATATTAAACCTGGGGAAACAAAGATGTGGCAAACCCCGGTCAAGATTCAATCTGCCTCCCTTTCTCGGGTCGATGATGTAAAAGTAAACTTTTTTGAACAGAATGGATTCGCTCCGGCTCCCCAAACAGTACGAGTCGAGATTGAAGAATTGCCAAGACCTCGATTTGCCTACAGGTATCAGCTTATCGACAGTGGGCCAAACGCAAACGGGGATGGCCTGTTACAAAAGGGGGAATCTCTTCGCCTCCACGTTGTTGTAGAAAACGTAGGAGCTGGAGCAGCGCTTAAACCCGTGGCCCTCCTCAAAAGCTTGAGTGGGGAGAACCTCATTGTGAACCAGGGAAGATTTGAGTTACCCTCCATTCCGCCTCAGGGTCAAAACGATAGCATTCAATTTACTTTTGATATTCTTCCAGACTTTGTCGATGAAAAGGCTCGATTTGAAATTCAGGTGTACGATGCAAAGCTGATTGAGGGGGTCACCGATAAGTTAGAATTTCCCATTGCGAAAACGATGCCAACCTCGTCAGAGCCCACGTTCAATTCTTTTTTCCTTACCCAAGATTCGGAAATCTACGTTGGAGCCGCCAAGGAAGCCACTGTGATCGGGTATGCAAAAAAAGAAAGCTCTTTCCCCGTAGAGAAAATGTTTGTCGAAGCTGGATTTGTTCGAGTCACCCTAGGCCCCGGAGTGCCAGGCTTTATTCCTCAGACCAAAGGGCAACTAAAGAGGGGGGTTGCACGGCCTCAGTTCACTTGGAGCTGGCAAGTCACTCCTCCTATTCTCGAGACAGCCCACCCTCCCCTATGGACTCAGAATGCTACGTTTACTTTGGACCTGCTTGCCAAGGATAACGAGCAGATCCGAGACGCTTTTGTCTTTGTCCGCAATACAACCGCTAAGGTTGAGGACAGAAAGGTCTTTTATCAATCAAATCGGCTTGGGAAAGATAAGAAGCAGATGCAGCTTCATTCAAACATTCCTTTGTGGCCAGGGTTGAACGTTGTTAACGTCATTGTGAGGCAATCTGAAGAAGTTCAATCGAGGCAGATTTGGCTGATTCATAGACAAGAGCAGCCCGTGGCCCTCTCGAAAAAGGACCCTTCATGAAAGCAATCTTCTTCTCGAAGGCAGGAATCATCTACGTATGAAGCGCGATTACTACGAAATTTTAGAAATCTCAAAAACGGCGAGCGATGGCGAAATTAAGAAAGCGTACCGACGTCTTGCCATGGAGCTCCATCCCGATCGAAACCCCGGGAACAGAGAAGCAGAAGAGCGCTTTAAAGAAGCCGCTGAAGCCTATCAGGTTCTTTCAGACCCTGAGAAACGACAACGATACGACCGGTTTGGCCACCAAGGGGTCGCAGGAGCCTCTTCAGGGTTTGGAGGATTTAGTAACTTTGAGGATATCTTTTCTGCATTTTCCGATATTTTTGGAGGAAACCGGGTTTCTGAAGGCGAGGACCTTCAAGAAACTATGGAGCTCGATTTTTTTGAAGCTGCCAAAGGAACAAAGAAGGAAATCGAGGTCCAACGTCACACCCGCTGCACAACCTGCCAAGGAAGTGGTGCAAAACCAGGGACCAAACCAACCACGTGTCGTACCTGTCACGGCCAAGGTCAAGTTGCTCATCGTCAGGGTTTCTTTACGATTGCTACGGAATGCACCCAATGTCACGGGCAGGGGGTGATTATTCATGAGAAATGCCCCACGTGCCGAGGAAATACACAGATTCCCGAAACCGCAAAAGTTTTGGTTCAAGTACCCGCCGGAGTCGACGATGGAACTCGGCTAAGAATGCCCGGTCTTGGAGATGCCTCTTCGGACCCACGGGGGCAACCGGGAGATCTGTACATCCTATTCCGGGTAAAACCCGATGAACGTTTTCGCCGAAAAGGAGATGACCTTTGGGTGGACGTTGCCCTAACATTTGCCGAAGCAGCGTTAGGCACCACGGTTCGTATCCCTACGCTAGATGGGGAAGAAAACATTGCTGTTGAGCCAGGCACACAGCCTATGCAGGAGCGGGTTTTGCCAAAACGGGGGGTTCCTAACGTCCGAGGGCGAGGGCATGGCAACCTGATCGTCCGATTTATCGTCAAGGTTCCCAAAAAGCTGGCTTCCGAAGCCAAGTCTCTGGTTGAACAGCTTGCTCCTCATCTTGGCCCCACAACCCCTGCGAGTGAAGCGGCCAAGGATGAGCCTGCCTCCGCATTTCAGCGGCTGTTTCGAGGCAAGAAAAAGACTTGATAGGAATTCTATGAAACCTTCCCCTCATCAAAAAATCCTGCACCACTTCAAATTATCAAAAGTCGTATGCGTTTTATTTATTTTGATTGGTGCTGTGATTGCTAGCATACCAATCAAGCGGTTTTATCAGCACTTCTTTTTGTCCTCCCCAGGAGCAAACTCCTATTTTGATCCCATTCCTTATTTAGGAATTCTTCTGTTCGCTTTTTTGATGATATCCGGTAGCTTCCTTCGGAAGGTTGTCTATCTGGATGGAGAGGCCAGAACGGTTGTTTCCAAAGGCCTGTTCTTCTTTATTCCGTGGACGAAGCGTTTCTCTTTCGAAGACATCCAATCCATCGAAGTTCTTGCCCGAGTCCGCGTGGGAAGAGTGGCAATCTCTCGCTATTGGGATATTTCTTTACTGCTCCTCAGCGGAAAGCGTCATTTTCTCTTTCATTGCTTTACTGAACATGCCACCCTTGAGGTCATCAAACAGCTTGAGAGTATCCTGAAAAAGCCGATTCATCGAAAATGAGCTTGGTTCGGAAACCCTTTTGGAGCAAAGCAGGCGGTTTGTTGTCTCTAGGAAAGAACGGATTGCTTACCTCGCTGATCTTTGCTAGAAAATCCTGATGGTCCCTTCAATAAAACGATTTACAAGTGGAATCTGGCAGCTGAATAGCGTTCTGATTGCAGACAAAGACTCCTGTCTGGTAGTGGACCCAGGCTATTTTCCGGCTGAGATCCATGCAATCTCCCAGTACCTCACGTTCCAACAACTAAAACCGTCCTTGCTACTCACCCATGGTCACTGGGACCATATTGCAGGCATCCCCTCGTTTCCTCATGCAGACGTATGGGTGAGTCCCTGGTTAAAAGAAGCGATCAAATGCAATTCTCTTGAGGCACAAAAAAATCTCACAGACGCTCTCAACTTCGATGCGAGGTGGTATGTTCAGCGAGAGAAGCCTCTTTCCTGGCCAGACAAGCTTTTTGATCCTAAGGAGGGAGAAGAAATCCAGATAGGTACCTTTACAGGAATCGCTCTTTTGCTACCGGGGCATACCCAAGATGGGCTGGGTCTTTACCTTCCCGATTTACAGACTCTCATTGCGGGCGATTATCTTTCTCCTTGTGAGATCCCATTCGTCGAAGATTTAAATGAGTACCATAACACCCTCACAAAATTTCTATTGCTTCTCCCTAAGGTGACCACCGTTATCCCTGGGCATGGTCCTCTTCTCAACCGAACTCAAGCGCAAACCATGATTGAAGAAGATTTGCACTATTTGGATAGGTTGGCAAAACTTGTACAAACGAAGGATGCACTGGCAGCAGAGACAATGCCCCTGCCTCGGGCAGAGCATGTTCCAGGGATGCGAGAGTTTCACCTGGAGAATTGGAGAAACGTTTCGAAAACCTCAATCTAGGATCGTTTTCATTGCGGGGTTAGACGAAGCATCCTTGCCACAAGATGTTCTCGAAATTTTCTTTTTGAAAACATCCTGACCCGTTCGCGCGCGTAGGGCAAAAATTTTAGCGCACGATGATTCCCGTCAAGAAATACATTTTGCAGGGCCCACGTATCGTGTAAGATACTTTGCCACCACATTTCAATGCTTGCTTCACATTCATCCTCGGTGATGTCTACCCAGCTGCGATATCCTTGAAGGTACGATCCGATCAGAGGTTCCTCAACCATTCGCGAAAAGGATAGCATCCTGACAAGCTCAAAGATTTTGGGAAGCCGGCCTACCATTTCCCAATCGACAACCGCAAGAACTTGTCCATTTTCTCGAAAAAGAACATTCCCATCATGGTAGTCTCCATGAACAGGCTGCCGAGGGATTTTTGCAAATGCGGAAACCGGCTGTGCGCATCCTACATCTAGTAGACTTTTCTGCACCCAAATTCCTTCCAAGATAGGGCCGGAGACTTCTGGATCGTTGCATTGTTTTTGTACCTCTGTCTCAATCCGCTCCAGCGTACGGTAGGTGGTGTTCGTATCCCAAAAGGAACCAGTAAGGTTCTCGGGCAGATCCTCAGCTGGATAATCGGCCAGCGCTTTGTGCAGACGACCCTGCATCTCGCCAAAAATAAATGCATCTTCTTCAGTAAGCGAACCCCGTAGTTTCAGCCTACCCTCAACCCAAGGAAAAACAGAAATAGAAAAATCCCCCTCGCACAGAAGGGTGGCACCCTCGGGCAGTGCCAATGGTAGAATAACGGGCAACCCTTGATGTGCTGCCCATAGAAGCACCTCATGCTCTCTTTGAATACTTTCCAGATCTAATTTATTTGAATAGATTCGTACAAACAAAGGCCCTTTTTCGGTTTCTACCCGAAAATTCTCATTTTGGGCAGAATTTGAAAGCAAAACAGGTTGACTATAGAGTTTACTCTGGAATCGAGAGAGAATGTTCTCAATCGCGGAAACAACCTTTTGAGAAGGGGGTAGAAGTTTCATAAAGAGAACGATAGCGAAACTGCTATTGGAATCAATCTCTTTAGGATTTAATTTTTTTTTGGAAGCTAAAAAGCAAAATGGCTATCTAGATAGCTTTTCTACCTAAATAGCCATTTTCTATTTCGCCATTTTGTCTATGTTACCATTCTATAGGAATAAGCCTTTTACATAGGAACTCTCGCCATTCTGTTTTTATAAGACGATCATCATGTTTCTAACCTCCAGAATAGGTTAAAAATCTAGGATTCTGTCTCCCATTAGCTAAGCGCGTTTGTAATCCTATGCAAAAAGCAATCTACTCTATCGAGTATTAGAGCGGTTTCCCTGGTTTTGGTTATGTCCTTGGGAACTCTGTCCCCGGGTTTGGTTGCTCCCCATCGAAGAAGATTGGGTACCCTGGTTCGAAGAACTTCTCTCTCCTCTTTCAGAAGAAGAACGCTCGTTCTGATGTCCTTGGTGGGTTTGGCCCCCCCCTTGGCGGCCTGCCTGAGATCCAGATTGTCCCCGTGATTCCGTATCCCTCTCGGAGGAACGTCCTTCACTTCGCTCAGAGGAACGTCCCTCGCTGCGGGCTTCTCCACCACGACGTCCTAATTCCGAATAACCCTCAGGACCAAGTTGCTCTTTTCGGGCTTCCCCTCCTTTGTGACCGATTTCAGAGTAAAACTCAGGGCCGTACTTTTCTTTTACCGCCTCGCCACCCTTGTGCCCAAGCTCAGCATAGCCCTCAGGACCAAGCTGTTCTTTCCGGGCTTCTCCACCTTTTTGTCCGATTTCAGAATAGAATTCGGGTCCATATTTTTCTTTCACTGCTTCGCCGCCCTTTTGGCCGGCTTCTTTCACAGTCATGGAACCTCTTCCCTGCTCGCGATTTTCGTTGCTTTGTGTATTAGCCATAACGATTTCTCCTTTCGGTCGTTAGTTTTGGTAAGCCAACGACAAAAGAGAATGTAAGAATGCTAGATCAATGCGGCAAGGGGAATCTTTTATTATGCACATATTTTTATTTATTAGTCAACTAGAATGACGCTCGTCTGTACGCTTGGCTTTTTAAAATCTCTATCAACAAAAAACCAATAAGATAAACTAGTTAGAACAACGCCCCCCTACCCACCCATAAAAGAGGATTTTTCCCACATAGGTGCTGCAGCCTCCCCGTGTCACGACCTTGGACTACAGTCTGCTATTTCCTTCCTCGATCAGGAAAGCGCTTTCCTCTCTTTGAAGAATAAGCTACATTCTCAACATGAGCGTAACAGACCTCATTCAGCAAAAAATCGTAGTTAACCTCCACCCTCTTCATCTCGAAGTGATTAACGAGAGCTTTTTGCACGGACGGCCAGATTCCGCTGAATCTCATTTCAAGGTAATTATCGTATCAGAAACATTCGAGGGCAAATCCCTGCTTGAGCAGCAGCGCATGGTTTACTCCCTTCTAAAGGAAGAGCTTCAAACCCGAATCCACGCATTTAGTTTAAAAACCCTAACACCCTCCCAATGGCAGCAGGATCCTAAGCAGACGTCTTTAACCTCACCTACCTGCCGGGGAGGGTCAAAACCAACTGTATAACGAACGTCAGCTTTTGAGACACCCACATTTGTATCGCCGTTTGTCAGTAAAAACTTCTCTGAGAAATCCTTCCAACAATTTGACTTTGCTTCCTTTTTCGTCTGGAGTAGAGACTCGCTTTTATGAGATCTTATCCATCTTACTTTCGACCAAAAAGATTCTCTTTAAGAAGATTGGCTGCCTTTTTTGGATTTATCTTCTTCCTTCTTGTCCCAAACTCATCCCAACAAGCGATGGCCGGGGATATCGATCTCTATTGGTATGAGATTGAAACCCCTCATTTTCGTATTACCTACCATGACCCCTTAGGCAAAGCAGCCCAGCGGCTTGCGGTAGTGGCAGAGAAAGCGCACGAGGTATTGGCTCCTCTTCTCAAGCATACACCAAGGTTTCGGACCGAGGTTGTGCTTAGCGATGATGTGGACTTTTCAAACGGCTCGGCAACGCCCATCCTCTTTAACACCATCCATCTCTATCTAACAGCCCCTGACAATCGTTCGGATCTAAACGACTACGATGATTGGCTTTGGAACCTGTTTGTACACGAGTATACACACATCCTGCACCTAGATACGGTAAATGGCCTCCCAAGATGGGTGAATGAAATCCTTGGGCTTGGCATTAACAACTACTATACGCCCAACCAGTTTCAGCCTCGGTTCTTTATCGAGGGATTTGCCGTGGTCGAAGAAACCGATCTTAGCACCAGCGGCCGTCTGCGAAGCTCGCTGTTTGACATGTACCTACGGATGCAGACGCTGGAAAAACGCTTCCTGCGTCTTGACCAAGTCACCCACGAAACGCATTATTTCCCCTTTGGCAATGCGCCCTATTTGTACGGCTCTTTCTTTCTTCGCTATTTAGTCAAACGTTATGACCCCAATCTACTCCCTAAAATTTCGCATCGGTATGGAGGATGTTTTAACCCTCTTTGCTGGGTGCCCTACTTCTTGAGTAGCGCCCTTACGCATGTCACCAAGGATAAGCTTAGCTATAAGGACCTCTACCAAGACTTTCGCAAAGACATGGAAGCCAGGTACCAGACACAACAAGACAAGGTTCTTCAGCAAGGCCTGACAGAAACCCAAGCCCTGACGTCTGTCTTTGTAAAAGTAGATCGCCCCCTGTTTTCCAAAGATGGTCAATCAATCTATGTGATTGCCGCTCCCTTCCACCAAAGGCCAGGCATTTACCGTTATGAGGTATCCACCAAAACGCTTCGCAAAGAGTTCTACCTTGATGGCGGAGTAGGCCTCAGCCTTTCGAAGGACAACACCCTTGCTGCTTTAGGACAAAGGATTCCATTTCGTGCAAACTATGACTTCCATGATCTGGTGCTTTATTCATTTGCAAAACAACGTTTGGTTCCTTTAAGCCAGGGGTTACGTACAACGAACCCGGCGATTTCTCCCGACAAGCAAATGATTGCGTTTGAGGTAAATACCAGGGGAACCCGAAAGCTGGGCCTTCTCAAGATGCCTACGCAGGAAGAGCTTGCAACTGTTGATTCTGCGCATGCGAGCAATCCAGCCCATGTGACTGATTTGGCTCATGCGGCTGAGCTGGCTCATACGATCAATCCAACCTACGTAGCCGTCCCAGAAGTTTGGAATGCCCATGCCTACAAGGAGGTGAGCTTCCCCTTGCCCCAGGCGGATTATGACCAAGTCTACACGCCTGTTTGGTCACCCGACGGGAGGAAGATTGCTTTCTCAATGTGGAAAGAGGGAGGCTATCGTGACATCTATCTCTACCACCTTGAAACAAAACGGCTTGTCCCCATTACGCAAGACCGAGCCATCGACATGGATCCAAAGTTTTCGCCAGACGGAAAATATCTCTATTTTGTTTCCGACCGGACGGGGATTTATAACTTGTACGCTTATCGGTTTAGAGACCAAACCCTGTTGCAAGTGTCGAATGTGTTAAGCGGAGTGTTTGCTCCAGACATCTCTCCCGACGGCAAACGGTGCGCCTTTGTGGGGTTTTTCTCTGATGGGTTCCTCCTAGAGATGATGGAGCTGGATGAAAACCAATTCTGGGTTGCGGCTCCTGCACCCATGATTCGGGAAGAGGCTTCCCAAATCGAGCAGCCGCAAAGCCAGTTCCCAGTAAAGCGCTATCAGCCTGCCCGGACTCTCTTTCGTTCTGCCCTGTCTCTGCTTTCGCTCCGTCTTCCCATTCTGTCAGCTCCAGGGCCCTATGGACAAAGTTTTGGGTTTCTCTTTCCTATGGAAGATGTAGTCGGATGGCACCGCTTTGACGTAGGCATTGCCTTTTCTACGGGCCGCGCCGATGCCGTTGAGGCGACAGTTGGGTATCAGTATCTAGGATTATGGAATCCAATTTATATCCAAGCCACAAGAAGCCTAAATCCCCGGTATGGTTGGCTTACCACCCAGGGATACCGTACCTATGATGAAGAGACCTGGTCTCTCTCGTTCGGTACGGATCTTCCGGTATACCGAGGCCCAATCCGATCCTTTACCGTCTCATTAGGGTACCAGCTCTCGTATACCCGAGACATCAGTCCACCGCTATATGTAGAGCCTTTCGAGCAAATCCTGCAGGGACCGCAGACGGGCCGTTTTTCTACGGTAGAGCTCGGCCTTTTTTATTCAGATGCAAGGCGGTTTATTTACTCGATTGGCCCTGAGCAGGGACGGGTGATTAGCTTTGTGATGGCGTTGGCAAACCCTGCTTGGGGCTCGCAATACCAAGTCTATACGTTTCAGGGGCGGATTACGCAGTACATCCAGATTCCTTGGCCGTTTGCTTGGGCAAAAAATCATGTGCTTTCGCTAACGTATCGGGGTGGATATAGCATGGGTGATTTAAGTCACCGTGGGGTGTTTTATGTGGGTGGGTTTCCTAGCGTCCTTTCGGTGCTGCAAAATCTCACCTCGGGAAGATTCCTTGGGCAACCGACCCTCCGAGGCTACGCGCCCAACTCTTTCTTTGGGGAACAGATGCATATACTGAATGTCGAGTACCGGTTCCCCATTGTTTGGATCGAGCGTGGTTATGGAACGCTTCCGTTTTATCTTTCTCGACTACATGGGGCTTTGTATTTGGACTACGGAGGTGCTTTTTCAAAGGCATTCTCCTTCGACAAATTTGGTCTGGGGCTGGGGCTTGAATTGCGTCTAGATGCGTCGCTTCTATACTTTTTGCCATTCACCTTGCAACTTGGGTATGCCCACGGCTTTTTTCAGCGAGGGGAAGACCAAGTTTATTTATTAGTAAACCAGAGGTTTTAGTCAAACTTTCTTAAAAAGTTGGCAAAAGGCAAGCCGAAGAACACCTATGAAGGCAAGGTGGAGAGCTGCTATTGTGGTCGGCTTGTTTAAAATTTAGGCATAAACACCTACGATGGGATAGAAGAAGTCTAATTTTATTCGACCTTCCCTATAGACTTAAAGGTTCAAAGCCATCTACGGTAACATCCTCGAGCTTTCAGAGGATGTTCTTGTTCCGATCCAGCCGCGTGCTCTGGTAAGTTCAACCTGATCAATCGAGTCAATCTGATGTCCTGCTTTCTCACAAGCTTTCTTAAAGAATCGATCTAACGCCCCGGCAGACACCAAATATCCAGCGTCATTCCTCCAGGTATTGAAAAAAAGAACCATTCTTTTTTCATTATTGCTGGGAAACAAGCGGCCCAAAAGTCCTGTGAGGACAGGAAAGATCGGATAAGTTTGGAAAATAATCACCGAAGGAATACTCAGCGCATGCTCTGCAGCCATCGAGTGTACAGAACGAATGTGTGAGTATTTGGTTAGATCCAACTCCTCCCAATCTCTTCCTCGATAGACCAAAATTTTGCCCTTAGACTCGATCCGCAGCTGCCGAACTCCGATCCGGCTATAAAGGAGACTTAGAAGCGCACCTCCCAAAGGCACCGGCAAAACCATCCAATGTTGGGTTAATATCGCCGCTGTGGCAGCAATTAAGAACACACCCATAAATACAAACGCTACATAGGCACGAGAACAGAGAGTGCCTGAAATTTCTTTTTCCCGATTCACCACGTAATGTCGAGGTTTGTTGGGAGATAGCGCCAATTTTACCTCTTGCCTAACAGCCTCGGCAAGGTCACGCGCAGTCTCTGCGCTGGTTTCACTTCCGTCTACAATAACGGCAAGTTCTGTTGCTACATCGGTAAGTTCCTTTTGAATGTCTCCTAAACTGGACAAAGCAAGAGTAGGATTCGATGGCACCCGTCCAGCCTGTTTTTCGATCTCGGCTTGCGCCAGAATTTCTAATCTTTCATTAAGCCATTCTTCTCGCGATATTTCACTCATAGCTTTCCTCAGCATGCAGCTTAGGTTGGTTCGTACAAAGATTGGTTAGCACAAGGAGCAGAATATACCATTTTAGACAAATGGTCTAAGCTATCTCGCTTGGTTTACATCCTTAATAGAATTTCGACCGAGTCCCAACATTATTTTTGCAGCTGGATCAGGTGCTCTTTGCGAGTATAAGTTTGTCCAAGCACTTCTGACGAAGTATCCACAAACTCAGCCGAGCAGCTTGCCAAAAAGCGAAGACCTCCCAACGCGGCTGCCTTTAGAATGGGTTCATCTCCTCGTACACTGCTCTTTTGTAGCCACGAGTCTCCAACGACAATATACGCAACCCCTCCAGGCTTGAGTACGCGGGCAGCACCCTGGATCCATCTTGTAGTATCGTCAAGATATCTTTGCTTGAGTGCTTCTAGGGGAGCTTCGGCATTTTCTCTTCGGCTCGCCATCTCGCTTGCTTGCATCTTCGAGTCATCCAGCAATAACCAGGCCGCCCTTCGTCTTTGATGCTCGGCGTAGTTATAAATCCCCAAGTATGGGGGCGAAGTACAGATAATATCAACTGAGGACGAAGGGATCTCTTTTTCCCAATGTACAATTTCCCTCGCATCTCCTTGAAAGACTCTGGACTTGGGTGTTTGCGGTGGGACCTTAGCAGAGAACTCCTTGTGGAGCCGTAGTACCTCTTCCGTTCGTTTCCAAAACCACTTTGTAAATTGCCCCGGGCCTATGGTTTTTGTTCGCAGCTCGCCTCTCGACTCTGATGTTTGCCTAGATGCCTTAATTACTAGCGAGGAGAAGATAAGCAGCAGGGCTTCATACAAAGGCCGGTCTTTTGACTTGAGAGGCTCTATCTCTTCTCGCAAGCCACAAAGCTCAAGATAGACATGGGGTTCGTAATACGCTTGCTCGTCCCAGTTCAATCTCGGCTTTTTTCTTGCCTGGACCCGCTCTAACGAACGCTGGCAGATCGCCTGTGCTTGTGTGGCTAGCGATGTCCGCATCGATTCTGGCATGGGGGTTGCTTTAAACTTGGTGAGCATCACCGACAGGGGGCTAATATCAACCCCAATGCCTTGGGCCCCAAGAAGGCTGGTCTCTACCAGGGTGGTTCCACTTCCCACAAATGGATCTAGCACTACCTGGCCTTGAGATATTTCTTTCAGGAGGGACCGCACCACCATGGGATCCATTCGGGCAGCATAGCTGTGAAAGAGATGCGTCGATAAAAGCGCCTCACTCTCGGAAGAGAACCGCTCGGACACAGGAACAGGAGGCTTTGTAAAAGCAGACCGAAGCCGCGCGGCAAGGGTTTTTTCACCTTGGCAAGAAACGTTGGCTACTCGGGCAGAGAAGGAATGCCGGCGTTGGGACTGCATGAAGGGTTGGGGCCGGCGGGGTTGGGAATGAGCGAAAGGCGATTGGGGCTGCCAAAGTTGTGGGCGCGACAAAGATGGCCGTTTTGAGAAAGGCTTCCTCTTTGGGGGAACGTTCGAATTTGTCGTCTTTCTCATCGATTGGCCTTTCATCGCAACCCATCGACAGGACGAAGGGTGGCCGCATTTTTCGCTGTAGGCAGCATCGCGAATAACACAAGAACTTGGACAAATCCAAACAGCAGCATAATCTCTTTGATGCTGATCAAAATGGGCCACTGCGTGATATAAAACACTCCCTCTAGCATAGGAAGTCCATACCAGCTTAACAACTGGCAAAACACCACCGCCAGCAAAACGCCCATGGCTGTTCCTACAAAGCCCACAAAGCTCCCCAGCAACGTAAAAATGAGAAGCACGTCTCCATCGGTCATCCCTAGCGTTTTTAGGATCGCAATCTCGCTTGTCTTTTCGGCAAATAGCATCTTGCCCTGCGCCACCAGACCCGAGGTAGCAACAAGCAGAATCATCCCCAGCATCACAAACATTCCCCACCTTTGCATGTCCATCATTTCAAGCATAACATGGTTCTTAGGTTTCCAGTCGTCGAGCTGGTACTGCGGCTCTGGCCCACCCTCGTTCATAGCATTTTTTAACCTCTGTTCATAAAGTGGGTTGCTCTCAAACACGTTGAGCTTTACGTCAATTCCTCCGATGACATCATCCACTTGCATGATCTTCTGAACGTCAGCAAGCCGCATATAGATGTAATTTGCGTCCTGTTCGTAGTTGCCTGTATCAAAAATTCCAACGACCCGCACTCGAAGCCTCGTAGGAACGGTACCCATAGGGGTAATTTCAGGGAAAGGAGCAAGCAGATCAATCTCACTCCCTAAAGAAATGAGCTCTCCTTCTCCGCGAGATAAATCAAGGGCCAACTGTTTTCCAATGACAACCCCTGGCAGTTTCGTGCTGATCTGACTCTCTTGTTCTGAAGATTTCCCCTTAAGCTCTGAGAGGGTCATTCCTGGTTTGTACAGATTCTTCAGGCTTCCTAAAGTCATTTGCTCGTCAATCTCGGTCGCTTTCGCAAGCGCATCCGGATCAACGCCACACAGGATAAAGCGCCATCGCAGATTCCTGGTAATGATCTCGGTCTCTAGATAAGGAGACGCTGCAAGGACGAGGTTGGTCTTTTCTAGCCTCTTCAGAAGCTCCTGGTACTGTTCGATGTATCCCTTTCCCTTGGGCTTAATCGTCATGTGCGCCTGGTCCCCAAGCAACCTTTGATGAATGTCCTTATACATGGCGGTCAAGAGAGAGCTTGTCGTAATCAGCGCCCCGGTGCCAATCACCACACCAAACATAGAAATGGTGGTAAACACGGTCAAGCGCGCAAACAGTTCGACAAAGATGATGCTGAGTATCGTTAACACGGGGCCAATGTACTTTCCATAAACAAAGAAAGGGAACAATACCTCCATCGAGAGAGGGGCCTCCATGCCCTTTGCCACCACAAGATAATCTGCAAGAAAAATTCCCAGCGTGATCAGCAAAAAGCAAAGAGGAACCAGCCGGGCGTACCCCATCCCCCTTCGTTTTCGGAGGATCTTGAGGTACCGCAAAGCAACCAGGGAGATCGGGGAGAAAGCGCTCATAGCGAGATGATTAAACCTAAAGTTCTTCTGCAAAGCAAGAGAGGAACGAGGTGATGCCTTTGTAACAACAGCCCCAATCTTTTAGAAAAGACGCAATCTTCTGTATTTTTTGCGATTTTTTATATTGGCCTTGCAAATCGCCTACCTTATGCTAAATTTCCTTACATGGACAGACAAACTCCCTACCACCGGAATATTTGGTCTGCAGTCGCGATTGCCATTCTTACGATAATTACTGCGTGCGGAGTGGGTACGCCTTCTGAAAAAGCAGTATCTACGACCCCAAAGGGTGCTGTTACTCCAGCAACGAAGAGTATCGATTGTACATCTTTCTCTCAGGCTGTGCTTGCCAAGTGAAATCGGCCATCTGCCATTCACAGGCAGTTGATGTCCTAGAAGTAAATGTTACGTTAACGCTAAGTTTACTAAGAGAAGAAGGATTCTCTTAGCTAGTTCTGAAGTTGAAAAAGTCGTTTCCTTGCTGACACTTCCTCAGAACAAGGTTTTATTATCTTATCTTCGAATAAACAATGTGGGACTTAGGCATGATAAATTTTTATACTGGACCTAACAAGCTTAACCTCCTTTCCCGAAACACGCTTTTCCATCTTCGAAAGCTTATGCTCGTGGCCATCCTCGCAGTACTTGGCGGGTGCAAAACTCCGCCCAGTGGAATGCTAGGAGTAAAATGGGGAGACAATGCATCCAAGGTGGCAACGTCTTTAGGGATGGTTTGCAACACTTGGGAGCCATGGGAAGGGGGACACGCTTTCTCCACCTGTTTTGACACCACATCGAAGGCTCGCTTCTTCGGCGAGGAGGCATACGTACGCTTGTTTCAAAAAGATGGGCAACTGGTTGGCCTCTCGTTGCGATTCTTAAAATGTGATGATCATCAGATCCAGAGTTTGCGAGATGCAGTGCGCAAGGAGTTCCACCTCAAAGGTTCAGCTAACGAAAATCCCTACGAGATTTTTTCGAACCACGCGCTCGTCCATTTCTCGCAAGCTCGTAGCGACATGACCTGCACGCTCACCGTTGCTGGATCGACCTTCGGAGCGGACTTTGAGAAATACTTGCTTGCTCAGGGACTAAGCAATCTAAGCCGAGAGCTTCGCCCCAATTAATGCCAGGGTGAGTGCTCGTCCCATCCCTTTTACAGCATCGATACCGGATCCACATCAATGTGCAGCCGCACCTGCTTTTCAACCAAAGACTTCTCAGAAAGCCCTTGCAAAAGAATATGAAGCATCTTCGAGGTTTCTGCCTGAAGAAAACATTGGTACCTTATCTTCCCTTTCAGACGTGAAATTGGTGCAGGAGAAGGCCCTAATACCTTGGCTTTCCCCAAAAATCCGTGCCTCTCAATCTCCTGATTCAGTAGCCTAGCTGCTTCCTGTGCACGCTCCCGCACCTGATGAAGTTCGATGCCGTCTAAACGAATGGCTGCCATGCGGCTGTAGGGAGGATAAAATCCCGCCTTTCTCACCTGAAGCTCGTCTTTTGTAAACTGCCCTATGTCTTGTGTGCAGGCCCACCTGACCGCAGGGTGGTCGGGCAAAAAGGTTTGGATCAGCACCTGGCCCGGCTTCTCAGCTCGGCCTGCTCGACCCGCTACTTGGGTAAGGGTTTGAAAGGTCCGCTCGAACGCCCGAAAATCGGGTGCATGCATCCCTACATCTGCCAAAACCACCCCTACTAGCGTCACCCCCGAGAAGTCATGCCCCTTGGCCAGCATCTGTGTACCTACCAAGATATCGATGGTTCGGCTTTGCATCTGCAAGATGGTTTCCGACATCATCTTTGGAGTGGTACTATCTCGATCAAGCCGAACAATCCGCGCTTTTGGGAACCGTGTTTGTAGGAATTCGACAATCTTCTGCGTCCCGACGCCCAACCGAAGAATCCGCTTCCCCTGGCAGGTACCACATTGCTTGGGCAGAGGAATCTGGTAATCGCAATGATGGCACATCAGCCTCCCCGTGGCCTGGTGCCACACAAGCCCCACCGAGCAACCCACGCATTCAAAACGATGGCCGCAATCCATACACGAGACGAATGTAGAATAGCCCCGCCTGTTCAAAAACAAAAGGGTTTGTTCCTGCTTCTGCAGATTTTCCTCGATGGCCTGCAAAAGCGGGGCCGACATCAATCCTTCATCGACCGAGGCAAGATATTTCTTCAGATCAATAACGCGGACCTCTGGCATCGGAGCCTGATTGCTTCTTCGGGTCAACCGAAGCTGGGTGAGTTTTCCGCTTTCCACCATCGCGATCGATTCCAACGAAGGAGTTGCCGACCCTAGAATCACCAAAGCTCCAGCATATTGACCTCGCAACAGTGCCAAATCACGCCCTTGGTAAAACACATCCTCTTGCTGCTTAAACGAGGAATCGTGCTCCTCATCAACGACGATGACCCCTAGCCGTTCTAAGGGAACAAACAGAGCTGACCTGGGCCCTAGCGCAATAGAATGTTCTCCCGACTGAAAACGCTGCCATGCTTTCTTCCGCTCGCTCAGCGAAAGACCCGAGTGGATTACCCCCACCTTACCTGGAAATCTCCTCTGAAACCTCTCTGCGAGCTGTGGGGTTAGCGCAATCTCGGGAACCAGCACCAGTGCCGTCTTGTGCAAAGCCAACGCAGCCTCAATGGCATGCATGTAGACCTCGGTTTTCCCCGAGCCAGTCACCCCCGACAAAAGAAATGCCTTGTGCTGACGAACACCTCCTTTCTCAGAAAGAGCCTCTTTCAAGACAGAAACCGCTCTCTCTTGCTCATCATTTAACAGCACTCGTTTGTCATTCAATAGCACCTGTTCTTTTTGAAAAGGCACAGACGGCGGAAGTGTTTGAGGATCGGCACCTACTTCCCCAGCATCGACTGATTGATTCATTGAAGCCCCATTGGGTTCGCTCGCTTGCAAGAACTCATGAGTAGGTGATCTCTCTTTAACGCCATCTTCTATGGTAAGAAGTCCTCTTGCTTCTAACGCACGAAGGGCATGCTCCACTTCTGCAGGAGACGCGTTTTTTGGTCGATTCTCTTTAAGGGCTTTTCTGGACACCGCCCTCCCCTTCTTGTGGTAGAGCTGCACAAGAACGTCCTCTTCTATCTCTGTCAATGGAATAGCGAGGGAAGCAGTCGTTTGAGAAAAAATCTCTGTGGTCATCGTCTTGGCGATTGCTTTTCCGTGATCACTCAAGCGCACTTGGTCTTGCACCTTCGCCTGTTTATAGCTTGGCAAAATCAGCGAAAGAGCGGCCCCCGGGGTCACCATGTAGTACTTAGGAATGAACGCAAGCAGCTTAACCAGGTCACTCGATAGCAGAGGTTCTGCAAGCACCTGTGCGATCGGCTTAATACTCCTTAGGGAGCCTTGCCCCCAAAGCGCTTGGGCGCTCAAGGCCTCATCAAGCGAGGAATGGAGTCGCATGACCACCCCTTCGACTTTACGGCTTCCCAGGGGTACGATCACTCGTGTCCCCGTCTCAACCTTCATCTCAATAGGCACCTGGTAGACAAGCAAATTTGGTAACGGTGACCGAGTTACAATTTCGGCATAGATGCGCTCTCTTATCATTTTCCTGGTTTCTTCCTAATTTCTAGGTATGATACTTCCTACCAAGTCTGGAGGGAATCAAGTGCTAGGGTTAGGTCCATTTGAATTCGTCATTATTTTATTGGTTGTCCTTATCATTTTTGGCGCAGGAAAGCTACCGCAGCTTGGGGATGCGCTAGGAAAAGGGATCAAAAATTTCAAGAAAGCGAGTCAAGATCCGAAAGAGCAAGATGCCTTGAATGTAACTCCTCGTCTAGAAAAGGCTGCTTCTGAAAAACAAGAGACGAAAGAAAAGGGTGACGTCTAGTATGTCAAACCTTTTCCGTTTCCTCTTTCCGCGGTTGGCTGAACGTCAAATCGCAAGTCGCTACTTTTATACCAAAGCATCTTCAAAGCCTTCTTCCAAAACGCTCCAAACGGTTTTGCTTATTCTCTTGGGGATGCTGTGCCTTGCAACTGAGGCAGCGTATTTTCTCTTTGCCGCCTCCTTCCCGATCCTTATTTTTCCTGCCATCCTGCTACCCCTGTTGTTTACCATCGTCCTGTTGCTTCGCTTCTTTTCGGTATTTAGCACAGTGTCGATCATGGGGGTCGCGTTAGGGGTCGCCACCTTGATTGTGGTCAACTCCGTAGCAACTGGATTTATTATCGAGATCCGTCAGCGCCTCACAGGGACCTATGGACACTTCTATGTAAGTCATGATAAACGAGCATGGCTTTCTCAGAGAGAATACTTGCAACTCTCTTCCCAGCTTAAAAAGAGCTCCCACGTTGTGGCAGCGGCTCCCTTTATTCAACAGGAAATGTTCATCGCCAAGCCAGGCTGGCCTCCTTTGGGGGTTGGTATTGCGGGGATCGATCT
Organism: uncultured Myxococcales bacterium; assembly: GCA_964537055.1. Lineage (GTDB taxonomy): Bacteria > Myxococcota_A > Polyangia > Palsa-1104 > JAEUJZ01 > CAZHYV01. The sequence goes on from CAZHYV010000005.1 coordinate 53,383, forward strand.
TGAGGAGGCTCCCAAACTTATCGAACTTGAGCGTTGGCTTCGGCCTAAAGCAGATGGACAATTGCCCAAGCTTGCCGAGCTGAGTGAGCTGAAGGTACCCAATCAAGGAGGGCCCGCGCTCCCTAGCATTTACTTAGGAGATGTCGTCGCTCGGCAGCTTGAACTGAAAGTGGGCGATAAGATTCAACTGCTCAATATCAAAGGTCTTTTCCAATTTACTGGTTCTGAGGAGGATCCGAATTCGGATGTACTTCCAAGCCAAGAGTTTTACCTTGCAGGCACCATCTATACAGGGTTTGAAAAAATCGATAAAGAGATCGCGTGCATCTCTTTGGCTCAGGCACAAGCCTTGATGGGAAACCGAGCCATCGCCAATGGTGTGTTGGTTCGACTTGACAACCAGGAAAAAGTTCCGGAACTTTCCCGAAGTATTGTACAAGAACTCTCAGGCCATTTTCATATACCCTACAAGGCAACAGTTCAGGAAGAGAAAAACATCCTCAAAGCATTAGAAAGCCAAAAGAGCGCCCTCTCTCTGGTCATCTTTTTAATTATTCTGGTGGGCTCTTTTAATGTCATTGCCAATTTGACCATTTTGGTGATTACGAAAATTCGAGCGATCGCTATCCTGAAAACGATTGGAATGAACAACTTTAGCGTTGCAGGAATCTTCCGAAGTATTGGGACCCGGATTGGACTTTGGGGAACCACCCTGGGCGTCGGTTTTGGCCTTCTTGTCTGTATGATCGTTCGCTCTTTAAAGTATGGTCTTGAAGCAAAGGTCTATATGATTGACCATCTTCCGATGAAACTTTCTCCCTACGAAGTTGTTGGCATTGCTGTGGTCACTTTGCTGATTTGCGCGTTTGCAACGCTTTACCCCGCACTTCGTGCAGCAAAACTCCATCCCGTGGATGGACTTCGTCAGGAATAACCAATGGCTTCGGCTTCTTTCTCTAGGCAGCTTGCTACCCTGCCGAATGGTCTCCGGGTGCTTACTCTTGAGATGCCATCACGGCAGAGGACCCTTCTTTCCGCTTATGTCCGGGTAGGATCTCGTTTTGAGTCCCCTCTTGAGAACGGTCTTTCCCATTTCCTCGAACATATGCTCTTTAGAGGAACAAAGCAGCTTCCAGATGCCTACCGCTTTAATAGGGCTGTTGAATCGATTGGTGGTACCTTGCATGCTGAAACCCGTAGGGATGCGTCCCTGTACCAGCTGGATCTTCCTAAGGAAAGTACCCTTTCAGGGCTGACCCTACTTTCGCAAATCTTCTCAGATCCTGTTTTTAGTGATCTTGAGATCGAGCGGAATATCATTCTTGAAGAGGCCCGTGAAGATTATGATAGCTCTGGCACAGACATCCACCTCTCTGATCTCCTCTATGCTCAATCTTTTTTAGATCACCCCTTGGGACAGAAAATTATTGGTCCCCTGGACAACATTACTCGGTTTACCCGAAATGATCTATCGCAGCATTTTGACAAGCACTATGGGGCCAAAAACCTCATTTTGTGCATCGCTGGAGACTTTCCCCACGCACAACTACAGGAGTGGACTCTAAGGGTAGCAGAAACCATACCCCAGGGTCAATCCCACTCCTTTACAACCCCAACCAAAACCCTTGGACCTCGGGCCCTGCATAGAAATGGTGATGGTGGGCCTCAAACTACGCTAAATCTTAGCTTTCGTACCGAGGGAGAATGCCATGATGATTTTCCTGTATGGGTCTTGTTAAACCGTATTCTTGATGATGGTCTCTCGACAAGACTTTATCAAAGAATTGTTAATGAATTAGGCCTTGCCTACTATGTCGGCGCCAGCCTAGATTCTTTTGTCGATACTGGCCTCTTTGAGATAGAAGCGGTCGCAATGCATGAACGCATCCCCCTGCTGCTGAGAGAATTCTTTCACATTTGCCATAGGCTAAAAACTGAGCTCGTTCTTCCGGAAGAGTTAGAACATGCAAAGCGAAGATATCGTTGGGACTTGCTCTCTGCCTGTGATGAACCCTACAGCCTTCTCGAGTGGTGGGGCGCTACTGAGTTGTATTATTCCCCCTTGGACCTCTCTACCAAGCTAAGCCGCATTCAAAGGGTTACTGTAGAGGACATTCAAAGAGCAGCTCAGACGATCCTCCATCCTGAAAATTTAGTTCTGGGCTCTCTGGGTACCCTGCCTACCGCTGTGAAAAAAGAGGTCAGCTCGATTTTCCATGATTTTCAGAAGGCCTCTTAGCAAGCTCCCTCACCAAAATAAAGGCCGAAGAAAAATCGTGGGCCGGATTGTTCTGTATAACTTTATTTCAAGCATAGCTCTGAATCACGCCTTCGCGAAGGTACGACCCGGCTGGAGTTTAAGAGGGAAAAACCAAACCGCCACGTGGAACAATATGGCAATCGATCTTGAGGTAACTAGCGAAGAAGAGGTAGACCGTGGTGAGCTTGAATTGGCCTGGAAGAGGGCTGTGATGCTGTACGAGAGTCGAGCGAAAGAGTCTAGGTAGTGCAGTGCTTACTTAGTAAGGAACTACGTTTATAATACCAAAGCAATAGCATCTTTAGGCTAAAGCAGAGATACTTTATGCTGAAGCAGCTTCAGCCTTTTCAACAAGCTCAACCACTGATACAGGAGCAGCATCTCCTGGGCGACGACCAATCTTTGTAATTCGTAGGTAGCCTCCTCGTCTTCCTAAGAAGCGTGGGGCGATTTCATCAAACAGCCGGTGAAGAACATCAGTTTGCTTTACAATCCGTTTGGCCATTCTCATAGCATGTACCACCCGGACCTGTTCCTCAGCACTCCTCTTTTCTTTCGACTTCTGGAGTAAATCCCCTACCGAGAGTGCCCAAGCAATTGCAGGCTCAGCGTAACGCCTCAGTTCCTTTGCTTTTACATCGGTCGTTTGAATCCGCTCGTGTTTTAACAGCGAACAAACCATATTCGCCCAAAGGGCATTCCGGTGTGCTGAGGTCCGACTTAATCTCTTTCCTGATTTCTGATGACGCATGTCTTCTTTCCTTACACTTCTTTGTTAAGGAGAACAAATTCGCAGAGGAGGAACGCACTTGCAAGCCCTCCTCTCGCCTTGTCCTGTCTTATTTCTGACGATTTGGCGGAGATACCCACCCGTCTAGTTTCATTCCCAATTGGAGGCCTAGCTCAGCCAAGATCTCCTTGATCTCCTTGAGCGATTTTCGACCAAAATTCTTCGTCTTAAGCATCTCTGCTTCGGTACGTTGTACTAGCTCACCAATATAACGGATATTTGCATTCTGGAGACAGTTAGCTGAACGAACGGATAATTCAAGCTCATCCACCGAACGATCGAGTCCTTCGTTTCTCTTATCTTTTTCTTCGGCTTGTGCAGGCTTTTCTATAGGATCCGGAACCTCTACAAAGTTCACAAAAATCGTAAGCTGATCCTTTAAGATTTTTGCTGCATACGCAATGGCATCTTCTGGCCGGACAGAACCATTTGTCCATACTTCCATGGTTAACTTATCATAGTCCGTCTGCTGACCAACACGAGCATTCGTAACAATATAATTGACCTTTCGAATTGGAGAGAACAGAGCATCGATCGGAATCGTTCCCACAGGCATGTTAGGCTGTTTATTCCGCTCTGCAGGAACATAGCCCCTTCCCATCTGGATAGTCAATTCAGCCCGGATTCGACCCCCTTTGGAAAGAGTTGCGATCCGGTGCTCTGGGTTCAGAATTTCCACACCTTCGATGGTCTGAATATCGCCAGCAAAAACTGGGCCTTCTCCTTCTTTGTCCAGGAGAAGCGTCCGTGGTTGAGGGTCATCCATCCGAACCATGACTTCTTTCAAATTTAGAACAATGTCGGTGACATCCTCCACCACATTGGGAAGCGCTTGAAATTCGTGAGGGGCCCCATCAAGCTTAATACCACAGATCGTAGCTCCTTGTAGCGAAGACAGGAGAATTCGACGGATGCTATTCCCTAGCGTTGTCCCAAATCCACGCTCAAGGGGTTCACAGGAAAACTTCCCATAGGTATGTGTCAGGGTACTGCGTTCAGGTTCTAATTTATGAGGCCGAATCAAATCTCGCCAATTTCTCGAGATGAATGCCATGCTTGGTTGTACAGCGTTTACCATGCTCTTTCACTCCCCACTGAGGGTTATTTAAACTTCTCTTTTATTCCTATCTGAGGTCTACTTCGAATACAATTCAACGATGAGCTGCTCACGAATAGGTAACGTTAAATCTTCGCGTACAGGGAAAGATTTCACACGACCTGTAAAGGCTTCCTTATCAAGTTCGAGCCACTGAGGAACACCACGTTTTTCAATTCCACCCAAGTTCTCGACAAGCTTTGTATTTTGCCGACTCTTCTCACGGATCTGAACCTGGTCTCCAACACGAACGAGATAGGAAGGAATATTAACCCTCTCTCCATTGATCAAAACATGACGGTGAAGAACCATTTGTCTTGCTTCAGCATGATCCGACGCGAATCCAAGACGATAGATAATATTATCCAGCCTTCTTTCTAGCAAATTAAGAAGATTCTCGCCAGTAATTCCCTTCATTCGGGCTGCCCGGTAGTAGTACCCTCGAAATTGGCGTTCTGCAATTCCGTAAATACGCTTTACTTTTTGTTTTTCTCGGAGCTGCGTCCCATAGTTAGAAAGCTTTTTCTTTTTATTTTGGCCGTGCTGGCCTGGGGGATATGGACGACGCTCATAACCACACTTGTCCGTGTAGCAACGCTCTCCTTTTAGGAAAAGCTTCATATCTTCTCGTCTACAAAGACGACATACTGGTTCTGTGTAACGCATGGATCTTTTTCTTCCTCTGTTAAATCAATCGTGACTAGTTTGCACTCGGTATCAACTCAGACACGCCTACGTTTAGGCGCCCTACAACCATTGTGAGGAATAGGGGTGATATCGCGAATGAGAGAGATTCTAAAACCTGCTACCTGTAAAGCCCGCAAGGCAGATTCTCGGCCAGAACCAGGACCGTTTACATAGACAGAAACGGTTCGCATCCCGTGCTCCATTGCTTTTTTGGCAGCATCCTCAGCGGCAAGCTGAGCAGCAAATGGAGTAGATTTTCGGGAACCTTTGAAGCCTCTTACCCCTGATGAAGACCAAGAAATAACATTACCCGAAACATCCGTAATGGTGACCATCGTATTATTAAATGTAGATTGGATGTATGCAATCCCACTTTGGATATTCTTTTTTATTTTCTTTTTTGTTTTTACCTTGCTCATACTTTACTTGAACATCCTCCAAATTATGCCTTCGCCACTATGCCTTTGCACCGGCAGCTGGTTTTTTCCTGATTGTTCCCTTACGAGGGCCTTTCCTGGTCCGAGCATTCGTACGGGTGCGCTGACCTCTTGCAGGAAGCCCTTTCCTGTGACGCATTCCTCGGTAGCATCCTAAATCCATAAGACGCTTGATGTTCATCGAGATTTCTCTTCGTAAATCTCCTTCAACTCGATATTCAGCTTCGATTGCATCTCGAATTTTGCGAATTTCTGATTCATCCAAATCATCTGTCCGCTTGTCTTTCGAAATACCGACCTGTCCTAAAATTTTTCGTGATCGATAAAGCCCGATCCCAAAAATATACGTCAATGCGATCTCAATTCGCTTTTTTTGGGGTAAGTCTACTCCAGCAATTCGTGCCATATTACGTTCTCTCACATCCTATTTGGTAAATGGCTCTACGGACAGAGCCCACATCATCTATCAGCCTTGACGCTGTTTGTGACGGATATTTTGACAAATCACCCGCACCACATTTTTGCGACGGATTACTTTGCACTTATCACAAATCTTTTTAACCGAGGTTCTTACTTTCACAAATTTTCCTCACCTTCAAAACTACAAATTTACTCAAAGCATGTAGGATACACACCCTGCAAAGAGTTGCAAGAAAAATGCTCATCTTCTTCTCGAAATTACCTTTATTTTATCCTTTTTTGGTAAATTTTCCCTGCTTTCTCTATTTTTGGGTCAACACCCAAGGCCTATCCTCTGTAATTGCGATCGTATGTTCAAAGTGGGCTGACAACTTTCCATCTTTGGTGACCGCCGTCCAACCATCCTGTAAAATCTCAACCCCGGGCGTTCCCATATTTACCATAGGCTCGACAGCAATGACGAGCCCTGGTTTAAGACGAAGACCCCGATTTGGTTCCCCAAAATTGGGAACCATTGGATCCTCATGCATCGATCGGCCTATCCCATGCCCCACAAACTTACGTACTACAGAATACCCAAGCGATTCCACATAGGATTGGACAGCAAAACCAATGTTCTGCAATCGGTTTCCCTCCACGCATTGCTCAATGGCTAGCTCTAGAGACTTTTTGGTCGCCTCTACCAGCCTCTTTGCATCTTCCTCCACCTGACCTACCAAAACAGTTCGAGCGGAGTCTCCGCAAAACCCTTCCTTAAAGGCACCAAAATCAATTGCGATAATATCCCCCTCTTTAAGAATCTCATCTTTTCGGGGGATCCCATGGACTACGACATGGTTTACCGACGTACAAAGAACCGCTGGATAAGGTGGATAACCATACCCTATAAAGGCCGAGGTTCCTTTTCGCCTTTTGAGCTCACTTACCGCAATCTCGTTGAGGTCTTGCGTACTCACCCCAGGCAAACAGTTCTCTTCAAGTTTATCTAAAATTTCAGCAACCAGAAGACCTGCCGTTCTCATGCTTTCGATTTCGGCTTTTGTTTTATAAAAGATCTTCATGGCAACTCGCTTCTTTTAGATTTTGGCTAAAATCGTTTGAAAAACCTCATTTACATTTTTTGTCCCATCAATCCTATGGAGAGTTCCCCTCTGTTGGTAGTAATCAATCAGCGGCGCTGTCTGTGCAAGGTATGCCTCTAGCCGCTTCTCTACCGTCTCAGGTGAATCGTCCACCCGTACCGTAAGCTCAGTTCCACATACATCACAACGGTTTGCGATCTTAGGAGGATAATCTGTAATATGGTACGAACGGTTGCACTTCGGACAAGTAAGCCTTCCCTGTAACCGCCGGCGTAACTCTACCACGGGAACATCGATGAGCAAAGCCTGCAAAGGGCTTCGCTTTTGCTCCAAAAGAAGCTCATCTAAAATTTGAGCCTGATGGTAGGTTCTAGGGAATCCATCAAAGATAGCTCCTTCTTGACAATCAGCCTTTTGTAACCGCCCTCGCACAAGATTTATCACCAGCTCGTCGGGAACCAGCTTACCCATGTCCATATACGATGATAGCGTCTTTGCAAGCTCTCCCCCTTGTGCGCGTACTTCCCGCAACATATCCCCAGTTGAGATCTGCGGAATTCGGAAGAATACGGATAACTGCTGAGCTTGGGTTCCTTTCCCAGCTCCAGGAGCTCCTAGAAGATATAAGTGATTTTGCCGAATCGACATAAATGCTTATATTCCTCTAAGCAGATTATGCTCTCGCACGGATAGACCGCATTCCTGGCCGTAATCCACGAGCAGCACCAATGTTATCGTAGTTTTGCGAAATCAGGTGGTTTTGAATTTGCTGGACTGTGTCGAGGGCGACACCGACCACGATCAGCAATGAAGTCCCTCCGAAATAGAAGGGAACATCTAATTTTCGTTGCAGAAATACAGGAAGCACGCAAACAAGAGCAATGTAGATGCCTCCACCTAAGGTAATTCGGCTAAGCACATGATCTAAGTAATCAGCTGTCTTTTGCCCAGGACGAATTCCAGGGATAAAACCACCATTCTTCTTGAGGTTGTCAGCTACGTCGAGCGGATTAAATGTCACAGCTGCATAAAAGTAGCAGAAGAAGATGATAAGAATAACAAAGATTACGTTGTATCCAAGGTTCACAGGCTCTAGGAAATTCGCCACCTTTTGTAGCCAAGCAGCTCCGGTAAATTGAGCAATTTGCGCTGGAAACATTAACAATGCGCTGGCAAATAGAGGAGGAATGACTCCTGATACGTTAATCTTTAGAGGCAAGTATTTTGCTTGGCCTACATACTCACGGCCCCCAATTACCCTCTTTGCATACTCGATAGGAATCTTGCGAAAACCTCTCTCGAAAAAGATGACTGCTGCTACTACCAGTACAATGACAGAACCAATGATAAGTAATTGGAACGCATTGAGGTCTTGGCTCGACGACTTTTGGAACAATTGCCAAACCGCATTAGGAAATCGAGCTACAATTCCTGAGAAAATAATGAGAGAAGTTCCATTCCCAATCCCACGTTCGGTAATTTGCTCACCAAGCCACATCACAAACATAGTCCCTGTCGTCAAGGTCAGCATTGTCATAATGGTGAATGAAAGCCCATGGTTTTGAGGAAGGATTGCTCCAGAGTTCTTTAGCAATCGAACCATAAAATAGCCCTGTACCATGGCGATGACGATCGCCCCGTAGCGGGTATATTGGTTAATCTTCTTCCTCCCCTGCTCTCCCTCTTTTTGGAGCTGATCTAATGAGGGTACAGCCATGGTGAGAAGCTGAAAAATAATCGAAGAGGTGATATAAGGTACAACCCCCATCGCAAAGATAGAAAATTGTTCCAACCCTCCTCCAGAGAACATATTAAAGAGAGAGAGAAAGGAGCGACCTGAATTCGAGACGAAGTTCTGGATGACTTCTCGATCAATTCCTGGGACGGAGATGAAAATTCCAATCCGATAGATTGCCAACATCAGCAATGTAAACAAAATTCGCCGACGTAACTCTGAACCCTTGGCCATGCCGGTCACATTGGAAGCCATACGTATTTTCCTTCTAGCCTTGCTAGATCATTTCAAGACGAACTTAGATGTTATTCTGCTATTACCAGAGAAGCTCCACCTGCTTGTTCAATCAGCTGTTTTGCTGATTCCGAAAAGAAATGAGCTTCTACTTTGATCCCTTTAGGGATCGATTGTTCTTTCCGACAAAACCCTAGAATCTTTACGTATTCTGCCTTGTTAGGAACCAATCCCACCTCTTTCAAAGCATCTACCGTAATGGTCCCCTGATGCGCATGTAAGCGTTGGCATACATCACCAATATTAATGGCTGCAATGTTCCTTCGGAATATGTTTTTAAACCCTCGCTTAGGCAACCGTCGTGCCATCGGTGTTTGCCCACCTTCAAATCCTGGCTTTGGAATACCATGGTGCCCTGTACGAGCCTTTTGACCTTTGGTTCCTTTACCACTGGTTTTATGAAGGCCTGAACCATGCCCACGGCCCAATCTTTTCTTAGGACGAGTTGCTCCGGCTGCTGGAATAATCGAATGTAATGCTAATGTCATGTCTATTCTACCGCCTCAATGCTAACTAAATGAGAAACTTTCCGAATCATTCCACGTGTAGCAGGAGTATCAGGAAGGATCTTACTCTGATGGAGTCTTGTTAATCCAAGCCCACGAACAGTTCTTTTTTGACGCTCGGGCCGATTAATTTCACTGCGAGTAAGGGTGACTTTAATTTGTTTTGCCATATTCATCTCCGTTACGCCTTCAGGATCTGCTCTAAGCTCTTTCCACGAATTTTTGAGATCTCTTCTGGAGATCGTAAACTCTGAAATGCTAAAATGGTTGCGTGCGCAACCGCATGAGGATTAGATGAACGAAGGCACTTCGTCAGTACGTCTTGGATTCCAGCCACCTCAACCAAGGCTCGGATCGCCCCACCAGCAATAACGCCTGTTCCTGGGGAAGCAGGACGTAATAAGACATGACCTGCTCCAAATTCCCCCACCACTTCGTGAGGAATGGTTCGATTCTCAACCAAGGGAATCTTGATCATGCTCTTTTTCGCTTGTTCATTAGCTTTTTGAATTGCTTCTGGGACTTCGTTGGCTTTTCCCAAACCTGCTCCAACAGAGCCTTTACCATCTCCAACTACCACCAAGGCAGAAAAGCTAAATCTCCGGCCGCCTTTGACAACTTTGGCGACACGATTGATATGGACGATGCGTTCTTGTAGTTCCCCTAAATCACTCATAATCTTGCGTATGTCCTTCTTTTAGAATCTTAGCCCTGCTTCTCGAGCCCCATCAGCCAGCGATGAAACCCGACCATGGTAGATAAATCCGCTACGATCAAAAACAACTTCTGTAATGCCTTGACCTAAGCATTTTTTCGCAATTTCTTTTCCTATAAGCTTCGCATGGTCCTTCTTCTTAAGGCCTGCTAAAGAAGCCTGAATTTCTGGGTCTAATGTTGAAGAAGAAACCAGTGTCTTGCTTTCCGTATCGTTGATGACTTGAGCATAAATATGCTTAGCAGAGCGAAACACACATAGCCTTGGGCGCTGCGTGCTCCCATGGACTCGCTTACGGACAGATAATTTTCTTCTTTCGCGTGCATCTAACCTTCGTCTCATGAAAACTCTCTTTATTCTTATACACCACAAAGCTTGGTGCATTTTTGTTTCTGTTTGTTTATTACTACACTAAAACTGAATAGTAAAACATCAATCTTAACCAGCGCCGGTTTTACCAACCTTCCGCCGAATCTTTTCTTCGAGGTATTTCACCCCTTTACCTTTGTAAGGTTCATTTTTCTTTGCAGAGCGAATCTTTGACGCTATCTGACCCACAATTTCATTGTCAATGCCCGAAATTGTTAGCAAAACTGCATCTTGTCCAGAATTGACTGTACTTTTTGCCTTTTCCGATTTTGCTTGAATCCCTACAGGTAGTGTAATCTCAACAGGATGAGAAAGCCCTAAAGCCAACGTCACCTTGTTATTTGCCACCTCAGCTCGATAGCCAACCCCGTTGATTTCTAGCTGCCTTGTAAATCCCGAAGTAACTCCTGTCACAATGTTCGCAAGCCGAGCTCTTGTTAAACCATGAAGCGACTTTTGATCCAAAGAATCATCTGACCTCGTAACCACTAATTTACCTGCATCTAGAGAAACTTTTACCCCTGATGGGATGAATTGCTTGATCTCTCCCTTGGGGCCCTTTACTTGGACATTCGCATCTTTAATTGCGACTTGTACTCCTGCAGGAACAACAATAGGTTGTTTTCCGACCCTTGACATTACCAAACCTCACATAAAATTTCACCGCCAATACCTAGTTTCCGCGCTTGACGATCCGTCATTAAGCCTTGAGATGTAGATACGATCGCAATTCCTAAACCAAACCGGACACGTGGAACATTCTGGGTTCCCACATACTTGCGCTGTCCCGGTTTTGAAATCCGATGCAGTTCTTGGATCGCATTCTGACGACCACTTTGGCCATAACGTAATTTCATAATTAGATTACGAGCTGGAGATTCTTCTTTTGAGACTCCATCAAGATATCCTTCTTCATGAAGAATTTCCGCAATCCGTTCTTTTAGACGAGAAGAGGGTACTGAAACTTCAGCCTTTCTCGCTAGGATCGCATTTCGCAACCTTGTTAACATATCTCCTACAGGATCTGTCATACTCATAATTCACCAACTCGATTTCGTTACACCAGGAATTTCACCCCGGAGAGCCAGACTTCGAAAACACAACCGGCAAAGTTTAAATTTGCGCAAAAATGCTCTGGGACGTCCACATTGGAAGCACCGATTTCTGTGGCGAACCGAGTGCTTTTGTCCTTCCTGATTGGTTCTAACAAACTTGTAATCAAACTTTTGAGTTTTTATTTCTTGAGACAAACGTGCCATACTTAGCTCCTAAAGGGCATTCCCAGAGATTTTAGCAATGCCCTTCCGTGGTCGTCAGAGTTTGCCGTTGTAATAATGGAGATATTAAGTCCCCGCACCTTATCAATCTTATCGTAATTGATCTCGGGGAAAATAATCTGCTCGGTAATCCCCATAGAGAAATTACCTCGGCCATCAAAAAATCGAGGAGAAATCCCCTTAAAGTCTCGAATTCTGGGAAGAGCAATGTTAATAAGACGATCAAGGAATTCCCACATCCGAGCCCCTCGTAGAGTTACCATACAACCAATCTTTTGTCCCTGTCTTAGTTTAAAAACAGCAATCGATTTTCTTGCCTTAGTTACTACTGGCTGCTGACCAGAGATGTTTTTTAGTTCCTCTACTGCCTGATCGATGATCTTTGAGTTACCTGTCGCTTCACCTAAGCCCATATTCAAAACGATCTTTGACAGCTTGGGTACCTGTAAAGGATTCTTAAAGCCCCATTCTTTCATTAGTTTTGGGGCAATTGTACCTTCATACATTGACCTTAGCCGAGGCTTATTCTCCTGCGAGGAGGACACTACCTTTTCTGTTTTACTTTTTTTCTCAGAATTGCCGAGAACTTCTTTCATAACTTAAACTCCAATGAATAGTGCTTTACGCGTCAGAACGAGTACCTGATTTTTTAACAATAGGCGATCGAGATTTTCCTAAGCGAACTTTCCCCTGTGCATCGCTTCCATAAGAAACCCTTGTAGGACGATCTGAGCTAGGGTCCACAAGCATCACGTTCGAAATATGGATACTTCCTTCTCGCTCGATGATACTACCCTTAGGGTTTTGTTGCGAAGGCTTCAGATGACGTTTGTGCATCATAAAGCCTTTAATGACCACCCGTTGTTTATTCCCTACAATTTTTAGAATATGACCCTTCTTGCCTTTTTCTTTGCCGCTAATTACTTGGACAAGATCACCCTGCTGAATTCTTTGCATTACAATACCTCCGGAGCCAAAGAAATGATTTTTGTAAATTTCTTTGAACGTAGTTCCCTGGCGACCGGACCAAAGATACGAGTTCCTATCGGCTCGTTATCTTTATTGATCAAAACAGCCGAATTTGAGTCAAATCGAATATAGCTTCCATCAGGCCTAGAAATTTCTTTTGACGTTCTCACAACGACTGCTTTGGCAACGTCCCCTTTTTTAATCTTTGCATCAGGCAACGCATCCTTCACGGAAACTACAATAATATCTCCGACCGAAGCGTATTTTCTCCTAGTACCACCTAGAACCTTAATACAAAATACTCTCTTTGCACCCGAATTGTCCGCCACATCAAGCTGCGTAGTCATCTGGATCATAACTTTTTACCCTATGCCCTTGCTAGAATGTTCTTGTAGCTGTCTGCTCTGTTGTAATACACTTTGAACCTTCCAACGCTTTTCTTTAGACATTGGCTTGGTTTCTATAATACGAACCTTACTTCCTGTCTTAGCCTCGCTCAATTCAGAGTGGGCTTTATATTTCGTAATTTTAGTTAAATACTTTCCAAACCGTCGGTTTAAAACTCGTCGAGCTACCTCTACCACTACTGTTTTATTCATCTTATCCGAGGTAACTGTCCCAATAAGGACCTTCTTGGCTCCACGCTTTTCTTTCCCCGCGGTTCCTGCATCTAACTTTTTCTCTTTTTCACTCATAGCAATCTCAAGCCTTCCTATGAAGAGAGTGCTCTCTTCTCGGTGATCACAGTGTTAATTTGTGCGATTTCTTTCCTGTGGTTCCGGATCAGCGATACTTTCTCTAGTCTTTTAATTGAGCTTTTCATATAAAATTTTGCTAACTCTAATCGAAGACGCTCAAGACGCTGGCTTAGTTCATTAACCGAGATCGCACGCAATTCTCTTAATAAATCTTTTTTCTTCATTAGTACCCTCGACTCCGTGCCAAAAATCTCGTATTGATTGGAAGCTTATGGTGAGCAAGCCGAAATGCTTCCTCTGCTAGCTCTTTTGATACACCTTCTAGCTCATATAGCACTCTTCCGGGCCTTACAACAGCCACCCAACCTTCATTTCCACCCTTTCCTTTACCCATACGAGTTTCTGCTGGCTTCTTGGTAATAGGCTTATCAGGGAATACACGGATGTACACTTTTCCTCCCCTTTTTACATGCCGAGTAATGGCGATACGAGCAGCTTCAATTTGTCTCGAGGTAATCCATCCACACTCTACCGCTTGCAGACCGAAATCTCCAAAGGCAACCGTATCTCCACCCTTTGCTTGTCCAGCCATGCGCCCTTTTTGGGCTTTCCGAAATTTTGTTTTTTTAGGGGATAACATATTTCTAAGACTCCAAACTAGCTAAAATCGTTTTATATTCCTATTGGGCACGAACCGGAGCGCGTTTGGCAAATACTTCGCCTTTAAAAATCCAGCACTTTACCCCGATCACTCCATAAGTCGTATTTGCTTCTGAGAAGCCATACTCTATATCAGCTCTCAAGGTATGCAGTGGAACACGACCTTCTCGATACCACTCATATCGTGCCATTTCAGCTCCGCCGAGCCTTCCAGAAACAGCAATCCGAATTCCCTTAGCCCCGGCTTTTAAGGCTGTCTGTATCGCTTTTTTCATTGCCCTTCGAAAAGCGACACGTCTCTCAAGCTGATTGGCTACGTTCTCAGAAACCAACTGCGCGTTTGATTCAGCTTTACGAACTTCTTGAATGTTCAAAAATACTTCGCTGCTTGTAAGAGCTTGAATCTCATTCTTTAACTGCTCAATCCCAGTACCTTTTTTGCCGATAACAATTCCAGGACGAGCCGTATAAATTGTAATCTTCGCTTTATTTGCTGCCCGTTCAATCTCTACATCAGCAATTGATGCATGACCGATCTTTTGACGGACTGCTTTCTTTAACTTCATATCCTCATGAAGCCAAGTGGCATAATTTTTTTCTTCGTACCACTTAGAACTCCAACTGCGAACAACACCTAACCGAAACCCAATTGGGTGAACTTTTTGGCCCATCTTAATCTCTCTGCTCCGAAATAAAAACTGAGATGTGACTTGTACGGTGCTGAATCCTGTTTGCACGACCCATAGAACGAGGCATCCAACGTTTAATCAAAGGACCTCCATCGACAATACAGTTTTTTACAATTAGTCCATCCACATCCACTTGTCCGCTCTGCTCAGCGTTAGAAATTGCGGAAAAAAGCAACTTTTCAATAATCTTGCTCGCTTTTTTAGGAGCGTACCTCAAGATAGCCATTGCTTCTCCTATTTGCCGCCCCCGAACAAGGTTGGCAATCACCCGAGCTTTTCTCGGTGAAATTCGCACATTTCTAATTACGGCTTTTGCCTGCATATCATACACCTTAAACTTTTACAATCACCCGATATGAAACTTTGCTATTTTCCTGGTGCGGCTTTTACTTTTCGGTCTCCCGAATGCACATGGAATGTCCTTGTCGGAGCAAACTCACCCATTTTATGGCCTACCATATTTTCGCTCACAAACAGCGGAATAAACTTTTTCCCCTGGTGAATCGCAAATGTGAGTCCGACCATCTCTGGAATAACAGTAGATCTTCTAGACCAAGTCTTAATCACTTTTTTTGCTTTGCTTTTCTGCGCATCAAGAACCTTTTTTAACAACTTTTTGTCTATAAAAGGACCCTTTTTAATTGATCTTGCCATACCCTACCCTAACCTTATTTGCTTCGACGTTTATAAACAATAAACTTATCCGTTGTTTTGTTGTTTCTTGTTTTATAACCCTTTGAGGGCATTCCCCAAGGAGAGCATGGGTGCCTACCACCTGAGGAGCGCCCTTCACCACCACCCATAGGGTGATCAACAGGGTTCATGGCAACACCTCGGTTGTGAGGACGCTGCCCACGCCATCTCATCCGCCCCGCTTTCCCCCATTGGATGTTCGCATGCTCAATATTACCTACCTGGCCAATGGTGGCTCGGCATAAAATATGAACCCTGCGAATTTCTCCAGAAGGCAATCGGACCTGCGCCCATTCGCCTTCTTTGGCCATTAGCTGTGCTAACGAGCCAGCAGAACGTACCATTTGCCCACCCGAATTTGCTTTTAATTCAATATTATGAATCGAAGCACCGAGTGGGATAAACTTTAGAGGGAGGGTATTCCCAGGCTTAATGTCTGCACTTCGGGCTGAGACAATCGTATCCCCTACTTTAAGTTTATCTGGGCAAAGAATATAGCTCTTTACTCCATCTTGGTAGTGGAGAAGCGCAATCCGAGAAGTCCTATTAGGATCGTACTCAATCTCAGCAACACGAGCTGGAATCCCTACTCGATTCCGCTTAAAATCAATCATCCGATACTTTTGCTTATGCCCTCCGCCGTGAAACCTGGTCGTAATTCTTCCTTGGTTATTCCTTCCGGCGCCGTCCTTCTGTCCCTTGGTAAGGCTTTTTTCTGGATGGGAGCGAGTGATATTTGAAAAGTCTGCCCCTATCATTGATCGCCTACCAGGCGAAGTTGGTTTATAATATTTCAAAGCCATGATTACGTACCCTCAAAAAAGTCGATCTTGTTTCCAGTAGCAAGTGTTACCATTGCTTTTTTCCAAGCGGCCTTCATTCCTATGTGCCTTCCGACGCGCTTCCTCCGTTTAGGCACAATCATCGTTCGCACAGTAACAACCTTCACCGAAAATAGCTTTTCTACCGCTCTTTTGATCTGGTCCTTACTCGAATTCTTACATACTTCAAACACGACTTCAGAACGAGGATTTTCGGCTTGCGACAAGAACTCGTTATGTTTCGAAGTCTTTTCTGTAAGAATAGGCTTTTTAATGATGTGGACGATATTTTCCATACTAGTTTCCTACGAAGAGAGCCCTCGGGCCTCAGCTAAACGACGCTCAATCGTCTTAATGATCTCTGGAGTTAGCAGAATTGCCTCGCGAGCCACAAGGTCGTATACGTTGATTCCTTCGAGAGGAAGAAAAGTAACTTGCTTCAAATTTCTTACCGACAAAGATAAGTTCGTATTATCGTTATGGCTTAAGATAGCGACTGATGAAAGACCCAGGTTTGCAAGCATATTGGTTGCTTCTTTGGTCTTTGCTTTCTCAAAAGCTAGATTATCTACCACAATCAACTTCTTTTCTCGAAGCCGAGCACTTAACACCCCACACAGGGCTAAGGCTCGTACTTTTTTAGGAACGTTGTAAGAATAATCTCTTGGTTTTGGGCCAAAGACACTTCCACCACCTACAAACTGTGGAGATCTAGTAGAACCTTGTCTTGCTCTACCTGTGCCCTTTTGCTTGTAGGGTTTTTTTCCGCCTCCTCGAACTTCAGATCTTCTGAGTGTAGAATGCGTACCTGCTCGTTTACTAGCCAATTGACTTTTGATCACTTCCCAAAATACATGATCTTTAACATCTACATCAAAGATCCGTGGATCGAGCTCAAGATCTCCCGTCTTTTGACCTTCCAGATTTATGACATCTAACCTAGCCATATACTCTACTTTCCTTTTTATCCAAGATTAGGTCTTGATCTCTACATCTACTCCAGCCGATAAATCGAGTCTCATCAGTGCATCCAACGTTTGCTGAGTGGGCTCTAAAATATCAAGGAGGCGTTTATGTGTACGGATCTCAAATTGTTCTCGGGACTTCTTGTCCACGTGAGGAGATCGAAGCACACAGTACTTGTTAATCTTGGTCGGCAACGGAACGGGACCAACAATGGTTGCTCCCGTTTTCTTTGCGGCGTTCACAATCTCTTTGACCGACTGATCAAGGAGAGCATGTTCATACGCTTTCAACCGAATACGAATTCTTGCTGCTGCGGTCATGTTATCCCGTTACCTTTTATTCTAGAATTTCTGTAACAACCCCTGCACCTACCGTTCGGCCACCTTCACGGATAGCAAATCTCAGCTGCTTTTCAATAGCAACCGGCGCAATCAGCTCGATTTCCATCTGTACGTTATCTCCAGGCATTACCATTTCCATGCCTGCAGGAAGCCTGACGGTTCCTGTAACGTCGGTGGTACGGAGGTAAAACTGTGGTCGGTAATTACTGAAGAATGGAGTATGACGGCCCCCTTCTTCCTTCTTAAGAACGTACACCTCGGCTTTGAATTTCTTATGAGGAGTAATGGTTCCTGGTCTTACAATAACCTGCCCACGTTCAATATCTTCACGTTTAATACCACGAAGGAGAATCCCCGCGTTATCACCAGCCTGTCCTTGCTCAAGTGTCTTCTTGAACATTTCGATCCCAGTAACAACTGAATTGCGGCTCTCACCAAAGCCAATGATATCTACTGCATCACCTACCTTAACTACGCCTGATTCAATACGACCGGTAGCGACAGTACCACGTCCTGAAATGGTCATTGCATCTTCAATGGCCATGAGGAATGGCTTATCAACATCTCTCTTTGGCTCGGGAATAAACTTATCGCAAGCCTCCATGAGTTTGACAATTGCCCCATCAGCAATATCACTGTGAACTCCTTGAAGAGCTTGGAGTGCAGACCCTCTAATAATTGGAGCCTCATCTCCAGGAAATTTATACTTATTAAGAAGCTCACGAATTTCAAGCTCAATAAGATCAAGCAAATCTGGATCGCTGTTTACGTCTACTTTGTTTAAGAATACAACGAGCTGAGGAACGTTAACCTGACGTGCCAAGAGGACGTGTTCTCTCGTTTGCGGCATAGGTCCATCAACGGCTGAAACCACGAGAATTGCACCATCCATTTGTGCCGCACCCGTGATCATGTTCTTTACGTAGTCAGCGTGACCCGGACAGTCAACGTGAGCATAGTGACGGTTTGGCGTTTCATACTCTACGTGCGAAACAGCGATCGTTACAATCTTTGAAGCATCCCGGCGCCCTTGTGATTCAGAAGCCTTGGCTACCTGGTCATAGCTAATCGCCTTGGCCATGCCTTTGTCAGACATAACTTTGGTGATTGCTGCTGTCAAAGTTGTTTTCCCATGGTCAACGTGTCCGATGGTTCCAATGTTTACGTGAGGTTTTGTACGAACAAATTTTTCTTTAGCCATAACCAGTGTTCCCTTTTCAATCTTTTATTTATCAGAAGTCAAACGCTTTGTAGCACGTCTTCGTTACGCGAAGCAACATCTTCTCAACTTTTACCACCTAAAGTGAGCAAATGCTTTATTTGCTTCAGCCATCCGATGGGTGTCTTCTTTCTTTTTGACTGCCCCACCTCGACCACCCGCAGCATCTACGATTTCACCTGCCAACTTTTCTATCATGGTTCTTTCCCCACGGCTGCGGGCTGATTGAACCAGCCACCGCATTCCCAGGGCCTGCGCTCGATCAAATCGCACATCCACCGGCACTTGGTAGGTAGAACCCCCGACCCGTCTAGATTTCACTTCCAGCCTAGGCCGAACATTTGATAAAGCCTTCTCAAATACTTCAATCGAGTCTTCTTTTGTACGGTCTGCTGCCTTTGAAAGTGCGCCATACACAATCTTTTCTGCGATCGATTTTTTGCCCTCGCGCATGATTGTGTTGATAAATTTAGCGACACTTTGACGGATCTCAAGTGAGAAGCTTACATACTTGGGATCCGGAACCACATCTCGTTTAAAGACTCCACCTTTCCGCGGCATATTTCCTCCAAACCTACTTCGGACGTCTCGCCCCGTACTTGGAGCGGCCTTGTCGACGGTTAGTAACTCCAGCGGTATCAAGCGATCCCCGGACGATATGGTAACGTACCCCTGGCAAGTCTTTGACCCTTCCTCCTCGAATCAAACATACGGAGTGTTCTTGAAGGTTATGACCTTCACCTGGGATATAGCTGATCACTTCAACCCCATTGGTCAACCTAACACGGGCTACTTTTCTAAGAGCCGAGTTCGGCTTTTTGGGAGTCGTGGTATATACTCTCACGCACACTCCACGCTTCTGAGGAGAGCCCTTGAGTGCAGGCGCAGAAGTTTTCCGTTTCTGCTTGACTCGTCCTGCTCTTACTAACTGATTAATTGTTGGCATTTCTTCTTTTCCCTTGGATTTACGAATAGGTTTTATACTTCAAAGGAGATGGGCATTATATAAATTGCCCGCTTCCAGTCAAGAAAAAGATCTAACTTCCTTCGTAGAAAGATTGGAACCTCTCGAGACTTGCTAATCTGTGGGGACTTGCTCCTCAGGAGTTTTTGTAACCACATTCATCTTTTTATAGGCAGCAATCCCGGTACCGGCAGGAATTAACCGACCCATAATTACGTTTTCTTTGAGACCTCGCAAGTAGTCGATCTTTCCGCAGATCGCGGCTTCAGTCAGAACCTTCGTTGTTTCTTGGAATGAAGAGGCTGAAATAAACGATTCCGTAGACAAAGAAGCCTTTGTGATCCCCAAAAGGAGAGATTCTCCCTTGGCCGGTTCTAAACCTTTTGTGATCGCTCGCTCATTCTCTTCTTCAAAGAGGTGCTTTTCCACCTGCTCATCGAGGAGGAAGTTGGTTCCTCCTATATCGGTAATTCTTATCCGACGGAGCATCTGACGAACGACAACTTCGATATGCTTATCATTAATCTTGACCCCCTGAAGCCGGTATACTTCTTGTACCTCATCGACGAGATATTTGGCCAATGCCTTTTGACCGAGCACACGAAGGATGTCATGAGGATTCGAGCTGCCATCCATCAGCGGCTCTCCAGCTTTTACGCGATCGCCTTCTCTTACCGACAGATGCTTGCCTTTAGAGATGAGATATTCTTTGATCTCTCCAATCTCGGGCGTAATAATGACCTTCCGTTTACCTTTGGTATCCCGCCCAAAGCTCACCGTCCCGTCAATTTCAGAGATAATTGATTGCTCTTTTGGTCGACGTGCTTCAAAAAGTTCTGCAACCCTTGGAAGCCCCCCCGTAATGTCCTTCGTTTTTACAGTTTCTCTTGGAATACGAGCAATCACATCCCCTGCCTCAACCCATTGTCCTTCGACTGAATTAATATTGGCACCGATCGGCAAGAAATACCTCGCATCTTGGTTTGTGCCTGGAATTTTCTTTGTTTTTCCATGCTCATCCTTGACGGTGATGCGCGGCCTTGTATCTCCACTCTTAGACTCGATGATCACCTTTCTTGAAAGACCCGTATGCTCGTCCAGCTGTTCTTGCATCGTGACCGCATCAATAATGTCACCATACTTCACATAACCGCTCACTTCTGTAAGAATGGGGAGCGAGAAGGCATCCCATTCCGACAAAAGCTGCTTAGGCTCGATCCGATCGCCAGGTCGAACAAAGAGCTTAGCACCATAAATCAGTCCATAACGCTCTCTCTCGCGGCCGATTTCATCTTCGACTACCAATTCTCCGTGACGATTCATAACGACCAGATATTCAGAGGGCATCCCTTCTACCGCTTGGGCATTCTTTTTCTCCACAGTCTGCACGTTTTCTAATCGGATGGTACCAGCGGCACGAGACTCGAGGCTGCTGCTTTGAATACGAACCTGACCAACCCCTCCGATATGGAACGTTCTCATGGTGAGCTGCGTTCCTGGTTCACCGATGGACTGAGCTGCAATCACACCGACGGCTTCACCAATATTAACCATGTACCCACGGGACAGATCACGACCGTAACACTGGACGCAGATACCTCGTCTGGTTTGGCAGGTAAGCACCGAGCGGATCTTTACCTTATCAATCCCAGCATTCTCGATCAAAAGCACTCGCTCTTCGGTAATCTCTTGATTGGCTGGAACAAGCGTCTCTCCTGAGTAAGGCTCGACGATATCTTCAAGGGCTACACGACCTAAAATACGATCGCCAATCTTTTCGATAATCTCGCCACCCTCTACGAGAGGAGTCATCTCGATCCCCTCCATGGTTCCGCAATCAAAGTCTGCAATAATTGCATCTTGCGCTACGTCGACAAGACGCCTGGTCAGGTACCCAGAGTTTGCAGTCTTAAGTGCTGTATCCGCAAGACCTTTTCGAGCACCATGCGTCGAGATAAAGTACTGAAGCACGGACAATCCTTCACGGAAATTTGTCGTGATCGGAGTCTCGATAATTTCTCCTGAGGGCTTTGCCATAAGACCACGCATTCCGGCAAGCTGACGGATTTGCTGCTGCGAGCCTCGAGCTCCCGAGTCTGCCATGATAAAGATTGGATTGAATGAAGGATGCTTAATCTCTTGTCCTTGTTCATTCTTTGAATAAGCAGTCCCGATCTCGCCCATCATCTCACCAGCGACCTGCTCGGCGACCTGGGCCCAAATATCGATAACCTTATTATACCTCTCTCCATCGGTAATCAGACCCTCATTGTACTGCTCCTGGATCTCAGTAACCTCTTTATCAGCAAGCTCAAGAAGGGTCTTCTTCTTGGCAGGTATTTTCATATCATCAATCGAGATAGAAATTCCTGCTTTCGTCGCATGCGTATACCCAGTGGTTCGCAGACGATCGGCCAGAAGAACGGTGTGTTTTGCTCCTCCAATACGGTAGCACGCATCAATCAGATCGGCTAGTTGCTTTTTCCCCATGACTTTATTGATAAGTGCAAAGGGTAATCCGTCGGGCAGGATCTCGTATAACAGGAGTCGTCCGCAGGTCGTCTCGACAATCTGCGGCTTTGACGAGGTATCACCTTTAATTGGGTTCATACGAACCCTTACACGGGCCTGTAGCGACAGAGCACCATGATCATAGGCCATGCGTACCTCTTCTGGAGAGGCGTAGACCATCTTCACTTGCTCTTCCTGCTCTTTTCGAAGCTCGCCCTTAGCAAAAGGACGCTCTCGGGTCATATAGTAGAGACCAAGGACGATATCCTGCGAAGGAATAATAATCGGCTTCCCGTTAGCAGGGCTGAGGATGTTATTGGTCGACATCATCAACACCCGAGCTTCTACCTGCGCCTCGATTGAGAGAGGAACGTGAACGGCCATTTGGTCCCCATCGAAGTCTGCGTTAAAAGCAGCACAGACAAGCGGGTGGAGTTGGATCGCCTTTCCTTCGATAAGCACGGGCTCAAAGGCTTGAATACCAAGCCGGTGTAGCGTAGGAGCACGGTTAAGAAGGATCGGATGCTCACGAATGACCTCATCTAGGATATCCCAGACTTCCGGACGCTCTTTATCGACGAGCTTCTTTGCACTCTTGATGGTTGTCGCCAAGCCCCGCTCTTCAAGTTTGGAAAAAACAAACGGCTTGAAGAGTTCAAGGGCCATCTTCTTAGGCAAACCACATTGATGAAGCCTTAACTCTGGCCCTACGACGATCACCGAACGGCCTGAGTAGTCAACCCGTTTCCCAAGCAAGTTCTGACGGAACCGCCCCTGCTTCCCTTTTAGCATGTCGCTCAAAGACTTTAGGGGACGCTTGTTCGGACCCGTAATCGCTTTTCCGCGACGGCCGTTATCGAAAAGTGCATCTACCGCTTCCTGAAGCATACGTTTTTCGTTCCGAATAATAATATCGGGCGCATTTAGCTCTTGGAGGCGCTTTAACCGATTGTTTCGGTTAATGACCCTACGGTAAAGATCATTGAGATCCGAAGTTGCAAACCGTCCTCCATCCAAAGGAACAAGAGGCCTGAGATCGGGTGGAATGACCGGGATTACTTCTAGCATCATCCATTCAGGCTTATTTCCAGACTCACGGAAAGCTTCGGCGACCTTCAGTCGTTTGGCCAACTTCTTCCTCTTGGCTTCCGAAGTCGCTTCTTTCATCTCAATTTTTAGCTGGTCCGAGAGTTGAACCACATCGATTCGACGAAGAAGCTCTAGAATGGCGTCGGCACCCATACCCACAGTCACCACTCCGTCACCCAGCTCTTCTAAAATTTTCTGATAACGCTCTTCACTGAGCAATTCTCCAAGCTGGAGACCACTATCCTTTGAGTCTAAAACAACGTAGGATTCGCAGTAGAGAACTTTCTCTAGATCCTTTAGGCTAATATCTAAAAGATTCCCTACACGGGAAGGAAGAGATTTTAAAAACCAAATATGGGCCATCGGGGTTGCCAAAGCAATGTGACCCAACCGCTCACGTCGCACCTTCGAGGGAATAACTTCAACCCCGCATTTTTCACAAACGACCCCACGGTGCTTCATGCGTTTATATTTGCCGCAGTTGCACTCATAATCTTTCACAGGACCAAAAATTTTCGCACAAAACAGCCCTTCTCTTTCGGGCTTAAAGGTGCGGTAGTTGATGGTTTCTGGTTTCTTTACCTCTCCATGCGACCATGCACGAATTTGCTCGGGCGATGTTAGACTAATGCGGATCGCGTTGAAAGAGAGTGGATCTTTTGGTTTTTCGAAGAAGTTTAAGTAATTCTTCATGGAATCATTCCTCGTTTCACCTTGCGGCGTTGTCAGAAAACTTTTAGTGTTTCGAAATTATGGTTGGTGCACTTCGGCAGATTTTATGAATCTGCCAACGATGGAGCAGCCACCACACGATCATTCTCAATCAATTCTACGTTCAAGCAGAGCGACTGAAGCTCCTTCAAAAGAACATGGAACGATTCGGGCAATCCTGGCTCAAGCGTATGATCTCCTCGGACAATGGCTTCGTACATCTTCGTACGACCCCCGACGTCGTCTGATTTCACCGTCAAAAATTCTTGAAGCGCATAGGCCGCACCGTAAGCTTCCATGGCCCACACTTCCATCTCTCCGAGCCTTTGTCCCCCAAATTGTGCTTTTCCACCCAGGGGCTGTTGTGTAACCAAGGAGTATGGACCAATCGAACGGGCATGAATCTTATCGTCAACCAAGTGGTGAAGCTTCATCATGTACATGATTCCAACGGTGACGTTATGATCGAAGGCATCTCCTGTTTTTCCATCAAACAGCGTTGCCTGTCCATTCTCCGAGGTTCCCGCCATCCGAAGGGCCTGCTTAATCTCTTCTTCTTTGGCTCCATCAAAGACTGGCGTTGATATATGAACACCACTGGTAAGCTTTTTGGCAAAGAGCCTGAGATCTTCCGCATCCAGCGCATCTAAAAAGTGGTGCGCCTGCTCGGTGGTATAAATCTTTTTCAAGAAGGTGCGCACTTTTTCTGGTTGATATGCTTCTTCAATTGATTCTCGAATTCGCTTCCCTAACTCCAAGGAAGCCCTTCCCAAGTGGGTTTCTAGAATCTGACCCACGTTCATTCGAGAAGGAACACCGAGTGGGTTTAGCACCATGTCTACCGGAGTTCCATCAGAGAGGTAAGGCATATCTTCCTCAGGAAGAACTCGACTGACTACACCTTTATTCCCGTGGCGTCCTGCCATTTTATCGCCCACAGAGAGCTTCCTCTTAATGGCTACGTAAACCTTAGCAACTTTAATGACCCCTGGGGGAAGCTCGTCACCCTTTGTTAATTTTGCGATTCGATCCTTGTAGATAGCATCGATCGCTTGAATGTCTTCCTTCAACTTCGTAGCAAGTTGGCGTAGCTTCTCGTTGGTCTTGCCTTCGTCTTTAGATACTTGAATTTCTGGGTAATACGAACGAGCAATCCTATGGAGCTCCTCATCTTTCAGCGTATGCCCTTTGGGAAGAAGAATCTTTCCTTTTTCATCAACCAACTGTGCTGTCGTCATTTTCCCAACGAGGAGTCGTCTCATCTGGGATTCATAGGCTTCTGAAACAATTCGGACCTCATCCCTCTGATCGGCCAATAGTTTATCTCTCTCCGCATCTTCAAGGGATTGGCTTCTTTCGTCTTTCTCTGTCCCTTTTCGAGCGAATACCTTCGTGTTGATCACAATTCCCTGAATTCCTGGGGGAACCCGCAACGAGCTATCACGCACGTCGCTTGCTTTCTCACCGAAGATTGCCCGCAACAATTTTTCTTCGGGAGAAAGTTGGGTTTCTCCTTTGGGAGTGACCTTGCCGACTAAGATGTCCTGCGGTTTTACCTCTGCACCAATACGAACAATCCCGGACTCATCCAGATCCTTGAGGACCTCTTCACCCACATTAGGGATATCAGCCGTGATTTCTTCTTTACCTAGCTTCGTATCTCGAGCAATACATTCAAACTCTTCGATATGTATCGAGGTAAAGATATCCTCTTTCACCAACCGCTCTGAGCACAAAATCGAGTCTTCGAAGTTATACCCTCCCCACGGCATAAACGCAACCACTACGTTTTGACCTAAGGCAAGCTCTCCCATTTCGCAGGCAGGACCGTCAGCAATGACATCGCCCGGCCGAACCCGATCTCCCATTTGTACAATAGGTTTTTGATTAATACACGTACTTTGGTTGCTACGCTGAAACTTCACAAGCGAATGGATTGCAGGTTTTGCTGCGATTTGCGAACCCTCATCCCACTCCAGAGGACGAATAACAATTCTTGAAGCATCTACAGACTCAATGATGCCTTCTTTCTTTGCCACTAGCGCCGCCCCTGAGTCACGAGCGACAATTCCTTCAATGCCCGTGCCAATCAAAGGAGACTTAGCTCGGATAAGAGGAACAGCCTGCCTCTGCATGTTGCTTCCCATCAAAGCACGATTTGCGTCGTCATGCTCAAGGAAGGGAATGAGCGAAGCAGCGACCGACACAAGCTGGTTCGGAAGCACATCCATGAGGCTAATATCTGATGCCTTGGCCAAAACAACGTCTCGGTTGTGACGGGCCGAAAGCATCGGAGCCACAAAGCGCCCTTCTGCATCCAATTCTTCATTGGATTGACAAATGAAATGTCCTTCCTCCTGAAGAGCAGAGTAAAATTCAACCTCATCTGTGACTCTCTGGTCAGTGACCTTGCGATAGGGCGTTTCGATAAAGCCAAACTCATTCACCCGAGCATAGGTCGATAGCGAGGCGATAAGTCCTATGTTTGGACCTTCTGGAGTCTCAATAGGGCAGATCCGTCCATAGTGAGTTGCATGAACGTCACGCACCTCAAACCCGGCGCGTTCTCTGGTCAAACCTCCGGGACCTAAAGCTGATAGCCTGCGCTTATGGGTTACCTCCGAAAGGGGGTTCGTTTGATCCATAAACTGGGATAGCTGAGAACCACCAAAGTACTCTTTCACAACGGCTGAAACAGGTTTCGCGTTGACTAGGTCATGGGGCATTAACGTCTCAATCTCTTGAGACATACTCATCCTCTCTTTGATAGCCCTTTCCATCCGCACAAGCCCAACACGGTACTGATTTTCCATCAACTCGCCTACGGCGCGGACTCGGCGGTTGCCCAAATGGTCGATATCATCGACTGTGCCATTTCCATTCTTGAGCTCGATTAAGTATCTCACGGTTTCTAAAATATCGCGCTTGGTAAGTACACCGCTATCCAGAGGCTCGTCGATCTGAAACTTATAATTTAGCTTAAGCCGCCCTACCTTGCTTAGATCATACCTTTCTGGGTTAAAAAAGAGATTCTGAAATAAGGTTCTCGAGGCCTCTAATGTGGGAGGATCTCCAGGACGAAGTCTCCGATAAATTTCAATCAATGCCTCATCAGGTGTAGTTAGTTTGTCCGCAATTAATGTATCACGCAGATAACTTCCCACGTTCAATCCATCAATGAATAAGATCTTAAATTCATTGATTCCATGTTGGGCAAGTTCTTCTAGCTTTGCCTCGGTAAGTTCCTCATTACATTGGAGCAACACCTCACCCGTCGATTCATTAATCATGTCGTACGCAGAAATTTTTCCAAGGAGCTCATTCTTCTCAATAGCCAATCGGGTTGTGCCAGTCTCTTGAAGTTTTCGAATGACCGATCGGGTAAACTTCCTATTTTTCTTTACCAAAAGCTCTTTGGTGGTCGGGTGGAAAATATCCCGAGTTGCCCTTTGACCTGGCAACAGGTCAAACTCAATCGATTTATAATACTTTCGCTCTTTTCCTTCGGTCTCGACGAATACAGTTTCTGTCGAGTAATAATAATTCAGAAGCTCTTCTGTCGAGTATCCCAAAGCTCGCAAGAGCACCGTTGCATGAAGTTTTCTTCGACGGTCGATTCTTACATAGAGAAGATCTTTCGGATCGAATTCAAAATCTAGCCAAGACCCTCGGTATGGAATGATTCGAGCATTATAGAGAAGCTTCCCAGAGGAATGCGTCTTCCCTTTGTCATGGTCGAAAAACACCCCGGGAGAACGATGGAGCTGAGATACAACAACCCGCTCAGTCCCATTAATAATGAAGGTTCCCTCATCAGTCATGAGAGGAAGCTCACCGAAGTATACTTCTTGCTCTTTGACGTCACGAATAGATTGGTGGCCAGTCTCCTCGTTAATATCCCATACCACAAGACGCACGATCACTCGGATCGGCGCGGCGAATGTAATACCCCTCTGCCTGCATTCCTCTACTGCATATTTCGGTTTATCTAGTTGGTAAGAAACAAAATCCAAGTAAGAGGATTCGGAAAAGTCTTTGATAGGAAACACACTTTTAAAGACTCCCTGAAGGCCAACATCTTCTCGCTTATCAGGAGCTATGTCTTTCTGCAGAAACTTTTCGTAAGATTGTTTCTGTATATCGATCAGGTTAGGAATATCGATAATTTTGGCAATCTTGGCGTAATTCTTACGAACTCGGAAATTATTCTGAATCACTGAACCCATGGGGACCTCTCAAAGAAGCACAGATAAGTATTTGGGATCTGACGACAAAGATGGGTGAATGTAGAGAAGGGTTGTACATTCTTTTGGTATTTCTCAGCGTACAGTATCCAAGATAGGATACGTTGGTACTTCTATCGTTGGTTGCATTCCTAGATACAAACGCTGAACAAAAGAAATTCGTATGGACTAAACGATCCCATCGTTTATCCATACGAACTCGATCACTACATTCCAGGCCCTACATAAACAGACTCTCGCCTGCTCTGCATAGGACCTACTTTATGGTAACAGTACCACCTGCTTCGGTAATTTTCTTTTTAATGGATTCAGCTTCGTCTTTGCTAGCGCCAGCCTTAATTTCTTTTGGCGCACCATCAACAAGATCTTTGGCTTCTTTTAGTCCAAGGTTCGTAATTTCACGAATGACTTTAATCACTCCGATTTTATTCGAGCCAGCATCCGTTAAGGTAACAGAGAACTCTGTTTGTTCTGCAGGTTTCTCTGCAGCCGCAGCTTGTCCACCACCTACAGCAGGACCAGCTACTGCCATAGGAGCCATTGCTTTTACTCCCCATTTCTCTTCTAACAATTTTGTTAGCTGAGAAATCTGAGAAATTGTCATTTTTGATAATTGCTCAACCATCTGGTCTAAATTTGTTTCGTGTCCACTCATTTGATTCATTCCTACGTCAGCCATGTGTAATAAAACTCCTATTCGCCCTGCTTTTCAGATTCTTCGCGTTTACGTGCATCAAGAAGATATACAAAGTTCTGTAGACCTGCATTGAGAACGCCCACCAATCCAGAAGCTGGCGCTGATAGGATCCCAATAAAGTTTGCACGGACCTGCTCTTTGCTAGGCATATCCGCTACCTGCTCTACTTCTTTACTACTGAGAACGGCTCCTTCCAGAAATCCGCCCTTTACTTGAAGCTCTTTTTGCTCCTTCGTAAAATTTTTAACAATCTTCGCCGCAGCCGCTGGATGGTCCCAAGAGAAGACCACTGCAGTAGGGCCTTCAAGCATGGGGCCCATTTTTTCCATTGGCGTACCTGCCACCGCAATACGAATGAGTGTGTTTTTGTACACCCCGTATTCACAATTTTCCTTGGCAAAACTTTGTCGAAGCGAGGTCACCGCAGGGACATTTAACCCTCGGTAGTCGCACAAAATCACCAGAGAGCTTTTTTGCAGTTTTTCCTTTAATTCTTCAACTTGTCTCTCTTTACCCAAACGATCCATAAAAGCACCCTTGCAGCTGAACAAGCCACCCTACAATAAATTAACGATCCCTATAGCTGTATCTCACTAGGATCAATCTTAATACCAGGCCCCATTGTTGTACTTACCGAAACAGAACGAATGTAGGAGCCTTTTGCTGATGATGGTTTTAGTTTTACAAGCAATTCTAAAAGGGCTTGAGCATTTTCCATCAATTTTTGTGAGCCAAACGAAGCTTTCCCGAGAGGGGCATGTACAATTCCGGTTTTGTCTACCCTAAACTCGATACGGCCGCTTTTTAACTCTTTAACAGCTCGAGCAACATCGGTAGTAACTGTGCCCACTTTGGGGTTTGGCATTAGCCCGCGAGGACCCAGAATTTTACCCACTCGGCCCACGAGTACCATCATGTCGGGAGTAGCCACCACAGCATCAAACTCGAGCCAGTTTTCGTTTTGAATTCGCTGAGCAAGATCTTCAGCACCAACAACGTCTGCTTTTGCCTCAAGAGCCTCTTTTGCTTTATCCCCTTTTGCAAATACAGCGACTCGCAATGTCTTCCCGGTGCCGTGAGGAAGATTGATCGCACCTCTCACCATCTGATCTGCGTGCTTTGGATCTACGCCAAGACGTACAGCCACATCAATCGTTTCGTCAAATTTTGCAGAAACTTTTGTCTTTGGAAGCAGATCAAACGCTTCGCGAATCGAATATCGTTTTTCCCGGTTTACCAACCGACTTGCTGCAAGAAACTTTTTTCCAACCTTAGCCATATTTGCTCTCAACTTCTAAATATAAATTATCCTACGACTTCGATTCCCATGGAGCGAGCGGTTCCCTCGACCATGCTCATTGCGGATTCAATATTCGTCGTATTAAGATCGTTAATTTTTTGATTTGCGATCTCACGAACCTGAGCCCTGCTTACTGTGCCCACTTTCTCTTTATTAGGACGTTTTGCCCCAGCCCCTGGTTTTTTGCTTAGTGGCAGCTTTGCAGCTTTTTTTAAGAGCACAGAGACAGGAGGAGTTTTCGTGATAAACGTAAACGAGCGATCTGAGTAGACAGTGATAATAACAGGGATCATCATAGCCTCCATCCCTTGAGTTTTTGCGTTAAACGACTTACAAAACTCCATGATATTTACCCCATGCTGTCCTAATGCAGGACCGACTGGTGGAGAAGGATTTGCCTTCCCTGCCAATACCTGAAGCTTAATCTGACCTACCGCTTTCTTCGCCATACCTTCATTCCTTACTTGGGAGAAATCTAAAGGATGCTCATATCGCATAAATTTCAGAAGAAGACAAGAAAATTCTTCTTGCTCTCTCTGTTACCTTATGCTTTTACACCTCTAGCAAAAGAGATCGGCTGTCTATCGTTTGCTTTCTACAAAACCTGCCAAACCCTTTTTTCCAAATCCTTTGCCTAACTTTTTGCAGGCACTATTCACACCAGAATCTTTTAAAATGATTACCCGCCATTTATTTTTCAGGGACCCTCTACCACCTATTCTACTTACTGGGTGACCTTCTCAACCTGTGCATACTCTAATTCAACCGATGCTGCCCTACCAAAAATACTAACTCTCACTTTAAGCTTCTGTTTGTCCGCCTTGACTTCATCCACGATGCCTGAGAAATTAGCAAAAGCACCATCAACAACCCGCACCTGATCACCCTCCTCAAAGGTAACCCGACTCTTCGGTTTTTGCAGTCCTTCAGACATTTGTGCATTAATTTGAGAAATGTCTTTATCGCTTACGGGAGTTGGAATTTTCCCGCCCAGAAACCCTGTAATTTTAGGAGTATTTCTGACCAGATGAAACGTTTTTTCATTGAGATTCATTTGAACAAAGATATATCCAGGGTAGAACTTCTTCGTGGTAGCTTTCTGACTTCCCTTTACGTTCTCTACAACAGACTCCGATGGAATCAAAATTTGACCAAACTCTGATTCCATAGACGCCTGCTTAATACGCTCTTGCAGCGAAAGGAATGCCTTATTTTCACAACTTGCCTGGGTATGAACAACATACCATTTTAACGACATTCTTCTACATCCTATCAACGTGTTTAGCTAACGGGCTTATGGTACAAAAGACGGGTTAGATAGGCCCATAACGTATCAAACACGCCTAACACAATGGAAACAACAATCACCGCACAAATAACTACGAGGGTTGCTGACATTGTTTCTTTCCACGTAGGCCAAGAAACTTTTTGGAGCTCATCCACGCATTCAGAAACAAACGAGAACACTTTTTTCGACTTCCACAGCACAAACGTGATGAGAAGTGCCAGAACAAAAGCCACAGGGTAAAGAATAAACGTTTTTGGCCCTGCCAGTTTAAGCGTTTCCCACAAAAAGCCTTCTACTTTTAGCAGCAGGTAGAATAGACCAATACCGAGCGATGCAAATAAAAAATGGACCCATTTACGTTCCATTGTATCTCCAAATAGACTACAGGTCAGGAGGGATTCGAACCCACAACCCGCGGTTTTGGAGACCGCCGCTCTACCAAT
Organism: uncultured Myxococcales bacterium; assembly: GCA_964537055.1. Classification (GTDB taxonomy): domain Bacteria; phylum Myxococcota_A; class Polyangia; order Palsa-1104; family JAEUJZ01; genus CAZHYV01. The sequence continues at coordinate 85,354 of CAZHYV010000005.1, forward strand.
TCGAGCTACTGACCTAAACTATGGCTACTTCGTTTCCTTGTGTGATGTAGATTTCCTACACCACTTACAATACTTATTAAATTCTAACTTATCAGGAGTAGTCCTTTTGTTTTTGTTCGTATGGTAATTTCTATGCTTACAATCCTTACACTCTAGGGTTACCAACGTTCTATTTCCGCGAGCCATGTTCCTACTCCATTTACCGATATGATGCTAGTACCAAAAACTTTTATAATTACAAAGGGCTTTACGAGCCTTTTGTTCTTCTCTTCGAGAAGCCCATGTCCAGGATTGAACTGGAGACCTCGTCCTTACCAAGGACGTGCTCTACCAACTGAGCTACATGGGCATGAATAACGTCTTTGTACTTAAGCGGGCGACGGGATTCGAACCCGCGACAACAAGCTTGGAAGGCTAGCGCTCTACCAACTGAGCTACACCCGCATTAAAACTAATTTATATGGAGGGAGAAGGATTCGAACCTTCGAAGCCTATCGGCGACAGATTTACAGTCTGTTCCCTTTGACCGCTCGGGAATCCCTCCGAAATTTGCAAGCTTTGGAAGAGCTGGCGGTGGGAATCGAACCCACTACCTGCTGATTACAAATCAGCTGCTCTACCAAGTGAGCTACACCAGCTAAACGTGTTTTGCAAAGACCAATGTGGTACTTCTTTCTCGGCCTGCTGTCAAGAATGTTTTTATTCTCCGTCGAGATAGATTTTTCCTTAAGATCAGGATTTGCATTTTCTTTGGAGGAGTATACTATCTTTTCTAGCTATGTTTATAACCATCCGAAATCGTCCACTCCTTGCTGGATTGATGCATTTTCTTCTCATCACTTTTTTTTACGGTTGCAAAACCCTAGATCAGGCAAATTACCCTAAATCTCGCAATACGATTGAGCTAGGCGTGTTTCAGGGCCCATTTACCGGTAGGGTAGAAGATTCTACTGGAAGACCTCTTTCTGAGGTATGGGTTATCGTCGACTATACAATCACACCTCGAGATGACTCAACCCAATCATCAAAGATAACTCACCAGATTGTCTTGCAGACTGGCCGAGACGGGAGTTATACCATTCCGTACAAAAAAATTCCAAAAACAGAAAAGATCGATCGGGTTCTGTTTAGGGCTTATAAATTTGGATATGTTGGATACCGGTCAGACGCCTTCTTTGAAGGTGGACAAAAGCGGAATGATTTTAGTCAAAAAGATAACCTCATCGTCCTACAGCCAATAACTGCAAACTTTTCCCATAAGGACCATCTTGCCTTTTTGGGATGCGAAGCCTCGTCTTGCAAGGGAGAACTTTCTAAAATAACTGAGCAAGAACAAGCCCTAATGTCCTCAGCAGGATCTAGCCCAAACAACCAAAGTTCAACTTCAGCGACGGTAGCTCAGACAGAGCCCCCCTCCTCTCCTGTTTCTAGTGAGTCCTTCTTAGATGCAAAGACTCTGCTACTTACCAGCTTATCGAGGGCCCTCCGCATAGAGCATCCCGAAGATAAGTACCAGGCAAACGATTTTCCCGATACCATTTATGATGTTAAAAAAGGGCCTTTTTATGCCTCTGTCCATCTCCAGTCGAATGAAAATCAAGGCGATCGTTATGATGAGACTAAGGATGTAGCCATCCGAATCTGGCGAAAGCAGGATGATAAAGACATGGATGCAATGTTTGATGATCTAAAAATGAAATCGTTACAGACAAAATCTCCTTTAAGGAAGTCGAAAGAAATTGACCCTAAGATTGAGCGGTACGACGCCCGGTTGAAAGTATATGGTGCGATCCAACTAATTTCCAGACAGGGTACCATCTTCCAGATCGCCTGTGGTAACAAAGTTTGTAAGGGGAAAAAGGTATTTTCGACTCTAGTAGACACCGTAAAGGAACAGCTCCAACATCAGCTCTCTGACTAACATCCTGCGTTAAAACAGCTTACATTGAGAAAATTTTTCTCATGGCTTTCTAAAAAATTCTTATCAGCTTTGATCGCTTGATTTCTTAGATAGGTTCTATAGTGTAAAGCATTATGAGCGCAAGAGAACCTATAGGCGGAAACTTGTCCCTCTTCTCCTCGATTCACGAAAAAGATGTACCGCTCGACAAGGAGGCACAGCAGCGATACATCAATTATGCGATGTCCGTGATTACTTCGCGGGCACTTCCAGACGTAAGGGACGGGCTAAAGCCTGTTCAGCGGAGAATCCTGTATGCGATGTTTCACGATCAACGACTGTTGCCAGATGCAAAGTATCGTAAGTGTGCATCTGTCGTAGGAGAAGTCTTAGGAAAGTACCATCCGCATGGAGATAGCTCTGTCTATGATGCGCTCGCCAGGATGGCACAAGCGTTTTCTTTGCGGTACCCTTTCATTGATGGGTACGGAAACTTTGGATCTCAGGATGGTGACGCCCCAGCTGCTTACCGCTATACAGAGTGCCGCTTGCGTCCTTATGCTACATACCTCTTAGAAGAATTGCCTCAACATACAGTAGATTATCGCCCTAGTTTTGATGGAACAAGAACCGAACCCGTTGTTCTGCCTGCGCAGCTACCCAACCTTCTTCTGAACGGGACGCAGGGCATTGCAGTTGGAATGGCGACGGCTATTCCCCCTCACAACGCACATGAGATCTTAGACGCTTGTCTCCACTTGATCAAGCATCCTGATACGGACACAAAAACCTTGGTAAGCATGATCAGAGGACCAGATTTTCCGACAGGAGGTATTCTTTTATGTACGGAAGAAGATCTCATAACCATCTATGAAAAAGGGCAAGGCTCGCTTCTATTACAAGCAGATTATAGAATCGAGACTCCATCCTCAAAAAAAGGGAACCCTTCTGTCGTGATCCATTCTATCCCCTATGGGGTTCCACGAGCTTCTATCATGGAACAGGTTGGAAAGTTGATAGAAGAAAAACGTCTTCCACATGTGCTCGCTTGTCGGGATGAATCGACTGCAGACACAAGGATTGTGTTAGAAATAAAGGCGGATACCGATCCAGCGCTCACCATGGCGTACTTGTACCAACATACGCAGCTTAGAATTTACATTCAATTTAACCTTACCTGCTTAGTGCCCCTTAAGAACTCTGAAGGCTGTGAGCCGAAAAAATTATCTCTACTCGATTGTTTGCGTCACTTTCTCGACTTTCGATTTGAGGTTGTGACACGTCGTCTTAGGTTTGAACTTAAGGTACTACTTGCCCGAATTCATATTCTCAACGGATTTATCCTCATCTACGATGAATTAGATGAGGTGATTCGCTTGATCCGTGCAAGCAAAAACAAAGTGGAAGCAGGCAAGGTGCTTCGAAACCGATTTCCGCTGGATGAAGAACAGACCAGTGCAATCTTAGAAACGAAGCTCTACCAATTAGCCAAGTTTGAGATAGATTCTATTCGTAACGAGCTTGATAGGAAAGAACGTGAACGGCAAAAACTAGAAGGGTTGCTTGCAAAGGATGAGCCTCGCTGGAAGCTCATCCACAAAGAGCTCACCGCTCTTTATGGCACCTTAAGTGAGCAGCGCCTTACAAAAGTTAGCACTGCACTTCCAAAACAACCAGTGGATTCTCACCTCTTTATCCCGGAAGAGGATGCTTATTTGGTTGCCACAAGCCAGGGGTGGGTGAAGCGTATTCAATCTGTTCGAGATGTTGAATCGATTCGAGTCCACGAAGGAGATACTGTAGAAACGATCATCTTCGGCTCATTACGATCAACCCTTTTGTTTTTTACTAACTTTGGCTTCGCCTATGGCATACGCCTTTTTGAGGTACCCTCCTCTACTGGGTACGGCGAACCTGTCCAGAGGATGTTCTCATTTCAAGATCAAGAGAAAATTGTCAGCGTGGTGTCTTTTGATCCCAGGAATAAACCCAAGGAGGAGCAGCTCATTGCGATTACGAAGCAAGGCATTGGTCTTCGATCGGAGTGGTCTCTTTATAAGCCAGAAGGAACTCGGTTTCGAAAGCGTTTCTTTAAGCTCGAGCCAGGGGATGAGCTCCTAGGCGTGGCGGATGCCTCTGAGCAGGCAAATCTCGTTATCGTTACCAAAAAGGGATCTGTCGTATATTTGTCAGGAAACCAGGTAAAAAAACTCCAGCGTCTGGGACAAGGAGGAACGTTAGGGACCTTAGATGCACACGATGAGGTGGTTGCGTTTTCAGTAAATCGCCCATGTACTGTAGAGGATGAGACGGGGAAACCCTATACTGTATCCCCAAAAACAAAAAAGCAAAAGAACGAGCCTACCAAAGAGACACGGAAGAAATCCTTAGCCAAAGGGCGCATTTTTCGCATTGCCAAAAAGCCGGTTCAAATTCCAATGATTTCCTAACTCTCACGTCCCGATAACAGCTACTTCCTTCGGATAAGCCCACCAAGGGCTCCGATGACAGACCAGCTAAGAATCGAACGACCCACTTCCGATGCCTTGCTAGAGCAGCCCGGGCAAAAGGGTCGATCGATTTTACTTCCCGATCGAGCAAACCCATTACAATAGCCACCACTAAGCCAAGTGATACACTTTACACCCTCCCCCTGGCATCGATCACAGCGATAGAGGTTACGACGCAATGGGCTCTCGCGCTCTTCAACAAGGTTATAAGTTGTAATGTCGCGACATTGGTAACAGACGCCTAATTCAGCACGGCATGCTTTATTGCTACAGATGGTAGCATTTCCATCTACAGTGTTTTGACAAGCTGGACATTGGTACGTTTTACTCATGGAAGCACCATAGCATGGATGGCATTTTAGTAAAAGAAGTTATAGATCGGATTGCTTTAAGCTACCGAAGGGCGATGTCTATGAGGTTTCTAACTTGGCATCGCTCTCTGCTGCCTCGTAAATACCACGCTCTGCTTCTACAATTGCTTGTTGGGGCGGAGTTCCCTTTTCTACATCTGATTCTGTATCGGCCTGAGCCGTGCATCCACTGCCGCTGTGGTATCGAATTAACCCCAAAACCCCTTCGCGTTGCCTTATCTTTGTATTTCGCCTTGCTAAAGTTTCAAAAAGATTAGATTCATCGTGATCTACAGAAGACCCACTACTTGGAGAAGAACTTTTTCGATCGTGTGCTATTTTTGTATCTAATTCACTAATATCACTTGAGAGTCTCTCTAAAATAGGATTGTAGTAACGTAGACATCGCACATGGTCGGAATGAGAGCATGATTTAATCGTACCAACTCCTAATACAGAGTTTCCAGCAAGCTGGCTTTTCCAAATGTTAGCCTGGTATTTGGCTGGCGCACAGGAAGTGCCCTGTTCAGGACCTTCTTTTTCCTTGTCTTGGGTTTGCAGTTGTCCATGACAACCCATAAATTCGAATGTAAATATATATGCAAGCAAAATGAATATTGAATTTTTCATATTTATTCCTTTCTATAACAGATGATGACTCCTTCCCTAAAGAATGCTACATATGCATCTTTCATAGGAAAGCCTAACGTAGGCACAAAGGATTTAAAGGTATACCAAAGTTTTCAGAAATTCTTAAGACTTTTCTAAAAATATGAAAACTACTTATGAAAGATCTTCAACACATTTCAACTGGAAGGAAATAGCTCGGTAATGATACGACGCCCGTGGGATGAGTATTTTATGAATATTGCACAGGTGGTGGCCTCCCGCTCTACCTGCGATCGCAAACAAGTAGGAGCCGTTATTGTGCGGGACAAAATGATCCTCTCGACCGGCTACAACGGTTCCATCAGAGGGATGCCCCACTGTGATGAAGTAGGTCATTGGTTGGAAAACGATCATTGTACCGCCACCATCCATGCGGAGCAAAATGCGATTTTGCAAGCAGCCAAAACAGGAATGATGATCGATCGGGCGACCATCTATGTAACGGCCTCACCCTGTTGGTCGTGCTTTAAATCTATTGCAAACGCAGGCATGGTACGAATCGTGTATCAAGAGTTTTACCGAGATCATCGTATTTTCAGTGTAGCTAGCGCCCTCCAGATCGAATTGGTTCCGCTCACCCCAAGCAGCTCCTCCCATTCATAAAATCCTTGACCTTGCCCCATACCTCGATTAGCTTGGGGAAAAGGACTTTTCTTGGGGAGCACCCAAGCTTTACTAAGAAAGCTCTTCTTTTCAGTAACTTACCCTAGGCTGTTTGGCTATGATAGCGATTGGTTGCTATCCTAAGCTTCTCACCAAGTCCTAGGTTGATCATATGGAGGGTTCATGCTTGCAAGAATTATTGTACTTACGTCGATTCTTGGGGTTCTGTTTGGGAATGGAGCCTTCGCAAAAACGAAGGAGATACGTCCCACACGACCTTCGAAGAAGCAAGAACTGGCAAAAGGAAAGTCAAAGCTTACATCAAACGTCATAAGGATAAGGCATGCAACCAGCTCTGTAAGAAGCAAAAAATCTTCTCTGGCAGAAAAAAAAATCGGTACAGAGAAAAAGCGAGAAAGTATAAAACTTGCTAAAAATAGCAAAAAAGGAAAACAAAAGCGACCCCGGTTTAAAGTAGTAACCCAGGGACATGTTTTATCCGTAAAACACGACGGATTCCAATATCCGAAAGGTTGGCTCAGCATTAAGGCAGATCATCATCGAGAATCGATCTGTATCAACATCATTACTGGGGAGCTTTGCGATCCAAATAGAAAGCTAGCTCAACTGATTGAAAATTCTCCCGTTCTCTATCCAGAAAATCTTTCCGAAAATACGAGTAATGTTACAATGCCTTCTCAAGAAGAGGGATCTCAGCCTTCTTACCAAGTGATTGCAGCCTCAAAAGAAGCTATTGTCACAGCATCCCCCTCTTTAGAAGGTACTGGCTCTTCTACGATGACTGATACTGCAACCTCAACTACTCTGGCCGCCGAAGCTGAAAATGAGATTGAAGGAGGTGCCACCGATACAGAAGGGATTCCTTCCGACGTTTCTTCGCCTCTCTCAGGGGATGCATCTTCGCCCATCCAAACCCTGACTTCAGGCCAAGGAGAAGGCGAAGAACCATCAATCTCTATCACGGGTATTGTGACTGCCCCCTATACACAGGATAAATTTATCGATCCTGAATTGACCATCCATCCGAATGCGCAGGCCGCGATCGATCATATCTTTCGAGATAAGCGAACAGGGCATAAAAAGGCTGTTCATCCTAGGTTGATTATGAAATTATCTTCCATTTGTGAACATTTTAAAAAACAGATCCACCTCGTTTCGGGATATCGTAACCAAACGCATACGACCAGCCGTCATTACGGAGCGAGAGCATCAGACATTCAGATCCCAGGAGTTTCCATTGACGAAATTCGAGAATTTGCCCAACTAAACAATAAGCGGGCCATTGGGATTGGGCTTTACCCCAAAGGTGGATTTATTCATCTTGATGCCCGGGATGAGCCCAGTTACTTGTGGGTACAACAGATTATCCCAATTCGTCGAGGAAAACACGGAAAACATCAGGGCAAACAGGGCCATCCTAGAAAAGCCATTGCGATGAAGACCTCTTCCCAAAAACGCCGGCATTCTTAGCCCATAAAGCAACCCAAACAAACCTTTTTTCCAATTTTGGACCGAATTTTTGCAATTTTCTGCTGAATTGGTCGGTTCGAAGTTGAAAACAAAACGTAAGCATGATACCTCCTGACTGTGTCGAATTTGTTAATTGTGAATGCCGAGGGCCCAGAAACTCGGGTGGCCCTGCTAGAAAATAATCAACTTGCCGAAATCTACATTGAGCGCCATCGCGAGCGTGGCATTGTGGGAAACATTTATAAAGGCCGCGTGACTCGTGTGCTACCAGGCCTTCAAGCCGCTTTTATTGATATTGGAACCGACAAATCCGCGTTCCTCTACGTAGCCGAAGTCCGTGGGGGTCCTGAGGATGTAAAAGCCGTCTTTGGGGAAGAAGAGGACGAGATTCGAGAAAGGCGCTCTTCGGTAGAGCAAAATAATGATGGGGGTCCACGGATTGAAGATCTGCTCAAAGCAGGTCAAGATGTCATGATTCAAATCTCGAAAGCTCCTATGAGAACAAAGGGCCCTCGCTCGACTTCGTACATCTCTTTACCTGGGAGGAATCTTGTTTATCTACCAACCATTGATCACGTAGGAATCTCTCGTCGAATTACAAACGAGAAAGAACGGAAGCGGCTCCGTTCCATTGTAGACGCAATGCGGCCACCAAACACGGGGCTGATTATCCGCACTGTGGCCGAATCGGTTTCTGAAGCAGAATTGCGGGCGGATATGGAGTTCCTGATTCGGCTTTGGTCATCGATCGTCAATAAAAGTGAGACGGTAAAATCACCTGCTTTGATTTATAACGAGCTTGATCTGCTTCTTCGCATCGTGCGGGATTTGTTTACGGCGGATATGGACAAGCTTATTATCGATAATCGATCCGAATATGAGCGTCTGTTAAAATTTACCGGCGCCTTCATGCCTGAATTTGTCTCAAAGATTGAGCTGTACGAAGGCAAAGAGCCTATTTTTGAGCACTATAGTGTTGAGGTTGAATTAGACCGCTCGCTAGAGAAAAAAGTGTATCTGAAATCAGGAGGCTCACTCATTATTGATCAAGGAGAGGCACTCACGACTGTCGATGTAAATACCGGCCGTTTTGTAGGGAAACGAAACCTTGAGGATACCATCACCAAGACGAACCTAGAATCCTGCAAAGAAGTTGCTGACCAATTACGCCTGCGGAATTTGGGCGGAATTATCATTATCGATTTTATTGATATGAACCTTGAGGACAACCAAGAAAAGGTCATGCGTGCCTTTAGTGAAAGGCTAAAGCGGGATCGTGCCAAGACAACGATCACGAAGTTGTCCGAATTGGGCCTGATTGAGATGACACGCAAACGGACGCGTGAGTCACTTGGAAGAACATTGACGGAGGCATGCTTCTATTGCGAAGGAAAAGGGTATCTGAAATCAAAAATTACCCTATGTTATGAGGTTTTACGAAAGATCCGTCGGGAAGCTACCCTTCATAATTACGATACGATCGAGGTAAAGGTTCATCCAGAAATTGCTGAATTGCTAGCTACGGTGGACCAGAAGTACTTAGAGGACTTAGAAAAACGTCTTGATAAAAAGATCGTGATCCAACCTGAGGAAAAGTTCCACCTAGAACGTTATGTCATTTCAGGGAAGAGGCAATCAAAAGGCGGAAAACATCAAGAGCCTACCGGTGAGGTTCCTGCGAAGAAAACGCAAACCTCTTCAGATGCCCCCTTCAGTGCGTCTGAATCTGAAACTCGCCAAGGAGAGCCCCCTGCCCCGAAAGTGGAACCATACACCCAACCAGTGGAGCCTCCGTCCCCTTATGTGGAACCGGCACCTTTGGATGAGCTTGAGTGACCTGAATCTGGACTCCCGCAAATCCTACCGCAAGTCTGTTTCTGTTGTTGGCGACTCTGGTATATTTTCCAGCGTATCCAAGGAGGGTTTTCTTCTCCTCTGGAAAATCCATGCAATGCCGATGCTTGCATTATAAAGAACCGTAAGCATCCCTGTCATGATCAGCTGCCCCACCACCAGATCTCCTGGTGTGAGGACAGCGCCCAAAATTGCAAAGATCAAAATAGCGTAGCGGTTCCATTTCCATAAGGATTTGGCAGACACCATCCCAGCAAGCGACAGAATGGACAAGAGCAGGGGCAGCTCAAAGATTGCCCCAAAAACCACGAGCATCGTCAGCGTGAGCCCAAAATATTCATCCATGCTGAGCATTGGGCGGATCATAGAATCGCCCTTCAGAACCCCTTCTGGCAGAGCACTTTGCAATTGGGCAGCAGCTGTTTGCCCTGCGGATAAGAAGAAATCGTAACTGGCCGGTAAGACAAACCGGTAACAGAACAACCCCCCTACGATAAAAAGACACGCGGCAAAAAGCACAAATGGAACTGCCCATCTTCTTTCTCGGGGATAAAGGCCTGGAGAAATAAACCGCCAGAGCTGGAAGAAGAGAAGCGGCGCTGCCACGAAGAGAGCAGCTACCAGCGTGGTCTTCATTAGCACCATAAACGGCTCGAGCAAGTTCGTAAAAACGATGCGACCCGAAAGCCCCTGCTTTTCTGCCTGGCTTAGTGCTGTAAGCAGAGGAGTGACAAGCCAGCGAAAGATCTTTGTACGAAAGGGATAGCATCCAGCAAAGGAAAGAAGGAGCGCAAGGAGCGCGTTTCGTAAACGAAGACGTAGTTCTCCCAGGTGAGCCAAAAAAGGCATTCTCTGCTCTGTTGTGAAAAGGTTCTGACCCTTTGGCATGGTCAACCTCTTTCCTCTTGGGAGAACGATTGGTGCCCTGTCGTCTCGGAGCTTCCCAAATCCTTAGGTGGGGATTCTTCGGCCTCATGAGTTGACAGAATCGCCCCTTCAGGCCTTGCAACAAGAGGTGCGGCTGGTGCAGCCTTGGCCGGTACTTCCTCTGCAACGAGGATAGGTTCTCCACGAATGGCGGAGTGAAGGTCGGTAAGCGACCGCTGAAGGTTTCCGTCCACGTCCACCTGGCTGCGCAAGTCGTAGGTGGCTTTACGGAAATTGCGGATCATCTTCCCAAGCTGCGCAGCAGCAGAGGGAATCCTTTCAGGGCCTAGCACAACGAGGGCCAGCACAAAGATAATGATCAGTTCGGTCGGGCCTAGTCCAAACATAGTGAAGCTAGTGTATGTGGTCTTTACAGATTTCGCAATGGACTTTCAAAGCTCGCTAAGATGCCTGAATGTACTGCAATCAAAATGGCAGAACGAGACTTTCCTACCCACGCTTGTTGTTCTTTTTAGGGAGACGTCTGCGATTCTTCGGCCGTCATCCGTTCATCCCACTCTTGCCAATATGAACGTAACGTGCCGTTTCTATATCTTTGATGGACCTCTGCCCAATCAGGATCGGACAGAAACTGGCCTCTGGTATTTAGACTTCGCATTTGCCGTGAGTAGGTATCCCAATGAGGACGAAATCTTGCCGGAACCCATGATGGCGGATCGAGCGGTGGTAAGGGGTCATCTGGACTTATCGGAGGGATTCGAGACACTCTTCCCTCTACCGCCTGCCTAGGTTCCCTGTCCCTCATGAAGCGAAGATCTGATTCGACAGAGTACGGATTTGGCTGCACCATAGGATAGGCATCACGAAACAGCTCCTCATCCCCTGCTAGTCGATGGGCAGCTGTTCGTCCAGATTCTATAGGCCCAATCGTATCTGGGGGTTCCCCGGGCTCCCGTGCCCTTCGTGGACGGTACGCATTCCCAGGCTCCGTTCTTAAAGGATCTCTCTCGATGAGTCGTCTGGTCTCCTCAGCACCCGGGTTTGTTTCACGTTCGACTCCTCCTACCACAGAATCTATAACGATTGCATCTAACGATCCGTTTTCACTCCCTTCTCCAACAATTACGCCACTTCTGGCTGTACCAACCTCTCTTACACCACATCCCACCGCGCGAAGCAGAGGACATTGGGTGAGCAACAAACAATAAACCAACAGTCCAATCGTCTTTTTGAATCGCTTCCAAGCCTTTTTCATGTTTCTTACCTGAATTCTTAGAATTTATAGAGAAATCCATCTAACATAGATCGGGGAAGCATTCAATCTATGATTGTTGCCTTTCAAAATCTTTGAAAATTCTCCAAGCTCTTAGAAATCCTGCTATAACCACCGCATGCCTGAACTACCCGAGGTTGAAACCATTGCTCAAAATTTACGGTCCTCGTTGCTCTATCGAACGGTTGTTTCTTTTTGGAGCAGCGACATTCGTTTAAGGACAACGCCAGATGTGACCTTATTACGACAGCTGCCCATGTGTAAATTGACCGCAGTCCACCGGCGGGGAAAATATCTTCTTTTTCGATTTCTGCGTCCCTATGCCCAAGGAATCTTTACGGTACTCAGCCATCTAGGAATGAGCGGGCGGTATCTTTTACGAAATCACAGCGATGTCCCGCTTCCTCATACGCATGTTCGGCTTAGGTTTGATCATGAGCTAGAACTACACTATGTAGACCCTCGAAGGTTTGGCAGTATTCAAATTTACGGGGTAGGCGAAGAAGCAACTGAGACCATCCCAGAGGTATCCCTTTTGGGTCCTGATCCTTTTGACCAAGCCTTTCATGTTCGCTATCTCCAAGAAAAGCTTTCTTTATCCAAACGTCCGATCAAGCTTTGGCTGCTTGATCAGAAAAACGTGGCGGGCCTTGGAAATATCTATGTGCTTGAAACCCTGTTTCTATCGCACATTCATCCTGAAAGGCCTGCGTCGTCCTTATCTTTAAAAGAAGTCACCCAACTTCATCGGGCCACGCTAGAGATATTGAAGAAAGCCATCGAGCGGAGAGGTACGACCTTGAGAGACGGAGGATATGTAGACGCCATCGGAAACCAGGGACAAAACCAGATGGCGCTAAATACCTACGGCAGAAAGGGCCTTCCCTGCCGGGTGTGCAACACAAAGATCGTTCACAGAGTGCAAGCGCAGCGATCCAGCTACTTTTGTCCTGTTTGCCAAAAATAATTCTATCTGATAGCCGGAAGCAAATTGACCACTCGGGGAAAAATACAACATTTATTTGACAAATTTAGCTCATGTAAACTATTTTGTACAGAATAGTTTATTGCTGATTGTTATGAGCTACCCTCTTGTTATATTAGGACTTCTCATGGAAAAGCCTCTCCATGGCTATGAGATCATGCAAGCCATTGATCGACGTGGATTTGCACACTTCATGCGTTTAAGCGGAGGGGGGCTTTATTACCATTTACAAAAGCTACTTGATTCGAGAGACATTGAAATTCACGAAACGGAGCAAAACGAGAACTATCCAGAGCGTCAAGTTTACCGGACCACCGCCCAAGGAAAAGAATCTTTTTTGAAGCAAATGCGGAAGATTCTCTCCGATGTGGAGGGGCGGAAGGTACGAGACCCTTTTGATGCAGTCTTGTGCTTTGGATCCTTTCTTAAGCGAGACGAGATCGAAGCAGCGCTCGCCTACCAAAAAAATTCAATCCTGCCGATCTATCAGCGCCTGCATCTTCTCTATCAGCTTCTCAAAAAATCCAAGCAACGCTGCTTTGCATGGATCCTGCTAGTCCTTGACCATTCTCTTTCCCGATTGGAAGCAGAATTAAAGCGGTACCGATCTTCTATCAAACGGATCCAGACAGACTATGACCTAAACCTAAAATCCATCCAGAAAGAGGCACAACGAAAACTTACGTCGCTTTCACACAAGTCAGACAAGGATGCAATATGACCATTCTGCGAAACACGAACACTCCTTCCGACCCTTCCTTATCCAAAAAGCAATCAGCATTCATCCTCACGGGCATTTTGCTGGGCATCCTGCTGGAAGCTCTTGATACGACCGTGGTTAACACTGCCCTACGAACCATTCTTACCGAGCTAGGTGGACAAAAGACCATGCTGGGCTGGGTGGTAGGCGCCTATTTGCTTATGATCACTGTCACCACCCCGATTTATGGGCGTTTGTCTGATCTGTATGGACGCATGCCGTTTTATTTGGGAGGCATGGCGCTATTTATGCTGGGATCAACGCTATCAGGATTCTCACGCACGGTTCCTCAACTGATTGGGTTTCGTGCCCTTCAGGGGCTAGGCGCAGGAGCCATGATGCCCCTTTCAATCGCTTTGATTCAGACTGTATTCCCCAAAAACAAACAGGGAAAGATCCAAGGGATGATGCCACTTGCATTTGGGGTGGCCATTATGTTTGGTCCAACGCTAGGGGGGTTTATTACCGACCATCTGGGTTGGCGGTGGCTCTTCTTTTTGAACCTACCCTTTGGTCTGCTAGCGATTATGCTTCTTTACAAATATCTTCCTTTGCATGCCAGGCAGCAATCAGAAAGACCATCCACCACGCTAGATTCTGTAAGCGTCGTCCTTTTGCTATTATCCTCTTCAAGCTTGGTGCTAGGATTTCTTTTTGTAGAAATTCTCCATCTTCCATGGGCGTCCTGGAGGACGTTGTTGATGTTTGCAGGAGCCATCCTGCTTACGGGCTTGTTTGTCGTTAGAAACCAAAAGCAACCCACTCCGCTCATTCCAATGGCGCTTTTCCGAAACTTTAGCTTTTCGTTAAGTATTGTAGGGGCCTTTTTGACGTCAGGGATCCTTTTATGGAATATCGCCATTTACATCCCCGTCTTTATGCAGACTGTTTTAAAGGTAAGTCCTACGCAATCAGGTCTGACGATTACGCCTATGATGGTGGGAATGCTCGTTGGCAGCTTCACGTGCGGCCGCCTATTTGGCCGTGCCATAAAGCAACCAAAAATTCTCGCTCTTATCTCGTCGGTCTTTGTACTTACAGGGATGGGATTTTTAACCATGCTGACATTGCAAAGTACAAAAGCCTCGGTCATTGTTTATACGATTCTTACAGGGGTTGGTATCGGCATGAGCATGCCTCTTTATGGATTGCTTGCCGCGAATTCTGTCGAAAAAAGAAACATTGGCCTTTCTTTTGGCCTCTTGGCTTTCTTTCGAAATTTTGGAGGTGCCTTTTCCACCGCATTTTTTGGAAGCATTTTTGGCCTAGCGCTCTTTCAATCACAAAAGTTACATGCTGCATCAATGATACCGCAGGGCTTCTCGGGTACGGCAGACAAAACACTTGAGGTTCTCTTCACGTTCCAGGCGGTCCATCAGGTCTTTTTGATCGGCCTCGGCATCGCGGTCTTGGCTTTTTTCATCAACCTGTGCTTGCCGCGGAAGCGGATCGACCTCACTCAGCCCAATCAGAACCCCTAACACCAACGAGGACATAGGCCGATGGAGATACTCCTTTTTTCTTTAATGCAGTTTTTCTGGAATTCACACCTTAACCCGATGAGGAGCTTCTATGCGTAAGACGATTCTTTTCTTAGGATTCGGCGTTCTGATTGCAGCAGGGCTCTTTGCGTATAAGATGCTTCGGCCGCTCGCTGTACAAACCGCCGTCCTTGCTGAGGGTACAGCGATGGAAGTTGTCTATGGAAGCGCTCGGGTTGAAGCAAAAACACGTGCTTCCATCAAATCGCGTGTCTCAGGTACGGTCCGTGAAATCTCAGTCGAGGTAGGACAGGTAGTGGAACCAGATGCTTTGGTCCTAAGCTTGGATGCTCCGCAGATCCGCGAGGATATTCTTAAATCCAAGGCAGACCTTTTGGCAGCCAGCAGGCGGTTCTCTGAAAAACCCCAACTTCGCGTACTCCGGAAGACAGCACGTGCTATTGAGGCGGAGCTTCATCAGGCAAAACTTGATTTGGCCCGCCTTGAGAAGCTTCTGCAAAGTGACGCCTCAACCCAGTACGAAGCGGAACGGGCCCGGATTCGGGTGAAAACGCTCGAATCCGAGCGAGGAGCAAACTTTTCCCAGCAGCGGGATGTTGAGATTGGTATTGGCACCGAATTGCAAAAACAAAAGGCAACGGTTGCTTCGTTCCAGTCAAGGTTATTGGACCTCAATATCCGGGCACCCATCCAAGGCACAGTGCTTTGGGAGGGCGTAAAATTGGGCGATGTGGTCTTAGCCAACCAAGAGATTGCCAGGATTGGGGATTTGCGCCACCTGTGGATGGAAGCACTGGTGGATGAGGCAGATGTACCTCGGGTTAAGGTGGGGATGGAAGCATGGGTCCGTCTCAATGGTTATCCAGAACGTGTGTTCGAGGCCCGTGTAGTTCGCGTCGTTCCTGAAGTTCAGCAAGCCACAAAATCGGTCGAGATTGATCTAGATTTTAGTAAAGAGATCAGCCCAAAAGAGCTTGGAATGCTCGCGGGGATGAACGGCGAGGTTCACATTCTTTCTAAAAAGAAAGAGGGCGTCCTCTTGATTCCTTTAGAAGCCATCGATATGAAATCAGTATGGATTGAGCGCGAAGGCACCCTGACCAAAGTTACCAATTTTAAGGGGACCAAAGACCCTTCTCTCCATCAGTTTAGCGTATGGACCGTCGAGCAAGGGAAGCTTAAAGAGCACGCTGTCAAAATTGGAATCAAAGGCACGAAAGAGGCAGAAGTGATCTCGGGCCTTGATAAAAAGGTCCATGTGGCTCTTCTCAAAGAAGGAGTCGTCTTTCAAGAAGGGCAGTCGGTTTCCGAGACGGTTCTCCCAAGTGATGAAAGGACCTAGATCGTGCATCTCATTTTTTTTCTAGCCATGCGTCAGCTATGGGCACGGAAGCTGCTAAACGGCATCGCGGTCTGCGGCGTGTCTTTGGGTGTTTTGGTGCTTATTGGAATGAATGGGATCATGCAGGGGTTCCAGATGAAGTTTAAGGGTGAGATTTTGCGAGTCTCTCCCCACGTCACCATTTATGATAAACAGCTGGGTCAAGAACAAAATGTGACCGAGCAGGCGTGGCAGCAATCTTTTTCGGGGCAACTTCCTTCGAAGCAGCCTTTGTTGGGTCAGCCTCCCCTATCTCTAGGCAGGGGGTACATGAGCGAAGGTCAAAGTCCTACCTCGTCAAAACCCTACCCGCCTGCCGTACCTTCCCCGCTTGCCATCCAGGTTCTCCATCCACAACCCAACGACCGTGTATCTCAGATCAAACAACCGTCCACCTGGATCCGTATCGTCGAAGAGATGCCCGAAGTAGAAGCGGCCTGTCCTGGATTGGTGGGGCAGATCATTTTGTTCCGTGGCTCTCAAGAGCGCGGCGTCGACCTGCGGGGGATCCTTCCCAATTTGCAGGACCGATGCACGCCCATCTCTACCTACGTGCAAGCCGGCGGTTGGAATGGCCTTAGCACTTATACTGACGGAGTTGCCCTTGGGGTAACCGTGGCTGAAAAACTAGGCGCCCAAGTTGGAGATACGCTTCGGATCAAAGACCAGGATTTATCTTTAAAGGTGGTTGCTATTTTTGACTCGGGCATTCCCTCTATCGATCAGACCCGCGTCTATGTCACCTTAACGACAGCCCAACGGATTCTAAAACGCGCGAATGTGGTGGGTCGCTTAGAGATCCGCCTGAAAGATCCTCAAGAGAGCGTCAAAATGGCCGCACGTTTAGAACGGATGATGGGGTACGATGCAGAGAGCTGGCAAGAGGCTTCGGCAAACTTTTTGTCCTTGTTCGCCATGCAAAATATGATTGTTTCGATGGTGATCGGAGCCATTTTGGTGGTAGGAGGCTTTGGAATTTTAGCGATCCAAATCATGATTGTTCTGCAAAAAACGAAAGACATCGCTATCTTACGCTCAGTTGGTTTACACAGAAAAGACATCCTTCTGATGTTCCTGATTCAGGGCCTTGTGATTGCACTGATCGGGGCTGCCTTGGGGGATCTGCTCGGGTGGAGGTTGGTGGAGTTTTTGGGAAGCTTGCGCATCAAACAAGAAGGTCTTGTGAAGAGCAACACGTTCTTGGTGTATAAAGATCCGATGTTCTATCTGTACGGAGTTCTTTTCTCTTTGCTTACCGGGATGCTTGCCAGTTTGATTCCCGCCTTTCGGGGATCAAAAGTCGAACCTGTGGATGTACTCAGGGGACAAACCTAAAGGCGCAACCATGATGAAAGGGCAATGATGACGGCCACGAGTGAAGATATGAAAAAAAGCGATCAGCCTCTTTTAGAGACGCGTAGCTTAACCAGAAGCTTGGGTGAGAAGGTCAAACAAACGATTTTGCAAAAGATCGACCTTCAGATCGTAAAGGGTCAGTTTGTGGCCCTGACTGGGCATAGCGGTTCTGGGAAAAGCACGCTCTTGTACCTGCTGGGTGCTTTGGACAAGCCTACGTCAGGACAGGTACTGATCGAGGGAGTAGACACTGCGGCTTTGGATGATAATGGACGCGCACGACTGCGAAACGAGAAGCTTGGGTTTGTGTTTCAGTTTCACTTTCTTTTACCAGAATTTAGTGTTTTGGAAAACGTTATGATTCCCATGCTAAAACGAGGCACTTCCGATACGGCTGCCAAAAAGCAAGCCTTGGAAACACTAGGAAATCTGGGTCTGGGCGATCTGTGGAAACGTAGGCCTTCGGAACTATCGGGTGGACAACAGCAGCGAGTCTCGATTGCCCGGGCGCTTGCGGGGAAACCAAAGCTACTTCTTGCGGACGAGCCGACTGGAAGCTTGGACAGCCGCAATGGAGAAGCAGTCATAAGCCTTTTTGAGCAGCTCAACCGCGAGCACGGAATGACCATTGTGATGGTGACGCACGATTCAAGTTTTGCCCGAAGGGCCTCGCGGCAAGTGATGTTGAAAGACGGACAGGTTTTGAGCGACCAACAGCAGGAACGGGTACATTAACCAAATTTTGTCGGGTAGAAAATATAGGATGCCAATGAGTGGCCCTTGTTTGTCTTTATTTATGAACTGGGCAAGTTCCCCTCTGCTCTTTCCATGACTCGTTTCGCATGTTTGAGATCTCGGTTCGTGGTCCGTTTGTGAAAAAACCATATCCAAAAAGAAGCCCCTTTCCAGCGTTTTGCGACATGCACGATCAAGGTCCGATGAGGGTCTAGAGGATACAGACGACAACGAGAAGATTCTTCTCCGATCTGAAGATCGACGATTCCCCAAGTCTTGTCCTCTGATAGGAGGAGACCATACGATTTTCCGAACTGATCGTTCACCTGAAACAGGTGATTCCCTTGGGGAAGCACCTGTTTGATCCAATGAGGATAGAGGAGGCCATAGTTTTGGGGATCGGCGATCCAGGTCCAGACGACCGTGAAGGGGCGTTCGACGACCACAGCACTTACATACGTATCGTTGAGATTGCGGACAAGAGCGAATCCCAGAAGAAGGAAGAAAGCGGAAAGCAAAAGCAGCAGTATGATCGTTCCTGTCATGATGTTTCCTCCCTGGGAAAGAAAAATAACCGAGGGGAGAGAAAATCACCATTTAAATTTGTCATAATCTAAGAAGGTAAGCGGGGTCGTAGGCCGCCTTGGTTCGCTTGGCAAATCTCGGCTTGGCCCCCACCCCATCGCATCCATGGTTAGGATGGTTCCCGAAAGGTCTAGGAAAGCGAGCCATTTTGGCATGGCCGTGATATCGTTGAATTACTGCTGCGTTGTGACCTGATCGAGAAGAGGTGCGTCTCCAGGCAAAGACAAAAACCAGATGGAGCGCCGATTGTCCTTTGGCCTGGTCAAACGGACCGCGTAACGTCTTGCCATGCGAGGCAATGGTTGTCCTCTTTCTTGCTCCGGAGACCAGGGTTTGTATGATCGAAAATAAACAGGAAAATACTCGGTTGAACGTATCATGCAAGGGAAACCCGTTCTTGAGATAGAGAAACTGGCGAAACCAGGCTTCTTTGCTTTGCCCAAGTCTTCCATTTTCAAACACGAATCTGCAGCTCGTCGACAATCAAGCAATCACCAGCAAGTCAAAGAGGTTATGTAATTTTTGTCGATCGAGCTCGGGATCTGCCGCAGGGATTCAAAGACCCTGGCCAAGGCTTAGAGACGATTCATTCAAAGCCACATCGCTAAGTTTGCCGAAGCGTTCTCTTTCTGCTATGGTGCCCTTGTGTTTCGTCTTATTCGCTTTTTGCTATGGTGTCTCTTTTGGTTTCTCTTTGCATGGTTGGCTGTCACCGTGCCTGTGGGAAAATATACACTCTTTCAACATGTGATGCGGATCGTTCATACGAAAGAAGCGCAGGAACTTAAAGAGGGACTGCAGCAAACTGCTCATGATACGGAGAAGAAAATTCAAAAAGAACTCAAACAAGAAAAGAAGTGAGCGTCTTGTTGAGCTAAAGTGTAGGACTTCTGGCCTTTACTGAATGGTAATACGAAAAAGAGTTGCTTCACCTACATGCTTGTTTTGCCTTCGTATACTCTATCCTGGCCCAAAACAGTGATTGTATCAACCCACGGCACCGAAAGCACGCCGGGATGCACGATGATTTCGACCATAGCCTTGGGCGAGAGCGGTATCCCATTTGGATTGTTCAGCTTCAGACTTCTTGGCAGATCTATTACTTTGCCCGCCTGATCCCATGACGGAAGAAAGATTTCACCCGCACTTCCTTTGCTACGCTCGGTAACCTTTAGGATGGGAACCCGATAAACCTTGGCGGGGCCGTGGTCAAAGGCACCATTTGCAAGAAGGAGGCCCGAGGCAACAATCCGAGAAACTGGGAACAAGAAAAAGATCAAAAGGGCCAGGCTCATTTGAACCTGCTTGTACCCACGCATCAAACGGTGCACCAAGAACACGCAAAGGAATACCGAAAAAAGCCCTGTCAGGATCCACGCTGGCCGCACGAGAGCCCAGGAATAATCATAGTAGCAGTCGTCGATATGACCATAAACAAAGGGGGTCGTAAACATAAGGATTATGCTGGCCATGGCGGCAATAGCAACCCTCCTAATACGGCTAGGGAGGTAGGGTGGTTTGGTTGCCAAAAACCATGAGGAGAAGGCTGAGAAAACCCGGGAGAACAGTCGTAGAGATCCATCTACTCCTTCAAGCGTTGTTTTTTCATAGGGAATCTCCACCTCCCAGCCTTCTTGATAAAGCTTTAGACTTGCCTTTGGATATAATTTAATCAAAGCGCGTATTTCTTCTTGGAGCTTTATCTCAAGAAGCGGAGGAACGACCGCTTGCAAACTTAAAGATGTTTGCATGTGCACATCCCGATCAAACTCAGCATGACCCGTGACAAAGGCCTTATTGATACGGCAGGACTCTGCGAGCCGGTCGAGCGAAGACTTCTTAGAAAAGGTAAACACCGGCTCTTTCAAGGTCGAGAGCTCAGACAGTTTGCTGATAGCCTCTTGCGTAGCAGGGAGTGGACACCCATACAAGTAAAGCCGTGCACTATTTTTGTGAATGGAAAGATGGAAACGCCACAGGAATTCGTACCTTTCTACCCAAAAACAAGAAAACTCGCTCGCGGTAAGAGGTTTTTTACTTTCTGGGATAGACTGTTCAAAAAGACGGGCCAATCCTACAAAAAATTTCATATAATCTAGGGTGGGCTCCATCAAAAAAGAATACGGAACCTTGACTCCAAGTACAACGGAAAAATGGAAGTGCGACCCAAGGAGCTCAAACAAGGAATTTGGTCTCTAGCCCACCACTTCTGTGAGCAAAAAATTCTCGGATGATGCGTTTAGCCCAGACATGGATTGACATTGCCAATTGCCCGTCGCATGATTCCCCACAGACATGACAAATTCACAAAACAACATAAGTGCACGCTCGCCTACCAAGCCACCATCTTATTCATCGAAACAACTACCTGGGTCTAACGCCAAAACACCTGGGCGCGACGTATTTGCCTCTGGACTCGGAGCCTTCGCCGCAACCGTAGGGTCAGCCGTTGGTCTTGGCAACATATGGAAGTTTCCCTACCTAACTGGAGCCAACGGGGGAGCTGCGTTTGTTTTTGCTTACCTCCTGTGCGTCGTGCTGGTAGGGATCCCGATCATGGTGGCCGAGCATGCGATTGGCCGAAGGACCCGGATGAACGCTGTGCATGCTTATGGGTCAATCATACCGGGAAAGAAGGGATGGGCTTTGATCGGCTGGGCTGGTTGTATAGCAGCCCTCCTCGTTATGGCCTTCTATACGGATGTGGCTGGCTGGGTCTTTGCCTACATCTTTAAATCGATGTTCGCCTTTGCTCAGGGCAGCGTTCTTAGCGCGGCGGACTTTACTTCTCTTGCTGGTGGAACTTGGGTCCCCCTTTTGTGGCAGGCAGGGGTGATTGCACTCACCACCGGGATTCTGTCCACTGGCGTGTCCAAAGGCATCGAGCGCGTGACCAAGGTGCTAATGCCCATGCTTTTCATCTTACTGATCGTCTGTGATATCCGAGCCCTTACTCTGTCGGGAGCCCGTGAGGGAGTGGACTATCTTTTCTCCGTGGATCTTTCTAAACTAACCGGGCCCGTACTTCTTTCTGCCTTAGGATTAGCCTTCTTTAAGCTCTCCCTGGGTATGGGAGCCATGACAACCTATGGCTCCTATTTGCCTGAAAATACTAGGATTGCACCCAATGCGGCGCGTGTGGCCCTGGCCGACACAGCGGTTTCTCTTTTGGCAGGCCTTGCGATTTTCCCTGCGGTTTTTACCTTTGGGGGCAAGCCTACAGGAGGGCCGGGGCTTCTCTTTGAGACCATTCCCCTGGTATTTAGCAAGATGCCTCTCGGTGGACTCTTCACCACCCTCTTTTTTGTACTAACGGCCATTGCGACGATGGGAGCCATGGTGAGCCTGATGGAAGTGCCCGTCGCATGGCTCTGTGAAAAAACAAAGATGAGCCGGCTTCGAGCGGGAATTCTGGTCGGCACTGTCATATTTTTGTTGGGGACGCTTGCGACCCTATCACAGAGCCGAGTTCTAGGGGGTGTGAAGATTGCCGGAAAAAACTTTTTTGATTTTTTTGACTTTCTTTCCTCGAATTTGTTTCTGCCGCTGGGCGGAATTGGGATTAGTGTGGTCGCCGGATGGTTTCTTGCTCGTAAGGATTTTGTCGCCGAGCTTAACAAGGGATACACAAAGCCATCCCGCCTTAACTCAGTGCTCATCGGCCTCATCAAATTCTTAGCCCCACTTTTGATCGCTCTCATCATGCTCCATAGCCTCGGACTGCTAAAGCTGAAGTAAGAGTCTCCATAGAACTCACTCAAGTAAATCCTTGTCCCTCAGAAAATTTTCTTGCGGCGTCGCCACAGGAAGCTTGCTGGGCTTCTAGGATCTTACTAAGGCGATGCCCTTCCGAGAGCCTCCTCTGCACCTCCAACCCTATGTCTTCAGCAGCCCATCCAGTTCATACAATCTTTTCGGTTGTTTCTAACCAAGGTGCGTGCTACAAATCCACCAAGAAATCCTATGGCACACCAATATATCTTTACCATGTATAAGCTGGGGAAAGTGGTTCCTCCCCAACGGGAAATTTTGAAAGACATCACCCTCTCCTTTTTGCCTGGAGCCAAGATTGGTATTCTAGGTCAAAACGGAGCAGGAAAAAGCTCTTTGCTGCGCATCATGGCTGGCGTCGATAAAGAGTTCTTGGGAGAGGCCAAGCCTGCTGACGGGATTAAGATCGGGTATCTGCCCCAAGAGCCTTCGCTGGACCCAACCAAGGATGTTCTTGGCAACGTAGAAGAAGCTGTCGGTGAAACGCGGGCCCTGCTGAAGAAGTTTGAAGAGGTCAGTCTGAAACTAGGCGAAGATCTATCCGCCGAGGAAATGGACAAGCTTTTGGCAGAACAAAGCCGCCTGCAGGACCTCATCGATTCTAAAAATGCTTGGGAGCTTGACCGCACATTAGAAATTGCCATGGATGCGCTTCGGTTACCCCCATCCAACGCGGATGTGACAAAGCTATCGGGTGGTGAAAGGCGACGGGTTGCCCTATGCAAAGTCCTTCTGTCCAATCCAGACATGCTACTTCTGGATGAGCCCACCAACCACCTGGACGCAGAATCGGTTGCGTGGCTGGAACAATATCTAGATAAGTTTCCAGGGACTGTGGTTGCGATTACCCACGACCGATATTTCCTCGACAATGTAGCAGGGTGGATTTTAGAATTGGATCGAGGTGCAGGCATTCCTTGGGAAGGAAACTACTCCTCTTGGTTAGAGCAGAAGCAAAAACGGCTGGCCGTTGAGGAAAAGCAAGAATCTGCAAGGCAAAAAACATTGGCCCGGGAATTAGAGTGGGTTCAGGCCTCGCCAAAAGCAAGGCAGGCCAAAAGCAAGGCCCGTCTACAAGCCTACGAGGAACTTCTCAAGCAAACCACCGAGGCAAAAACAGCGACGGCCGAAATCTCGATCCCCCCTGCCCCACGTCTGGGAGACGAGGTTGTCAATGCCAAGAATCTGTACAAAGGCTATGGAGATCGATTGCTGATCGAGGACCTCAACTTTCGCCTGCCCAAGGGTGGAATTGTAGGAATCATTGGTGCCAACGGTGCTGGAAAAACAACGCTGTTCCGGATGATCACGAGAGGCGAAACACCAGACCGGGGCAGTCTTTCATTAGGTGAAACCGTGAAGGTGGCCTACGTTGACCAAAGCCGCGATGCCCTTTCTCCAGAAAAGACGGTTTGGGAAGAAATTAGTGGGGGTGCTGAATTCTTAGACATGGGCAAACATAAGATGCCCTCAAGGGCCTACGCTAGCCAGTTTGGGTTTAAGGGGTCAGATCAACAAAAGCGGATCAAAGAACTTTCCGGGGGAGAGCGCAACCGGGTGCATCTGGCAAAAATGCTCAAGAGTGGTGGTAACCTGCTTTTGCTCGACGAACCCACTAACGACTTAGATGTCGACACCTTACGGGCCCTTGAAGAAGCCCTCACCGGCTTTGCCGGATGTGCCGTGGTCATTAGCCACGACCGCTGGTTTTTGGACCGGGTTGCGACGCATATTCTCGCGTTTGAAGGAGACAGCCGCGTGGTTTGGTTTGAGGGGAACTACCGTGATTATGAAGCGGATCGAAAACGCAGACTGGGAGCACAAGCGGTTCAACCGCACCGAATCCGGTACAAGAAGCTGGTCCACTAAAGAAGGCAGGATTTACGCCATGTCAAAGCGAACGCTATAGCCCTAGGGCGTACGTTTTTGTTTATCCCAAGGCAAGCTGAGGGCGATCCCGCTTCCAATCCAAAGGCCCACCGTGAAACCTAGGGATACGTAAAACCCCGAGTTAAAAATTTTATTAATCTCACCACACGGCAGCCGCTGGTTGGGGCCGCAAGTGCTACCAAGATCCATGGTTCCCGCAGAGCTGAAGTTCAAACCTGCGAATACAGCCGTACTGATCGTTGCTACGATCGCGCTGATGATGAGAAATCCACGGGAGAATTTCAGGGGCAACAGCGTACTCCTTCGTAGGTCTTCTTCTCTCTGTTCCGCCTCTTTGGCCCTCATCATCGCCCGGTCGAAGGTTGGATTGGTTTCATTTTGGAAGATTGCGATGGAGGTATCCGCATAGAGCCGGCTGCTTAGAAACATGAAGATGATCAGACTCGTTAGAAGACTACGAAACCTTAGAATGCACATGAGACTCCTCTACTGCTAAGGGTGCATGATTTATTATTTTAAGGAGGCTTTTCTTAACCATTCAAACCTCCGTCCAGTCCGATTCCCTGTTTATTAAACGAACCGAGAGAAAAGAGCAATGGAATGTCCTGTATCGATAAAAGAGAAAGACAGACAAGTGTGCTTGGTCACCCCCCTCCCTTTGCTCCTTGATACTAATTAGGTGTTAGGTACCTCATCCATGATTTTCATTGAACTTCTGAACCTGGCTGCTAACATGCGGCTCATGAGACCAAAAAACCACCGAATTCAGGCATTTACCATCATTCCCACCCTCCTTGCATTTGCATTTTTGCATTGTCAGGCCCAAGAAGATGAAACTCTACGGCTTGCCTATTCTGATCAAAAATATCCTGCTGGCTTCTACCAAGACCCCAAGGAAGCCAGGACTGATCTTTATTATGAGAATACAGTAAGCATCCAAGCATTAAGCCAACGACCATCAACATGGTTTGAGCTATGTACAGACGATATTTCTCAGGCACGAGCGTGGTCCGAGGCCTCAAATATGTATAGCTCTCAACAGCGAGCGCTTATCACTGAGGTTCAAACGGAGAAGTATTTCGAATTTCAACGGGCAATGAACTTTCACAGCCGCGTTCATCGCTGTAGTTTCTTAGACAGAGGAATGTACGACCGGAATCTCGACGGTTTTTACGATAGGTATTCCGAGAGCCGCTATGGTGTTCCCCGAGTGATCGGGAAACTCAACGCAAAACCACTAACAATAGCGCTGGTGAAAGACGCGGTTGAATACCTTTGGTTCATTGATTTTTACAATCTCTCCGGCCGAAATGTGATTGATTCGACAGGGGCAGATACAGGGAATTCAATCACCCATACTCTACGCCAAACCTCAGTGGTTTATGGGGACTTTGGGATTTGCGATCAAGTGAGAGTCATCCGTTCTGACTATCGTGTCGATAAGATGTCTTTGGAGATTACTCTGACAAATACCCTAGAGAGCGAACGCAAAGGGCATTGTAACTAGAACATTGAACCAGGCACGGTAGAACCAGGTAGGGCGATGCCTGTACTTCCCCCAAGGTAAGCTCCTCTTTGCCAGGAAATACAGCTAATGGCAATCGTGTCTATGTTCTGAGGATGATAAGATGTTCCCCAACGTGCATTGTGATCCCCAACACATTAACGGCTCACACTGAGAAATGAACCTCCCCGCCCAGAGGGAAGAGATGACAATATTTCCCACCACAGTTGGAGAACGAGGTGGGGTGGGCGTAAGAGCCGGAGTAGGCGTTGGCTGTGCCTGAGGAAACCTTTAGCTGCGTAAATCAGCGTAGGATCCTACTTTTACCGTTAGCCGGTATCCTACGGCTTCCCATCCATTGTGCCACCAATGAACGACGAACTTGAGCCGACCCCCACGCTGGCCTGGTGTTGGCACTGTATTCATATAAGCATCACTCGTTTTTCTTCCTGCTTCGGTCCTATAAAAAACTTCTAAATTATAGCTATCGTACATTGTGTAGGGGGGGATGTTGAACTCATATACATCATCACCTTGGTCTGCGGTGGGAATCAAACCGTCGTCAGAATGAGCATCCTCTGCATCGAGAATCGTCTGCATCTTGTAGCGAACCTGCTTGGGGAACGCAAATGCAAATGTTTCATCGGTTTCTGGTAACGCTGTACCGGTGTCAAGAAGGGCCGTCTTGAATCCACTCGCCCCTGATAAAATAGACAATTCCGTCGTTTTTGTCCCTGTCTTTTGAGTTTTCACCACTGCCAAATCCATCACCCCATCCGCATTCCAATCAAGGAAGTCAAAGCGGAACGTATCATCTGTAGGACGTAAACTTGTAGCCTCATGGACCAGGGCTGTTTTGAATTTGCTGGCCCCTGAATAAATATGAACCTCCGTTCTCCCCGAACCTGTCCCGCTTTTGATGATGGTTGCCAAATCTGGTTTTCCATCTAGGTCCCAATCGGTCATGACAAAGTCGTAGCGTTCATCCGAGGTGTCAAGATCGGTATCTACCGTGCCCGAAGGAAGAAGGTCTGTCTTAAATCCTGTCGCCCCTGATAAAATTTGCACTCGTGTTTTACCCAAAGCGCTACCCCATCGATAAATGACAAAGAGATCTGGGATATGATCATTGTTCCAATCAGCAAAATCGAAAGAGACTCCCTGCGTGGTCCCGACAGGGGGTATTTTTGATGCCGAACCTAAAATCGTCGTTGAAAAATTTGTAGCCCCTGAAAAAGCATAAACCTCCGTCTTAAAGGTCGGGGTTCCATCCTTTTTGACTAGCATCAAATCCCAGACTTTATCGTTGTCCCAGTCGAGAATCTTGAAATCATAGTTTCCATCGGTTTCGTGCAGTTTGGTTCCTGTTTGGATCAGAAACTTGGAGAAACTTGGTGGGTCCAATGCATGAACCTCAGTGCTCCCTGTTCCTGTTTTTGATTTTTTTACTGCAACAAGCGGTAAGCGGCCGGGTTTTACTAAAGCAGATTGCACGCTGCTTACCGGAACTGGATCAAGGGAAGGAGCTTCTTCTAGCGAAGGAACTTGTTCAGGGGATGGTTGTTGGTTTTCTTGGGGAGTTTTGGATCCACAGGATGAAAACATACCGGCTGCGATAACAGCCAGGCTAAGAGGAATCAATCTTATGATCATGGACAGAGTTTCTCCTTTTTTCAATAATCTCAAACACATAGATGATCTCTTGTAAAGAAATATTGGGAGCAAATCGTTCCACTTAAATAATCACCCTCTTAGGTACGAAAATTAACCAGCATCGATGCTTTCTCTTTCGCTTCTTCTTATCCTCTCAAGCATATCGATCGCTTGATTTCTTCGCTTGATTTGAATACACTCTCCTCATCCGCTTCGGCCTACGGAAAGGAATTTATGTCCCCACAATCCCCCCAAGAATCGATCGAGATCCTCCTTGGCGAGCTAAGTAAAATGCTAGCTGAGCCTGGGGACGGAACTAAGTTTGAATCTAGCCTGTTTTTTAAAGAGCCTAAGGTCGATGCTGACTACCCTCTTGCCAAAATGATCGATCACACGCTCCTTAAGCCTGAGGCAACCCCCACGGAAATCCGAAAACTTTGCGAGGAGGCCAAAGCGTACGGCTTTGCCACAGTTTGTGTCAATTCTAGCTACGTTGCCTTTGCAAAAGAATTACTACAGCAAAGCAATGTCAAGGTCTGCAGCGTAGTAGGATTTCCTCTAGGAGCCATGTCAACGGAGGCAAAAGCATTCGAGGCAAAAACTGCTGTTTCTGACGGAGCTCATGAGATTGACATGGTCATCCACTTGGGCGCATTAAAGTCGAGAGATTACGCGAGTGTGCTTGCTGACATTCAAGCTGTGGTGCAAGCCTCAAGCCCAGCCCAGGTAAAAGTCATTTTAGAGACAGGGGCATTAACCTATGAGGAAAAGATTCTAGGGGCTCTGCTCAGCAAACTTGCAGGCGCCCACTTTGTTAAAACGTCGACTGGTTTTGGCAAAGGGGGTGCAAAAACCGAGGATGTCACTCTGCTTCGAAGCATTGTAGGGATGGATATGGGCGTAAAAGCGTCTGGAGGGATTCGTTCTCGGGAAGATGCAGAAAAGATGCTGATGGCAGGAGCCAACCGCCTTGGGACTTCAATGTCGGTAGCGATTCTTAAAGAACCCTCTTCCGAAGAGCTGTCTCCAGCACCTTCCAAAATTTTAGAACCAGGAACGTACTAATGCAGCCAACATCTTCAAAGTTCCAGCAAGCCTATGAACCTGACCAGCGCACTTATGATCGGATCATCCTCATTGTCATGGATTCTGTCGGCTGTGGAGCAGCCAAAGATGCAAAGAAGTATGGGGATCAAGACAGCAACACCCTTACCAACCTAAGTCGTGCGGTCGGCGGGCTTTCCCTGCCCCACTTTGCGGAATTAGGCTTGATGAAGATTACTCCTATTCTTGGTACCGAAACGCCCCCTTCGATTCTTGGCGCCTACGGCCGAATGCAAGAAGCCAGCGCTGGCAAAGATACTACCACAGGTCATTTTGAAATCGCGGGGTTGATTACAGAGAAACCCTTACCCGTGTTTCCAAACGGCTTTCCCCAAGCCATGCTAGAAGTCTTCTCGAAGCAAACAGGCCGCGGCGTTTTGTGCAACCAGCCTGCCTCAGGGACCCAGGTGATTGAGGATTTTGGTGCCCAGCATCTGCGAACGGGAAAACTCATTGTCTATACCTCTGCCGATAGCGTCTTTCAAATTGCTGCTCACGAAGAGGTAGTCCCGATCGAGGAACTCTATCGAATTGGACAAATGGCCAGAACCTTGTGCGATGAGTATGGGATTGGACGTGTGATTGTGCGTCCTTTCATCGGACAGCCCGGATCGTTCCAAAGAACCTACAACCGGCGGGATTTTTCTCTGGTCCCAAAAGAGCCCACGGTCCTTGATGCCGTGCACCAAGCAGGGCTTCCGGTGGTGGGGATTGGAAAAATTTGGGATATTTTCTCAGGCCGGGGGGTCAGTGAAAACATCCACTCCGAGGGAAATCTGGACGGGATGAAGCAAACGCTGGAAGCGATGAAGCAGGTCAAAGAAGGGCTTATCTTCTGCAATCTAGTCGATTTTGATATGCTCTATGGCCATAGGCGGGATGTGGCGGGCTATGCCAAAGCGCTGGTGGAAATGGACGCATGGCTACCCCAGCTAAGGCAGGCCGTCACTGAACGAGACCTGGTAATGATCACTGCGGACCATGGGAATGATCCCACGTTCCCTGGTTCTGACCACACCCGTGAGGATGTGCCCATTTTGGCCTTTTCGAAGCATCCTCCCAAGCAGCCGGATTTGGGAACACGCCAGGGGTTTTATGATGTGGCGCAAACGATCTGCGACGCCTTGAACCTGCCCGTATGGCCCCGGGGAAGAAGCTTCTTACCAGCAAGGGAACCGCGATAAGAACATAATATTTTCTTCTTGTTTATCGGTCTTTATGCTACCTTGCCTACATGTACGTCCTATCGCAGTGGCATCTTCGTCATGGGTCTGCCGTAAAGCATACTTCGGCTCTTCTAATCATCCTTTTCCTAACAAGCCTTGTTGCTTGTAAACAACCCCCACGCGATGCTTGGGTAGTAGGATCGATGGGAGCAGACAAAGGGCTCCTTCCTTATGATAGTACGATCACACCGATCAAGCCATCGGTTCAGGTAAGATTTCCTTTGTTCACCAGGACAGATTTCAGCCCCCGTAAGTTTTCCCATCCTTTGCGAGAAGCGATGGCCCTAGGAGATTTAAACCAGGATCGAAAGTTAGATCTAGTCACAACTTTTTTTGATCCGTATTCAATAGAACCCAAGGTCCTTGTGTTTTTTGGTAAGGATCAATTTGGTAGCTTTGATCCCCCGACTGAGCTTTCCACCTTGGTTGATCCTGACTACACTGCCAATCCTGCCTCCATCATGATTCAGGATGTCGATCAGGACTCCATTCTTGATATTGTGATCGCTTCTAACTCTATCTTCCAAACAGAGCAGAAGATAACCATTTTCTGGGGTGAAGGAAATGGAACCTTTCGTCGTGGGAATTTCGACTTTAGGATGGCTTCTGGGGTTTCGAAGGTTTTGGTTGAGAAACTTCGATACTCTGATCCAATGCCCAGCCTCTTTTGGATAGATGAAGAGCAAAAGCAAATCTATCTTCGAAAGAATGATGGGGGAACCCGAAACTTTCTTCCCCCTTTGGTCGCCTTTACCAACCTAGGCAAAGGAGAGGTGATCCTGTGGAAAGCAACGGATTTAGACTACGATCAAAATACCGACTTTGTCCTGTTAGAAAAGGTGACCACCCTAAACAAGACTTCCTTCTCGATAAGAATGATCAAAGGAGATGGGAAGGGTGGATTTGTTGAAGCACCCGCGTTTACCTTGCCTAAAGATCTAATTGCTTATGACCTCATCGATATGGACCAGGATGGTCTTTTAGACCTTTTGGTATCAGAGCCACATTTGGATGAAAAAGGGTTTGTCGATCCTGGTCAAAGGAGACTTCTTGTTTGGAAAGGCGATTCTTCAGGACGCTATCGGATGGAGGCTCCACTGCTGGATGTCGTGATTCCAGAGATAGATATGCTGGGTGGTTTTCTTGCAGATTTAGATAAAAATGGTATCGAAGAGCTGCTCTGCTTTTCTTCAAACAGAATACTAATTTTCCGAAAAGGTGGCGACGGATGGAAACTCTCTCGAGTACTCAATGGGCAAGAAGAACTAGGTTTTTATTTTCTCAATACAGTGAGCACCTATGATCTGGAAACAGATGGAAAACAAGAGATCATCACCTACAGCAGAGCGGGTGTCCTCAACATGATCAAGCAGGAGAAAACCAATTTCTCTCTTTATAAACAAACGAGCATGGTTCCTTTAGACTTAGGGCCTCTGATCGCCACCACGATTTCTTATTCTTCGGGGAATGGATTGCCTGAGCTTCGTATTTTTGATCAAAACAAAAATTGGATGTACCGACTTACAAGCAGCGATATCCCCCTCTTTCAACCTGATTCTATGTTGTACACAGGAATCGCTCTGTCGAACTCGACCCATGCGGCTGCCCTAGGAAGTCTTCGTGCACGTGAAGGGAACAACTTCATGCCTCTCCTTGGTAAAGAGGGAGGAAATGAGAAATTATTCCTCTACGATCGTTGCTCGGAACCTAATTCATATAGAGCACAGACATGTGGCAAAGCAGCGGAAATCTCTCTTGCTAGCATCAAGAACCCCAACGGCATCGTGATTACAGACACGATCCCAGCAGAGAAAGATGGGAACATGGATCTTCTGATCAGTTCGCCCGATGGAATTTACCAGCTGCAAGGAAATGGATGGTGGTCGTTTGGAAGTCCAACCCTCATCTCGCTCCTCCCCTTCCCTCAAAAAAATGTAACCTCGGTCAAAACGGTTGATTTAAACCAAGACGGGCTTTTGGATATCGTACTTTCTAGCTCGATCGAGCGTAAACTTGCTGTATTTTTGCGAGCCCGTGATACAAAAGCCTGGGTCCAGTCAGCCTCGATCGAAGCAAAGGAAGGGGTAGGTCCCATTGCCACGGCCGATATGAATAACGATCTCATTCCTGATCTCGTTTGGGTTGATGGATGGGGCAGCAAGGTACACATAAGTTATATGGATGAAAATGGGCAACTACGACAGGGAGCCATACAAATAGATGTAGGAGCTCCGGTTGAAGGAATGACACTCGCCGATCTGAATCAGGACCAAATTCCCGATATCGTCGTTACTTTGCCGAATCAGAACGCCATTCGTCTGATTTTGAGCAAAAAAGACAGAAGCGGTTTCTTTGCCATGGCCCCGCTTCCCACCGGCCAACGCCCCACCAAAGTGGTAGTGACCGAGAAAACCAAAGACCATGATTTAGGGATCTACGTCGTCAACCAAGACAGTGGAACCATCAGTGCCTTTGTTCTCCCTCGCTGGGACACGGATTGGTTCTCCGCCCCATAATCCTTCTCGCTCGTCAAAATACTTCTCATTTGCAAAAATGAAATATGGTGGTAGTTTTGCATACATGTGCACATTCATCCCAAACGTTCTTGTTGGATATCGAACGTTCTTAAAGCCTGCTTTTCTTTTTCTTGCCTGGCTTGCATTGTTCAACTCATCCGCCTGCGACAATCCTCCGAAAGATGCTTGGTTTGTTCATGCAATGGGGAAGGAGAAGGGATTGTTGCCTTCTGAGCCCAAGCAGCCGCTTGTTCAGGTAGAATTTCCCCAGTATGTAAGAACTGATTTTTATCCTCATAAATTTCCTTCGTTAAAGCAAGGCACCATGCTTGCGGGCGATTTTAATCAAGATCAAAAGCTCGATGTGGTCATGGCTTCTTTCGATGAGTATACAGGGCAAGAAAAAATTGTCCTGTTTGTCGGGAAAGATCAGTGGGGCGGCTTTGAAGCCCCCAAGGAACTCTCCTTAAAAAAGAATCCACGTGATCCTTCGGTATATCCATACGCCATGGTCCTTCAGGACGTGGATGCCGATTCTCATCTAGATATTGTGATTGGCTCGAAGGTAGACAGTTCGAGCGATGATTGGAGGATTCATATCCTTTGGGGGGACGGGCTTGGTAATTTTCAGCTTCAGGAAATTCCATGTAAAATTGATCGGTTCAACCACTCGCAATTGGTTGTAGAGAAGCTCCATGTTTCAGATCGATTTCCAAGCATTCTCTGGAAGAGCCAATCGATTGGGTACACTCTCATTGCTGAACATACAGGCATGCGGAATTTTTTGCCCGTTCGTGCTCCTTTCTTTACCAATCGAAGTGGAGAAACGATTCAGGAGCGAGCGGACGACCTTGACCACGATGGTCACCTTGACTTCCTAAGGGTGGTAAGATTAGATTTCGCTGGTTCGACTCGATTCTTCGTTGTGGTCACCCAATCTGATGGCAAAGGAAACTATTCAGAATTTGAATCTTTTAGGATTCCTGATGGAGTTGAGCCTCATGATTTTATCGATCTCGACCAGGACGGAACTTTAGATTTGCTCGTCTCAGCGTTTTATGAAGATGAAAAGGGGGTACGTGATCCTAACCAGAAGAGGCTGCTCGTGTGGAAAGGCCTTCCTATCGGTCAATATCGTAAGGAGTCTCCTCTATTAAATGTAGTCGTCTCGGATGCAAAAGTTCCAACACTCTATTCTTACCTCCCACAAATGGATATAAAGCGCTGTTTCTTTAAAGATTTAGACAGCAATGGAATTCCGGAATTACTTATCTATTCTGCGTCTAGGATTCTCATTTTACAGAGAGATCAGAAGGGTGAGTGGACGCTCGATCGCGTGCTCAACAAACAGGAAGAACTAGGTCTGTACGATATAAACACGGTCATCCCGTACGATGTAGATCTGGATGGAAATTTCGAAATTTTGACTTACAGCCAAGCAGGCGTCTTGAACATCCTCAAGCAGGATAAGAAGGCAAGCACCTACTTCGTTTCTAAACAAATGGGGCAATTTCCCATTGAACTCGGTCCCATCGTCGCCATGCCCTCTGATGCTCGATATGTTCAAGAAAAGAAAGTCCCTGAAGTCCGCATCTTTGATCAGAAAGATACCTGGATGTACCAACTTCGGAATGGCGATATTCCTTTGTTTTGGGGAGACCATTTTCTTCGCAGAAAAGTTAAATTTGGATTCTCTGTCCAGTCGGCCGCCAGCGAAAGCGAGTTTATGGCACTTTTGGGAAGAAGAGGGATGGGCATCGATACCTTGTATCTTTATAAGAATTGCTACCAAACCAGCGACTTCGACCCACTCAGTTGTAATCTAGACAACACGATTCCTCTGACAACCATAAAGGGTCCCAAAGAGGTCCAGCTGGTGGACTTAAATCGTGATGAGCAAAAAGACATCCTTCTGACCGCATCCGATGGGGTTTACCTGCTTTCAAGGAATGGATTGAATTTTACTCAGCCTCGGTTATTACCGCTGGATTCTCCTCCCAAAACTGAAATATCTTCTGTCAAAGTCGCCGACTTAAACCAGGATGGATGGCTCGATCTGATCCTTACCCTGCCTACAGAACGTAGGGTTGCCGTG
The DNA here is from genome assembly GCA_964537055.1 of uncultured Myxococcales bacterium. Classification (GTDB taxonomy): domain Bacteria; phylum Myxococcota_A; class Polyangia; order Palsa-1104; family JAEUJZ01; genus CAZHYV01. The sequence goes on from CAZHYV010000005.1 coordinate 119,955, forward strand.
TTCTTGTGGGATCATGATGGCAAGCAATGGTCCTCATCGTCCTTCATCGAAATGGATCAAGATATCGGTGAGGTCTTGATTACCCAGGTCAATATCGACAAATACCCGGATGTAGTGGTTTCAGAAGCGCTAGGAGGGAAAGTGCACTTTTACTATACAAAAGAGGATGGACAACTAACGAAACTGCTTGACCCAATTGAATTAGGCTCTCCTATAGGAGGGATGGCACTCGCCCACCTCAATCAAGACCAGTTCCCTGATTTTGTCGTTACCCTCCCAGAGCAGAATGCCATCCGTCTCATCATGAGCAGAAAAGACGGTGCTGGTTTCTTTGCAATGACCCCGCTTCCCACGGGGCAACGCCCCACTAACGTGGTGGTTACCGAGAAAACCAAAGATTGCGAGCCTTTTATTTATGTCGTGAATAAAGACAGTGGAACCATCAGTGCTTTTGTGCTTCCTAAGTTGGTCACAGATTCCTTCCCCACACCATAAAAAAGGGTTTATCTTTAAAGCTTCATGCTCCTTTAAGGCTTCGTTCTCGTCTGAAGAAGTCCGCTTTCTTGCTCGCAAGAAATGTAGCATCTTCCTCGGCGTTGGACAAAATTTCACACCTGCAAAAAAAAGTCTGGACAAAATTTTATAGGTACCTAATATTGTCCAATGGGAACAATTCCTCGTCGAGTTGAATCTTACATCTACAAAGACCTCTCAAAAAAAATGGTCCTTTTGTCTGGACCCAGGCAATGCGGAAAGACGACCCTCGTTTCCTCGATTGCCAGCCACTATGACGGAACCTATTATAACTGGGATAACCCTAGCGCTCGAAAACAGATTCTGCACTTCCAGCCAGATCTCCATTCGTCGCTTTGGGTTTTTGATGAGCTTCACAAATTTAAACGATGGCGAGATTTTTTAAAGGGTCTTTATGATACGTATCACTCTCAAAAGAAAAACATTCTCGTCACAGGAAGTGCTAAGTTAGAGCTGTATGGCCGTGGGGGAGATTCTCTCCAGGGCCGCTACTTTGCGCATCATCTCCATCCGCTCACTTTTTCAGAAATCGAAAGATTGAAAGAAGTACCCTTGGATGAGATCCCCAGGCTAGACCAGAATCCATCCGCTCATTCAATGGATACGCTGAAAAGCCTTTTAACTCTGGGAGGATTCCCCGAGCCTTTCTTATCTGGGTCAGCTACCGAGGCCTCTCGGTGGCGATTGAATTACGGCGCACGTCTTGTCCAAGAAGAGGTAAAAAGTCTTGAACAAACCCAAGAACTTGAGCGATTAGAACTTCTTTTCGAGCGACTTAGCGATATCGCAGGCTCGATTGTTTCTATCAATAGTCTAAGGGAAGATCTAGAAGTCGCCTTTGGCACCGTAAAACAATGGCTTACAATTCTAGAAAAGCTCGATGCAATTTTTCGGATTTCTCCGTTTGGGCCCCCTCGGATTAAGACCGTAAAAAAAGAGCAGAAACTTTATTTTTGGGATTGGGCTCATGCTACCTCAGACGGAGCTCGTTTCGAAAACCTGATCGCAATGCACCTTCTTCGCCTGGTCCACTTTATGACCGATATTTATGGAGAAAAAGCAGAGCTTCGCTATTTTCGTGATCGGTTAGGACATGAGGTTGATTTCATCGTCCTACGCAAGTCAAAACCCTGGTTTGCCGTGGAGGTAAAATTATCAGAGGGACCTTTGGCGAAGAGCTTTGAATACTTTCTCACCAGGCTTCCTGCGTCTATGCACTGTCCTTACGGGTTTCAAGTATTTTTGCATGGAAGGAGAGAGACCTCCTTAGGAAACATTGGACAGACGCAGGTCTACTCCGTCTCAGCAAGCCGATTCCTTGCCAACCTGCCTTAGCTCCGTCTAGACAGATTGTCGAACCAAACCGCTTGCCGAGACAAACCGCCAGCACCCGCCATTTTATCAACCTTTCGCTAGCCGAATTGCCCAAATTTGTGTATATGTCTGAGCGGTCCTATGCTTGACAAGTTGCCCTTTAACATGATTGACGTCATCCGAAAGAAACGGGATGACTTTCCTCTTTCTCATGATGACATCCAAGGATTCGTATCTGCCTACACAGAAGAGCGAATTCCAGATTACCAAGCAGCTTCCTTACTCATGGCCATTTTTCTGCGAGGCCTTTCCGATGAGGAACTTTTCTCATTGACCCATGCCATGCTTTATTCTGGCGCACAGATGGATCTTTCCTCGATTCGAGGACCGAAGATTGGGAAACACTCGACCGGAGGCGTGGGAGACAAGCTTTCTATCCATCTTGTTCCCGCGGTTGCTGCCTGCGGCGTGTATGTGCCCAAGCTTTCTGGACGGGGGCTCGGTCATACTGGAGGCACCCTGGATAAACTTGACTCGATCCCTGGGTTTAATACACAAATTCCTATCGAAACGTTTACCGAGGTATTAAAAACTTCTGGGTTCTCGATTACCGGTGCTTCGCAGGATTTAGTGCCCGCAGACAAAAAGATTTATGCTCTTCGCGATGTTACGGGGACGGTCGAATCCATTCCCCTCATTGCGGCCTCGATTATGTCTAAAAAACTAGCAGAAGGACTGGATGGGATGGTTCTCGACGTCAAAGTCGGAAGTGGGGCCCTCATGAAAACGCTTGCTGATTCAAAAAAGCTCGCAAGCGCTCTTTTGGCATTGGGAAAAAGTGCAGGCAAGCAGATCTCCGCATTCATTACCACCATGGATCAACCTCTGGGCCGATGGATTGGCAATGCCGTTGAAATCAACGAATCCATCGAGATTCTTCGAGGCAAAGGTCCCCAGGATCTTTCCCTGCTGACCCGAGAATTGGGTGGCGAGATGTTACGGCTGGGAGGGGTAGTCAAAGACCGTGCCGAAGGGGCTGCTAGGATTGAGGAGGTGCTCCAAAATGGGCAGGCATTACAGTGCCTGGCCCAAAGTACAAAGCTCCAGGGCGCCACCATAGACCTAGCCGAAGAAGGAGAGGTGTGGTTCCAGAAGAACCACTACAAGCACCGGCATGCCATTTTTGCAGAACAAAGTGGGTACGTCACCAAGATCGAGGCGCTTGAGGTAGGGCTTTCAGGAGTCGCCCTAGGCATTGGGCGTATGAAAAAAAAGGATGCGATCGATCCCAAAGCATTCATTTACCTGGATAAAAAATGTGGTGAGTTTGTCCACAAAGGCGAGGCACTTTGCCATTTTGCAGCAGCGGAAGATTTGGCAGAAGATCGTCTGATCGAAGCCCAAACACGTTTGCGTGGTGCCTACTCCGTCGATAAAGTAGCACCTCAGGCAAATCCGCTGATTGTAGAGGTATTTTCATGAAGTTATCCGAACAAGTAAACCAAGTCGCCCAAAACATAAAACACCTGTTGCCCAAAGGCGCCTCTCCGAAGGTAGGAATGGTTCTTGGGTCCGGATGGGGGGCGTATGGGTCGACTCTAACCGACAGCATTCCCCTTAGCTATCGAGATATCGGGATTCCCGTCTCTGAAGTGGTTGGTCATAGCAATCGTCTTCTCTATGGGAAGAAATTCGGGGTAGATGCCCTGATCATGCAAGGACGTATCCATTATTATGAGGGGTATGACCTACAGACGGTGGTACTTCCGATCCGAGCCCTGATAGCCTGTGGCTGTAACATCATGATCCTGACCAATGCCGCAGGAGGAATTCAAAAGGGGATGTTCCCTGGCCAAATTGCTGTAATCTCTGACCACATTAACTTTTTGGGGATATCTCCGCTTCTTGGGAAGAACGATCCTGCGCTAGGAACAAGATTTCCGGAAATGAACCATGCCTACGATAGGCAGCTGCAAGCCTTGGCGCACAAGGTAGGAAAGTCGTTACACCTTCGTCTTGCCTCGGGCGTCTATGCGATGGTCTCTGGGCCCCAGTACGAGACTCCGGCTGAGATTCAGATGCTTGCCCGCCTGGGAGCAGACTTAACAGGCATGTCCACCGTGCCCGAGACGATCGCTGCCAGGCACATGGGAGCACGCGTCCTTGGCCTAAGCTGCGTTACCAATCTCGCTGCCGGTCTTTCCGAGGTTCCGCCTACCCACGAAGAAGTGACCGAAACCGCATTACGAGCTCAGCGTGATTTCGTTGCCCTGCTCGATGGGATGATGCAAGAACTTTCGCAAGAACTTTTGTAGCAGAAGCAGAGGTAGGCGCCAAGAGGGAAGCATGAAAAATCAACGTCAGGAAATGAGTCTGAGATATTCTCTAAAAATTCACACGAGGAGCATGCATGAAGTTTGACCTAGATCAGTTGCTAGAGGCGGCAAAAGAGGCACAGCTCATGTCGTACTCGCCCTATTCGCATTTTCCCGTGGGCGCCGCTGTCTACACAAGCGATGGGCGGATGTTTGTGGGAGCCAATGTAGAGAACGCCTCCTACGGCTTATCGGTGTGCGCCGAGCGCAACGCCATCATGCAAGCTGTCTTGGCCGGAGCAAAAGAGATCGTTCACATGGCCATTGTCACAAACGCCTCCCCCCCTGCCCTCTCCTGTGGCATGTGTTTACAGGTGACCGCCGAGTTTAGCAAAGATTGCAAGATCATTTCAGCCAACCCTCGGGGTGAAGTCACTCATACCTCGCTCGCAGAATTGTTTCCTTCCCGCTTTACTTTTCAAAAAGAAGCAAGTATTCGAAAAGAATAATCGGTGAGGAATTTTCATGAAGCCAGCATCAACCGGGCACCCCTTTACAGGCCACCTCTTTCTTTTGGCTTTTGTGCTCTTTACTGCTGTGCAAGATACCTACCTGGGCAACCTGCTCCAAAAAGAGCAGCCGATGGTGGTCATTGCAGCGACGTACGGCTTTGCCATGCTCTTTTTTCTGGCGCTTGAATTCAGGTCCTTACCTAAATTAAAACAGTTGATCCGACAGCATGGACGCACCCTTTTATATTTTAACATGACGACTTTGTGCAGCCTGGGGGCCATCTTCTTCTCACTTATGTACATCGAGCCTGCCATTGCCAGCATGATTTCGTTTTCGCTTGGACCGATCATTGGGGCTTTTGGCTGGCGCTGGCTACGCCCCCAAAGTCCGATTCTTCGGTCAGAAAAGGTGGCATCCGCTGGAGTATTCCTGGGATTGCTGATTCTGGTGGTTGCCACCTTGCGAGGAAAGAGCTCGATTGCCTTTTCTACAAAAAAAGCAGCCTTTCTTGGAATTGCCTTTGCTGTGATCTCATCGCTTGGAGCCGTAGGGAGTACCTTTTTATCAAAGCGACTGAGCGAGCATGGGGTGGGCACAAGCACCATTATGTCGGTACGGTTTTTCCTACTCACCCTGGTGGGTGTTTTCTTTTCTCTCTTTTCTGGGAAGATCCATGCTCCCTTAGGAACATTTCTTGTGATGATGGTTCTGCTCAGTATCGGGACCGTGATTATTCCGATGTTCCTTGTCCAAAAGGGGCTAGAGCGTTCCGAACCCATGACCGTCTTTTTGATCCTCCCAACCACACCCGTCTTTGTCTATCTGCTCCAAATGTTTGATCCCCGATTGCATCTTTCTTGGATGACCCTTTTGGGGATTGGCATTAGTCTTGCCTCTTCGGTGCTGGGGATCTGGGGACGTAAACAAATGAACCCCTCCCTGAAATTGGAAAATAAATAAGAGCTCTTGAAAATTTTCGGCAAGGCATTATAATGTAAACCAATGTAGGTTTTTATAGAAAGAGGAACTTTTTTGTTTAGCAGCGTCTATAAAATTTACTGATAAGAACTTATTCGTCTATCAACGGAGAAAATGAAAATGAAATTACGTATTTTAACAGGGGCACTTTTGTCCATCGGTTACTTCGCCTGTGCGAGTACCCCTGACATTAAAGAAAGAGTTGACGAGAATTGGTATAAGGCAACTGCAGCAGAAACGAAGTACCGTGAGGAAATTGATAAAATCGATAAGAACAGTGATGCTGGGTGCGACCGTAATAAGGACCCTAAGGACAGAACTCCGATTTGTAATACAGCGCTAAAGAATTTAGATACTGTTCTGGATATAAAAAAGGCTTGTACTGATGCCCAAGTTCCCGTTTCGCTCGCAAAGAAAGGGAGTCTAGAGAACCCGCAAGACCATCCCGATGTACAGGGATGTCTCAAAGCGATTCCTTAATCCTCTTGTTCCATTTTTCCTTAACGTACACCGTAACACAGCCCTTATAGAGTCATCTCCCCGGTGAGATCATCTGGGGCCGGTGCCTTTCCAACTGCTAGTATCATCAGGCCCCCAGCTTCCTCTAGAAAAGGGGCGGTATCGGTAGTGGACAATAACCAGGCCGCACCTTCGGGCTGCCGATTCGATCAATCGAAAGAATTCCTGATCGAGTGCGGGGACAAAAATAGTGCGGCAGCATCCATTCTAAATCTGGATTGTTTGTGAGAGAAATCGTAAATAAGCTAGAAGCAGAATCAGCGAAAAAATCATACGAGAGCTTCTTGAGCCGGCTGTTGCCTACTGAAAAAGAGAAGAGTTTACTCAGTCCTTGAAGAAGCTCATCAGGCAGGGTATCAAACGGATTGTCATACAGATCCAAAATTTCTAAATTTGGCGTAGATTGAAACTGCCCCGGCGAAAGCGAAGTCAGCAGGTTCCCACGAAGCCAGAGTGACTCCAAACGAGGCGTCTCTTCGAATGCATCTGGTTCTAGTGTAGCAATCTCGTTCATTTCTAGATTCAGCTTGGTGAGTGAGTCCAGCCCTTCAAACGCTTTGGGCTTGATGGAGGCAATCTTATTTTCGCTAAGCTCTAACGAGAGAAGTTCAGTCAAATCGGAAAATGTATGGGCTTCGATTTCTAGGAGAGAATTTTCATATAGATAGAGATGTTTCAGCTTTTTCACCGGTGTAAAGATGGCTTTTTCAATCTTGGTAAGATCGTTTGTACTTACATCCAAAATGAGTAGATTCCCAAGGCCAACAAAGTTATTTGGAAAGAGAAACTTGAGCTGATTCGAGGAAAGGGACAGGTACTCGAGATCAGAGTTTTCTTTAAAAAGAAAATCGTCGAGCATCATGATCTGATTCTCTGAAAAGTCAACGAACTTCAAATGCTTGGCATCCCGAAACCAAGCGGGGTCTAAGTTTTCAAATTGGTTTTTGCTCGCAGACAGATGCGTCAATTTACCATTTTTTGCAAAGACAGAGCTGGGCATGGTCTTTAAGGGATTGTGATCGATGGTAAGACTTTCCAGCTCGGTCAAGGCTTCAAATGCATCCACGGGGATGGTGTCGATCCCTTGGTCCGTCAGCTGTAGCGAGATGACTTTGCCCATCGCATTACAGGTCACCTTCTTAAAGCTACACACATCACAGCGCTTCAGCCAGCTACCATCCACCTCAAAGGACCAGCCTGTGTTGGCCTTGTACAAGCTCTCTAGGCTTTTGTACTGTGGGTCTGTACAAACCAAGGCTTGTTGCGTTTGCTGTACTTTTGAAAGAGAACCTGGGGGAGCCTGATCGCATCCAAAGATCCCCAAAACCGCTGCAACCATGAAAACACATTGAAATATTCGCACAAATGACTCCTGTAAAGGTAAATAGGGTATTCGCCTAAGAGGCCTTGGCCAGCGGGCTAGATACTATATTCGTAAGAAAAAATGGCAAATAATACCTAACTGCAGATTGCTTATGGATCTTTACAGCTATCCATCTTTTATGATACGGTTCCCCATATGAAAACAAAAACAACTGTTGAAATTTCGCATGCCGTGCTGCATGAAGCACAAAAGATTATGCGAACTCAACACGTAACTCTTAAATCTTTGGTCGAAGAAGGTCTCCGACTAGCGATTCTAAAACATCAAAACCAACAGAAGTTTCACTTAAGGAATGCTAGTTTTAATGGGGAGGGCCTTTCTCCTGAGATAAAAACGGCCTCCTGGGAAACCATCCGGGGGCTTATTTATGAAGGACGTGGTGGATGATTGCCGTAGAAACAAATCTCTTAATTTATGCTCACCGAAAGGATAGTCCTTTCCATCAAAAAGCCTCTGCTTGCATTCGAAGACTAGCTGAGGGCCATACCCCATGGGCCATTCCTTGGCCTTGCTTATATGAATTTTTCGGAATTGTTACTCATCCTAGAATTTATAGACCCCCTACCCCTCAAGAGCTTGCCTTAGAACAGATCCAGGCCTGGCTTGAGTCACCTCAGCTCGTTCTTCTTCAAGAGACATCAGCATTTTGGGAATCACTCCGTCTTATGCTTATGCAGGGACAGGTCGCTGGACCTCTGGTCCACGATGCTAAAATTGCTGCTCTTTGTATTGAGCATGGGGTTTCAGAACTTTGGACGCTGGATCGTGATTTTAGCCGTTTTCCAAAACTTAAGGTCTGTAATCCTCTTCTGTAGAGACGATGTCAGCCATCCGAGCGGACGCTTCCGCAGAGCACGCGGCACCACGACAGGTTGTATTAAAAGGTTCCATGGCGCTTTTCCAATAAATTGGTTCAGGCAACGGACGCAGCAAAAAGAATTTGTCCTCTCGTCCTTTTTTGTTGTGTTTCGTCAATGATTCTCTTAGGTTGATTGTAGTAGTTCGAAACAAGAATAAATATCTGGAGAAGAAACAATGAAATCAAAATTTAAACATCTAACCAGCACGGTAGGAATTTTAGGTATATTCACGCTCGTACAATGTGGCAGCTTCTCTGATCCAATTCTTGGCAGTGAAGCTGAAGCAGCAACTCCGAAAGTTGATTTAGCAACCTCTTCGACGAAAGACCAGTCAGTACCTACACAACCACGTCCTGCGGTGGATAAAGTTCACTCATCAACGCTTGTTTCCTATGAACCTTACGCGACCTCTGTGAACCCTTCTCATGAGGGATGCATGGGTCCATATAAAGATTATACACTACTAATCCCTAGAGGAAATTACTCTGATGGATGCATGATAAAGCAGGGTTGTCATTTAAACAATAACTGTTGGGTTTGTGATCCTCTTCTTAAAGATGACAGGTGCATACATTAACTAGCAGATGTGCTCGATAGGCTGCCCCCTAAAGTGGTTTAGAATTTAAATGTTATCCCGCAGTATTTTAGAAACTATACTCGCTGGAACTTTATCAGCCATCCGAGCAAATTCTTCAATGGATAAGGTCTCGCCACGACGGTTTGGATCAATCTGGGCCTGGGATAAGATTGATTCTGTTCTCTCTTGAAGTAGTGGTTTTAGCGTATTTCTTAGCGTTTTCCGTCGCATGGAGAATGCTGCTTTCACGATCTTTTGGTACACTTCCAAATCCTTCACAGGGACACGAGTCGTCGGAAAAGGAGTCAATCTGACGATGGTAGAATCCACCTTTGGTTGTGGTAAAAAGGCCGCAGGACTGACGTTTCGCACACGACGAACCTGGGCAAGCATCTGAACCTGGGCAGATAACGCCCCATACGATGGTGTATCTGGACTTGCGAGCAGACGTTCGGCCACCTCACGCTGAAGCATGAAAATCATTGTTCTGATAATCGACTTTGAGGAAAGTGCATGAAACAAAAGCTGAGAAGAGATTTGATAAGGAAGATTCCCGACCAGCACCATGGGCTTGCTGGAAGGGTTGAGGTTTTGAAAAATAGCCTGCAGGTCCGTGGTTAACGCGTTTTCTTCTCGCAGGACAAACCGAGGATGCATCCCAAGCTCGGTCCGAAGCACCTGGCACATATCCGCCTCGCGCTCAATCGCAACCACCTGGGCACCCGTCTGCAACAGCCTTGCGGTCAGCGTGCCTAGCCCCGCCCCAATTTCAACGACCAGCGTATCGCGATCAAGCACACTAGCCTCGACAATCGATTGGTACACCGCATCGCTGACCAAGAAGTTCTGGCCCCAGCTTTTCTTTGCAGCAAACCCATACTTTTGCAGAAGATGCCGAACGGCTTGGCTAGCCTCCAGAGAAAACAGAATTGACTCAGAAGGTGTCATCGTCCCCGCCCCTTCGCTACAGGATGGCCCTGTAACACAAGATTCCATACATCATGAATTAATATCGTCATGAGGTAGCATCGCCTCTTCTCCAGCATCATCCTACTTTTTCTCCAAAGAGCGGTAAAGGCAAGCTGGCTTGGGCATTTAAGGATAGCTCCGACCGTTCTCCTCGCCTAAGACGAAAATATCCAGCTGCCGCAATCATCGCCGCATTGTCAGTGCAGTAATGAGGGGGAGGCACAAAGAAGGCAAGGTTCCGCTCTTCGCATGCTTCCTTAAGCTGGGACCGTAAAAAGCTGTTGGCCGCAACCCCACCCGAGACGACAACCGCCTTGACTGGGTGTCTTTCTAACGCCAGGCAAGTCTTACGGACCAGTTGTTCGACAACAGCTACCTGAAATGAGGCGCAAATGTCATTTAGACTAGGTTTTGGACCTGGCTCTTTCAAATAGGTCGCCATCCACGTTTTTAGGCCACTGTAGCTAAAGTCAAGACCACCTTTGGAGCCTAGCATGGCCTTGGGCAGATCTCGAGAGGAGGGATCACCTGTTTGCGCCAAACGGTCGATCTGAGGACCTGCCGGGTAGCCTAGGCCTAGCAACTTGCCCACTTTATCAAAGGCTTCGCCCGCTGCATCATCCCGGGTCGTTCCCAAAAGCTCGTAGGTACAGAAATCATGCACAAGAATCAGGCTGGTGTGTCCGCCGGATACGAGCAGCGCCAAGTGCGGCATGGGCGGAACCGGTTTGGGTAGAGGCGAAGGAGGCTGGGCATTCAGAGAAATTGCTTGAAGAGAAGTACCTTCTTGCGGAGCGCCGCTTTCTTGAGGAGAGCCACCCTCCTGCAGGTATGCCGCCATCAGGTGTCCTTCAAGATGGTGCACCCCAATCAAAGGAATGCCCTTGGCAAAGGCAATGCTTTTTGCCGTCTGCAGTCCTACAAGGAGTGCACCTACCAAACCAGGACCGCGAGTCACCGCGATGGCATCCACTTCATCCAGCGTCAGCTTCGCACGGGAGAGCGCTTCGTTAAGAACAGGGATGATGTTCTTTAGATGATGCCTAGAGGCAATCTCGGGCACCACCCCCCCAAATTGGCGGTGGATTTCAATCTGGGAGGAAATGACGTTCGACCGCACCCAAAGATGCCCCTCTTTGTCGGCATGCACTAAAGCGCAGGCAGTTTCGTCGCAAGAAGATTCAAGGGCAAGGATGTTCATACATATGTACAGAGGAGGGATTTTGACGTGTTATCTTGGTAAATAGCTACAGCAAACTATCTGTTATCAACACATTTACCACTTTCTTCATCGCAGTGAAGTTCCTTTCCACAAGGATCGGAACAAAGACCCGCCGGCTTAATACAGGTTTCTCCTTTTTTGAGATTTCCTGATGCCGATAAGCAAACTTGACAAGTACCCTCATTCGATTTTGTTGCATTTTCAACACAGAAGTACCCCTTCTTACAGGTTTGAAGGCATTCATCGTCTGTAAATCTACAGGGTTCTCCCTCTTTTCCCTCCCTTACACAGCTAAGGGCTGGCCGCTGTGGCTGAACTGAGGCATCGTTCACAGTCGGTTGCATCGCAGGGCGCGATGGTGGATTTTGAGGCACAGGCTGTGGCGTTGTACACGCAGCAAGAGCGCCCCATACAGCAAAAATTCCAATCCATATAATCAAATTCTGTTTTTTCATAAGTCAGGTCTCCCCTCTTCTTGTTATAAAGACAGCCCTATCTTCTTTAGCACGAAGTCATCCTCGTGCAAATATGATTTTTAAGATAGTCGTTTTCCAACCTCTCTCGCGATTTTAAACAAAAGTGATACCCCAAGCAAGAAGGCACACATACCCCTGGGCTTTTATTGACAAGGTATTACAGACTCTTACTTTTTCTAGAAGGAGGTTTTTCTATGAAACCATGGTTCACGAAAGTTTATGTTTTTGTAGGTTTGGTTGCATCTACTTGGTTCTTCGCCTGTGGGGATGATTCATTGGTCCGAGAATGTAGAGAGGCAGAAAAAGAATGCAATGAGGCGAAAAATCATAAGGATGACCTCGTGGTCGCAAGGGTGGATGCCAATAGCAATGAAATCGCGGCTTCGGGCAAAGCCAGCCAAGCGATCCAGCGAGGAGACGACCCAGCCAAGAGTGGGGCAGCCTACCAAGAGGCTAGAACGAAGCATTGGGCCTTAATCAAGGCCTATGAAGCCGAACAAAAAGCAGACAAAGATGCCTTCCAAAAATGTACAAACAGCGCTTATCTTTGTGGCAAAGCCGCAGCACAGTAACATCATCAGGCAGTTCCTTGCTTTTTCCACCATGAATTTTACATTTTGTCTCGCCCTGCTTGAAGATCAATGTTATCGTCTGTACCGTCATAAATATCATGCAAGAGAGAAAACCACTTAGGTATCCAATCGGAGAATCTGACTTCCGTCTGCTTCGGCGAGAGGGATATGTTTATGTCGACAAAAGTTTGTTCATCGAGGAAGTGATGGATTCCTCTGCACGCGTTCTTCTTTTGCCAAGACCGCGTCGTTTTGGGAAAACGCTTAATTTATCAATGCTCAGGTATTTCCTCGAAAAATCGCCGGAAGATCGGAGGGACTTATTTGCAGGGCTCAAGATTCAGTCTTCCCCAAGTGCCCACCTCCACTTTCAAAAGTACCCAGTGATTTTTTTGACACTAAAGGATGCAAAACAGGATACGTGGGAGACCTGTCAGGAAAAACTACGGGATCTGTTGGCCGATTTGTACCGAGACCATCGTTATCTGCTAGAGTCAGAGGCGTTAGACTCCCTAGAGAAAGCCGGGTTTCTTGCGATTCTTCAAAAAAATAGTTCTTGGTCGGACTGCGAAAATGCCCTGTATCGGTTGTCCAAATATTTGCACCTTTACCACAACCAAGCCCCGGTGATTCTGATTGACGAGTATGATAGCCCGCTTCATGCAGCTTTTGATAAAGGATACTACTCATCTTCGATTTCGTTTTTCCGGTCCTTTTTGTCAGCAGCGCTGAAAGATAATCCTCATCTTGCCAAAGGGGTGCTCACCGGGATTTTACGCGTTGCCAAAGAGAGCATTTTTTCTGGGCTCAACAACTTGGCGGTGTTTACGATTTTAAATCCTCATTTTTCAACAGCTTTTGGCTTTACAGAAGAAGAGATTCATGAACTCCTGCAAAAAGCAGATCTCCTTCCTATGTTCGCCGGAGTTCAAACATGGTACAACGGTTACCTCTTTGGTGAGACTACGATATATAACCCTTGGTCAATCCTTCGATACCTAGATAATCCTATCTATGGACTCCGTCCCTACTGGGTCGCAACGGCTTCGAACACCCTCATCAAAAATGCTCTGTTTCATAGGAGCAATCATGTTCAATCGCAGATCGAGATTCTGTTACAGGGAGGATGTATTGAAAAGCGCCTGGATGAAAGCATTGTGATGCAGGATATTCCCACCAGCGATGTCGCCTTATGGAATTTTCTTCTGTTCTCTGGATACCTGAAGGTTAAGGAGCAGTTCCAAAAAGGAGACGATTTTTTTGCCTCCCTCTGCATACCCAATCGAGAGGTGATGACTGATTTTCGTTCGATGACCCAGCGATGGTTCGCCGAGCTTGTCCGACCCTCGGAAGACATTTCTATATTCTTTCAAAGCCTTCTCGAAGGCGACGTCGAGCGAGTGCAGAGCCGTCTGCAAGACATTGTGCTGAAAAGCCTTTCCTACCATGATTTGGCGGGAGAAGCAGCGTATCACACGTTTATTCTTGGGATCCTTGCCAATCTCAGTGCAGATTATGACGTCCTCTCCAACCGGGAGGCCGGGTTTGGCCGGTATGACGTGATATTACGCCCGAAGAGCCAGGGATACCCGGGGGTTCTCTTTGAGATCAAAGTATTTCGGAAAGAACCTCAGGAAGTAGAGGTTGTAAAAACCTTAGAGCAGGCCCTTGCCCAGATTCATACACGAAAGTATGCACATGAGCTTTCGTCGAGGCAAGTCGCCCCAATCCATGCATATGCGATTGCATTTTCGGGAAAACAGGTTTGGATGAGACATCAGATTCTTGGGTAAGGTACCCTATCGTAAATATGAAACGACCGAATACGAGGTCGTCGGTTCATTTTAATGGTGTTTCCTTCATCATAAGGCACCTTCGCTTTTAATCATCACTCCCTAGCTCCCTACGCTCGAGCAAACGCTATGGTCCAGCTCTTGGACAAAATCTACCTTACCAGCCTCGCTACAGGAGTAGAACACCGGGCTGTCAGCTAGAACAAACGTTCTCATACATCATGCTCCTCTTGCGGTAGAGTTATCCAAAATCGGAAGGGACCGAATACGAATCTTCTGTTCCGTAAAAACAACCATACTGCCCTGCTCCAATGCCTCTTGAATCGTAGCGAGATTGGCTAACAGCAGAGTTAGCTGTTTCCGAGGAATATGGGTAAACGGGAACCGAAATAGAATCACGGAAGGTTTGGTCTACTGACAAAGCGTAAGCAGGGTGCCAAAGTCAGTGCCTGCGGCAAGAAGAATACGCTCCTCTTGAGCTGCGCGGTTGAATATCTCCTCGTCTGTTTTATCCTGGAGTCCATAATCACGCACATGTACAGCGTCATGTCCACAGGTCAGAAGACCTCTCAATATCAGAGGAAAAAGACTGTTACTAACGAGAAATTTCATAGAAAGAGTTTCTTAGGCAGCTAGCAAGGGAAGTTCACGTTCCTGCATGGCCAGGGCAGCATAACGAAGGGCTTCGTGGATATCTTCCCCTTCTAAGTCAGGGTACGCGGCAAGAATCTGTTCTTCGTTCATCCCATCAGCAAGATCCCTAAGACGGCAGCCATTGGAATCCGAAGTCCGCGAATATAAGGAATTCCTGCCATGTGTGAGGGATGAACGGTAATGCGAGTAAATTGCATAGGTTTCTCTTTCTTTGCTAAACTTTTTCCAGAAGAGCTAAGGCATCCTCGAAAGATGATCATCGAGGCACAAGAGTGAATTACTGCTTAGCAATTCTTTCTCATCCCTTCTCTTATGACTCCGCCTGAAGAAGCAGCTCCCTCAGAAGTTTCTTTGCTAGCGCCAGCCTGTCCTTTCTTTCCGCTTCATTCATAAAGCTTCGGGAAAGGCGCATATCTGGGGAAAGGCGCCATAACGACTTTGGCGCATTCACAAGTTTGAGGATCTGTTCCGTAGACAGAGGCGTATCCTCGGGCAGTGCTAGTGCAAACCGAGACTCGGATAGCTCGACGGCGGTGGCCTTCAAGCGACGGCTCAGGTTTTTCACGACCATCATTTCTGAGAGAAGACCCACTTCATCGGGCACAGGACCGAAGCGGTCGTTCATTTCGGCGAGTAAAGAAGCAATTTCCTCCTCGTTGGCGGCAGCAGAAAAGCGCTGGTAAAATTCTAGCCGGTGCCCGGGATCAGGGATGTAATCGTCGGGAATAAACCCGGGCAAATCGCAGGTAAACTCAGGCTCACGCTCTTTGGAGATGGGTTGGCCCTGTAGCTCAGCCACGGCCTCTTTGAGCATCTGTGTATACATGTCAAAACCTACCGCAGAAATGGTGCCCGATTGTTTATCCCCCAGCAAATCGCCCGCACCCCGGATCTCTAAATCTTGGCTGGCAATGGCAAACCCCGACCCAAGTTCGGTGAAGCGCTGCAGCACCGAGAGGCGCTCTTTGGCTTCCCGGGTCATCTTCTCCGCGGCGGGGGCCATCAGATAGCAGTAGGCTCGTTCTTTGCTTCGACCGATCCTTCCCCGAAGCTGGTAAAGCTGGCTGAGCCCCAGCGTATCCGCCCGGTCAATAATCATGGTGTTAGCTCGAGGAATATCGAGGCCACTCTCGATAATGGTTGTGCATAACAACAGTTGGGTGTGGCCCTCGATAAAATCGAGCATGACCTTCTCCAATTCTTCAGGCGGCAACTGTCCATGGCCCATTCCAATTTTGATCTGGGGCAATAATTCGTGCAGACGCTTTGCCCATTTCCCAATGGTTTCGACGCGGTTGTGGACAAAGAAAACCTGGCCTCCTCGACGAAGCTCTTTTTCAACCGCCTCTTGAATCACACCGTCGCCTTCACGAACGACCAGCGTACGGATGGCCAGCCGGTCCTCGGGTGGCGTACTGATAATCGACACCTCTCGTAAGCCGCTAAACGCCATGTGCAGCGTCCGGGGAATGGGCGTTGCCGAAAGGGTGAGTGTATCCAGCTGGCTGCGTAAGGTCCGTAGGCGTTCTTTGTGGGCCACGCCAAATCGCTGCTCTTCGTCAATAATGAGAAGTCCTAAATCTTTAAATCTGACGTCTGCCGACAAGAGGCGATGGGTACCTACGACAACATCGATGGTGCCTTGGGAAAGCCCATTGAGCACCTCGATTTGTTCTTTCCTAGACCGGAACCTCGACAGCGACCGTACTCTCACCGGGAAATTGGAAAACCGTTCTGCAAAGCGGGCGGCGTGCTGCTCGACCAGCACCGTGGTTGGTGCAAGCACAGCCACCTGTTTTCCGGCAAGCACCACCTTCATCGCTGCGCGCAAAGCCACCTCGGTCTTCCCATAGCCCACGTCTCCGCAGATGAGCCGATCCATGGGCCGCGGCTGTTCCAGATCGTGCAAAACCTCATCGATCGCACGTTGCTGATCAGGCGTTTCTTCATAGGGGAACAGTGCCTCAAACTCGGCAAACATTTGGGCCGAGCTTTCGGAAAGATGATAGGCAACCCCGGGCAGCGCCTGCCGTTTGGCATAGACTTGGAGAAGCTCCTCTGCAAGCTTTTGAATCTCTTTCGAAACTTTTCCTTTTGCCTTTTGCCAGGTTTCCCCACCAAGCCGATCGAGTCGTGGTGTCGTCCCTTCTGCACCGACATAGCGCTTAATTTCACTTAAGCGCCATACGGGCAAATACAAATTTCCTCCTTCGTATTTCAAAAGAACAAAATCAACCTCGATGCCCTTCAGCGGTAACTTGACCAATCCCTGATAGCGCCCAATACCGTGCGTCTGATGTACGATGAGTGAACCAATAGAGAGATCTTGAAAATCGCTTAAGCTTGTCTTCTTTTTGGTTTTGGTCGACTGACGAACAATCTTTTCGCCAAAGATTTCAGATTCGCAATAGATGGAAACGCGATCGAGCGGCAAATCAAACCCGTAGCTGAGGGTCCCCACACGAATCTCTACCCCTGGCTGCTTCGTTTGTTCCAGAAGATAAAAGCCATGCAGCTCTTCTCCAGCCTCCTTCGTCGCCACAAGACCAGCAATTCCAGGTCGGTACAACCTTGCCGAAAGGCCATAGCTTCTCAGCAAAGAGTCAAGGCGTTCCGCTTTCGGAAGACTGGGGCTCACAATGACGATCTTTTGGTGTTCCTCAAGATCCGCTTTGATTTGGTGGACCCATGGCAACAGCAGGTGTTCTTGTTTCTCCAGCCGTGCTTTTCGCAAGGCAGCCGTCAGGGTTTCATGTCCCGACGAAGCTACTTGGAGATGAGCAGAGGCTTCAGAGGAAACAGAGACGGTAGCCTCAGCAAAAATAGGAGCGGAAGTTCCGGTAGAAATAGAAGAATGGAAAGCAGCGCCGTCAGGGACGGAAGTTTGCTCGATAAAGAGTGGATTTACCGAAATACAGCCTGTCTCTTTTCGAATTCGATCAAAGCCCTCTTTCATCAAGTAGAACTCACCTGGCGGGAAGGATAGTTTGTTTTCAGAGAGGCGGTTTTGGTACATCCTTTCGGCGTCTCTCCATTGCTCCTCAAAGGCATGATCTATATGGTGGGGCTCCTGGATCCAAACCAGAGGTTTCTTCTGGAAATAGTCAAATATCGAATCCATCCTCTCGTGAAACGCTGGGACAAGGGCTTCGATCCCTAAAAAGCTCTCTCCTCGTTCGAGCTGTTCAATCATTTCATTGGTTCTTACCGAGGGATGTGATGCCACATCCCCTGCTTCTAACAACCGCTTTTGTAATCCCGCAGGATGGCTGACAAACGTCTCTTTGATCGGATGGACATAAATCTCATCGATGCTTCGTAGGGTACGTTGCGTATCCGGCTCGTAGAAGCGCAAAGACTCGACAAGATCCCCAAAAAACTCAATCCGCACGGGAAAGGGGTACAGAGGAACAAAAATATCCACCACCCCCCCATGTACCGAGAAGGTACCCACATCCTCACAGATCGGCATCCGTGTGTACCCACCTTTGGCAAGTAAAGCAAACAGGCCCTCCCGATCGATCTCTTGTTTGGCCTGAATGACATCGGTGAGCAGAGAAAATTCTTTTTTGGGCAACACCCGACGGGCGAGCGCTTTTGCTGATGCTACGATCAGAGGATGCTCTTCCCCCTGCGACAGACGAAATAGCAAACTCATGCGCTGAAAGAGGCTTTTCTGCTCGCTGGTTGCTTCTACCCATGGAGAAACTTCCATTTCAGGAAAATGGAAGACTTGGGTTGACCCAGAAACATCCCCAAGAGAGTTGGTTTTGGTACCAAGGAAGAACTGCAAGTCCCGGACCAGCGCCTGCGCCTGCAGTTGGGTCTCTACCACAGCCAGCAAGGGTCTCTTAAGAGAAGATGTCTGCTCAACCAGAGAGGACAAGAAAAACGACGGTAGTGACCCCTCACAGCCGTGGAGCTGGATCAAAGGGATGTTTTTTTGCAAAAGGGCACGAAGCTGCTCAGCCGCTTTCTGTGCAGACAACCTCACATTCTCTTGGCTTTGTACTTGGGAAGCGTTCATAGAAGAGGTGTCGTACTTTACTGCAAGCTTAGATAGGATTCAACTCTTCTTCCTCTTAAATTTTTATTAGATTCCTTTGCATTTGGGCTGGTTATTACCGTCAATATGGCAAAGAAGACCGATAAATTCGATTTTGGGTCCGCGGCCATACGTGGTGACCGTTTCTGGGAAAGCAAAGTCGATCTCACAGTCTCTCACTTGCGGATGATCTTCAGTATCAAAGAAAAATACCTTGCTGTCGCTGCCTATAGGTTCATAATTCTGTGGGTCAACAAGCCCTGCTCCTGAAGTGCGGTACTGCGCCGTAGAGATACCATACTTTCCTTTGCCAGCAATGTTGTACACGTAGCATCTCATGCCATGTTTTGTCTGGGAAATAACAAACTCCCCTTCGTCCATCGCACGTCCCGTCTTGTCCTTAGCAATGACCCTGGTATTTCCTGCCTCTACTATTTCAATCTTAAAGTAGGATTTCGGCGCAAGCGTCCCCAAATTTTGGGTTCCAAAGGTAATCTCTAAGGGTATGTCTAGCGTATTATCGATCAGCAAATAGGTCTTTGGCTTATCAGAGAAATAGCTATAGAGAAATAAGCCTCCAATCGAGGAAAGCAAGGTGAGAAAACTTATCAACGCGCCATATTTTTTAAACCAGCTCATGCGAGGAGTGGAATCTGCGACCATGGGTACAGCGTAGAACGAACTGGCAGCGACGTCAAGATCATACAAGCTGCTTCGTAGGGTGCCTTTGAGGGCGGGTTTCATCAGAATCGCCTGCGTACTCCGGCAAAAAAGTTTACATCAATCCCAGGCAGGGGCTTTGGACTTAAGATCGCTGTTCCAGGTCCATTTTCAATACGAAAACTCGCCGCCAAGCTAAATCCTTGGGAGGCTTTGGTCCCAAGCAGCGCATCAAGCTGAAATTCAACGCCAGGCTCGATCCAAAGGATAAATAGATCTTTTTTGCTCTCATCTCGAATAAAGTGGTCACGACCCGCACTTAGCTGTTCAAACTCGGAATCCAAAAATGTATGTTTGTATCCAACCCCAGCCTTGATATTCAGCGCAAATTTTCGTTGTTCCCCAAAAAACGCTTGAATCCCGACCCCGGGGAAAATGTGAAGGTATCCAGCCTGGGTGCTTGCGTAATAGCCTCCGCCAGCGCCCCCTAAAAAGAAAAAACGCAGACACGATGCTTTTTGAATCTGGCTGCATGTTTCCATGAGATCCCAAGTCCCAAAGCCGTTTGCCTCCAAAGAACCCTCTCGCAAAGTTTCTTGGGCATTTGCAAACGTACTCACCCCGCCTCCCACATTCAAACCCAGGTTCAATTTTGCTCCTGTTTGAGAAGTGGGCAAAGGGTTTGGTCCCTTTGTTTTTGAGGAGGGAGATGGCTTTGATGGAATGGTTGCTTCTTGGGCATTGGCAGTCCAAACAGGGAAACCAAGGAGCAAGGCAGCAAGAAGGAACCATCGCCTGCAGGAAAGAAGGACCAACGACAGAGGGGAGGAAAGAGAACAAAGGGAGGTTGAAAAAAGCGGATTCATCGTCCCTTTATATAAAATCTGAATGAAAAAGCAACTTTAGCACAAGTGAACTTCATGAGGAGCACAACCAAGCCTTAGGAAGAGCAAAAGCCTCTGCTGAGGTCGCATAAGTCTTCCCAGCCTTATGTCTTTAGAATCGATATTGAAACCCTACGGGAATGACCAGTCCCCAATTTATGGAGCTGACCCAATGAAGATCTGCATAGACCGTCATCCCCTTTGCCTTTGCGCTAAAACGACCTAACTGAAGTAAAACCCCAGGCCCAATGCCCCACTCAAGCCGGTCTAGATCTTCTCTGGGCAGACGAAATTCTTCGGGGATGTTTATCTGTTCTTCCACCGCATTGATCCCGTACCGGCCATAGCCAATCCTCCATTTGAGTGTAAGTGCTACGGTACGCTGGCGACCCAAGTAAAGATCAAATTCAAACCCGGTGGTCAGACGGAACAGCGGAACATTGCTAAACGCATGATAGCCAAACCCTGCCTGAAGGAGAATCATCGCCTCGACACAGAAGATACTGTCCTTGCGTTCTCTGCCAAAACATTGGTTGCTTGTAAAATCAAACGCTCCGTGTACTTGCAAGAAAAACAGCGGCTGATACTGGTCACTGGTTGAGTAAGTGGATACCGCAAACCCAGGAGCAAATTCTCCGCCAATCAGCCAGCTTGAACGACGTGAAGACTCTTTTTGGGGCGCCCCTACCGTAGCAAAGTCTATTTTGGCATCCTTGGAGGTTTCCTGAGCTGCACCAAAGGAAACGGATGGAAATGAACTAGAAAGGAAGAAGCTTAGCGCCCCTAAGACGATGAAACGAGTTAGCATAAGATTTGCTTACCATACGATTCGTGGGGAGGCAAAATCTTCGTGTTTTGGCCGGGAAGCGACACAGACAAGGGTTAGGGCGCCAGGTCGACATGTTGAGAGGCCAGGCCGGCATCCTAAACCGTTATGTCTCTTAGCGCTTTCTCGAGGGCATGAAGGGGGTTTTGCAGCCGAGCCTCCACCCATTCTTGCTGTAGGTAGACCTGCGCAGCGCGGCCTGCCTGCCTTCGCTGATCACGCTGGAATTGCTTAGAGATAAAGTTTTCCAACGACGGAAGCAGGATTGATTCAATCAGATGAAGCGCTGTCGGGAATTCTCGATCGATCATACTTAGCAGAGAAGATTCCGTAAGTTCCGCTTTGGGAAGGACTTGGAAAAAGAGATGGTCAAGCATTCCACCCTGGAGAAATCCTCTTGTAAAAGCAAGGTACGGATCATACACTAGGAACCTTGCATGTTCTCTTGCGGATGGATCCAGATAAGGAAGCTGTTCCTCGATCCGTTCTTGCGAGCGCTTCAAAAGCCCCTGAATATCCTCTTCAATTAATTTTGCTAGGTAGTCCCGATCCGCGGGAGCTGTATCGTTGTCTCCAAGAAGCCAGCTTCGAGGCCTAGCGATCTCTACCATTTCTTTTGCCCAAATTTCATGAAGGCGGCCTATTTCATGGATGAGCTTCTTTCGCTCTCCCTCGATGAGAGAACGGGAAGACGTAGCAGCGTCGGGAGGAGGTTCGTGAGGGTTAGAATTTTCAGGAGAGGATACCGCTGCTTGGCTTTGCAAGAAGCGAATCAAAGAGATCATCTGCTCGGTCGCGATATTGGTTTTAATTTGCTGCTGCTGTGAAAAAAATCTTCTTTGAAGTACATCCTCCAGCGCTGGAAGGTTCGATTCCTCCAAAAGCGCTTTCGCATCCGTTTGCCCTAAAGCTTGCCTTCCCGCGAGTGCTTTTTTCCCGCTTACAGGAACAATATCAACCAAAAGATCAGCTAGACCCTGCTTCTTATCTCGCAGGTGAGCGATCACCATCTCTATGGATTCTCCTACCGTAGATTCTTTCACCCGATCTGCTTTGTTTAGAATCCCTACCACCGAAACTGAATCAAACTTGCCCATGTTCTTCAGAATTGCTTTCTCCGTTGCTTTGCCCGCCTGTTCTGCAGTAAATACCCACAAGAGCCCATCGGCTTCTTGGATAAACTGGGTTGAAGCTATTTCGTGCTCTGCGAAGAAAGAGTTCAAGCCCGGAGTATCAATCAAAGAAACATCCTTCAGCAAGTCCAGTGGACAAGTAATCCTAACCCATTTGACCTCGAGAAGTTCGCTCGGCTCTACGTTTTGAAGCAATTCTTCTCGCTTCTCCCAGGGGATGATTTTTTCTTCTCCCGTTTTATACACAAGAGCACAGGAACGATCTCTTCCGTAGGTGACCTGTGTGACCATCGAGGTTGTAGGGGTAATTCCCGTTGGAAGAAGCTCTTCCCCCAACAAAGCGTTGAGCAGCGTTGATTTTCCTGCACTAAATTCTCCCATCACTACGAGAGAAAATGGGCCACAGAACCGCTCGTAAATTTTCTTCACCCGGGGGCTCGCCTCTTGATACTCTGGGGTCCTTTCAAAAAAGCGGCAGCTCCATTCGAGTAGAGATTTTATGTCTAAAGGGAGATTCGTAGCATTCTCCGCACACCACTCTTTTAGCCACTTGCTTGGCCTTGGATCTAGCGGCGAGACGGCGACTGCTTCCAAGAGTTTTTGAAACGATTGTTGCTCTGCCTTTAGCGACTTTGCCAAAGAAGCCTCCGATGCGAGCTCTGACCTTGCAAGGATCGCTTCCGATAAAAGTCTCTCTGCATAAGCCAAAGCATCTGAAGAATCTACCTGGACGAGAAGGTCTTTGGCCTGGGAAGAGGAAAGTCCTTGGGCCCGAGCACGAACGGCCAGGGCAAGCGGCGTCTGTGCAAGGGCTGGATGTCGTGACCACGTTTGTGCGGTTTCCTCCTCATCAGCATAGAGAGCAGCAAGGAGTGCATTTTGCATAAACGGGTATTGTTTTTGTAGGACTGCACAGGAAAAGTCAAAGGCCTGTCCATACGCAGTCAGGGCTTCTTTCACCTGGCCCAGGGAGAGGTAGCTATCAGCTAAGGCTTTGGTAACGCTGAAAAAGAGCCCGGGCCTCTCTTGAAAAGAATATTCCAACAATCGGTAAGCCCTCTGCGCATAAGGGAGTGCGGCCTGAGCATCTTTTCTCTCAAGAAGCAGCTTTGCGTATTCTAAAAACGCCTCTCCGAACTCTTGATTCTTCTCTATCGCTGTGAGAAAAGCTTGTCCACTTTCCTCCCAATCTTCAAGCCGTCTCAGCAAGCATCCCAAAGCAAACCATTGTGTTTCTTCAAGGGGTCTAGCTTTCACTGCCTGCAGGAGTTTTTTCTTCAGCTCAAGAAGAAACTTGTCCTGAACAAAAGAAACCGGTTCTTTTAGGGGCAAGATCTCTTCAAGGGTCCGCACAAGCAGAGGGAGAGCGTCATAATCAAGAAAAGGCTCCGCCGTTGCCTTGCGAAGCTCGCGGATGGCTTTGGAGTATTGCTTCTGCTGTAGGTAAATTCGGCCCAGGCTCTTCTGAAAATGCTTGCGCTGTTTTACCTGGCCTGCATAGGACAGCCCCTTCTGCAGAAAAATGAGGGCTTCTTCCAGCTTCTGTTCTCCTTCAAGAAGGGAGCCTAAGGCGAGGTACGGCTCAGAAACTTCAGGATGCTTTGCAATGGATGCCAAGAATAATTCTTTTGCCTTTTCTCGATCACCCTCGTGGTTCCGCCTCTGATAGCAAAGACCAAGCAGATAGGTCGCGCGAGCGTGATCTGGACGAATGGACAGCGCCTTCTTTAGCTCGTGCATGGCGCCTTCAAAATTGCCCTGTTCAAGCAGGGAAGTTCCCAATTCTACGTGGGGACGGACTTCGTCCGTGACGAGTTCTCCTACCTGGTTGACTGCCTGTCTTAGCTGTTTAAAGATGTCCACAATTTTTTCTGTACCTCGGTAAGGCGAAGCTCAATTTCGTGCAGAACTTCTAGCTGCCGATCGAGCTCGCTGCTCCGGACTTTGATCTCTTCGCCGTGGGTTCTTCGTTCGGCCAACACCTGATCCAAAACCTCGGAAATGCCCTGGTACAAAGATTTCCCGGCCGCTTGAACAAAGTCGCTAAGTCGGTTTGCCACCTCATCCACCAAACTTAAAAATTTGGGCCGAAGGGCAGCCATGGTCTCTTCGATCAGCTTCGGCGTTTGCTCCTTCGCCTGCTGCTTCACTCGGCTGGACAGCCATGTTTTTACCAGTACACCCAAAAGGGGGGCGGCTAACGTCAAAAGACCACCAACAAACGTGTTCACAAAGATATAAATGCCGGTTCCTAAGGCACCTAGCGCAAACAATCCCACATCGTATTTAATCGCATCCAAGTTTAGCAGCAATTGCTCAGAGGGGACGCCCATTTCCGCGCTAACGACCAAGAGGGTTTCTTTCAAATTTTCATTCGTCACTTGAATGACCTGCTCGATCAACCGGTCGAGCAGCGAAGCCACCTCCTCCCCCTCCTCTTCGGTAAAGGACTTCATGATGTCCTGTAAATACCCCTTAAGGTACAGCTCGATGTCCTTTGCCGAAGCTTTATCGATCTGCCTTGGGACCTCTTCACAAAACGCCTTGGTGAACTGTTCTAAATCGAGGGTGAGCTTTGCTTTAATGGCACTGGCTTCAGCATCAATTGTTTGCTGAATTTGCCGAAGGGTCTTTTGTTTGTTGTAAAGTTCCTTGTGAATCCGGACAATCTTTGCCTCTAGCTCGTCCAAGGTTAGGTCAAGCGCTCGACGTTTGATCCCTAGATTCTGACGCAGATAGCCACTGAACCGTAATCCCTCTGCGGCGGCATTGTCCAAAAGAACCCGTCCGCGTTCAGTGGAGAGATACTGCCTTAAATACGAAAGCAGTTCAGGAAACCCGCTTTCTGTATCCTGCTTGGACAGCGCAAGCCTTGCCGATACAGGGAAAATCGTAGGATCTTCGACAAAAGACCCTAGGTTGCGCCTACAGTAGGCAAGCGTTTCTTCCTGCTCTTTCTTCGAGAGGAGGTCGCTCTTTCCAATGATGAACAGAAGCTTGTCCTTGCTTCTCCGTAAAAGACGCTGCTGCAGAAAGTTCCTTTCGGATTGCTTTAAAATTTGGTTGGCATCTAGCAAAAATAACACCAGGTCTGCCTGGGGAATATACTGGTAGGTAATCTCAGCCCTGGCTTCATTGATGTCGTTGACCCCGGGAGTATCGACCAGGGTCACCTGATCCGCCAAAAGAGGCGCGGGCCAGCCTACTTCGACATAGCGCACTTGTTCGTTGTTGGCTCCTTCCACCGTAACCCATTCCGAGAGGGCGTTTGGATCAACATCAACCACACGACCGTCATTGAGCATCGCCTTTGCGTAGGGAGTCTTTGCGTAGACCAAATGGTTGATCGTTGCCGTGGTTGGTGTAATGCCTGCAGGTAGAACGGGGCTCCCCAGAAGGGCATTGACGAAGGTGGATTTTCCATGGTTAAATTCTCCAAGCACCACAAGAGAAAATTGCTCTCCCTCCACTTTGGGTATCCTCTCTGTAAGCAGCTCCTTCGAGAGCGTATGCATCCCTGCCTGTTTGGCAACCTCTCCCAGGCGTTCTAGCTGCTCAATCAGCGTTTGCTTAAGCTCTCTGTGCTCTTTCGTTAACATGGGCTATTCTTCTCCTACATTTGGTTTTTCATCCATCATAACCGCAACGGCTTCGTCACAAGCTTCTTGCGTTTCTCCCCCCTCCAGGTTTAGGATTTTGCGAAAGTACCGGCTTTCGGCAAACCGTAATAGTGCCTGCACTCGTCTGGTTTTTTCTACAGCGTCGTACGTCGCAAGCATTTTCTTTAGTGCACTCATCGAGACTTCAACCTGCCGACTGCACAAAAGGCCCGCCCGATCTGCCGTAATGTTTGCCCGCCGTAACCACACCGACAGAATTGATTTTGCGGGAATCACGGCAAATTTCATAAACCCCGATGGGATGTGCGTCACATAAAAGAGTGCTGTCCGTAAAGATAAGTGGCCATTTTGGATCCGTCCACACTCGGCCCCAACAACAAATAAAAGTTCTTCTTCAGACAATTGGTCAACCAGCACCTTTGGTAGAAGAACATAAGCCTCGCTGCCCGTACCTAATGTAATTGGATAAGCCTCAGGAAGTTCCGACGATACATAGACAGAAGGAACAAGAAGATGTAACCGTTCCGCACATTGTTTTGCGGCATGATAAACTGCCGGATAGGTTTTAGGCGTGGCAAGAAGCGCAGGAGACAATAGACTGCTCTGTGCCTGCTTTTGGAACAACCGCCCCGCCTCTTCAAGCACGGTAGGGACTGGCCCCAATCTCTCAATTTTACGAAGCAAGCGCAGATCTGCAGAAAATGCATAGGCAGCACCCTCCCTGCGCTCGGCCTGCCGTTGGCCCTTACGTAGGGCAACATACCGCTGGAAATCAAAACTTATCTTGGGCATACCGTTAAGATAACGCAGGTCTCGGAAGGAGAAAACAAATTTATGAAAGAACCGACAGGAGGAGAAAAATGTGCATAATAGATGCGAACTTTATCTGCAAAGAAGAGAGGATATTGTCTGCCTCATTCTTGACTAACAAGTTGCTTTACCATGGGATATAATTTATCGTAAGATATTGATTTTATTGTATATTATTTATTTTCCCACAGAAAAGCAGGATATCTTTATTTGAAAAACTCGGTTTTAGGCACTTTTTATGAAGATTTTTCAAAAAAAGTGAGCAATTTTTTCTCACTTTTTCACTTTTGCTGCAGGACATCGGAAAGAACGGGCAAAAACTTATGTTTTGGTATATCTAATAACTTTATGCAGCAACCAAACTATTTTTCTTTTAGCTTTCTATTTTTATCAGGGGGTAGGTTCTAATGCTCTCCCCCCGATCTTGTGCAACGACACTCGGCATTTCTGTAGACGTTGAATCGAAGTATGCAAAGGAACAATCTCGCCCTCTTCTCCATTTGTATTTTTTCATCTATACAATTACTATCCGCAATGACAGCAAAGAACGCGTCCAGCTGAAAAGCCGACACTGGATTATTACCGATGCCAATCAGCATATCGAAGAAGTCCGAGGTGCTGGTGTCGTCGGAGAAACCCCTATCATCGATCCGGGCAAAAGCTTTACCTATTCTAGTGGGTGTATGCTCAGAACCTCTTACGGGGTAATGTGTGGAAGCTACCAGATGATGAGTCAACCTGGTGAAGTATTCGAGGTTGAGATTGCTCCTTTCCTCTTAGCCGTTCCTCATGCTGTCAATTAAATTGAGTTGGTTACAAGGAGACGAAGGTAGAAATGATGGTACAACGACGAGCCGATTTCCTCAAAGGAGTGCATAAAAGCAAGGGCGGGATCCTTTTCTCTATTCTCGTTACTGCTTTTCTCCTTTGTTGCAACGGATCACAAGGGACTGATTTTTCTCAAAACGTGTCTACAAAACGGATCGTTGTCATTGGCCCTCCCCTTTATCTGGACATTATCAAAGTATACGGAGACCTCAGTGCTGTTGTTGCTGTAACAAATGCACCTAACCTCCCACGCGAGGTCCGCGCTTTACCCAGGGTAGGTTCTTCTTTATTACCTAACCTAGAAGCGGTTATTTCTCACCACCCCACTCTTGTCGTTGGGGGATTACAGTCCCTGCGAGGCAAACTTCCTCCAAACATTCGGTTTTTCCCTGGAGAAGCGCTCATTCAGAATCTAGGCCAGCTTAAGGATCTTGTCCGTCAAATGGGAGGTGTTTTGGACAAACGGCAGAATGAAGTAGATGCAGTTCTTTCTGATTTTGAGGCTCGTTTACAAAATCAAACCCACCGAGCTGCCCATTGCACCAAAAAGTCTGTAGCTGTGCTTCTTCTTTCCTCCTCTGATCTCTACACAATAGGCACCCATTCGATCGAGTATGAGCTACTTTCTCTCGCGAAAGGAGAACCTATCCTCAAAGAAGCTATCCCAGGCCAGCCTATCTCCTTAGAACTGCTCTTCTCCCTCAACCCAGATATTCTAGTAACGGATAGCTCGATGTTGTCTCGGATCATGCAAGATCATCGTCTTCTCAAACTGAAGGCGATTCAAAAGAAACAGGTGTTTGGGATTTCTATGGCCGATTTTGTTTCGACGAAAGCTCCAGAACTCTTAGGAGCACTTATTGATTTACTCCATCAACAGGACCCTTCATCGTGCCTAACTTCCTCAGAAACGCCTTTGAAAGAAGCTTTTCTGAAAACCTTCTTGCCCTCTCCACGGCTATTTTATGAAGATTAAGATTTCACCCTTTTTTGTTTTCTTGATTCTCATTGTACTTTGGATCATAACGATTGCTGTCAGTTCCAAGCTAGGATTTATGTCTCTGTCGTGGACCGATCTTTTTACAGCAGCCCAAAAGGGCTGTGTTGGTTCTTCTGCCTCCCCCCAGCTCTTTCTCCTCTGTTCTGTTCGTCTCCCAAGAGTGCTGTTATCAAGTCTGGCTGGGTTTGTCTTATCGCTTGCAGGTGCTGTGATGCAAGGATTGTTTCGCACCCCTTTATCGGACCCATATCTTTTGGGCATTGCCAGCGGTTCGACTGCTGGGGCATCGTTCGTTTTGTTTTTAGGACTGAGCCAAAGCCTTTTCTTCTTGCCTATTGGAGCACTCCTGGGTGGGATTGTTTCCGTAATGATAGTAGGCTTCATTGCTGCTTCCTATAGCAGGAGAGAGACAGGCAGCCATCTTTTTGTTCTCGCTGGCGTCGCGATCTCTACCATTTTTTCTGCATTGACCAGCATTTTTCTGTATCTGTCTCCCGAGTCCCAAGGTCCTCAGAATCTCCTATTTTGGCTCCTTGGAAGTTTCTCTCGCAGTGAATGGCTCTTTGTGGGCATTGTGTTTCTATGCACCCTTTTGTGCACCCCTTTCATTTTTGCAAGTGCAACCCCGCTTAACCTCCTTAGTCTTGGGGATCCAATGGCAGTGCACTTAGGGGTCTCCCCTTCGCGGATCCGTATACGTCTCCTCATTCTGACGACACTCCTCACAGCGGTGGTCGTTGCCAGCGTAGGGCCGATTGGGTTTGTGGGCCTCCTCGTACCCCATGCCATACGAATTTTGGTAGGCCCCGACCACCGTAGGCTGCTTCCTCTCTCTGCTTTTGCAGGAGCGATCTTTTTAACCTGGTGCGATACCTTGGCTCGGGTTCTTTTTGCTCCTCAGGCAGAATTACCTATTGGAATTGTAACCTCCCTGCTAGGAGCTCCTTTTTTTCTTTCCCTTCTTGTCAGAACAAACCCACTACGATGAAGGACCAGGCTATGATGAAGAACCCAGCGCTCGTAAAAACCCAGCCGCCCATCCTCACAGCAGAGCATGTTTCTTTTTCGTACAGGCAGGTCCTGGCCCTTCGGGATGTCTCTTTGGCCTTATACCCTGGCCAATTGGTCGCGCTTGTCGGTCTTAACGGCGCAGGAAAAACTACGCTTTTGCGAATCCTTTCTGGCCTTTATCCCCCTTTACAAGGAGCGGTATTCTCTTGGAAGAAAGGACAACGCCATTCTCTTGCTCAGCTGACGAAAGCGCAAATCGCGTCTTCGATTGCAATGCTTGAACAACAAGCCCACCCAGCGTTTGATTTCACCGTCTTTGAGCTAACTGAAATGGGGCGTTATTCCCACGAGGCTTCTCCATCGATTCATCAAGAGGCCATTCAATCTGCTCTTGAGCGGACCCATCTCACATCCCTGGCTGAAAGAAAATTCTCCTCCCTCAGCAGCGGCGAGAAACAACGAGCCTTTTTGGCCATGATCCTCTGTCAAGAGGCACAAGTTTTGCTTTTAGACGAACCCTTTAATCACATGGACCCCCGCTATCAGCTTGAGCTTCTTGCCTTGCTGAAGGACCTCGCTCGGCAAGGCCTCTCTCTGATGATGACTGTCCATGACCTCGCTTTAGCAAAAGAGGCAGACCGGATCATTTTCTTAAACGAGGGAATCTTGGTGGCGGATGGTAAGGCGGACCAAGTATTTTCTGAGCCTCTTTTTGCAGAAGCGTTCCGTTTATTCCGGCAGGCTCCGTCTCATCAAACCAATCTCACACCAACCTTAAAAAGGAGCTCCCCGTGAACTCTACCCCCCCTACGGCATCACCCGACCCCTCTCTTCAAACTCTGTCTTTTTACGAAATTTCCTCTGGCGGAGAAGCGGTGGGACGAAGAATCGATGGGAAAGTGGTCTTTGTCCCGGGAGGAGCTCCTTTAGAAACCGCGCTGGTTCAACTTACTGAGGAGCGCAAAGGGTACGCTCGGGGTTCTCTAGTACAGATTCTAAAGCCGGGACCCTCGAGAGTCGAACCTCCTTGCCCTCTTGCAAAAACTCTTGCTTGCGGAGGCTGCCCCCTCATGCATGTTCGAAGAGAAACACAGCTTGCAGCCAAAGATCAGTTTGTCCGTCGCTCTCTAAGGCACGTATCTGCGCAGATCCATCCCATCCTGTCCCCGACCACAGATTTTGGATATCGCATCCGTGCACGGTTTATTAAACGGAATGGGGTCCTTGGGTTTCAGGCAGCTCGTTCCCATGAAGTAACACCAATTCCAACTTGCCCCATTTTGGTCCCGGCCCTTGATCAGGTGATGACGACACTGGCAAAAAAGCTAGCACCTTTTTTGGGAGAAGAGGGCACTCTGTCAGGAGTGATTGGTAACCATCACCAGATCCATGTGGCCGTCACTTTGGGAGCGGGGGCAAATCTATCGCGGGTGGGCATAGAAAAAATTCGCACCACCATAGCATCAGCCCTGGAGCAGGGCTTGATTGTCGGAGCCACAATAGAAAGAGAAACCCTTGGTAGTCCCGTGGTCTCCTTAGGAACAGAGCCATATCCCCTTTTTGTAGGGGCTGAGTCTTTTGCTCAGGCAAGCGAGGCGGGACACACTTTACTACCCACGCTGGTTGCAAGCGCCGTCCTAGGTTCTCCCTTTGTCCCCGCAGAAAGCACGATCCAGGGTAACCCTGCTGCATCTCTTCCCAACCTGCTTGAACTCCACGCGGGTAGTGGAAATTTCACCCGTTACCTGCTTCCCTATGCCAAACGCCTTTTTGCCGTTGAATCTGAACCTAAAGCTGCCGCTCGTCTTCGAGAAACCTTTGGAGACAAAATCCAGGTTTATGCGGTACCCGATCTTACTGCCGTACGGGCCTTAACAAAGTCTCGTGAGCCCATTTCCGTCGTGGTACTTGACCCTCCTCGGATCGGGGCCAAAGAAGTCATGGAAGAACTCCCCAAGCTTTCTCCAAAGCGGATTGTTTATGTCTCGTGCGATCCGATGACACTTGCTCGCGATCTCACGATCCTCTTATCGAAAGGATATAAGGTGGGATCCGTCATACCCATGGATCTTATGCCCCAGACTCCTCATGTTGAGATGATTGCCATCATTGAGAAAGAATTTTAATGAAGGCATTGATGTAGCATGGTGTTTTTTCTGAAAAAAAAAGGTTTTCAAAAAGAACGGTAGTAGTGGCAGGTGTACCCTTCTGGGTGCTTTTGTAAGTAGTCCTGATGGAATTCCTCCGCTACGTAAAAAGGACCTGCCTTGACCACTTCGGTAACAATGGGTCTTTTCCATCTTCCTAAGAGGTCCCACTCCTTGATCGTTTTTTCGGCCTGCGCTTTTTGTTGCTCATGCTGGTAAAAAATTGCCGATCGGTATTGATTCCCTATGTCGTTTCCCTGACGGTTTGGAGTAGTAGGATCATGCAAAGAAAAAAACTTCTCTAGTAACGTTTGGTAGGACACTTTTTTTGGATCAAAGACAATCCTAACTGCCTCGGCATGCCCGGTTGTCCCAGAGCTTACATCTCTATACGTCGGGTTGGGAAGGATACCTCCTGTGTACCCGACGCTGGTTTCGATCACTCCTGGAATGGTGCGGAGCAATTCCTGGACCCCCCAGAAGCACCCTCCCGCAAAGATTGCGGTTTCCGTAACCACTCCTTCTTCAGCAGCCATCGTCTGTGTTTCGTCCTTCCCTGGCATTTGAGGAAAAGCCCCACTCTGCTGGAACGCTGGGAATAATGCAAGATACTCACCATATCCTTCTTTCTCCAAATCCTTAGCATGGACAAATCGTAGCGATGCTGAGTTCATACAAAATCTTTTGTGCAATGGCCCCGGCCCATCATCAAATAGATGCCCCAAATGCGACTGGGCAGAGGCCGACTTCACTTCGGTCCGAATCATTCCATAGGAACGGTCCTCGTTATAAGCAACGGTGCTTTCGTCGATGGGTTTTGTAAAGCTTGGCCAACCACTCCCTGAATCAAACTTATCTAAGGAGGAAAACAAGGGGGTCCCATCCACGACGTCTACATAGATTCCAGGTTCGTGGTGATTCCAATATTTGTTTTGAAAGGGGGGCTCGGTGGCACATTCCTGTGTGACCTCGTACTGCTCTTTGGAAAGGATCTTGCGTAGATTGTCTTGAGAGGGTGTGTTCTTGTTCGCCATCATCTTATGATAGGACCTTTCCCCACAAAAACAATGCATTGTCTGAAAAATCTCTTTTGTAAGATTACGATTATGTTGTACTTATTCTTTTTATGAAAACCCAACAATTTTGCTCCATTCTGGTTGTACCTATCTACGTTCTTCTTCTAGGAAATCCTGCAGTAGGAGCCACAACCCCAACTGCTCGAGAGAGTTTACCTGCCTTGCCAGGTAAGAGCTCTCCTCTTTTTGCTTCTACTAATGAAGTCGTACCCCAACCCACCCCAGCTCCGGCAGAGGCACCACGATCAGCATCTACGCTCGAATCTGTAGCCTCGCCCTCCCTGCCAAAACAACGTTCTCGCTTTTCCATCTTTGGCGAGATCGGCCCGGGGGTCTCTCTATACAATTATAAGGTCATCGATCTAGATGTCTCGCCTGGCGTATTTTCGACAGTAGGTGTCTCTTTTGATCTTATTGGTGGATGCGCCTCTATCCAGCAACGGCATTGCTTTGAACTGATAGCCAACCTCGGGATTCAATCCTACACTTCCTTCATATCGGCTGCAGAAATTCCAAGGAACCCAATGACTCTCTTAGGTTTACAAGCCACCCTAGAAACACAGCTCTTTTTTGGGCACCAGCGTTCTTTTGCGTGGCTTATTCACGGAGGTGTGCTTTATGGTCATAGCTTGCAAATTCCGCCTGACTTGAAGATGGTTTCCGACTCGGTCAGCACAGTGGTTGGAACAGGGATTGCCTACCATATGAAAAACACAGGCCTTTCTCTTTTCCTCCGGTTTCAGACCCTGGTCAGGCTCGATAACGTAGATTTCTTTTTCCCCGTTGGATTCCGTTACCGTTTTTAAATTCTAGTGGATTGTGGTTTCCAACGTATTAGCAAAACCTTCAAAGACTTTTTCCCCTAGCGTTTGCATTTGCGCTTTCCTTCTAGTCATAGCAGAGTAGCCTTATGACCGACGTTAACGTCCTGGGCATTGACCTTTATCAAATCTCGACACTACTCACCCATGTCTCTCATGGAGTACCTATCCATAGTGATGCTGCGATGAGCTTCTTCTTTCGCCGTTTGCCCCCACACCGAAAGTATATCGTCTTTGCTGGATTGCGTTCGATAATCGAGTACTGTCATCAACTTCAGTTTACTTCCCAGAACTTACAAACCCTGAAGAGACATCCCATGCTTGGTCCAATTTTATCAACGGATTCAGGTCGGATGGTAGCAAACGCCTTAGAGAACCTTCGTGGGTTTCGCGGAGAGATCTATGCGCTCCCCGAGGGGACACTTGCTTTTGCGGGACCCGCCTATTTGCAGAATGGCTCCTTGGCCCAGATCCAAGGTACCCAAATCTATGCCTACACTCCCCTTGTGCAAGTAAAAACGGAGCTGCTCCTTGCTAAGCTGATCGAAACCCCCTTTGTAAGTAGGATCAACTTTCTTTCTATGGTTGCTTCAAAGGCGTCTCGTATTGTGAATGCAGCATGCGTTGATGGAAAATCTCGTCCTGTGATCGAATTTGGACAGAGACGCACCCATTACGCTGCTGCAATTGATGCCTCCTACGCGGCCTATCTTGCGGGATGCCAAGCAACTTCTAATGTAGCAGCGACAGAAAAGCATGGCATCCCTTCTACCGGAACAATGGACCACTTTGCCATCCAATTTTCCGAAAAAGAAGGCATTTTTCCTGCGGAAACCGAAGGCGAATTCTTTTCTCAATTTTACCATTTATTTCCGCAGGCAAGCACGATGCTGGTAGACACCTATGATCTTGTAAGGGGAATTACGACAGCGGTCCATCGCACCCAAGGTGGGCTCACGGGCATCCGGCTGGATACAGCAGTTACTGAAGAAATGGTCAAAACAGCCCGAGCCCTCCTTCATTCGCTAGGGGCCGATCATACAAAAATTCTTGTGTCTGATCGACTGAACGAACAGTCCGTGGAAACCCTGGCTCTTGCAGGAGCGGATGCCTTCGGTGTGGGCGAAAATATCACCTGCTCCCCCGATGCAGCTACAGGCATCGGGGCTGTGGGCAAATTAGTGATGACCTCTCAGGGAAAACCCACAATGAAGTTTGCAGGAGGTTCTGCGAAAATGACACTCCCTGGCATGATTCAGGCCTACCGTTTCCAAAATTACGATCTTCTTACCCTGTTTGATGAGCCCGCTCCAACGGGGGGACGCCCTTTGCTGAAGCCTATCTGGCAAGGAGGTCAACTTCAAGAGCCGTTGCCCTCTTTAGAAGAATCGAGGGCTTATGTTCAACAGCAAATAAGAGAAGCCCCCAGCTGGTTAAAAAGCATAAAGGAGCCCGATCCAAGGGATCCGCAACCCTTCCGTATGGTCATCTCGGATAAACTCCACGAAACAATCGCAACGCAGATGGAAAAGACAGCTGCAGATCCATAAAATACAAGTAGAGTTGCTCGGAAGGATACCGTATTCCATCACAGCTGGTTCTTTAGTAATACCGAAGCGATCTTAAAATAGATCACAATGCCTGATACGTCGACCAGCGTTGCCACAAAGGGGGCGGAAGCCGTAGCCGGATCGATCCTTAGCCGTTTTAACAACATGGGAAGCATCGACCCGACAAGGGTCCCAAGCAGGACAATCCCTATCAAGCTGAAAAAGATAATGATTCCAATGGCCATATAGTGAGGCCCATAAGACGAGAGTCCGAACCACGAAAATGTCACCACGCGGATAAACCCCAAAAGGCCTAAACAAGTTCCTAGCGCCAGTCCTGAAAGGAGTTCTCGTTTGAACACACGCTTCCAATCCACCAGCTCGACTTCTTTCGTAGCCAAAGACCGGATAATTAAGGATGCAGCCTGTGAACCTGCATTTCCTCCACTGCTAATAATGAGCGGAATAAATATCGATAGCGCAACAATCTTTGCGATTTGATCGGAAAAATGCTGCATCGCGGTAGAAGTAAACATTTCCCCAAGAAACAGGATGAGGAGCCAGCTTACCCGCTTGGTCAGCATATCCTTAAACGTGCTTCGCAAATAGGGCCCATGGAGCGCCTCCATCCCCCCAATTCGTTGGATATTTTCTGTAGCTTCCTCTTCAACCACGTCAAGAGCATCGTCGACAGTAATCACCCCTAACAAATATCCCTCAGAGTCGGTCACCGGTAAAGCAAAACGATCGTATTTTTCGAAGAGCTTTACAAATTCGCTCCGATCCGCCATCGCTGAGATGCTAATCAAGGGCTGTCCCTCGATCAGCTGAGCAATCTCTGTTTGCTCCTTGGCCACCACCACTGTAGCAAGCCTTACGGAATTGATTAACTTGCCCTTGTTATCGGTTACATAAAGGACCTCCAGGGCCTCGGTATCCTGGCCATACTCTCTTACACGAGCAAGCACTTCCTTCGTCGTCATTTCTGGGGAGATCGTGATATACTCGGGGGTCATCCATCTACCGGCAGAGCCTTCTGGATACCCAAGAAGCTGCCTGGCAATCTTAAGCTCCTCGGGAGTAAGAATCGACAACGCTTGCTTCGTAATTTCCGGAGGCAGTTCTTCTAACAGACGAGTCCGGTCATCGGGAGACATCGAATTCAGAAGTGTGACCAACTGTTCACTGGCAAGGCTGCGAACCAATTCCGTCTGCTCCTCGATAGGAAGATATTCAAATACAAGCGCAGAGGTCTCCCTTGGCATGAGCCGGAATAAAATGGAGCTCTGTTCGATAGGAAATTTCTGAATGATTTCAGCAAGATCAGGAGGGCTTAAGGAAAGCAGGCTGTCTTTCAGGGACTTTAGATCACCTTTATCGATCATCTCCTGGTAGGCCGAAATTTTCATGCTCTCTCCTCCTTTTCCCCAAGGTAAGACATGTAGGTAAATTAAAAAAACAGGAGGCCGTTCGCAACTTATTTGTAGATCATCCACCTATTTTCTTTTTCGTCGTCTGGAACTGACTGACAAAAAGATTTTTTTTTGCTACGATTGCTTTTAGCTTCCTTTGTAATAATAAGCAATCTGCAATTGTAACAAAATTTAGTGGAGAAGTTCTATGAACAATATTTTTTATCGTATCGCGAGATTTACTTCTCAAATTGCTGGCTCCCCCTGGGCATTTATGGGAGCCTGTTTTGTTATTATCATTTGGATATTCAGCGGACCTTGGTTTCACTTTTCTGATACTTGGCAGCTTGTCGTAAACACGGCAACTACGATTATTACCTTTCTCATGGTATTTTTGCTACAGAACTCCCAGAACCGTGACACGAAGGTCATTCAACTAAAGCTTGATGAACTAATTCGTGCTGTCCGCGGTGCAAGAAACCGTCTTGTGAATCTGGAAAGCTTATCAGATGAAGAACTAAAGGAGCTAGAGAAACAATTTATTGAACTCCGAGAGAAATCGACAAAACGCGCCTCCACCGCTCGAGCAATACGGCATACTCGCGTTCATGCAGGAACCCATTCCAAGGAAGGAGCACCGCTTCTTTCTCAAGAATCTTCCAGAGAGCCTGCAGATCCTACTTCTTTACCAGCATCTTTACATTCTCCAGAGGATTTATTGATCAGCTCCAAAGAAAGCTCGGCTGATGAGGGCATTGGTTCCCTAAAAGAATAGTAGGCTTATTCATTTTTTGGCCAACGGCGTTTTTGCTTGATCCCTCTTAGAATCCCCGTCAGCTCTGCCTCGCTTTTCTGCTGAAGCCACCTTTCTTTCTCCTGATCAAACTCAAGTCCAAGCAGCTCCGCTACAATGATAATTCCCTGCAACAGCCCCTCTTTGCGCCCTTGCTCTAGCCCTTGCTCTAGCCCTTGCTCTAGCCCTTGCTCTAGCCCTTGCTCTAGCCCTTGCTGAAGGCCCTGGGTCAGTCCTTCTTGCAATCCTTGTGCTAAGCCCTCTTTCTTGGCTTGACTAAACATCCCTTTGGCATCCTGCTCTTGCATCTTCTCGTTCTCATACCCTTCCCATTCTGCTTCGGTCATCTGGGCGACCTTCGCTACCTCTAACGCCTCCACAAAGACGTTCTCCTCTGACAAGGGCCTGGGAACCTCGCTCAGCTCCTCTGCCTCCTTGAAGAAATACGCCCATTTTTCTACCGCCGTCTTCGGATGTTCTCCTCCCTCGTACTTGGGAAGCTCCATGACTACATACTTCATTTGTGAAAACCGGCTCACGCCTCGGCTCTCTTCTGTCATTTTCCAACGGCTGAGCATCGGAATCTCATACCTTCCATCTTCGTCACGCTCATCCCACAACACAAAATCACAAATTGCTATAGACACAACATCGTCTAATTGGGGGTATCTGTCCCCCGAGCGAAGTTGGTTGACATAAGCTTTGCATAAGTTATAGACCAGCCGTTTTTCAAAGCCTTCGACGCTAAATACCTGCATTTCGACCAAATACCGGATCCCGCGGGCGTCTGTGCATTTGACATCGACAATGGAAGTTTTGTGGGTGGTAAGGATCGGAACTTGTTCTGGAGGGAGGTAGGTAATATGAACAATGCGACGAGTTCCTTTAAGATCAAGCAAATCATTAAGCAAGGCAATAAGGAGGTGCTGGTGAGCTGGCTGTCCAAAGAGGCGTTTGAAAACAATATCGGTTTTGGGGTCGGCAAAGATGGGTCGCATGGAAACCTTATAGCGGCTACCTGAACATATGTCAAGATCTCTGTTCTTGATGTTGCTAAAAGACGTGTTTTCCTATCAGCTTTCTGTATAAAGCTGCAATTGTTCGTACACGACATCTTCATGAATTCCTGTCTGTACATATTCTTTTAGGCAATCTGCCAACGTGATCATCATTTCAGAAGTTCCTCGATCTCGCTGAAGTTTAGCTAGCAGCGCCTGAGCTTCCGGGCTTTGATCGTTACGGAGAAAGTCGCGGACCATGTCTATATCGAGCTCACCCTGAAAGTCTATGATTAAATTATCAAGCAAATGCCGTATCAACGCGTCCATCTAGTCCTCCACACGATCTAAAATTAAGAGATTTTTCATACAACAATTTATGTCTAGAATCAATCCTACGCTAAAGAAAATTACGCTTTCTCTAAGCTGCATATGGGTCAGGCATTCTTTCTCCTCTCCCTTCCTGAAAAAGGTTTCTGAAAAGGCACGTTCGTAGTAGCATACGAATCAAAAAGTTTAGGAGCTTGTATGGAAATTGGATTTGTTGGTCTTGGGAAAATGGGGATGAACATGGTAACCAGGCTTACCTTAGGGGGTCACCGGGTCGTTGCTTATGATACCGATGGAGAAAAGAGATCAGAGGCCTTGAGTCATGGCGCTCAAATTGCTCATTCACTTTCAGAGCTTACTCAAGTCCTATCCTCGCCTAGGTTGATTTGGGTCATGGTACCCTCCGGAGACCCCACAGAGCAGGTTCTTGAA
The DNA here is from genome assembly GCA_964537055.1 of uncultured Myxococcales bacterium. GTDB lineage: Bacteria > Myxococcota_A > Polyangia > Palsa-1104 > JAEUJZ01 > CAZHYV01. The sequence continues at coordinate 159,011 of CAZHYV010000005.1, forward strand.
AAACTTGGGAATCTTTTGCATGCTGGTGATGTGATTGCAGATGGAGGAAACTCTTATTTTCGAGACTCCATCCGCCGTTCACAAACTCTGCTTGCGAAGGGAATCCATCTCCTTGATGCGGGGACATCAGGTGGAATCTGGGGCTTAAAAAATGGTTACTGCCTCATGGTGGGAGGTACACAGAAAGCGTTTTCGCTCGCAGAGCCTGCCCTCAAAACCTTAGCCCCCACTGCAGGATACTTGCACGTCGGACCCACGGGGGCAGGTCATTATGTCAAAATGGTCCATAACGGAATCGAGTACGGCTTGATGCAAGCGTATGGCGAAGGGTTTGCCTTACTTGACGCAGCAAAAGAGACGCTGGGGTACCAGTACGATCTACAGGCTGTTGGCTCTTTGTGGGGGAAAGGCTCGGTGGTGCGGTCTTGGCTGCTCGAGCTTTTGGTGGATTCTCTCTCGGAAGATCCTCATCTTGAGCAAATTGCCGGCAAGGTTGCAGATTCTGGCGAAGGTCGGTGGACCGTAAAAGAGTCAATTGATGCATCCATCCCGACTCCGGTGCTTACCTTAGCTCTGCAGATGCGGTTTCTCTCAAGAATGGACAATGCCTTCTCCGCCCGCGTTTGTGCAGCGCTTAGGCAGAAATTTGGAGGCCATAGCGTCATCTCTCGATCCCAATCCAATGAATCTATAATTTCTAAGAAAGACTGAGGCCTTCCTATGGCAGAACAAGTACCTTCTTCGCCGGAGGATCGGCATGCGGATCCCTGTATTTTGGTTATTTTTGGAGCATCGGGGGATCTAACCAAACGGAAATTGGTTCCAGCGCTCTATACCTTAGAGCTGGAGGGACGACTCCCAGCAAATTTTGCCATTGTCGGTATTGCAAGACGAGAGTTGGACTTTTCCGAAGAAATGTTCCAAGGCGTGCGTCAGTTTGCCCGCCAAGGGAAGGTGGACTCAGTGGTTTGGGAAGGCTTTCGCAAAAAGCTCTCTTACCTTTCAGGGGACTTTGATGATTCAGCGTCTTACGAATCGTTAAAGGCACACTTGGACCACTTAGACCAGACCCTAGGGACCCAACAGAACCGAATTTTTTATATCGCTACGCCCCCTGAGTATTTTGAAAAGATTTTGTCTAGGCTTGGTCAGCATGGGATGATTTCCAAAAATGACCATCCCTTCACCCGAGTCATCATCGAAAAACCTTTCGGCCACGATTTGGCTTCGGCAGAAGCACTGAATCAAGCCTGCCTGCGAGTACTGAAAGAAGAGCAGATCTACAGAATCGATCATTACCTAGGAAAGGAAACTGTACAAAACATCCTAGTCTTTCGCTTCGCTAATGGCATTTTCGAACCACTTTGGAATCAGAAATATATCGACCATGTACAAATTACCGTCGCGGAATCCATTGGAATCGAAGGCCGGGGCGGTTATTATGACAAAAGTGGTGCACTGCGGGATATGATCCAAAACCACCTCTTTCAGCTCCTTTCTTTGGTGGCTATGGAACCACCTGTTGCGTTCTCTCCAAAAGCAGTCCGCGATGAAAAGGTAAAAGTTCTTCACGCGCTTCGAGAACTTCCCCTCTCACACCTCGACGATTGGGTCGTCCGAGGGCAGTACACCCAGGGGAACATCCATGGTCAGCCTGTGCCCGGCTATCGAGAAGAACCTGACGTAGCCAAGGACTCAAACACAGAAACCTACGTGGCTCTTAAGCTCCTTATTGATAACTGGCGGTGGGCTGGGGTGCCCTTCTACATCCGTTCGGGAAAGCGTCTTCCGAAACGCGTCAGTGAAATTGCAATTACGTTCCGCAGTGTCCCCCACGTGCTCTTCTCAGAAGTTTTATCCAAAGGGCAGAAAACCCACGAACCAAACGTGCTTTCGCTTCGCATTCAGCCGGATGAAGGGATCAGCCTTCACGTTCTATCAAAAGCCCCTGGGCCCACGCTGGATCCACAGACGGTAGCTATGGAGTTTCGTTACGGCACCAGCTTCCAAAAACAAACTCCCGAGGCGTATGAGCGGCTTCTTTTAGAAGCCCTCCTCGGTGATAGCACCTTGTTCATTCGCGGCGATGAGATTTTAGCCTCCTGGAGCTTTTGCGATCGCATTTTGTCCGCGTGGCAACAAGAAGAATCCTTGCTTCCTCGGCATGGCATCAAAGAGTACGCTGCTGGAACCTGGGGCCCTCAAAAAGCAGACGAGCTCCTTGCCAAAGATGGCCGCGCTTGGCGCAAGCCCTAGGTCTTATCAGGAATCTAAGCGTTTTTGAGGCATACATCTATGGAAAATCGAGGACAAGCTTGGTAAGAATTGTCCAAAAACGCCACGATCGATACTCGATTCTTGACAGAAAGAGCTTTCTATTTAATATACCAACTGAGGAGCTGTCATGCCAAGGATGCGCTTTTATCTGCCCATCATCCTAATGCTGGTGTTAGGTGCTTGTGGAACTGCTGAAATTGAAAGACTAAAGAGAGAAGTGATCGCATCACAGGATCAGCTGGCCCAGTGCAAATTTCAAAATGAAACAACGACCAGCCGACTTGCGACCTGCGAACAGTCTCTGGAATCATGCACACAAACCAGCACAGCAACCCAAGGAGACCTCGACCGTATTAAAGCACAGCTAGGACAAACCGAGGGAAGCTTGGCCGATCAGAAGAGACTCCTCGAAGCACTTCGTGTACAACAAGAAGCAGCAGAAAAACGCCTCGCTCAGTTTCGAGAACTTACAGAAAAACTTCGGTCGATGATTGACTCTGGAAAATTGAAAGTATCGGTTCGTGACGGACAAATGGTTATCTCTTTACCTGACCGGGTCCTGTTTGACCCAGGCCGTACCGACCTAAAAACGGAAGGCCAAGCTGCCATTGCCCAAGTCGCGCAGGCTCTGCGAGAATTTCCCGATCGGCGATTCCAGGTTCTTGGTCATACGGACAACCTGCCAATTCGCACCCAAAGATTCCCCTCAAATTGGGAATTGTCCACGGCCCGTGCTGTTGTCGTTACAAAATTTCTTATTGAGAATGGGGTAGATGCCAAACGGCTGATTGCAGCGGGGGCAAGCGAATTTCAGCCTGTCGCACTCAATGAGGACGAATTTAAGCGTGCCCAAAATCGAAGAATCGAGATTGTGCTTCTGCCCAATATTTCTGAACTCCCTGATGTGAGCACACTTGAAAAATGAGAAGTGTGCTTGAGAAATATTCTGACTTCAGGTAATCTTATCGTAAGGAAATATAGACGTTAACTGCCATCGCGAAACAATCTAAGTGAACTTCAAGTTCTCTTCCACTTTGTAATATAGGAAAGATTTATGACCTCGTATGGTCCAGAAATTTGGATCGCTAAAGATGAAAATGAGCTTGCCCAAGAGGCTACCAAACGGATTCTGGAAGCGATGAAAAAAACATTGACGAAACAGGATCGCTTCTCCCTGGTCCTTTCAGGAGGCAAAACCCCTCGTCTTCTGTACCAAATGCTTGGTAGTCATAAAGAGCTTGATTGGACGAGAGTTGATTTTTTCTTTGGAGACGAACGCGTTGTTCCTAAAAACAGCCCTGACTCCAATTATCTTCTTGCCAAACAGACCTTGTTTGATCCGCTCAATATCCAAAGCAACCAAATTTACGATATCCCCACGGAAACTTCACCCACTGAGGCGGCCTCCCAATACCACGGCAAAATTCACAAGTTTTTCGCAAAAAATACAGCTGGTTTTGATGCGGTACTTTTGGGACTGGGGCATGACGGGCATACCGCTTCGCTATTTCCAGGCAATCAGGCCCTAGTAGACCCTTCGAAGCCAACCCCGCTTTGCATTGCGGTTGAAGCACCCAAACCGCCATCCCAGCGGGTTTCTCTGACTCCTTTTGCGCTCAACCAAGCCAAGCAAGCCTTTATTTTGGTCTCGGGCAAAGAAAAAGCGGCCGCGGTTTCTGCCGCCTTAGAGAGCGATTCCGAACCAAGCGAAATCCCAGTACGGGCCATCGATCCAAGCGGACGCCTGGTCTGGCTGATCGATAGAGCTGCTGCCTGTGCCCTCACCCATGCATCTGGGTAAGGGGTAGGGTCAGGAGCAGGATGGATATAGAGATGACTAAAAGAACTACATACTGGAGGATCCCTTGCTGCTAGGGGCTTTAGAAAATAAGAAAAGAGGAAGCGCTCGTCTTAGGGATTTTCCGGCCGAGGATAATATTTCATAAGCGCTTGGTAGTCCTTTCGGCACATGTCTTTCCACTCAAGAAGGTTCATTTTCCCCCGAAGGCACCATCTAGCATTAAGGAACTCTTTGCCGCAATCATGTTTCGATTGCTTTTGCTCATCGTCTTTTCCAGGAATATAAATGTCATCGTAGAATGCATTATTGCACGAATTCCAGTTTTCACATGGGAGGCAGTCGTCTGCGGTTAATTTTCCCTGTAACTGTTTAATCCTTTCCTCAGCTTTTTCTGGCGTTAAACTTCTTTCCTCATTCATTGCCTGGATAGGGGAAAGCGGTTCCGTTGTTGCTACCGAAGCTGGCGCAGGACTAGAGTCATCCTGCACATTTTGCTTTGGGCCTGCGCAGTGGAGAAGACCAAAGACCGCCGTACATAGGAGTAATTTTTTCATCATATTTCTTTATAGTTCCTTTCTTTATGAATTCGTATCTCTAATCGATTTACGTCTCCATACATTATATACATTCTTATCCGATTGTCTAGCGAAGTGCGGTTGCTTTTGTAACCTACTTTCCCCAAACCCCCCATTCCGGACCCATCGCTGAACATGAGGGAACAAAACCGTGACATGCCGTTCTAAAACTTCCTCAGCATAGTAAAGGACGTTTTTATGCATAAGCCCTCGGGAAGCTGGATTCTTGGCAAATGTACCCGCGACGAGCATCGTCTCTTCCTATCTTCCTAGGCTTTAGCAAATAACTCATGTAGGTGCAGAACTTACTTTCTTCTTGACTATAATAACTAGTGCTAGTATGTCTATTTCATGAGACGACATTTACTTCAAATTGGATGTTTAACCATACTATTACTAAGTGCTTGTCAATCAACTTCTCTTCCTGGAGACAAACAAGCAGATCCACCCGTTGCTCCAGGAATAGGGCCCAACCAATTATGTAGGTCCTCTGAACCTGAATCATGTACGTATACCGACGAAACTACTGGGGCAGAAGTTGATCCTATTGTTATTGTAGACAAGACCTCTAAGGCTGTTAACGTGATTGGAGTTGTCGTAAACTTCAAGACTCCAAAGGGGTTGTATCAGTACACAGTTAACTTAGCCAACAAAGGTGTTGATTTTGTTACACTGAAGTTTACTCCAACCGGTCAATCCTATATAACGGAGGCTTATTTCGAAAGGACTTATCCTTCATCCTCGGCTCCTCAGCTGAAGATATACACCTCGAACGGAGGGATAATAGTGAACCTTGACGATGAGAATTATGGAGATCTTGCGCTCAAGGCCTTGGTTGCAGAAGTGTTCTATAACGCAGATTACCTTAGAAACCATCTCACATCGTATCCTGATCTAAAAGAATCTCTAGCTTTAGACCCGGCTCGTATGAGATCGATTGAGTCTATGCTAAAGACCTATATGGAACGGTTTGAAACAGACTGGCTCTTTACCAGGCCTCTATAATCTCTCTTCCCTAAAAAACATCTCTGTTCATTCTTTTGTCCCCCGATACAAAATTGTGGTTCCTGGTCGTAAAATCAGCGAGGTATCCAATAGATACTAGCTGCAGGACGCAGATCCCCTAACCTACAAATGAAAACATTTCTTGACCGTGGAAGCTTTCCTAAGAACCCATCTTCTGCCAAAGCCGTTGCCCAACCTCAAAAAATGTCCTCTGTTTCCATCCAAAAATACACTTTCTTTACGAAATTGCTTCCCTATTTAACCTACATATGCTTAGTTCTCTTACATGTATGCAAATCTCATTTCTCATTTTGAAAAATTAAATATTTCTTTAAATCATTCCAACACTTATGCCATTGCCAACGAATCGGTTTTTTCAAAATCTTACGTTTTGAAAGCACCGCTGCTCGATACAGAGCAAATGCTTCTACGTCGGACCGAAGATCTTTCCCAAGAGAAAGCTCCTCTTGATCCGACCGATTTGTACTTAGATGCGGAAGATGCTGCTTCTTACCTAAGGTTGCTCAAAAGCTCACCCTTTTTAGGCGATGTGGATCCACAAAGCCTTGCGTTTGCAGCAGATATGATTCTGACCCAAATCCATGAGCACGCGTTTAACCCAAACCAACTGATGATGCTAGGACTAGGGATTGGCGATGGACAGAAAGAGACCCACCTCATCAACCAGCTTTTGCAAAGATACCCGTTTGAGGTGATGTCCTACTTCTTTGATATCAACTGCGAGCTGGTTCAACATGCTCACGAGCAAGCACAACGGGCGCTTGCCCACCATCGGAATGTGTATCTGTTTCCTATTTGGGGAAACTTTTACCATCTGCCTGTCTTAAAGAATTTATTCTACTCCTCTGAGGAATCTCTTTTGCGGGTGGCATGCCTTTTTGGGGGCACGTTTGGTCAGCTTCCTGATGAAACCCACTTTATCAAGCATGTTTTGTCGATCCTAAAGAAAAACGAGATCGTTCTCATCGATGTTGATTGTGCGGTTGCAGAGCCTTTGGATAGCAAGACCATTGTAGAAAAGGATGCTTTCTTTGCCTTCGTCGAGGAGCAAACAGCCTATACTTCCTGGATTTCAGAATTTATGAAAAGGCATTTATCCGGCAAACGTTCTTCGATTATGGCAAGTATTCATCCTCAGTCGGGAACCATTCCTTCAGGGTATACAATCTCACTTTCTGAGAAACAGGAGGACGGAAACGTACGGAATCTTTTGTCCCTCAAGAGGTATTCGCTTCCTGCTCTTAAACAAGTATTTTCTACTCATGGATTCGATTTGCTGGGAGAGGTTGCTTACGGGTTTCATCCGCATCGGAAACTTTGTATCTTCCAGCGAAAATCTGACCCCAAGGATGCCTGGGAGAGCGACCACTATAATTAAGTATGACAGGCACTCCACAAAACTCCTTGGTCCTCCCAGCTACCTTTTACGAACGGTCCACACTTCTGGTAGCCAAAGAGCTGCTGGGGAAATATCTGTGTCATCGGCTACCCACCGGAGAAGTGTACGCTGGCTACATCACAGAAACCGAGGCCTATCTAGGACCAGAGGATCGGGCAAGTCATGCTCGATTTGTCAAAAAGCGGGACAACCAGTTGATTCCATCGCCACGCTCTTCGGTGCTGTTTGGCCCCTCAGGAAGGTCCTACGTCTATCTCATCTATGGGGTCCACTACTGCTTCAATGCAGTGGCCCATCCTAAGGAGGAGGTCGGAGCAGTTCTTGTCCGCTCGGTCGTTTTGGCAGAACCCCTTTTTCAGAAAAATACCGCTATCCAGGGTCCGGGACGGGTGTGCAAAATGCTACAAATTGACCGACGTTGTCATGGATTTGATTTGACGCAGGAGGGCATCGCATCTTTCCAAGGAGGCACATCCCCTCTTTGGATCGAAGACCGAGGGTTTGAGATTTCTGAGGCGAAGATTCTTACAGCACCTCGGGTTGGTGTTGATTATGCTGGCGAACATGCTTCGCTGCCTTATCGATTTATCTATACGCCTAAGTGATTTCGCCCAAATAATCTGTACACCGAGTGACTTCCACGGCAGGTTTTTATTCCCACTCGATGGTGCCAGGTGGTTTTGAGGTAATGTCGTAGACAACCCGGTTGATGCCTTTGACTTCATTGACGATTCGGAAGGACATCGTCGCCAAAAGGGAGTTTGGCAGCTCGGCCCAGTCTGCAGTCATCCCATCCTCTGAGGTAACCGCACGGATGGCGATTGTTTCTGCATAGGTGCGATAATCGCCCATGACCCCGACAGATCTTACGGGTAAAAGCACAGCAAACGCCTGCCAAAGGTGGTTGTAATACCCACTTTTCCGAATCTCTTCTTCGATAATGGCGTCTGCTTCCCTCACCTTATGAAGGCGTTTCTCTGTGACTTCGCCGACGATTCGTACGGCCAAGCCCGGTCCAGGGAAGGGTTGCCTCTTGATGAGAGATTCGGGGATGCCCAGCTCTTGCCCAAGCCTACGAACCTCATCTTTAAACAGGGTTCGTAACGGCTCAATCAGCCCTAGGCGCATTTTCTCGGGAAGCCCGCCCACGTTGTGGTGCGTTTTGATGGTAGACGAGGGGCCCTTAGAAGCCGCTGATTCAATCACATCCGGATACAGGGTGCCTTGCACCAAAAAAGAGGCGGGTTGCTTTTGTGATTTGGCCGCCTCTTCAAAAACCTCAATAAACAGGTGTCCGATCCGTTTCCTCTTCTCTTCAGGATCGAGAACCCCCGAAAGCGCTTTCAAAAACCGTTCCTTCGCATCAACGACAAGAAGAGGCATTTGAAAAAGTTCATAAAATAAATTTTCGATTTCGACCCGCTCGCCTTTTCGCATCAGGCCCGTATCCACAAAAATACACGATAGCTTTCCCGGTGCGGCCTTGTGCACCAACGCGGCAGCCACCATGGAATCAATCCCTCCTGAAACGCCGCAAACCGCAAATTCCTGCCCAAGTTGCAGCTGAGTCTGCTCGATCAGCTTGGGCAGAAGCGAGGTCATGTTCCATTCAGGACGCAGATGGCAGATACGGAATAGGAAATTTTCCAGGATCTGGATCCCTTGAGGAGTATGAGCAACCTCGGGATGAAATTGGATGCCGTACAGGCTGCGCTCCTCATCAGCGATCGCTGCAAACGGTGTATTTTCAGTCGAGGCAAGTCTGTGAAAGTGAGAGGGAATGCTTTTGATGTGGTCCCCGTGGGACATGAGTACTTCTATAGCATCGGAGAGACCATGGAACAGCGCAGAGGGTTTGTCGATCACAAGCCGGGCTCGGCCAAATTCTTTCTTCGTTCCAGGCACCACTTCCCCCAAAAGTACCTTCGACATCAGCTGGGCGCCATAGCAGATCCCCAAAATGGGAATCTTTAGCGAAAACAGCGCCTTGTCCACAGAGGGAGCTCCTGCCTCGTATACGGAAGCAGGTCCCCCCGATAGGATAATTCCTTTAGGATTTAGAGCTTTTATCTTCTCAGTTGAGATTGTATAGGGATAGATTTCGCAGTAGATCCGGCATTCTCGAATCCGTCGAGCAATCAATTCTGTGTACTGGGAGCCAAAATCTAAGATGAGAACACTTGAAGGGGTCTCGGAGCTTGTCATGCGTGAGGCAACGCTACCAAATTTTTCTTAGGAAGGCTAGGGGTCTTGCATAAGGAAACCACATTGCCCGTTGGGAAGATGTAGAACCTACCCTTCGTTCTACTTCTTAGACTCTTGCTGAGGATTGGGTTTAGATAGGTCGCTAAAGAAGAGACAATCGCTATGTTTCTCGGGTCTTGGGCATGTTGGTTTACTGCCGCTCACCCAAGTCATGTACAATCCTGAGATAGAAGGAAGCCCTCCATCGGGGTCCATGATCTCCTTGGTTTGTGTCACAGGATGGTAGAGGGGAACTGGTCCATCCCCCAATTTCTTCCATGTGACACCTGCTGGAGAAATACGCGGAAAATCGTATCGGAATGGAGGCAGCGAGTCTAGGTTTGCTTTTGCCAGCTCCTTTCCTTCCTGCGTTTCTGCATTGTACAAATAAACGCCCCCTGAGTTGAAGTGGAGGCTGGTCTTCCAGACAATGTAAGGCCAAGCTATCTCAGGCTGGGACGCTTCTTTGGTATGGCTTAGCTGGGTGTGTTTGCCCGTTTCTATTTCGTAAAGATGCACATCGCTATCGACAATCCCTTGAAAATACTCCTTCCTCAGGTCAACCAGGCTATACACCAACCGCTCTCCTTCCAGGGCAACATGATCAATCTCAAAGTCAGGAGGCACCTCAAACAAGGTCTTGGTCTTTCGTGTAGGGATGTCAAAGAGCATCACTGCATTGCGCCGACGTTTCAGTGGATCTAAGTACTCATCCACCCAGACAACCTTGTTTCCATAGATCGTACCAAAGGGACCGACTTCATTCTCTACCCGTCCGATTTGGACTTTACCCACAAACAGCTGTTTTCCGGTTTTGAGGTTGAGGAGGGTAAACTCATGATGGGTCGTTACCAGCAGGATCCAATCTCCAGAGATAGCATGGTATCCTATCACACGAGGTTCTCTTCTTTTGTCAAGGAGGATCCGTTCTTTAAGAACGGGCTCAGTGAAATTGATCAGGCAAATCGTATTCGGACCCGTTTTACTATGGGCTTTGAGTTTGCACCAATAGATGAATTCTCCTCGGCTCGAAACCTCTCCGTAAAGGTGCTCATCCATATGGGGGGTCGTCGCAACCATCCAGGCAGCATAGGGTCGGTTTTGGATGGGCGTAGCTCGAATGGGTGAAGAAGCAAACCCTTTCCAGTATGAGTGGAAAGAAGGCTTTGCATCAGACATTTCAGCTGAAATAAAAAACGTAACAACGCTACAGATAACATACATCACTACGATTCGTTGTATTCTCATAGCAACCTTCCTTTCTACCAAAGAACATTCCATTTTCTTTCTACCGTGCCCCCCTTCCCATTGTTCGATTCTAAATCAGCAACGACTGTATTGACATCTACGGTCTCAGTGAGCTTCTTCCCGTCCCGCTTACGACTACTTTCACGAAAATAGAAAAAAGCGGAGTCATCCTTGCCGTTGTAGGAGCCTCGGTAACCGATAAGAAGAATGTAGTGATTCCTTTTCCAATCTGGTCGGGTTTCATCGTAGTGATAAATAAAACCTGGAAACACATATTTTTCATTTTTCGGTGTTTGGTTAATTAGTGCAAGCACAGGCTGGTTGTGTACCGTAACATCCTGAACCACTCTTCCGATCAATCGTGCCGCGTTATTCGATGTCTTCCGCCCAATCAGATCGCCCACGTAAGGTTCTTGCTGAAGACGAAGGTCCGCATAACTTTCGCAGGTGTTTCTTGCTGTGGTCACCTGAGTATACTGGGATGCTCGATAAAGGTATTTATTGAGGAAATTTAAGATGGGCGCAAGAGCTGTACCGCCACCTCGATTACAATCGCCTGTACTTAAGGCCTCGGCAATGTCTTTTTGGAAAAGGTCGACTCCAAAGTGATACATGATCATTTGGACTGCAGCGGGACCACACCAATTATCGCAGAGCTGCTCGAATCTTGTAAATTCTCTAAGGTGACTATGGAGAATCACTGAAGGATCGCTCTCGCTGGAGATCAAACGAACGTCTTTTGGATAGGTTACCTTGTAGTCAGAAGAGACGGCCTCCTCCTTTCGCGCAAGAAGGTAGGGTTGGTGAACGTGAACATCGTAAGAAGCCGTCATGATTTGGTTGGAGAGAGGATTATCTCTCATCTCTTCCATCTTAGCAGCAAGCCGCAGATCGTTCGATTCATAATCGACGGTAGGATCACAGTACCCGTCGGGGATAGCATTTTCCCCTACCGAACCCTCGCATGCTGGATTTTTCTCTAACCAAGGCATTTTTTCAAGCGTAGTTGCAATGAGCTCTTTTTGGCTCATTTGGTTAAACCCTGATTCCTGAGAATCTTCTGAGTTCTCGTCCTCTGGGTCTCCTTTCTGGTTCGAAGCCAACCGATCATTTTCCTTCGTGCCCTCTGTATCATCCACAGGTTCTAAAGGACCACAGCACAGGCTAAAGACAATCAGACTTCCAATGAGATGCATCACTCGTTTCATGGCAGATCCTCCTTTGAGTCAATGAGTTCCTATTACGTTTGAAAGAAAACGTAGAAATGGGCTCCCTGATGCGAGAGAAGAAAACGGATTTAACGAAATCGACTGTAGATGTATACTTCCCAAAAAGGACCAGAATCACTCTGGAAGTATACCTGGAAGAAGAAAAAGGCAAGAAAAATCAAAAGGATCTAGCGGGGCACGTTTGAATTGAGCATCAAGCTCGATGCCCGTTCAGCCGCCTCATCAGCATTTGCAAGGTGATGTCACTACAGCTTCTCAAAAAGGTAGACGAGGCGCTTGTTGTTAATTCCATACGTCTAATATTTCTTCAATTCGTCTAAGAAAAAATCTTGGTAAGGGATAAGTAAGGTAGATTCTGGAAATTGCTGTCTCGTCGATCCAGTGTAAACAAAATACCGTTTGAGAGGCCTGTGCGCCACCTCTTCAAGGGACTTCATACCTCGAAGATCAAGTTGGGAAAATGACCTTCCAAATTTGCATTCCACCCCAACTAACACTTTTCCAGTATCTATGACGCAATCGACCTCTGCTCCGCCTGCACTTCGATAGCTGCTAATCTTCCAGGATTTTCGATGAGCACGTTGAAAATACAAACATTGTAAAATCATCCATTGCTCAAAGAGATGGCCTTTCTCAATGGCCGAGGGGGGATTTTTGTGTAGCCCTAAAAGAGCATTCCGTACCCCCAGATCAAAAAAGACAAACCGATCTTTTTGACTCACTCGACGAGAAGATTGTTTTGGATGAAATGAAGGGATACGAAAAGCAATGAAGGTATCTTCAAGAATAGAGAAAAAACGTCGGATCGTCTCCTTAGGAATTTCAGAGTCATTGGCAAGCTTCGAATAGTTGATCCACTGACCACTCGCCTCTGCAGCTACGTCTAAAAACCGAGAGTAAGCACCTAATTCGCGGGTTAAGGCCTCGGCCATGATTTCTTCTCGCAGATAAGTTGTAGCATAGCTCTCGAGAATTTCCAGTTGTTCCTTGGGGTCTAAATAAATTCCCGGAAGAGATCCAGTCTGTAACACATCCTCTAACAGAAAAGGCTCTGTCATCTCCTCCAACATGAGGGGATCTAAATATTCCAAGATTAATCTCCCGGGAAGCAGATTGGCTCCATCCCGTCTTAGTTTGCGCGCACTTGATCCAGTTAAAACGAACCTATGCCCTTTTTTGGCATCGATTAACAATTGGACAACATTCAACAGACGGGGAACCCTTTGAATCTCATCGATCACAATTAATTTTGGGGTGGAAAATGCCTCGATTTCTCGCTTTAGGCGGCTTGGATCTTTCGCGTAGCTCACCAGCAAAGATTCATCGGAGAAATTCAAATATAAATCAGGATCTAACGCCTGAACCAGAGTAGACTTACCAACTTGTCTTGCCCCTAAGAGGAGGACATTTTTTTCTTGTTTAAGTAATCGATGGAAAAGCACTCTGTCTATCATGCAGGTAATTTACCAGGTAAACGACCCACATGCAAGACAAACGTTTACCTATAGGAATATTCAGGTTTAAACGTTTGATTTGTAGAAGGAAAAGCTTTCCTGAGGGGGCCAGAAACAAAGATTGTCGGAACGATTGAAAAAAAGAGGTTCTCTGGTTCTTGCCTAATGTGGTTAATAATAGTTTCGGCACAGTGATAGAAGATATATTCGCTAATTCGAAAGAGAGCACAGCGGCACCCCTATAGCATACCCGTATTACACGGATTGAGCTTCGCCGCCTGAACCGCTTGCATGCATGTAGCGCCTTCGTAAATCGAAAAGCACTTCGTCGATAAGCTGCTGCTCACTATGGGTGAGGTTGCCCCTTGTTTTCTCTCGCAACATCCCGATAATCTCAATGGATTGTTTGGCCAAGGGCAAATCTATAGAGCTCGGCTCTTCCTCAGAAATCGATTCTCCTAAGTGGAGGAGTGCCGAGGTAGCAAGTGAAGCGATCAATGTACCAAAGTCCATTTCCCCCTCGAGCGGGACCGATTTATCTGAGGGAACAGAATCAAACTTTTTATCCGATAACTGGCTCATTCCTCGTCCTCTTCATCTTCATCAGAGAATTCATCTTGCTCAAACTGAAAATCATCGTCGTCACTTAAATCTTCTTCGTCATTATCCAGCGCAGTGGCATTCCTAGCTAACGGAGACTCTTCTTCATAACTTGGGTAGGATTCACTCATAGTGTGTGCCTCAGCAAAGGGAGTGCACACGGTTGCTTTCTCAGATACATCCTCTAAGCCATCAAGGTAGGTCTGATATTCTTGAGGAGTTACCTCACCCCGACGCATTTTGTGTTCGATCAACCGCACATCCCAAAAGGGCAATTCCTGTTTTGTACTTAGCATAGATTATTCATTTAAACGGACTTTGGCTTTCTGTCAACCGAGAAGCGTCATATTCAAGCTTCTTTTGGGCGCCTTCCTAAAAGAAGAAGTACCGATACGCTGGCGCGACCCAAATAAAGAAGATGGGCACCCAAATAAGGCAGAAGAAACCATTCGATCCGACCAAGCAGCGCGGGAAGAAAAAACCAAGAGGGGTAGTTAATCACCGAACGACCAACCCATTCGCAAGCCGCAATGATCCTTTGTAGCACCGAACGCTTTTGAGAAAGGCCTGGTGAAGGATTCCCTTGCGGATCTTTATTCCCTTGCTGGGTTTTTGCATAAGCCAGGTACTCGGGACGGCGCATGAAGGTTGTCATCGCGATGCCTATCGCAGCCACCGCCACTCCGCCAAGGCCAAGGGTCAACCAGCACAAAGCCTCCCTGGGAGAAGATCGTTCCACCTGCTGCCAGGCAAGCCGGCCCGCCACCGAAGCGACCAAGGTGACAGCCTTCACCTCATCCATAAAAAAATCAAGCAGCCCCCCGATGGTTGAGGAGGAACCCCGGATCCGCGCTAGTTGCCCATCTGTACAATCAAGAATAAATGCAAACTGTAGTAAAAGAGTTGCGAGCACAAGGCCAAGATACCCTCGAAGAAAGAGCAACGAAGCGTCCGCACACAGTGCCATAAGCAAAGACAGAAACGTAACCTGGTTGGGCGTGATTTTCGTATTTTTCAGAAGATACACAAGAGCAGCAGCCGGTGGACGGCAGACCCATTGGTTAAAAAGGAAGTCGCTCGGTTTGTTGGTTTGACGGTAAATGGCTTTGATTTCTTGAAAAGCTCTCCCCATCTATGGCGCTTCTCCATCTGCCACATCCTCATCGTCCTCGTCAGACTCATCGGACAGATCTTCCTCGGGCTCGTTAATCACTTCAATCTCATCGGTTGCATCTTTCACCTCTGGATTGGCAGAGAGCTCGTCGGAAGGAGCATTTCCATTGCCAATGAATTCACCTAATACCTCTGCGGCAACCACACGATGGCTGTTCGTTAGCCTGATCAAGCGGACCCCTTGTGTATTTCTCGACTGCACTGGAATCCCTCGGCCCCGGATCCGGATGACGGTTCCCGTACTTGTCACCAGCATCAGATCGTCGGTATCATAAATCACATGGACACCCACCACTTTACCGTTTCTCTCGTTGGTTTTTAAGGTAATGACTCCTTGGCTGCCCCTGCCCTTGATTGGATAATCTGCAGCCTTCGTGCGTTTTCCGTAACCACGCTCGCTAATGGTCAGCAGCGTAGTGGGTAAATCTCGATCAAGCACTTCAAGAGCAACAACGTCATCCCCTGCCCGCAGACGGATTCCCCGAACCCCACGAGCCTGCCTGCTTAAGGGGCGGACGCTCTCTTCCTTAAACCGAGCCACTCGACCTAAGCTTGTACATAGAGCCAGGTCCATCTGCCCGTTGGTCAGACGCGCCCCGATCATCGAGTCGCCCTCGTCAATCGATAGGGCAATAATTCCACTGGAACGTATGGAGGAAAAGGCTTCCAGCTCTGTCTTTTTAATCACCCCTTTTCGAGTTGCCATGACCACGTACTTTCCAGGATCAAACGCGGGAAGCGGCAACATCTCGACAACCTTCTCTTCCGGCTGAAGTTGAAGAACGTTCACCAAAGCCTTGCCTCGAGAAGTTCGCGAGCCTTCGGGGAGCTCAAAAATACGCTTACTGTAAGCACGCCCTCGGTTGGTAAAGAGCAAGACATAGTCATGCGTCGAGGCGCAAAATACCCGGCGAATCAGGTCCTCTTCCTTGGTCGCAGCGCCGATCACCCCTCTGCCCCCTCGTTGTTGGGCACGGTATTCAGATAACGAAGCCCGACGAATGTAGCCTTCTCGCGATAGAGTGACCACCATAGGTTCCTCGGCAATCAGCTCTTCTAGCGAGATTTCACTCTGCTGATCGATAATCTCTGTACCTCGCTTGTCAGCAAAGTCTTTACGCAGAGTCTCAAGCTCTGAAATAATCACGTCATTGAGCTTTTTCTCATCTCCCAAGATCATTTTGAGCTCGGCAATCAATTCGCATAGCTCGCGGAACTCGGCAAGGAGTTTGTCCCGCTCAAGACCCGTTAGTCGCTGAAGACGCATCTCCAAGATGGCTTTTACCTGGGGCTCTGTCAGATAAGAGACATTTCCATGAATCCTTTCATCAATTTCTACTTGAGGCCTTCCCGCACGGACCAGAAACTCTGCAAGACCAGGAAGCGGCTCGCGCAGAAGCGCCTCTTTTGCCTCCTCAGGATCTTTGGCCGCTCGAATGAGCTCAATGATTCGATCGATGTTCTCAATCGCAAGCCCAAGACCCTCGACAATTTCAAGACGGGCCTCGGCCTGTCCTAGCTCGTACCTTGTTCTTCTGGTAACGACTTCTCGACGGTGTAATAGAAACTCTTGCAAAGCTTGACGAAGGTTTAATACACGCGGACGACCATCCACAATCGCCAGCATGATGATCCCAAAACTTACCTGCAAGCTGGTCTGGTTGTACAAATGGTTTAGAACCACCTGAGGAATCGCGTCGCGCTTTAGGGCAATGACAAGACGCATTCCTTCTCGAGAAGACTCGTTTCTTAGTTCTGAGATGCCTTCAATTTTCTTTTCTCTGACCAACTCGGCCAGCCTCTCAAGAATCCGATTTGGATTGACCTGATAAGGAATTTCCGTCACTACAATTTGCGTGCGGTCGCTCTTTTTGATTTCTTCAATTTCTGTACGTGCACGAAGCACGATTTGACCTCGGCCTGTTTCGTACGCTTGCTTGATCCCTTTACGTCCATAAATAAAACCACGCGTCGGAAAGTCTGGACCGGGAATATACTCCATTAAATCAGCAATGGTGAGGTCTGGATTTTTTGCAAGTGCAATGGAGGCATCTAGCACCTCCCCAAGGTTGTGCGGAGGAATGTTCGTTGCCATACCAACGGCAATTCCGGTGGCTCCATTGATGAGCAGATTGGGAACGATGGTTGGAAGAACGGTAGGTTCCTGCTCTTTATCGTCGAAATTGGGAACAAAATCTACTGTGTCTTTTTCAAGATCGGACAATAAAAACTCTGAGATCCGTCGCAATCGGCACTCGGTGTACCGATAGGCGGCAGCCGAGTCACCTTCGATCGAACCGAAATTTCCCTGGCCATCAACTAGTGGGTACCTAAGGTTCCAGTCTTGTGCCATTCGCACCAGCGCATCATACACAGAAGCATCCCCATGCGGATGGTACTTTCCAAGGACGTCCCCAACCACACGAGCACACTTAACATACGGCCGATTGTAAGTGTTGTTAAGCTGCTTCATTCCGTACAAAATACGTCGGTGTACTGGTTTTAGCCCATCTCTTGCATCTGGAAGCGCGCGCGCAATAATCACGCTCATCGCATAGTCGATAAACGACGAGCGCATTTCATCAACAATCTGGTGGGCACTTATGTTGGATGGAAGATTTGATGAAGAGGTTGCTTGAAGATCATCTTCGGAGTTCGATTGAACTTGGGTCATCGGTTTTTACATACCGCAAATCTTGGAAAACAGCAATCCTTTGCAACCGAAAACCACCAACTTCCTAAGAAAGTGGCTATTCCGTCAATCGAATTGGTTTACGGTCGCCTGGGCCAAATGCAGTCCCTTGGACATCAGCGTCAGCCTTGACAAAGAAATCAGACTTCTCTCCCCCTGCAAATGCACCCAGCTTTCCAAGGGCGCCTAACGCACCGCCTTTTTCTTTCAATTCATCGTTGTTTGATTTAATGAGCTCAAACGGAACGGTAAACTCCACGCTTTTGGACTCGCCCGTTTTTATTTCAAACCCTGGTAGTTTGATTGTCCCTAACTGGAAGGTCTTCCGGGTTTTTTCTTCACCACGGCCTGTTTGCCATTCTTCTTCGACAATGATCTTAATCTCTTTTACTATCTGATCACTTTTCGATGTGATATGGAGTTGTCCTTGGATTTGCGTATCTTTCTTACCTACGGTCGACGGAATTTGCAGCTCCAATTTTACTCCACCAATCCCAAGCCATTGTTTTACTTTCCCCCAAAAAGACATACGTTTCTCCTTATTCTTAAATTTTACGAAAAGCTCACTCCATCACAAAATACCGAAAAAAACAAATTTTAACGCGCTTAGGAGCGATGGCACGAAGTCCTATATCGTGCGATATCCCTCCTAAGTGCCCCAGCGCCTTCCGTGGTACCAAACCCCCACATGAACGGACGAGTTGTCTTTTTGCAGCATCATGGTATGTTTTGGAATGTTCCATACACTGGGATGGACAAAATCTTACTAACTTTTATTTTGGAGGTTGCTAATGAGATTAACAAAAGCTTTTGTATTATTACTTGCTGCTGCGAGCCCACTTCCTTTTTTTGCCTGCGGCCAACCGCCAGGAGGAAAATTTGATGCAAGTTGTAGTTCCGTGGGGTGCCTAGCACCTAAACCATCCATCAATGTCACTTCCCTTTCGTTGAGCCAAAATACAACGTTTTCGATCTCTATGGATCGACTCTTGGATGGAACCGATGAAACCGTGACTGCCCGCCTGATCCAAGGAGAGAAAGTCGTGCCCATCACGTTGACCGCCGAAAAAGTAGGCTCACCCCTTTCTGATTCTTCCCCTTCCTCAGGAACCATTCATGTGGTTGGGAAGCCAGATGTTTCAGGATTTAAAGCGGAAGTGAGTAGAACAGACCTTCAGAAGAATCAATTCCAACCCAATCAACCAGCGACTCTGCTTCTTAGCATGGATGTCTACGATGGAACTGTATTGAAACACGTAGAACAGGCATTCGTGCTAAACGTGCTTAATTAACTGCCTAGCAGGCAGCTGGCTTATTAGGGCTCCTTCAAGGCTAAGTTATGCTGTTTCTACCTCTATATTTTACAGCCTATCTGTGAAGAAAGCATAACATCTGCCTCTTGTTCGCGCGACATCAAGGAATTTTGAGGATTGATAGCTCTAACCTAGATTCGGATGTTTCAACAGACACAATCTGATAAAGCAACTTGTGTTACCAAAGCCGCAGATCTATAGTACGTCGCATGCGTTTGCTAAGATATCAGCTTCTATTTATTATTACCCTCGTAGTAAGTCGCCCTTTATTAGGTCAGCCCACCCCCTACGAAAAAGACTACTACACGTCTTTATTAGCATCCTGCCCAGCTTCGCAGCCTATCTTTACCAATGAATGCAAGAAGGCACTTCGCAAGCAGATCGTCTTTGGTGAAACCTATCTTCACAAAGAGTTTGATAGAGACCGCGTCCTTTTAGCCCTGTTTACCTTAATGCAAAGGCCCCTTTTGGCTCCGATGGAAAAACGTATCTTTGGGGTTGTTACAGCAGAGGATCTCTTCCCTTCCAATTTGAAGCTGCTGCTGAAACAACACCCACAGCAGCCCCTCTCGCAGATCTTTTTTAACTATGTTATGAATCGAGTTTCAAGGTTTGAGCTCGCCTCGGCTGAGGACCTGCTGCCGCATCATGTCATGGAGTACGACCTAGAAGACCGCGTCCTTACAGTCTTAGAGCTTAAGGAAAAAGCAGCTTTTTTCTCAATTGTGGATGCCTCAGCATTATTGCATGAGGTTCATCATTTAGAAGTAGGAAATCATAGGATGCGGTGCCCTTTTCGATCAGACGATCAGCTCGATTGCGATCGAGGATTTGATGGATCCTTTGGATGGCAGTTTCTCTATCTTTGGATGGTTCTTCAAGGAAATGAAATCTCTCCTCTTTCTCCTTCTCAAACTACAGAAATTGTATGGCGCCTGATTGATCTTCTTGATTCAATTCCAAAAGTTCCCCAAGAAGATCTTCCTTTGGTTAAATATATGCGAAGGTTCCGCGCCTTAAAGAATCGATCTACATACTCTTTTAATTATCTGCAAATTGCAAAGACGGAAGGACTCCATTTCCAACTAGGTCTTCCGGATTATTACGCCCAAGTTAAAAATGTTTGTCGTGAAAAAAGCATAACAGCCGCTTGTGACAGGATGTTAGGGGATATCATCGATGCTTCCAGGATTCGCGATAAAGATCGGGGTGATATTACGAGTGCAGGGGTGGCCTATCTAAAGCGGATGTTGCATGCTCTTGTCATTTCTGAGTGGTCCGAGCAGGGCAAACTTGGCCAAGTCGTTGAAATGAAAGACCTCATTCCCAATGATGGATTTACAGAAAAATTTCTTCCTGGGAGATGGACATTCAAGCAGTTTTTATTTAATGCTCTTTCGTTCTTATGCCACGAGACCCCCCATTGGGTAGAGCTTCTCAGGCACCAAACCTCTTTGAAAATTCCATTTGACTCTATCAAAACCTATGAGGATATTTTGGTAGATTTGGATTCAAAAATACCTGGCATTTTCGAGGTTTATTATGGGGAGCTTCTCTATATGCCCAGGGAACGTAATCCTTTGACGAATAAATGGGTCCAATTGCTACAAGCCTTGTATCAGTGGTCTGTCCTTCACACAAACGAGCAGCAGGCTGCCAATACGAGGTTTTTAAGCTCGACAAGCATTGACCTTTTGAGCAGGCGCTTGTGCAGTTGGGGCGATCACCTTTCGGAGGGACAGCTTCAGACATTACCAGCATCATTTTCTTTCTTCAAAACCATTGACTGCCAAAGCTCAGCGGCTCGTCTGAACTTATACCAATAAAGGGCGCTCCTGTGCATCATAAGCATTTAGGTTCTCTCTAACATTTTCATGAGGTGTTTTGTTTTACCTCTGGTAGGATGATTCCGCATGAATCCGTATTTATTTCGTGAGTATGACATCCGGGGGAGTGCCGACCTAGACCTTACAGACGGTTTTGTGACCGACCTGGGCAGGGCGCTAGGTACCTATTTTTATAAGAAGAATGCCCGTCGCATTGCACTAGGACGGGATTGCCGTCTGCATTCTCCCCGCATCCGCCAGGCGTTGGTTCAGGGCATCTTGTCGACGGGAGTTCATCTGATCGATATCGGCATTGTACCAACCCCAGCTCTTTACTTTACCGTTTTCCATCAGCAGTTAGATGGAGGCATCCAGATTACTGGGAGCCATAATCCAACTTCGGATAATGGTTTTAAAATCATGGACGGAAAAAATGCGTTTTTTGGAGAGCATATCCAAAAATTACGATGCATGATTGAGACGAAGGATTTTTATCAAAATCCCTCTCCTGGGACGATTACCCCCTGGTTGATTCACGAAGAATACCTACGGTTTGCAACTTCACGGCTCCAGATGGGTCAGCGACGGTTCAAGGTGGTCGTGGATGCAGGAAATGGGACAGGGGGCGTTTTTCTCGTCCCCCTTTTACGTTCGCTTGGCTTTGAGGTGGTTGAACTTTTCTGCGACATGGACGGTTCTTTTCCCAATCACCACCCAGACCCTTCTGTCCCTGAAAACCTCCAGGCCCTTTGTACCAAAGTAAAACTAGAGAAGGCAGAAATTGGCTTAGCTTTGGATGGAGACGCAGACCGGTTAGGGGCTGTCGATGGACAAGGTCGCATGGTCTTCGGTGATGAGCTCTTGCTGCTCCTGGCCAAGGCGGTCCTGAAAGAAGCACCAGGGGCCACCATTTTGGGGGAAGTGAAGTGCAGTCAATCTGTCTATGATGAGATCGAAAAAGCGGGAGGCACCGCCCTCATGTGGAGGGTGGGGCACTCACTGCTGAAGGAGAAGATGAAAGAAGTTGGGGCTGCTCTGGCCGGAGAGCTTTCAGGCCATCTGTTTTTCGCCCATCGCTATTTAGGGTATGACGATGCCATCTATGCAGGCGCACGTCTTATCGAGATGTTATCTAAGTCCAGTGAACCGTTTTCCTTCTACGTTTCTTCCTTACCAAAAAGGCATAATCTTCCTGAGGGGAGAAGGCCTGTTGCTGAGCAGGATAAGTTTGAAATTGTAGAAAGAGCCAAAGCAAGATTCCGATCCCTCCTAGGGGTTCGGATCATCGATATTGATGGGGTCCGGGTTCACTTTCAAGATGCATGGGCTTTGGTTCGAGCCTCGAATACCCAACCTGCGCTGGTGACCAGGTATGAAGCAGAAACAGAGGAACGCCTGCAGCAGATCAAATCATGGCTGGAGGCGGAGATCGTTCAAATTGAGCAAGAAATTACTCAGGAAAGAATCTCTCGACAGCACAAAGGATGATCCTCTTGATCTTCTTCCCAGGCTCTGCTACGGCATAAAAGTATGTCCTCGATGAATTCTTTGGCAAGTTTGGGCTTATTTGAGAATCATACCCCCCAAGGAATGTTTGATTTTTCGGCAAAATCTCCGCCTGTGTATCAAGTCGCAGAACTGGTGAGGATGGCCGATCGCCTTTTGGATGGCCATTTCGAACGAGTGTTTGTGGAGGGAGAGCTGGACAGTGTGAAAATTCACTCCAGTGGACATGTCTATTTCACCCTAAAAGATCCCATTTCTTGTATCAGCGCCATTATGATGCGAGCCAAAGCGCAAAAGGTACGTTTTCCTCTCAAAAATGGCCTTAAGGTCCGCGTGCTGGGACGCCTAGGCATTTATGAAACGCAGGGGAAGTTCCAAATTTATGTAGAAGAGCTTTTGCTTAGCGGTGATGGAGAATTACAGCAAGCCTTTGAAGAACTAAAACAAAAATTAGAGAAGGAGGGCCTGTTTGCCAAAGAACGAAAAAGGCCTTTACCACGGTTTCCGAAACGTGTAGGCATTGCCACGTCTCTTGATGGAGCTGTACTCAGAGATATTTTGCGGGTGGCTACCCGTCGAGGGAGGGTACGGTTCCTGGTCAGCCCCTGCCTTGTGCAAGGAGATTTGGCCCCCGAGCAAATCTGTAAAGCGATTGCTTCCCTTGAAGCGCATGTGGATGTGATCATCATTGCTCGAGGTGGGGGTTCAAGCACAGATCTGTGGGCGTTTAACGACGAAAAACTTGCCAGGTCCATATCCGGATGTAAAGTCCCCATTGTTTCTGCAGTAGGACATGAGGTGGATTATACCATCTCTGATTGGGTGGCCGATCTTCGAGCGCCTACCCCTTCTGCAGCGGCCGAGTGCGTTGTTCCAGAGTTTGCTCTTTATGAGGCAGAGCTTACCGATTTGCACAAGCGTCTCTTCCATGCAGCCGGCCGTGCTCTTGATACTGCGAAACAAAAGCTGGACCATGAGCTTACCAAGCATCAGGCGTGTATCCAAAAGCAACTTTCTCGGATTAGGCAGAATTTTCATACGGTCACCCAGCGTCTTTCCCAGCAGCATCCCAAGACACGGCTTCTGCACCACCGGGCAGCGCTAGAACAGTTCACCCTGCGCTTAAGAAATTTCAAACAGGCTGTGCTTGAGAACAAAAGGCACCAGTTTGCTAGCCTGGTAGGACAGCTAAACGCGCTTAGCCCACTACAAGTCCTAAGCCGTGGTTATGCCGTAGTATGGGATCAGCAAAACCACGTCGCCGTCTCTGCCGAAAATTTACAAGTAGGAGAAACAATCAAGGTTCGCCTTCACAAAGGTGAACTAACAGGCACGATTACCAAGGTCTCCTCAGGATAAAACGATTACCAAGGTCTCCTCGAGGCAATAGGTCTCTTCCGTATCACCTCCTACCACAAGCCTCCATGACCACATGCCCTTTTAAGCTCGGCTGTTTTATTTTCACCGGGTCCCCTCTAAGCAGATGGTACTTCTTTTGCATCTGTGGTACAAAAGCTCTTATCTTAGGGATTTCCCCGATAGCGGAATTCTAACGAGAATGTGATCTTAACAAAGAGGCGTTCTAACAAAAATGCTTGTACGCAGTCGATCTGACCGGAAACAAAAGTGGTTTTGGATAGGGCTTTTTTCCCTAGCTATCCACGTGTTTGTCATTTTGCCGTATGGAGTTGCTCGGCTGCTCACGGTCGCTGATCCTTTGCCGCCCGACCTAGAACCAAGGCAACCGGAAGAGCTTGTCTTTATTGATCCGAACCTTGCTCTGCCCTATCCAGAGTCCTCCTTGCCTGAGTCCCCAAAACTCCCAGATCTACGCCTTGTCCAAGTCTTCCCAGAGCAGCCTAAGCCTCTTTACCCGGAACCCCAAAAGCTGCTTCCCCCTAAGGAGCCTAGCAAGCCGGAACCTAAGAAAGACCCAGAACCCAAAAAGCCGCTTACTCCTGTTGAAGTTGAGCCTCTTCCCGAAAAACTTCCAGACCTTCACGAGAAAATGGTTAGCCAGGACCAGTTTCCCGAAGAGAAAGATAACAAGGAAGCGAAATTTTTAGCCGAGAAAAACCACCGCACAAAGAAAGATAGACAAGCAAAGAAAACTAACCTCGAGAAACGGCAATCAGGAGCAGAGTCTTCTTCTAGAAATGAAAGTACCGAGAAAGACAGGGGTGATCGTGAGAAGGTGATTGCAGAGCTAACAAAACCGGAGAAGCAAGCTCAAACGAACCAGCCTAAAAAAGAGCCCCGCTTGCCTCCGGTAAGGCAGCCGGCAAAGCAAACCGAAAAAACGCCAGCACGTGCTGCAAGACAGCCAGGCACAAAGCAAGGCGTGCCCAACTTTCTTCCCTCGCAGAGCGTGTTCGCTATGCGCACAGCGGACCCCAAAAATTCAAACCCTGGGGCTCATGACCCGAGGCCAGGCCCTTTCCCTGCGATACCCGGGTCTTCCCCTGGGATAGAGCCATCTTCCTTAAAACCCGGCATAGGATCAGAACCTACCTCAGCAAACCAGGGCAAACCAGGACAACCAGCAGCAGGACCTTTAGGAGGTTCCTCTGTCACCGCAGAGAGGATCGCTCAAAATCCATTTACCCTTCCAGGGAACTCTTACGAAGCCATCGTCGGAACAGAACAGTTCCAGGCTCAGCAAAAAGTGGCCCGAAACTTTAAACCCTCTGCCGCTCCTGGACACTGGGACCGGTTTGAAAAGAAACAGGCAGCCATGAAATCGGAGTTAGAAAACTTTACTCCGGGGATTGAGCTAGGAACCGAAAGCGAACTCAGCACGCGGGCCCACCCCTTTGCAAAATACATAGCAAGCATTCATCGCCAGATTCATAAAAAGTGGGCATTCCAATTTTTAGCAATGCTCGATCGTCAAGGAGGCGGAGATGTCCCGATGACGGCTCATGCCAAGGTTCTGATTGTGCTCAACGAAGATGGGACGCTTTGTAAGCATAAGCTTGAGCAGCGCTCAGGGAACAGCAGCTTTGACGCCACCGCCTGGGACATTGTGGATGTGGTCTCTCCCTTCCGAGCACCTCCTAAGGAGTTGCGTAGTCCCAATGGGAAGACGTACATTACTTGGTCTTTCTTTCGAGATAATCGCCAGTGTGCTACCAATTTTGTAGAACCGCATATCGTGAACAAAGGGGAAGAAATCTGTACTACCCCGCCTAAAAAGCCGATGTCGCAGTGGAAACAAGAAGACGAGAAAAAAACGGATAAAGAGCTAGAGAACTATACACCTGGCTTCTCATTTTAGAGTGGTTTCGAACCAATGCCGGTTTGGACCAGCTTTGGTCTGAATTAATGCTGTTTCGAAAACTGAAGCTCGTACAGCTTCTGGTACAAACCGCCCAGCTTGATAAGCTGTTGATGCGTGCCCGTCTCTACAATTTTCCCACGTTGAAATACCAAGATTCTATCTGCAGAACGAACCGTAGACAACCGGTGAGCCACAACCAGCACAGTACGTCCCTGCATCGCCGCATCCAGAGCCCGTTGTAATCGTGATTCTGTATCTGAGTCAATATTTGCAGTTGCCTCGTCTAGAATCAGAAAGGGGGCATCCCGATACATGGCACGTGCAAAAGCGATAAGCTGCCTTTCGCCCGCACTAAAATTAGAACCACGCTCATCCACAATAGCATCTAAGCCCGAAGGGCGTTTTTGGATCCATGCCAACGCTCCAATTCGATCAAGAGCTTTTTCTGCGCGTTCTCTGTGAGGAACCGGATCTCCTAAAGCGATATTTGAAAGAACTGTGCCTGAAAATAACACAACATCTTGGGGAACCACAGAGAATAGTTTCCGAAGCTCTTCCTTTGAATAGGCAGAAAGACTTTTTCCAAAAATTCGCACCTCCCCTTCGGTGATTTCATAAAGACGCAAAACCAGGCTTGTCACCGTAGTCTTGCCAGCCCCCGTTGGTCCTACCAAAGCGACCCTCTCCCCTGGGGCTACCTGGAACGTCACATCCTGCAGCACAGGAACCCCATCTCGGTATGAAAAACCCACGTGACGAAAAGCAAGAGCCTCTCTCGATTCACTCTCACCTTCTTCTACCATTTTCTCTGTTTCAGCTTCTCCCAAGGGGTTTTGCGCACTTTCCTCTGTAGGCTCATCGAGAAGCTGGAAGATTCTTTCTGCTCCAGACATAGCACTTTGGAGAACAGTGTACCTCTGCGCTAAAAGGCTGATAGGTTCAAAAAACTGACGGAGATATTGGGTAAAGGTTACTATTAGTGCAAACGAAACACCGTCGGACGAAAATCTTCGGAACAACGCCCACCAAAGCAAGCTGGAGATACAAAGGGTGCTCACAAGCTCAATCACTGCATCTAGGAAGGATTCGTAGAAAATGGAGCGTTTATTCGCATCCCGATAACCACCATTGATGGCATCGAACTCTTTTTCCATGCTCTCTTCTTTGTTATAAGCCTGAACAACCGAAACTCCTCCGACTTGTTCATTTAAAAATGCATTGAGTCTGGCGGTTTTTACTCGAATCTCTCGATATGCTTTTTTCGCTTGGTTCCTTACAAAAATTGCCAAAATTCCCACGATAGGAAAAGCAATAAATGCGATCAAGGCAAGACGATAATTCAGCACCAGCATCATGATGATAATTCCTAAGAGGGTGATGAGGTCCCCAATTGCGTTAATCACACCTGAGGCAAATAACTCCCCGACCGCATCAACATCTCCCGTGGCTCGTGTAACCAGCCTGCCTACAGGAGTCTTATCAAAAAAGCGGAGGCCTAACTTTTGAAAGAATAAGAAAACATGTCGACGTAAATCAGCCATAGTTAGCGAGCCACAAAGCTGAATGGTATACACTTGAACAAAGACAAGAATTTGCCCAAACATAGTAAGGGCTGTCAGAAGAAGACCATCCCGCAAAAGCAGGTCCGCCTGCTTTTGCTCTGCATGGGCAACAACACTCCCCATCAGTAAAGGCCTCACCAATTGGAGGCTTGCTGCGATTAGGATGGTCATAATCGCGGTAACCAAGTACTTTTTGTGAGGCTTAATAAATGGCCACAGTCTTTTTAAGAAGCCCAAATCATGACTACGCGCAATAGCTCCCTCTTCGTGGAATTCTTTTAGTCTTTGCTCGGTCCTTCCAGAGGGCTGAGCAGAGGATTTCGTTATCTGGGGAGCGCTCATCATTTCTCTCCTTGGGTTGTAGAGGACTCTAGAAGAGGTTCTTCACTTAAGAGAGCCAGCTCCTGCTCTATCTTCTGCTCCTTAGCAAATTCTGAGTAAAGCCCACCATGCTTTAAAAGTTCCTCATGCGTTCCCTGCTCAATAATCTTTCCTTCATCCAGGACAAGAATATGGTCGCAAATACTAGCCGCCATGACACGGTGGGTAATTAAGAGAAGGCCTGTTCTTTTGAGCTGCCTTGATAGAGTCTCTAGAATCGCCTTTTCCGTTTTTGCATCCACCGCGCTTAATGGATCATCAAGAAGAAGGAGTTTGGACTGAGATAAAAGGGCTCTGGCCAGCGAAATTCGCTGTTTCTGTCCTCCCGATAGCTGAATGCCACGCTCTCCCACGATCGTATCAAATTCTTCTGGCAAATGCTGAATCTCTTCTAGAATCTGCGCTTCTTGAGCAGCCCTCTCAATCAAATGCACTGCCGAAGGTGAATCAGTCTCAGGAAGAGCAAAACCTATATTTCTTGAGATGGTTGTCGAAAATAAAAAAGCCTCTTGCTGTGCATATCCTATCGTCTGACGGACAAAGGAGAGGGGCAAATCACAAATATCGTACCCCTCAATAAATACAGCTCCTTTGGGGGTAGGCAAGAGTCTAGTCAAAAGAAGGGCAAGGGTTGACTTTCCCGAACCCGTTCTCCCGACAACAGCGATCGAACCTCCTGCAGGTACTGAAAATGTAACCTCTGAGAGTACTCGCTTAGTACCGTACAGAAATGAAAGATTCTTTACGTGCAAAGCTCCTTGAATATTCTTCGGGGCCTGGAGGGGACCATCTTTGGTCTCGGGCTCCTCGTCGAGGATCTCTTTAAGTCTCGCATACCCTGCTCTTCCCCTCTGTAAAATGCTCATAACGAATCCCAGTGCAATCATAGGCCACGTCATTCGAGCTAACGCTAAGGAAAATGCAAAAAATCCTCCTGGAGTAATTCCTCCCTGCTGTGGACCCAACAAAAGCAATCGTCCCCCGTACCAGAAAAACAGAAGGAGCCCTAGTGCTGAAATAGCCCCTGAGAGAGGCCCAAGAGCCCCACGAACCCGGGCAAGATAGAGGCTTGCCTTTAGATACGCTTCGTTTGCTTGGTCGAAACGACCCAGTTGGGCCACATCCAAGGCGAAACTACGAATGACCCGAATGCCACTTAGATGGGATTGTAAAAAGCTGCTTAGCGCCCCTATCGCTTCTTGGTTCTTTCGGTTTCCAGCAAACATCCGTCCTGAAAAGAGTCGCGTAATTAGGAGAAGCATAGGTAAAATCGAGAGGGATACCACCGTGAGTTTCCACGAGATGCTGAGCATCACTTGCAGGGCACTCACAAGTGCGAGCCCTACGTTGATCAAATTCATGACGCCAAACCCCATAAGCAGCCGCACCTGCATAAGATCGTTCGTACCGCGGCTCATAATATCTCCTGCTGGCATCTTTCGGTAAAATGCAGATCCTAATCGATAGAGTTGTGATAGAAAGCGCTTTCTTAGCTCGTACTCGATATCGCGACCCGCAAAAAAGATGAACCAACGGCTGGCAAGCCTGACCAAAAATGCAATTACCGCAAGGACGCCCATCCACAAAAGAAGATGCCAAGCTGTTTGAGAGACGCCTTCGGAAGAAAAAATCCGATCAACGGCTATTTTTGATAACCAATCAATCCTATTCATCGACAGCTGAAATGCAACCAGCATAAGTGCACCTAGCAGATAAACCCGGAGATGCTTTCGAAAGAAGAAAAATAGAGACGGAACTTTTGTAGAATGGTTCATAGGCTACTCTTTGCTTTCTTCATTACTTTGTTTTTGTATCGGATCGCCGCTCGGAGGGTAAAGTCCTTTCCTTTTTAGAAACTGGTCAAGCCATGCACCATGGCCTGCCGCTTTGTGGGCAGCCTCAACCAAGCTCATAAGATCAGGAATTTTAGAATCAGTCCCTGAAATCCGAGATAATTGGTGCACAAATAACGATAGCGACTTAGATGCCCTTTCATACTTTCGCCAAAAGATAAAGACCAAAATGAGATTCGTTATCGAAATCGCACCTAACACAGTAGCCACAATAAGTAAGACTGGCTTCATCGGATCTTTTGCAACACTCTTCGCCAAACCTTCCCCGATACCTACGCCTAAGCCAAGCCCTGCCTCGTGGAGGGCGGCATCGTAAGAAGGAAGTCCTTCGAATTTTGTCTCATGGATCCCTTCTTTTAGCCCATAAATCGCTTCTTTGGCTAGATGACGCACCATCTTTTCTAGGATTGGATTCGCCTGTTCTAAAAGAACATGCTCCAATTCTATCGCCCATGTCTGCTTATGGGTCTTCCAGGCTTGCCCTAATGATTCTAAAGCGGTCTGTACGGCAGTCCTTACAAGCATTTGGGTTGCTATATTTAAATCCCCTTTCGCACTCTGGCGAATAGTTCTGCCCACGGCTCGTACCGAAGAAGCTACCGCCTTCCTTAAGGCATCTTCTATCGATGGCAATGCTTCTTGAAGAGCTGGGCCCCCTTGCTCTTTGATCGCCCTCATCATGGCTTGGGTAAGCGTACTAACTAAAGGATCAATCTTCCCTTCTAAATTTTCACCAATCCCTTGAATAGCTCCAGCCATAAACTCGCGTGTTGCCTGACGAGCAAGTGTTCGCACTTCAGGATCCTGTAGGTCCTTTAGCACCGTCTGCAAGATTTTTCGCCTTAAATCGTCCGCTAGTGCAGTCTGAATAGCACTCCGTGTTGCCTGACCGCTCGTATCCCGAACCAAAGACTGAGTACAGTTTAAACATAAAAGTAATAGGAGAATGAATAGACTTTGATTTTGGATACTCTTGGTTTGCTTTGATCCGATAGCACCGTTACACATTGAGGCCTTTCTAACATAGCTTTCTTTGGAGGGAAATATTCTTCGACCTTACGGTACAAATGAGCAGAGTTTGTGCAAATTTTTCCCGAAGCCCTCTAGAATCTAGGGCACCTTACTTTCTTTTTTGCTGATGTGTTCCAATTCGATTCATTCTCTTTCTTCTTTTAGCGACCAGCTTTTAATAAACCCTAGGACGTGTCCTCAACAAATTTTTAGCCGAGGATACGTCCTCAATATCTTCACTTAGACTTGGAGGACTCATGCAAGAACCTAGTAAATATCTACGTCTCTCTGCCTACGTAGGAATTTTCCTATGGGGTTTGTTTTTAATTCTTACCCTTTTGACTAGCGCTTTTTGTGCCTTCGGTTGCATCCTTTCTAAAGTTCGGCCATAGTCTACCCATGCTCCCCTCTGCTCTCATACGATCTACCCCCAAGGGGCTTTATTGTGAAGCGGGCGATTTTTATATCGATCCGACAGGACCTGTTCATCGTGCCGTTATTACCCATGGCCATGGAGATCATGCCCGCCCTGGATCAAGATCCTACCTAGCAGCCTCTTCCTCCGAGCATATCCTACGAACCAGGCTTGGATCAGTCTCGATTCAATTCCTTCCGTATGGGAAATCTCTTCAGATCAAAGACACAAAGGTGTCCCTTCATCCCGCCGGTCACATTTTAGGGTCGGCCCAAATACGGATAGAATCAAGCCATCAGGTCTTGGTCGTCTCGGGAGACTATAAGCTTGAAGAAGATCCCACCTGCCTCCCCTTTGAGCCCGTACCTTGCGATCTCTTTCTCACTGAGTCTACGTTTGCCCTGCCTATCTACAGGTGGCCCGATCCCAAATCTACCATCCACGCTATTGAAGCATGGTGGCAAAACAACCAGCAGGAAGGAAAAGTCAGCCTTCTTTCCGCCTATGCCCTTGGGAAAGCGCAGCGCATTTTAGCGCAGATCAATCCACAGATTGGGCCGATATGGGTTCATCCTAACATTGCTATTCTCAACGAAGCCTATCGGAAAAGCGGTGTTCCTCTTCCTCCAGCCAATGTATTCAATCGCTCTTGCTCCCTAAGCGAGCTCAGCCGCTCCTTGATCCTGGTGCCACCCCATATCTCACCAGCTCGCTTCTTAGGCACCACTCTTCCCGTTTCTATTGGGTTTGCCTCGGGATGGATGCTTACCAGAGAAACGTACAGCAACCGTTCTGTCAATGCTGGCTTTGTCCTATCGGATCATGCGGATTGGCCTTCTTTGCTCAAAGCCATTGATGCTACTGGGGCAAAAGTGGTTTATGCCAGCCATGGGTACGCAGACTTCCTCGTAGACCACCTTCGCAGCCAAAACCGCATTGCCTCAGTCATATGAATACACCGCCTTTGCAGGAAAGCCGACGTTCTCATGTAATCTGGTGTTCTTACATAAAAAAAGGTACATTTGCGATCCGTCGGTTGAACATGCTTTAATACAGGAGGGTTCCACTTTGATGCAAAAGGTTCTCATACCTTCACTTCCTACGCCTATTGTCTCTGTAGAGTGGCTGGCAGCAAATTTATACCAAACAAACCTAATTATTTTGGATGCAAGCTTGCAACCGGTTGGAAGCAATTCAAGTCCGGATCTAGCCAACGAATTACAAATCCCAGGAACCCAAATTTTCGATTTTGATAAAAAAATCTGCGACCCGGTAAGCCCGCTTCCCCATATGATGCCCAAGGCCCCTCATTTCCAAAGGGAAGTCCAAGCCCTAGGGGTACGAACCGACAGCCTTGTCGTTGTTTATGACCGGCTTGGCATTTATTCAAGCCCACGTGCCTGGTGGATGTTTAAAGCGATGGGACATCACCAGGTTTCTGTTCTGGACGGAGGGTTTCCTGCCTGGCTGAAGGCAAACGTTCCCTGCGAGCCAAAAAAACAAGTTCTTGTTCAGACCGGAGACTTTGCTTCTCATCCCTGTCCAGAAATGTTTTGTGATGCTGACCAAGTTTTAGCAGCAATCCATGATGAAACTTTTTCCATCATGGATGCACGTTCAGAAGCCCGCTATCTTGGACGCGAAGCTGAACCCCGGAAAGGCCTACGCTCAGGTCATATTCCCGGGTCTCACAATGTGCCTTTTGGCACTGTGCTGCATCGTGGTTACCTGCGCACCCAAAAGGAACTTCAGTCCATTTTTTCTAGAAAAGCCAACCCGAATCAAAAACTTATTTTTACCTGTGGCTCTGGGGTGACTTCTTGCATCTTGGCATTGGCCGCCACTGTCGCTGGATATCAGAAGTTATGTGTATACGATGGATCGTGGAGTGAGTGGGGCTTACCATCTTCACGACCTATTGCAACTGGCTGTGATCCCTCGTCCCCATCTCCCTAAAAGTGCCCTTTGTCCAGAAAAGAATGCCTTTCGCATCAACCCTCACCAAGCAAAAACTAACACGAACACATAGGAACGATGGGAACTTGATAGGTCTCAGCCTGTTTTGCGTCTGAAGACTTCGACGTAGAGACAGCCCCATGGGAGGTCCCAAAGAACAGATTCCCCTTGGTCCCACTTCTCATCAAAAAGAGAGCAAGTCCATCAAAGAACCCGCCTGGCACCGAAGTTCCCTCCATGATAAGTTGGAACGTTCTTTTTTTTCCCTCTCCATAGACCTTCCAAAGAGCCCATGCCTCTCCAGCAAACTGGTCAGAGCATATGGATCCCTCACGAACGACCCCAAGAATGTACAGAGACGAGTCAGATAAGAAACGGTAAGAATATACGTTATGGGATGCCTTAGAAGAATCCCACCTTAAAGAGGCTCGCGATTTCGTCCGTTTCGAGGCAGTCCGTTCTTTGAGAAAGGCAACATATTCAGCCTGCTTCTTCTGATAGCTTTGGGTTTTCGCCAAGGATCGTACGATGAACGTTTTTAACTGAGCATCTGTCTTTTGAAGTTTTGCAAACTCAGCCGCAGGTAATTCTGCGAGCTGGGCCCACTCGGCCCCTGCACAAGCCTCAAGGCTATCTAGATCAGCCACCAGCGTCATGGTCTGTTCCTGGTATGATTTTTCCAAAGAAGGCAGGGGCGAAGGCCAAACTTTCTCTTTCTCAGCATCTGTAATAAACCTTTTTTCCTCACTGTCTTTCAGCAAACCCTCTTCAAACGTATATTCAACCAATCTGAAGCCCCGAATCTGAGCCTGACATAATCGTTGGTTCCTTTGATAAAGATTCACAGAAGCCCCAACCCAAGCGCTTAGAGAAGGAGACAGCTTAGAAGCATCCACTGCTTGGCTTACCAAGAAAACCGCGCCGTACCGTTCAGCCTGGACAGCTCCAACGCCCCATTCGAGAGGAGCGCCCTCCGAAACCATTGCATAAGGTTTTTGCGAAAAAAGAGGAAGGTATTCTCCTTCATAGAACCGCTGGATGGGAGCAGACGTATCGGATGCTCTTCCTTTGTAAGATTTTGCAAAGAGGACTGCTGCTAAAACAAAGAAATAAGCAAAGCGGTGGTAGACAAAATGATTCATAAAACCCTTTTCTTTCACTGGTAATTTTCGTTGACAAAATAAACCCGCAGGTTACGATCAAAGTATGACTGCTCCCCATGTAACCAACCATCTCCGCAGTTTTGTTCTTATCGTTTCCGTTCTGTTCTGGGGTCTTTTTGTAAAAACCCTACTTCAAGAGTTGAACACCCCTGCTTCCATTGCTAGAGAGGTTCTCGATCGACCTGAAGCGGATACAGATGCGCTCCCACAAACTTTCGAAGTTCATACCACATCAACTGTACTTATTCAGACGACTCAAATTTATATAGATGAGGCAGGAAATCACATTTCCGTTCATCAAGAGTATCACTACCAAAACTAAGAAATCTCTTATTCGTCCAGGCAAACTATCCCAAAGCCAGGCAGGAACAAGGGTTCCAGCAAGTTTTATAGAAGATAGCGTCCTAAACCCTAGAGAGCGATATCGCGCCAATATCGATATCAACTCTCTCTAGGGTTTAGGACTCCCTGACTTAGGGTACAGAAGTTTCTTTGGCGGAGGTTTCTTCTTTTAACGAAGCGCACTCCTCGCCCTCGATAATGAACTGGACCCGTCGGTCTTCTTGAATCCCATCCACATTTGTTTTTCCTTGTGGTTTTCGTTCAATACGGCCACAGCCAGTAAACGTGAGCCTACTTGGATCAATCGCCTGTAGCGCTTGGTTTGTGGTTGGATCAAATTGGTCTTTCGTTAGAAATTCAAATACAGCTTTGGCTCGATTTATGCTTAGTTTTTTGTTAAATGCTTTCGTACCCCGATAGTCTGCGTACGCTTCGATCCGGACATTCGTCACCTGAGGATTTCGCTGCAGTATCCGCATCACATCATAAAGGACATGAAAGGGTGGTTTGATCACAGATTTATTGGTGGCGAAATAAATCTTATCCAAGATCCGAATCTGCCTTTTCTCAAGGACTGCCGACGTTTCTTTCTTCGGACAGCCCGGACGCCCCGGATCTGGATTTACTCCCGCAGGCTCGTCCGGACAAACATCATCCTTATCCCATACCCCGTCTTGATCGCGGTCCCGAAGCGGGCAACCAAGACGCTCTGGATCTGGGTTTACCCCCTTTGCCTCATCGGGGCAAGCATCATCCTTATCCCATACCCCATCTTGATCCCGGTCCTTGAGAGGGCAGCCAGAATGTGCCTCATCAGGATTGGGCCCAGCAGCCATATCGGGGCACTCATCGTCTTGGTCGATGAATCCATCCTGATCCCGATCTGGACAACCATGCTTCTTCGGATCTTTGCTTTTTATCCCTGGCTGATCTGGGCAAGCATCATCCTTATCCCAAATTCCGTCTTTATCGCGGTCTCGAAGCGGGCAACCAAGACGCTCTGGATCTGGGTTTACCCCCTTTGCCTCATCGGGGCAAACATCCTTCTCATCAATCACACCATCTTGATCCCGGTCTGGCTTTGGCATCGGTGCATAAGCTAATCGTAGAATCGCACGACCATCCGGCGTCCCGGGCTGCCGTAAAAGTCCCAGCCCTCCGGCCAAACCAACATTCACCTGATTAGCAATATTGAAGTTGATGGTAAGAGGAAGAAGCTCGACGCTGGTGGTTCCTGGATAAAACATACCGTCTGGGATGTTGGTCACCATCGCAGAAGCCAGCGCTTCTGCCCCAATGCTAAACCGTCTACTTACATCCGCATAGGCAATCGCAAGCCCTGCTTGGACTTCCATACCGGCCCGATTGTCTGCCAGATTTGTATATCCAATCTGCGCATCTGGCCGATAATAAAACCTCCCTACAAGAGACCAACTCACCCGATTTTTCAATCCGGACAAAATAATTTGAGGCATCACGCGCCAGCCGCTTTCGCGTTCCTGATTTTCAAACGTGCCTGCATAATTGGCCAAAGGAAACCAAACATACGCTCCGAGGTGCATCGAAATGGCATCTTTGTAAGGATTTCCGAATAGACGGAGCGTGATACCTAACCGGGGGTCCCCGACAGCCGCAGTCTCGGTCAAAGTCACTCCTGCCAGTGCAGCATCTACGAGAGAGCCTCTCTGTAAAAGAGTGATAGGCAAACTAAAATGAATATTCACCCGGTTCGCAAAAGAGCCTGAAAGATCCACGTGTCCCATCAAGAGATGCTCGATGACATAGGAATTGACAAAAAAGTTTCCATTCGCATCGGTCTGACCAAAAACCAAGGGATTATGAGCATAATCTAACGTGATGCCTCCCGAAAAATAGCGAGACATAGGACCTGATCGCGAGTACCAGGGATGATCAACCATGAATGACCACTCTCCCGCAGGCGTGGGCTCGTAACGATTGATTTGGAATCCTTCCGCTTCGGCACTTTGTCCTACCAAAAGCACGAACCCCAACCCCAAAAGCAACCCTACTCCAACAAGAGGGAGTGTCTTAAGGCCTGTAAACTGGTAGAACCTCTTATGCTTTTCTCTGTCCATCGTTCTTTTGCCTCCTCGTTCCTATTTGCAGCCTATGGAACTCATCCCATTTCATCTCAAAGAATGGATATACCTTGAGATAAAAGACGTAAGTTATAAATTTTATAGAGAAGTTTAAGGATCTTTTTTGAGAAAACCAAGAATTCTGCTGATTTTATTTTTTCCTACGCTAACTCTGTTGTCTTTCGACGACGCCAGAACCACAACATAAATAGGTGTCCCACAAAGAGACAGCCCATCAAACCGAAAAGCAAGGGAAAGCCCCCAATGCCCAAAGGCTGGCTTGGTTCCAAGGTACTACAGCTAAGGCCTCCCCCTGTCAGAGCAAGCTTATCAGGATTGACCACACCAAACTGCAATTTGGCTGTATTGTTCGCGGGCGAAAGTTCTTGTGTTTTGCTGCTGCTCACAGACGCCTGTACTGGAATCAGCTCAAGCGCGGGCGGAGGGATCACGGTAAATTGGATTTGAATACATCCATCCTTCTCTACGAGAGGAACCCGCTCACATAGTAGTTGAGCCCCGACTCCATTACAGTTGAAGCCTTTACCCTCTGCTGATTGAATCGTCCCCCCCTGCGGAAGAGAAAATTGGAAGCTCACCCCCTCGGCAGCATAAGGTCCAGAATTACATATGTTTCCTATCACGGATACAGGCTGATGGCCCGTGCCAGGATTTGGGGTCGCCTGAAGCGAAATGCTAAGATCTGATCCCTTCATCAAAGATACCGAATCCTGATTATTCGCTGCATTCGGGTCAACAACCCAAGAGGGGGCAGTTACCGAAGCTGAGTAGATCAGAGGATTAGAAGCATCTTTTGGAACCCGAGCATGCACATTAAAAATCAGCGAGGTTCCTGTCGTGAGTCCCACATCTTCGTTGATATTCCCCGTTCCATAATGAGGTGCGGGGCAGGCAGAGCAGGGCGCGCCTACACTCAAAGGAGGATTTACCGTACAATTCCAGGTAATCTCCGTATATTCAGGCGGCAAATGGGCCTCAACTCGGCTCGAGAGAAAGGTGCCTTCTGGACCCTGGTTGCTTACCTTTACTACAAAATCAACGAACTCCCCCGGTTTAGGCATCGTTTGCTGAAGCGAGGTAACTTGGATCGCAAGATCAGCCGTTTGCGACCCTTGGGCAGCAAACCCTTGAGAAGAGAAAAAAAGAAACAGAAAGAATAAAGGCTCAAACCAAACTAGACGTTTTGAAGATCTCATAGCTTTTCCCTTGTTTTGCAATCTAAAGAGGCGTTTTTTGATTAATTCATAGACCTACGTTGGTCGA
The DNA here is from genome assembly GCA_964537055.1 of uncultured Myxococcales bacterium. Lineage (GTDB taxonomy): Bacteria > Myxococcota_A > Polyangia > Palsa-1104 > JAEUJZ01 > CAZHYV01. The sequence goes on from CAZHYV010000005.1 coordinate 196,720, forward strand.
TCATGAAGGAAATTATGGAAAAAAGCAAGTGTATGATAAAGAAACCGCCCGTTTCTTTTTACCTAAACTCTCTGTAATCCGATAGTAGGTTTGGCTTACGATAACTTAGCTGACGTCCACTCCTTGCATCTCTCCTTTTCAGGGACGGATCTGCTTGATGATTTCTGCTAGAGAAAGAGTCTTTTCTGAACGAGCCGACAGGTCTTTGAGGGGATATCTCTGCTCTTTTTCCTCTTTCTCTCCCACAAAGATCATCCAATTCGCACCAATCGCTTCCGCATACTGAAGATGTTTCCCAGGGGAAACGTGCCCCACAAGGACGCGGGTTGGAATTTGTGCATGCCGCAAAGTCATAGCAACTTCCTCAGCTGCCACCATTTGTCCTTCTCCAACAGGTCCAATCAGTACAGGTTGCGACCTTTTGTCAGGATGCCCCTGGGTTTGTAGCAAATCAATCAGACGCTCTACGCCAAACGAAAACCCAACAGCTCCCTGGGGCTGGCCTCCGTAGAGGCCAATCAAATCATCATACCGCCCTCCGCCCGCAAAACTAAGCAGTCCTTGGCCCACCCCAGCCCGCGCCTCAAAGATAGGTCCCGTGTAGTAGTCTAACCCGCGAGCAAGCGTAGGCTCGATCTTCAGCCTGTTGCCAAATCCTAAATCGTTTGCCTTTGAAAGAATGTGTCGTATCTCTTTGAGGCCCAAGGCACCCACCTCATCTTGAGACAGAGAAGGTTCGATATGGCGAAGGTAATCGCTCGTTTCTAAAGCTGCATCCGTGTTGGAAGAGATTCCAAGCAGATCTATGAGTGCAAGAAATTGAGGCTTCTCGATCTCATATTTTATCGCCTCTTCAATAATGCCGTCCACGCCAATTTTATCTAATTTATCAATCGCACGTAAGGCTTGTGCCTTTTTCTCGCTTGGAATGCCAGCCAAACGGATCTGAGCATCCAAAATTTTCCGATGATTTACCAAAAACACGCTTTGATTCAGACCAAATTCTTTCAAGACGAAATCTGCAAGTAGCAGAAGCTCGACCTCGCAATCCATCGAGTAACTCCCCAAAATATCCGCATCTGCCTGGTAAAACTCGCGATACCGCCCCGCCGCAGGTCGGTCGTACCTCCACACCTTGCCAATCTGGTAACGATAGATAGGCCGCTTTAGCTCAGGATGGTTTGCGGCAAATCTTCCCGTTGATGAGGTCAGGTCAAAGCGAAGCCCTAACGAGCGATCCGATTTGTCCTTGAAGGAGTAAATCTCGTTCTCTGCTTGGGGACCCGCTTTTAGGGTGAGTACTTCTAGGTACTCAAAGGCAGGTGTGTCAAGTTCATCATACCCAAACAAAGAAAAGGCGTGACGCAATTTGTCAAAGACGACGCTACGCAAACGCATCTCCTCAGGCAAGAAGTCACGGGTTCCTTTAGGAGTTTCGAATTTTTTGGCCATTTTGCTTACTATACTTCGTGTAAAGCTTTTAGAAAAGAATCTAATGACCAAACTCCACCACATACGGAGCATGATCAGAGGGCTTCTCGCCTTTTCTTGATTCTCGATCCACCCATGCCTTTTTACAGAGAGGCACAAGAGGTTTAGTGATTAGGATGTGATCAATCCGAAGCCCGAGGTTTTTGGGAAATGCCAGTTGCTGGTAATCCCAGTAAGTATAGATATTTGGATCTTGGGTATAAAGACGCAACGTATCGTAAAGTCCAAAAGAAAAAATATCGGCGAGCCCGGCCCGTGCATCTTTGTGACAAATAACTGAGTCTTTCCATCCCTCGGGGTTATAGACATCCCGGTCATCAGGAGCCACGTTAAAGTCACCCCCAATCATTAAAGGTTCGTCTTTATCGCAATATGTTTCAAGATACTTCTTAAATCGAGACAGCCACTTCAGCTTATAGTCAAACTTCTCCGAAGGAACCATTTGACCGTTTGGGACATAAACCGACATCACCTTCACTCCAAGGCCAGGAATGGTTGCAGCAATGAGCCGCGCGGCCTTATCTTCATCCTCATCCAGAAGACTCTCATGCACATTTGTAAGAACTCCATGCTCCTCTCTCGAAAGGATGGCAACTCCATTATATGCTTTTTGGCCTACCCAGACAGCCCGATAGCCTAGCTGTAAAAATTCCAAAGCCGAGAATTGATCCGTGGGCATTTTCAGCTCTTGCAAACAAACTACATCCGGACGATGTTTGGCGAGCCAATCAAACAAACGGGGTTTTCTGATTCGAAGAGAATTCACATTCCAGGTCGCGACACGAAAAGGCGGGAGTTCTTGCACCATACTCTGTTTACTATATGTATTTTTACGAGAAGAGCAACGATAAGCGGCAATGACAGCAACCTGCTAAACAGTGATAACCAGCAATAACCGCAACCTGTCAAGAGTTGAATATCTTTGGATAAAATCTCTCTTAGCTGTTCTATATAAGTTCCTAACGGGTTCATAACGGCAATGTAGCTTTCTGGTTGACCTTTTCCTGCTTGCCAAGTTAATGAAGTGGTATGGCTCAACCATTTCTATTTCAGCCAGGCGATTCCATGCCTGATTTTAACCTAGCCGGCGACGATGAAAACAATCATCGTCTTTCTGATTTCCGAGGGAAAAAAGTTATTCTATACTTCTACCCAAAAGACGATACTCCGGGATGCACCCAAGAGGCTTGTGATTTTCGTGATCGCCTGCCAGCATTTCATGAAAAAGGAGTTGTGGTCCTAGGAATTAGCCCTGATTCGATCGAGTCTCATAAACAGTTTAAAGCGAAATACAACCTTCCATTTTTGCTGCTCTCAGACCCAAATGCCCATGTTGCCAAACGATTTGGGGCTTACGGCGAAAAAAATTTATACGGCAAGATTTCGGAAGGGGTCATCCGCTCCACGTTTGTTATTGATGAAAGTGGGCGTCTCTTGAAAGCATATCCAAAAGTTTCTGTAAAGGGGCATGTGGAAGACGTTGCAAGCGTTGTTGCGAAATAAAGAAGATCCCTACCGTGACAATTGTAACATCCCCCTATCAAACATTTGCCTCTCTTTCCATGCGTTTGGCCTATTCGCGATAGCATCTATTTTTGCTTCTGTTGTTTCGGCGAGGAAGAAATTTCGGGGTCCCGAAGAGAGCAGTGCCGCGCCTCGTGTATTCGGATCGTTCAAATGCCTCGCCCAATGTCTCCACATAGCCTGTATATACTCATTACAATCGCTTGGTGGGCCTTCTGTGATAAGGGTTTCTCGAGACATCACATCTTCAGGTAATCCTATATTTTCTGGAAGGATCTCAACATTCCTTCTTCTAAGGATCCGGTGTGCTGGCTCAGCTTCATAATCTGTGGTACGGACGGTATCAGGCTCTGCCGCACTGATGGCATCGGGCGGCTCTCCTGCTTCACGCATTCTCCTTGGCCGATAAGCGTTGCCCGGTTCGGCCCCAGCAATACCCCTCGTCTCTATCCTCCGCCTCGCTGCAGGCGCACCAGGATTTAGTTGCTCTTCCACCGCAAGGCCTAATGTGTCTATCGCCGCTGCCTCTGGCAAAACTTCCTCCTCTTCAATGGTTCCTGCGGCTGTTTTAATTCCTGCTTCTCTTAGCTCTGCTCGGGTCAAAACGTTTGCCCCTACCTCGCGAGCTCCACATCCTAAAGCATCTGCCCAACAATGGGTTAGGGTGAAACTCCCTGCTATAATCCCAACCATCCTTATGTGTTTTTGCGTTATACGCTTCATTTGAGAATTCTCCTTTTCATATACAAGGTGCGTGGTGAGTTCTAATTTAATAAATAACTTTTGTAATGCAATCATGAAAAACGTAAGGTCTAGTCTGGATGTCTCTTCGAAGGATCTTGCCTTTTCTGAAAATTCCCAGTACAAAGGATACGCACCGCCATCATAGCTCAGTTGGTAGAGCAACGGTTTCGTAAACCGTAGGTCGTGGGTTCGATTCCCGCTGATGGCTTCGCTGAAATCAAACTTAATCCTCAGAAGTAAGAATCTTGGTAACCCTCTCGTGAGAATTATATCCACCTTTATCATCAGCCTCATTCTGTTTAGCCTGGTTGGATGTATGCGAGCGATGGCTCCGCATGTAATGGAAAAGAAATTCCAGCGTGATCTGCAACGCCAGGCTGAACTAGAGGAAAAACTTATTAAACACTGCCGTATTCCTTCTCAAGCAGGAGCCCTACAGCGTCTTCAGGTCATCCACAATTGTCGCTCTTTCTTAGAGTCCGTCATTCGCTTTGACGAAAGTTTTCAAGCCACTGAAAAATCAATGCAGTATCGTTCGAAATTTATTGATATTTTTGATGATCTTCTACATACAGACACTCCTCTTGTCTGGCCCAAACAAAATCGAATGCTTGCCTTTCCAAAAATCCAATTCCCCAAAGAAATTCAGTGTTTTTTCGCCCCGGAAACAGATCTACAAGGCTGTAATGGTGTTTCTAGATGGTTTCGTTCTGATTCTACCTTGGGAGAGCGTTTAGTAAGCTATGTTTTGTCGAAAGATCCGCTTGTTCATAACACGACCCAGTCAGCAAAAATCGGCCCTAACTATATTTTTATGAATACGACTCTTTACTATAAAGATGGGTCAGCTGTATTAAATATCTTTCCTGAATTTTGGGGGCTAGGTAGTCGAAAAGTTGTTCAGTTTTCAGTGATCTTTCATGAAACAGACCATATGCGATTGAATAGTTCACATACATTATGTAAAGATAAAGATGGTGGCTACAATTGTGATGACTTCATTGGTAATAACGCATATACGATGGGGTTGTTAATCAAGGAAATCGCCCTCCAATCTTTTATTTATAACTATAGATATAGACGGCCCTTGGAACCTAAGGAGCGTGCTCTTGATATACGTCGAGTGGCTGTAATTCTGACTTGGCAGTGCGCGGATCTAGAAAAATTCGTACACCTACCTATTCTTTTTTACGACCTTTTTCCCTGCAGCCAGAAAACGTCTCGTACCTTTGTAAAGAATCACTTAGAGCGATTTACTGTCGAGCCATCTCCTACTTAAAATCCTACCTACTAGGACAATAAGCCAGCGTCCCGTATGTTCTAACTTCTATCTTAAAGTCTTTACTTTGGGCACATTGCTTCTCATGGAGCTTCCACTCCAAATTTGGATTATAATCCAAGCTAAGATAAACGAGTGATTTTAACTGATCCAACTCACCAGCTAACGGGAAACGGACAAGCTGATTCAGGCTAAAATCAAGAAGTTCTATTTTTTCAAGTCGAGCAAAGAATTCAGAAGGAACCTCGGCAAGAAAGTTTTTGTCCATGTGAAACCGTTTTAGTCGATTCTTTTCGTTGAGCGCCGTAGGAAACTCGAAGAAGCGATTGGCGGACAAATGTAATTCTTCTAAGGCAGAAAGATGGACAAAAAAATCCCTAGGTAAATCACTAAGCAAATTCTGGCTTAGATCTAAATACACAAGCGTTGGGAAGTCAGCAAATTGCACACTATCTATTATAGCTAAGTTGTTTTTTTGCAGTATTAGCGCCTCTAAACAAGGATGGAGAACATTCACATTATCTACAAACCAATCTTTTGAGAAAGAGATTTGGTTCTCGCTTAGATTCAGCGTTAGGGGACTTACCTGTGCACTAAAAATCCCTTTTGGCAGAGAAGTAAGCCCATCCTGTATCAGAAATACTAGATTTAGATTTACCAATTCCCAGAATATCTCTTTAGGTAACGCCCCTAATTGATTTTGGGACATTAGCAAATGCCGAAGGTTTTTTAGCCCACGGAACATGCCTGCCGGCAATGAGGAATCTAACGAATTCTCAATGATGAGAACCTCTAAACTAGCGAGGGTTTGGAACATTCCTGGCACTGGTGTCATTGGCGTATGTCTAAAAGCCAAAAGTTTAAGCTGCGAAAGCCCTGCGAAGCTTTCCTGCGTAAGGTTTGGAAGCTTGGTATTGTTAATCTCAAGTTTTTCTAACAGTGGAACGTTGACAAAAGCGCGGGCATCAATTTCTAAACCTTGCGAACTTGAAATTTTTAATTCTTTTAGCTCGTTCAACCCAAGAAGATCCTGCGACTTTAGACTTTGAAGTTGTGTCCTGTCCATGGACAAAAAGACAAGCGAAGAAACCGTCAAAAAGACCCCAGGACTAATGGTTTTGATGGGGTTGTCGGAAAGGCCAAGACCATCGAGAGAGACAATCCCTGCGAACATATCTTTTGTCAGCGTCTGAATTTTATTTTCCGATAACCCAAGAAATAATAAAGAATGCCCAGATAAGAGTCCTGAAGGAAGAGATTCAAGTTCGTTATCAATAAAATTAACGATGCGAAGCTTGGGAGCTGTGGTGAAAAGTTCTTTAGATACCTCTTTTAACCGGTTGCCAGATAGGTTAATTTTTTCAAGGGCAGGAAGCTCTGAAAAGGCATGCGCCCCAAGCTCCTGGATTGTATTTTGAGAAAGGTCTATATCTTTGAGGACAGTACAACCAGAAAACACTCCATCGGCCACAGAGGAAATTTGGGTACCCGAAATTCTGACATCGGCTAAAAAAGGGAAGAAAGAGCACATTCCTTGTCGTAAGAAGGAAATATTCCGCTCAATAAGCCGGATTGAAGTAATATGTGTCTGCTCTGGATTACAACTAATCATGGAAGATTTACAGATATCTACCTTCCCCTGCTCATCAAAAATAAAATCTCTCCACGCTTGAGGATAAGCATCAAGCCCCCATTCTCTATATAGATCAAAGAAGGCTTCACATTCACGTTTCATCTCATTTTCGGGACAATCGATCGGCCTAGGCTTCAAAAAACATCCCGAGAGAAAAAGTTGGGCCCCTAAAACCATCGTCAACAAAGGCTTTTGCATAAAATGGAAACTATCGATCATTTGAGCAAAAGCATACATCGAAATCATCTATTTTCAACCCTTCTCCGTTCCCGAACATTCTTAAAACCTCTTCTGTTGTAAGATATCCTCATAGTGGCAGAAAAAGTCTTCTGTAATAGATTCTGCTATCATGAATTCTGCTTGCTTATGTAAGCAAGCCTGCTACATTAAATTTGTGCAAAAGATTATTTTTCTCTGGGTCTTTAGCGTCGTGTCCATGCTAGGATTTGCTACCTGCAAAAATCCATCCCACCTGACCAATTATCTTCCCTTGGTCTCTAAGGAATGCCTGTTTACAGATCAGGACAAGCCCGTTCCCTTTTTAGCACCGGAAGCATGTAAGAAAGTTCTTGAGGCGCTGATTCCCTTCGATGAAAGTTTTGAAAATACCCATCCCTCCTATGGGAATCAAAAATACCGTGTCATCAATTTATTGTACTTTTTGCTCAACCATCCCACTCGTGTAGATCCAGACCAGAAGTTCTTGGGAAACGCTCCGATGAAGGATTTTCTTCCCCAGACCTTAAAGAAGTTGATGCGCGAACATCTCGATATCCCTCTGCATCATGTTCTATTTAATTACATATTGTCTTCAGCTCGAGCCTTCCGGTTAACCTATGCACGATTTTCTTACTTCCATCCGCTCGACCAAACCATTTCTTTGACGGTACAGCCCTTTACGGACAACGTTGAAGATATTCTCAGAGATGTAACCACCATGATCCACGAGGCCAGGCATAGCGAAACCATGGATCATCCGGTTTACTGCCCAGAGCTTACGATGGAGGTCAATGAATGTGATCAGGGAACGGATGGCCCTCATGGATGGAGCGCCACGTACGCATGGGCTCTCTTGCTTGGGTATCCTGATTGTTCTTTCTCTGATACAGAGCTAGAGGCCATGACAACTTCTTTCTTTGGAAGAATTCTATTTATTAAGGCGCTCCCTGATTCTATACGACCTCTACGCGACGATTGGGCGCCCAAAATGCTTGGTTGGGAAGGAAGCCTCTCTGACCCTGTGGTTCTTGATCGCTGGAGGAAAGCTCAAATCCAAGCAGCTCTCCAATGCAAGCCTCGTACGATTGATACAAAGATCTATACAAAGCTTGCGGCAGTTTGTAAAGAAACGACTGCCCCTATGATTTCTCAGTGCCTCGAAGAGCTCCATCGTCTTTCTTCTCATGAATTTCAAGGGCTTCCAGCAACAACAAGAGATTATCTAACCCGAATATTCCTTCTCTTCTTAAACCAGCCTTTCTCTGCTCAAGATCGTCTCTTAGGTTACGGAACGCTGAAGGACTTTTTCCAGGAAAACACAGATTTTGTTTCTGCAGCATTTAAGAAAGATGATAACTTGAATCAACTTTTCCTTAGTCTTTCCTGGGGCCTCTTAATGGAGTCCTGGGGCTTAAAGCCCTTTCTCTCACAACCCAGACCCTTGCCAATCGATCCAAACCATCCACAAAGCGAAGCATTGGCGTTCCATAGAGACATTCATCAGACACTGTGGCCGCTTGTTGTTAATACCTCTATTTGCAGACTAACCTGTTCTAGTGAGGAAGTTGAATCGATCAACCGCTGGAATGCTGCCTACCAATGGGCATTTTTGCATGGGCAGTTGAAGCTTCCACAAGCCCAAAGACTTGTAACAGAAGCAGACATTGACGCTTTGTCCAAAGACTTATGTGACCTAATTCATCATCTTGGAACGCGAGTCCCTTTGCCTGCTCCGTTTCATCCTCTTCAAACTATTTCATGTCAGGATCTTAGAAAACGCTTATGACAGAAGGGTGTATACATCATAGGAACTGCTCATGAATCGAACATTCCCTCAGAAATCTCAGAGTATTTTTATAAAGTCTCGGATTCTTTTTATAGGGTACAGTATTTTTGCTTTTTGGTTTTTCGCTTCCCCCAAGAGCATTCAGGCAGAAGGAATCATCCAGGCAGAAGGCACCTACTCTCCTCTCCAGAAGGGTTCGATGCAGAAGGGGCCCATTGCAATGCAAATTGAGGGGGCGATTGTAACCCAAGTTTATATAAGAGATGAGCATTTATCACCTTTTTCAAACGAAAATATTTTTTTATTTCGGACTTCTAGCGACCAAACAACGCAACCTGGCTCTGCTCAGGCACGTGGAGATCTTAATAAAGCAGTTCCCTTGCTGCTAACAGCGCCTCCTTCTTTATTCGGGTCTTTGTTTTTAGGAGCCTTGACCGTTCCTTATCAGCTTGAATTTTTTCCAGAGCTTCGTTTGGGAATCGGTGGAACATGTACCCACAGCCCTTTTTGCCATCGTTACCAGCCCAAGCTACTTAGGACTCATCTGCAGATGAGCTTTTCCGATAATATAGACTGGGAAGATCGAGCAGATACTGCCAAGGAACATCATCTACCTATGTTTAATCTTGCCGTCGAACCTTTGGAGATGACATTCACCCCCAAAATCCAAGTTAACTTCGGCCGGATTCAGCTATTCCGCGCACCCCGAAACCTGAATGAGCGCTTTAATGTTCAGGCAACCCTGGCCACACTGCGAACTCATTTTGGGACTGTGAACCACCGATGGATTCGAGGGGGTTGCTTCTTTGATTTTGCCGGTCCGGGGATCAAATACGTGTCTCATGCTAAAGTAGAGGTAGAGCCCTTCGTAGGGTTGATGGCAGCAGGCATTAAGCAAGGTTGCGATTATGACTTTGGGTCAAAGACGGTAGCCATTAACCTTGGATATGCAGTCCGAAGCGAGCTGTTCGTCGGGCAAAGCGGTGCCGGCATTGGAATGCGCCAAGGACCCTTTGGAGCGATTCTTTCTGAGCATCGATTCGAAGGCTACTTTGGACTTCGAATTAGCTCTCCAAATGTATTGAGACGGATTGGCATCCAATCACTTCAGCTCAACGGTACCTTTGGCGCATATTACCACATGGATCGTGGATGTTTGGAGCCCTCAACCGGAATTGTAGCAGCCTGCGGGAATGGCACAAGCAACTTCGAGCTCCGGACAGGAATCCTTCTGGGAGCTAATTGGGATATCGGGACTGCTTCAGCTGAGCACTTATCACCCATCCGGTCTTCTCTACAGTTTGGGCTATAATGGTTTTGCTATCCATTGCTTTAACGAGAATCCGAAATTTAAACCGAACTAGACGCAGATGTCCCTAAAACTTCTTGGATTCCTACTGAACTAGACCATAAGGAAGCCCCAACCGATTGGCTTGAGGTTGTATCTTTACCATCTTCACAAAGCTCTACTTCAGAAAATTCTACCCCCGACCAAAATAGCTAAAATCTACAGTACAGCCTCAGGTCTGATATAGCCTCCATATTGATATGACCCATTGGTATAAGCACACCTTCTAGTACTTAGCCCATCGTTTTGTGAAAAACTTGTGAATTCCATGTGATTGTGATCTACCAAGCAGATGGGAAAGAGCAAATACAAGATTCAATTAAATCCACAGGAACAAAGCAAAGTGCAAGACATGATCCACCGAGGAAGACATTTAGCCAGCGTGCGGACTCGCGCGCAGCTTTTGCTAAAAGCGCATGAAGGGGCTACGGATACTGCCATCCGGCGCTCGTTAGGAATTAGCATGAGCACGATTTGGTGGGTCAAGCAGAGCTATTTATCTCAGGGATGGGACGCGGCATTCCAAGAACACCGAACCCGGAAATCAACCCTCCAGAAAATGGATGGCAGGGTGGAGGCTATTGGAAAAAGCACGGTGCATCAAACGCTCAAAAAAACGAATTGTCGCCTCATCGCAAGAAGCAGAGGGTGATCCCCCCAAAAGAAAACGTAGCCTTTGTCGCGTAGATGGAAGAAGCCCTGGATGCCTACGAACAGCCCTATGACGACCAGACCCCGCTCGTCTGTTTTGACGAAAAACCGGTCCAATTGCTGGATGAACTGGTTCCCCTTCTTCCCCCAGCCCTGGACAGCCGGCCAAGCAAGATTACGAATATCAGCGCCAAGGGACCGCTGCCATATTAGGATTCTTTGAGCCCCTCATGGGAGTTCGTTTCTTCGCAGTTCATGAACGAAGAACGAACCAAGATTTTGCTGAGGAGATGAGACGCTGAGGAGAAGATCTCTATCCCTAAGCGAAGAAAATCCGAGTCGTTCTCGACAATTTAAATACCCATAACAAGGCATCGCTCTATGCAACCTTTGACCTAGAAACAGGCTCTCGAATTGCCAAGAAAATTGAGTTTGTCTACACGCCCAAACATGGGTCCTGGCCCAATGCGATTGAGATGGAATGTTCGGTGTTGGACCAGCAGTGTTTGGAAAGGCGCATGGGGACCTTCGATATCCTCCGATAGGAGGTGGGGCGATGGGAAATCGAACGAAATGCTCGAAGGATCAAAATGGATTGGCAATTTACTACCCCCGAGGCCCGCATCAAACTCAAGCGGTTGTATCCAGGGATTGGATCACAGGGGGCAGAGAAAAATTTCTTCGGGTGCTCCCTTGTTGCAAGAAATTTTTGTGCTAAGCTGGGTCTATGTGGAGAAAAAAGCAAACAACTCGATTCTCAAAATGGTACGGATGGATGGTGCTGATGCTGTGTGGAATGCTCGGATGTGACTCACATCCCGTCATGGTGTTTCCTTGGGAATATGAACCCATTCCTGTGCCGTCCCCTGCTGCTCCAGCACCGCCTGCAGGGATGGTCCTTGTGCCGGGAGGAACCTTTGCGATGGGAAGCAAAGAGTTTACGGATGCGCAGCCGATTGCGGGCGTGCGGGTGTCCTCGTTTTACTTGGATCAAACCGAAGTGACAGGGGAAGCCTACCAGGCGTGTGTGGATGCCAAAAGGTGCAGCTTCCCCAAAGGCGGGGTGAAAGATAGATCTTCTTGTAACTACGATCGAGAGAAGGGACAGGTGGTCGTGGGGAAAGAGAAGCATCCGATGAATTGCGTGACGTTCGAACAGGCGAAGCACTACTGTGAGGTGCAAGGGAAGCGGTTGCCCACGGAGGTCGAATGGGAGTACGCGGCGCGGGGAAGCGTAGGAAGTTTGTATCCCTGGGGGAACGCTGCCCCGGATGCCACGCGAGCGTGCTGGAATCAATACCTCTTTGGCACATGTGCGGTGCAAGGATATGAAGCGACGCTTCTGGGGATGGAGCAAAGCCAGCTGGATGCACAAAGGCTCCGAGGCATCTATGATCTCGGGGGCAACGTGTATGAATGGGTGGATACTGAATATGCGAATGCTCTGTCCGCTACAAACAAACCCTGCGATTCTGCTCATTCGTCCAGTTGTGTGATTCGAGGTGGCTCCTGGTTCAGTGGGGAGCCTGTGCGCTTGCGGTCGTCGTTTCGGGCCTTCGGCAATCCGACGGATTGGACCAACTTCATCGGTTTTCGTTGTGCGAGGGCTGAATAGTTATATGACTGCTTATTATTCTGTGCCAGCTTCAGTAGAAACCCTTGTCTCTTGGTCTTGAACTCTTGGCCTTCTTCCATCGGAATTTCTGATAAACCAAGAACGGAGTACCCCTAAGGGATAGGGTCTGAGCCCGTCTATCATTGCACTTTGAAGGGAGGAGCTCACTGTGTGGGTGATCGAGCGCGTAGCCAACATGCCTCGAAGTCATAAGTTTACCGTGGGGGATAAACTGGTAGAATGCTGTTTGGAGGTGACGACGCTGCTTTGCGAAGTCACCTACCTACGAGATAAGGAGATGCTGCTCAGCGCTGCTTCTCGTGCGCTCACTCGATCTCGGCTCCTGGTGCGGATTGGGGAACGAATTCGGCTGCTCTCCGCTTCCCAACGGGACTACTTTGCTAAAAAAAGCCATGAACTCGGAAGAATGCTTGGAGTAGGAACGAAGCATAGGATCGAGCGGAGGAAGATAGGCATTGGCTCAGATTTGCGAGGTCAGAGAGCCAATGGGGAGTCCATGAGGCAACATCATCGGGGTAAACAGATCATCCCCTGGAAAGTAAAGGTGGACGGGTTCTGTCACCGTGGGAGCTTGAAGGAAGACATCCCGGAGCCATTCCCAAGACACTGGCGTGAGTGGATCCAGCAACCCTCGCAAAATAGCATGGTTCCGGGAGGGGAAAAATCGGTGAATGTCGAGATAAAGGACATGGCTGTGCGCTCGAAACCAATCGGCGGCTCGTCTCAAGCAACGATGGGTTCCAACGTTTGTTGAATTAGCACATGCTGGACCATGCGATCTCCAAACGGCAATGCAAAAATACAGCGAAGTTTGGGATTCTGAATTCAAAAGGCACGTCCTGGCCCAGGGTGGTAGGTTTGATCGATTAGGCGGGGGAGTAGCCGGCAAAGGTTCCTATCTACATCGAGTAAAAAGCCTGCGCTCTTTTTTCAACACAACTTTTTCACGAAACGATGGACTGAGTTCTAGTAAGCAAAACCTCTCATAACTACGGCTAAAACTTATATCTTATATTTTTACCCTACCTCGATTTACGTTTTTCAGGCTCAGATTACGTTCTTTTTTCTTGCCGTTTGGTTTTATTTCGAATAATTCCCACCCATACGCAGCTCATAACCAGCTATAATAAATTAGAATTTTAACCTAAACCTTCGGAGAAAGAGCACCGATATGTTCAATCACTACCCCTGGAGAAGAAGACGGAATCCGGTATTTACACTTGCCAAATTTATACTGGTCACCGTTATTCTTGCTATAGCCCTAATCATTAGCCTCTTCTATCAAGCGTGCCTGCACTCTCCGGCCTTCCGCGTTGTAATCACAATGGCTACTCTCTTTTTCCTAGGGGTTCTTTGCATGAGCCCTTTCAGTTCCGACTCATCCATCCTGAAAAAAGTATCTTCTCTTTTTTGGCGAAAGCCATGGCTCTCGGTGCCTCTTTTTTTGTGTATTGCTTTCGGGACATTTCTTGGCTGGAGGACGGTAATACAAGAGTTCGAGGAACAGAAGAAAATCGAAGAGGAACGGATTTCCCGGCTCAATGAAGAAGAGCGTTTTCAGGCGTTATCCTCTCAAGGACACCTCGAGGCTGCTAAAAATGCGATGAATTATGACTATGATTCTTCGCGGAAGGTTGGTGGTAACTTGGTTGAAGCTGAGCGGCATATTCATGCTATCTCTAAAAAAGATATTCTTTTCCCAGAGGCTTCAAAGCTCGCTGACGAATGCAACGCTCGTCGTATTAGGGAAGAGCTTCTCGAAATTGATAGCAATTTGACATTGTCAAGGTTACAAGGAACTGAGCTACTAACCAAGCTAGAAGCCTCCTTAAGTCAGGTAAAGATGCTGATACAAAAGGACAATTTGCAAAGCGAGAAAGCAGTTATTGAAATCCTGGAGAAAAAAATTAAGCATCGCTATGATACGGAATTACTATCGTTAACCTATCAGGCAATTGATCAGAACAGTTATAAACAGGCGGAGGAATACAGACAAAAAATTTCCAAAGATTACCTACCGTCCAAGGAAGCCCACTGGCTGAGAAGACGTATTCAATCTGGCTTATTATCTTCTAAAACAAAACAAGCGGTCACGAAAAATCATACTGGGTCTACTCCAAAACATTCTACTCCCGAACCATCACCAAGCGACCAAAGCCTGCTATGCTGCGATGGAACAATTTCTCCTTCCTGTTCTTGCCATGGACCTCATAGAGGGTGCTGCTCGCACCATAGTGGAGTCTGTGGATGCAATTAACCTCAGACAGGAAGGACACAACTTCTGACGAGGATAGCTCTAATGAGGGGCTTTAGTGAAAACTCATCTCATGGCTGGGTCGCTCCCTTCTTGGTAGGTGGTTAAGCTATACCCAAGCGGATGTTTCACGTGGAACATATTTCTATCCTTTAGAATCTCTAAGTGCTTTTTCTGATAAATCCCTTCTCTTTTTTACACCCTCTGCTAAGATAGAAGCTAATTTACCTTTTAAAGGTCAAGCATATGGAACCCCAAGGGAAAGTATCTCTTCCAGTCCAATCAGCATTCATCAAACCTGCGGTAAGCTCAGACAGCCTTAAACACAGAGATTTTTTAGACGGCCCTTTCTGGCAAAAAATTCCAGCCTATCGAGAAGTTGATGAGGCTACATTTTTGGATCATCGGTGGCAAATGAAGAATAGCCTCGTTAGCGTAGAGAAGCTACTCGGCGCCGTTCGAGAATTAGTTCCTTCTTCCTTCTACAAAGATGCTGAAGAGGGTTT
Source organism: uncultured Myxococcales bacterium (assembly GCA_964537055.1). Classification (GTDB taxonomy): domain Bacteria; phylum Myxococcota_A; class Polyangia; order Palsa-1104; family JAEUJZ01; genus CAZHYV01. The sequence goes on from CAZHYV010000005.1 coordinate 211,791, forward strand.
TCGCAAAGCCCCCATGAGCATACGCATCTCTCCCTACTTACTTAGTCTTATTGACTGGGAGAATCCTTACAACGACCCCATCCGGCGCCAATTTATTCCCTTGCACTCGCAAACGCAACCCGATCATCCCTTAGTCGGACTTGATTCTTTAGCCGAGCAAGCACACTCACCAGTTTCAGGCCTTGTCCATCGGTATACATCCAAAGCTCTCTTCTTAGCCCTAGATACATGCCCAGTGTATTGCAGATTTTGCACACGTAGTTATGCAGTGGGGCTTGATACGGAAGAGGTTGATAAAGTAGGGTTCCGTGTCAATGAAGACCGCTGGAAGCAAATTTTCGCCTATATTCGTTCACGTCCCGAACTTGAAGACATCGTCATTTCTGGGGGAGATTCTTTTCAGCTACGCAGCCAGCAAATTCGTGACATTGGAGACACCTTATTAGACATCAAGCACATACGCAGGATTCGGTATGCAACAAAAGGGTTGGCTGTCATGCCTCAAAAAATTCTAACCGATTCCGAATGGACCGACGCGCTTACCTATGTGGCTGAAAAAGGCCGTAAGTTACATAAAGAGGTTGTTATACACACACATTTTAACCATCCTAGAGAAATAACAAAAATCACCCAAGACGCAGCAAATCTCTTCATGGAGCGAGGAATTACTATTCGAAACCAGTGTGTCCTTCTACGGGGAGTTAACGACAGTCCAGAGGTCATGCGACTTCTTGTGAAGAGACTCGCCCATATCAATATTCATCCTTATTATGTATTTGTGCATGATCTAGTACGCGGAGTTGAGGATCTTAGAACCTCTTTGCAAACTGCTGTTGATTTAGAAAAATTAGTGCGTGGTTCCATTGCAGGCTTTCATACACCTACATTTGTAGTTGATACTCCGGGCGGAGGAGGAAAGCGAGATGCTCATTCTTTTGACTGGTACGACCGCGTCACAGGTGTTTCGGTATACACAAGCCCCTTGCTCCGCCCAGGAGAGTTCTTCTATTATCTCGACCCAATTCATTCGCTTCCAAAAGAAGGACAAGCGCTTTGGCAAGATGCAGCAAACCATCGAGCCATCTTAAATTCAGCCCTTACAGAGGCAACAAGGAACACTCATTCGTAGAAACTTTCCATTGTAAGAAACTTTTCAATAAAAAGAATTTCCTCTTGAGAAAGGATTTCATTCAGCGAGAAACGAGGTAGGGGGTTCACATAACATCGATTTTATTTTTCTTATTTCCTATAAAATTCTGCTTCTTTTCTCGCCCTCGCGTACGCCCAAGTTTCCATACCGATGGTAATCAATGCTAAGGCTTATCTCGCGCAAATAATATAAAAGCTCAAACCGGCCCCTACTCAGAGGCTGGCTGACAATAAGGGCACAACCTGTCGCTGCAGCCGCCCGCACAAGAGCCTCTCTCGCAGGAGTTACCAAGCGAGCCCGGCGCCAACTACCTTTTTTGATTCTCTCTTCAAAATCTAGCAGAGTCTCAGGTGTAAATATGAGAGGGCTTAACGAAGCAAACCATTCTTCTTTCAGAGGAATACAGGCTTCCCCAGGAGTAAAGCTAACCTCCAAAGGACAACCCACAAAAAGTGCTGCAGCAAGAACTTGTAAAAGATGGAGCGGTGTATCTTGAGCCTGAACCCGATACACTATCTCATGACAGGGTCGATATCGAAATAGATTGTCCTGACCTATAATTTTTGCTGGATCCTGATCGAGATAAAAGACGCTGGCCTGGTCACGATAGCTTTTTAGACTATTTGCTAGTACTAGCTTCTCCTCTAAGGATAATTTAGCTACCTGAATCAGAGGCTCTAGGCCTTTGGGCAGCTCGCTCTCATCCAGGATGGATCCAGGGGTCTGTTCTAGCACTAATGCTCTCGTTTCTTCCAGCGTCACTACTTGCTCCACTTTCAGCGCCGAAAGCATAGATTCATTTTTTGCAATCATCTCTTGTTGTTTGATCGCTTCCCTCTCTTTAACCTGCATAAGCTGCACAAGATAGTTAGGACCTCCTGCTTTGGCTCCCGTCCCAAAGCTACTCCCTTTGCATCCACCAAAGGGCTGCCTTTGTACGATCGCGCCGGTGGTCGTGCGGTTGATATAGCAGTTTCCAGCCACAATTCGTTCAATCCAACGCTTTTGCTCACGGTCGTCAAGGCTTTGCAGTCCTGACGTAAGCCCATAGGGGGTTCCATTCGCAAAATCGATGGCTTGATCTAAATTTTTGGCCCGCATCAATCCTAGCACCGGACCAAAAAGTTCAGTTTGATGGGTAAAACTACCCGGTTTTACCCCTAGCTTTACGCCAGGAGACCAGAGGTGAGGGTTCTTAGAATCTGGTGTAGGTTTAACAAGCCAAGACTCACCATCCTCCAAGTGCAAAAGACCCCTCATTAAAGCCTCTGTTGGCGGTCTTATCAGAGGAGATACTTTCGTGGCCGGATCCCACGCAGACCCTACCTTTAAACTGACAACAGCATCCCGCAGCTGCCTTAAAAAATGGAGGTCATCATAAACTTCAGCTTCTAAAATCCCCAAACTCACCGCGCTGCATTTTTGTCCTGCGTGTCCAAACGCAGACTGAACCATATCTTTGATCGCCAAATCGCGGTCAGAAAGTGCCGTGACGATCATAGCATTTTTTCCACCTGTTTCTGCGAACAGATCCACAAAGGGATTTAGCTTCTTAAATAGCAGCGCCGTTGATGTAGCCCCTGTCAGCACAATGGCATCCAGTCGAGGGTCCGCGATCAGACGGCTTCCCACAGGATCGTCAGGGCAATTCACAAATTGCAACACCTCTTTGGGAACCCCTGCATCCCAAAAAGCGTTTACCAACACCCAGCCGCAAAGCACTGTCTCGGGTGCTGGCTTAAAAATAACGCAATTCCCTGCTGCCAGGGCGGCCAAAATACCACCGGCAGGAATCGAGACAGGGAAGTTCCAAGGAGGGGTAATCAGCACAGTTCCTTTGGGTTGGAACAACAGATTCGGCTGTGACGTGATCTCGCGCAAGCTATAGCTGTAATAATCTGCAAAATCAATTGCTTCTGACACTTCAGGATCAGCCTCTACCAGAGTCTTGCCCGCATCCGCCATCATGACACCGCACAGATCCGCCCGGCGGGCCCGAAGCAATTGCCCAATTCGATGCAATAGATCGCTTCTCTCGACGAATGAAGTTTTCCCAAAGCTTGATTCTTTCGCTTTTGCTACAGCCAGCGCTTGATCGACTTGCTCCCAATTCGCCATCGCAAACGAGTAGAGCGGTTGATAAGGGTTCGATGGGTCAATTCCAGTCTCTTGGGGCAACCCTTCTATTAGCGCCTGCCCACCTATGATAAGAGGGATGGTTTCATAGCTTCGGCGTTGCCAATCTGAAATGATCTTTTGGGCCCATGATCGATTCGCTGCCAAAGAAAAATCAGTGTCGGGTTCATTCTCAAACTGCTCTTTCGGCTCAAAAGATATCATCGGTGTCGATTGATTTTGCGTTCGTCTCGGATGAGCGTAAGTAGAATCGATCAAATCGCAACCCTGCAAGAAGAAGCGCACCTGTTCTTCCCAAGCAGGGGTAGCGGGAGCTAGCCCAAAGGTATGCCTTAAGAAGTTTTCCGGGCCCGTATTTTCGTCTAACCTCCGAATCAGATAAGCTACCGCACTTTGGAAATCTTCTCTCGTTGCTGCGGGGCAGTATAGGAGCATACTACCACTTAATTCTTGGACCACTCTTCGCAGAGGCTCTGCCATTCCTTCAAGCATCTCAAAGGAGACAGAATCCTCCACCTGGTTCTCTGACCGCAAAACCAATGCGTACGCAATGTCGAAGAGGTTGTGGCTGCCGACACCAATTCTTACGGCAGAAGCATGCGATTTTTGCAGACCAAATTCAACAAGCCGTTTGAAGTTTGCATCCACCTCGATTTTATTACGATAAGGAGCCTGAGGCCATCCTCGCAAACTAGCCTCAAACTGTTCCATGGCAAGGTTCGCTCCTTTAACTAAGCGGATTTTAATGGGGGCCCCACCAGACTGGACACGCTTTTGTGCCCAAGCCGTAAGCTCTTGCTGAAGTGAGAAGGCGTCAGGCAAATAAGCCTGCAAAACAATCCCAGCCGACAAAGAATGAAATTCTGGCTCATCCAGTAACTCTTGGAACAGAGTTTTTGTCAGGTAGAGATCTCGATATTCTTCCATATCAAGATTCAAAAATTTTTGTACTTGTTTTCCGTTTGCGAGAGTAAATTGATGCTGCTGACAAACGCGATAAAGTTTTCTTAGCTTCTCTTTTAATTGAAAGAGGGTGTGATCCCAGCCGACAAGATGGATCTGGCTATAAAGAGTTGAAATTTTTACAGAAACATACTCTACGTCATTCCGAGAGAGGGCATCTATGTAGACCTGGAGGCGCCGCTCTGCTTCTGCCTCACTTAAAATGGCCTCTCCAAGATAGTTTAGATTCAGCCGGACGCCTTGCTTTCGACGCATTTTCATATGCTTTGAAAGCGCTTCAGGCTCTCCCGGAAGGATCACACTCGCTGTTTCTCTTCGGAGTGCCTCTGTCGCTAAAGGTACAAGAATCGTCGCCAGCGCCTGCCCAAAGCGCTGAAAGGCCGCTAACTGAAATTGTTTCAATGCCGATAGATAGCTCGGTATCCCAAACTGTTCCAAAAGGTAGATCATCTGATCCGACACACGCTTGGGATCATGACTGCGGAAGCATTGATCAGTCATGCTGGTTGTAAACGCTTTTCCCCTGGGATCCTTCATCATCCGCGCAAGCTGCGCCTGTTGCGCCTGCTCTCTTCGAGTCTGCGTTCGATTGGTCTCTTCTAACATCAGCTTGGCAAGCTTTACAGCAAGCTCTTTACGTTCGCTGCGCTTTTGAGGTTTCCCGTAGATTGATTGAAGGAGTTCTTTGGCCTGGGATAAATTCGATTGGTTCGTCGGAGGCATGATAAGCATTCATATCATAAACCCACCTTGGGGCGCGAGGTTTTTTCTGGATAAAGTCCAAGCACTACGTAGGGATCGTGATTTTCATTGCCTGTGCAATAATTTGAAGGTCGTGATTGCTAATGGGGAAGAAGCCAAAGCGAAACTTGTATCCCCAATTTCGAACCCCTTTTGAAAACTCCATGAAATCGAGCAAGGGAAGGATCGATGCTTCGTGAGCGGGGAGCCATGTGATATCTCGACGGAACATACACAATCCCTCTTCGAGAGTAAATGGATAGGGCTCTTTGTCATTCACCACACCAATGGCTGTAAACGCCTGCCATTTTTCTTTGCTTTGGAATTTCTCGGTTGGGGAGTAATAAATGACAACATCCCCCGGATGGATGCGACGTAAAGGCGCTCCTTTGCCGTGACAAACCTGCATAAATCCTCCCCGCTGTCCTCTCTTGACATGTTCGGCTGAGGCGACCGCAATCCAAGCCTTCATTGGTGATTCTCCTTGTTTGGTTTTATCTTTCCGCCAAATATCGTGATTGATATTTAGTATCGACTCTTCGATAAAACTGAATTTACCAATAATTTATGTCAGATTTTGGCAGCAGTAAAAACGATCTCGAAACTGTGTTAAGGGACAGCCAATAAGCCCTATCTACTTCGGATAACTCCAATTTTGTCGCAAAATGTCTCTGTCGGACATTGGCTACATCTAGGCGAGGTAGGGTGGCAAATGGTTTGTCCCAGAGCAACCAAAAGATCATTGTATTCTATCCAGTATATCTTTGGCAGCTTCTTACGAAGCACCATTTCTGTCTCATCTGGAGCTTTTGTCTTCACATAACCCCACCGATTCGAAATTCGATGCACATGCGTATCCACACAAATCCCGGGCAGTCTGTACCCTAAGGTTATCACTAGATTTGCTGTTTTCCGCCCCACACCATGTAAACTGAGCAAATCCTCTAATCGATTTGGTACTTTCCCCTCAAAACGGTCAAGGAGTGCCTGCGATACATCTCGTACAATTTTCGCTTTGTTTCGATAAAACCCTACTGGATAGATCAGCTTCGCCAGTTCATTTTCCGAAAGTTGGACCATGGCCTTGGGAGAATCCGCTACCTGAAAGAGGCGACGAGCTGCAGGTCCTGTTGTTGTATCTTTGGTGCGAAGACTAAGAAGGCATGCGATCAACACAAGGTAAGGGTCACTACCAAAAGCGGCCATTTCTGTTAGGACAGGGGCCTGCCAAGAGGGAGCTACCTCTTTGAGAATAGCAATGACTCGGTCGATATTTTGGTTTGTCACCATAGCAAAGGAAGATTCGAAGGGAGAGCCCTGTTACATACAGCAGATGAAAGTACTCTCGCCAGAGGCTGGCTTTAAGGGATAACTTGAACAATGAGCACTCGCTCATCGGACACTGGATTTATTAGTTTAATGGACACTGGCTCATTAAAAAGGCAGCCCGTGCATGAGCGGCTAGGTTCATATTTGTTGGATCTTTGCTGGCCAAGATCACATCTGGCTTACGATCTCCATTGAAATCCCCTACCGTACCTAGGGTTGGCTCAAGACCCGCCCCAAACGTCATCTCTGCGTTACTGCCACTGAAGGTTTGCACCTGAAACAGGGCACTTCCTTCACCCTTGAGGATATGGATAGTGTTTTTCTTCACATTATTATCCACGACTGCTAGATCCACCTTCTTATCGCTATTAAAGTCCGCCGCGAGAAGATATTGTGGCACAAAGCTTAAGGTAAATGTGCTCTCTAATGCGAAAGTGCCATTGCCCTGTCCCAGTTTAATTTTTAGATCCTTGCTTCCATCGAATGCAACGACCAAATCGAGGTTTCCATCTAGATCAACGTCTGTGGCTGCAATAGATTTAAACTTATCTGCCGCTGCACTGTACAAATTTTGGTCAGGAAGTGCCGCAAACGAACCATTCTGCTGCCTTTGAAGCAGTCTTACCTTTGCATTGGTACCATCCGCGTTAGCAATTACAACCCCAATGGTAGGCACTGCGGATGCTGCACTGCTTAAAGATCCTGTAATTAGAGCCTTAAACTCCTCACCGGTCGTTAGGCCAAGCACTTCGACTGGGGCTTGAAAACTTCGGTTGCCATTATTAAGAATCAAGCTGAGTTTTGTACGGTTTGTATGAATCACGAAAAGATCTACGGTATGAGCTGCATCCAAATCGAAATCGCCTGTTACTACTGCCGATGGTTTGTCGACGGCGAGGCTGATGGGCTGATCCTCAAATGTACCGTTGCTTTTCCCCAAGCGGATACTTTCCTCACTACCCGCATCACGACCCATGTAAATTTGGATATTATTTTCGTTTTCCTTAGCTAATACCAGATCGGTATATTCATCCTGGTTAAAGTCTGCGGCTGCCATCCCACTAATTTCAGCATCCCCTTTGTTTACATACTTTGGTGCTTCAAAATCAGATCGTTCAGCATAGAAAGAGAATTGCTCTGAGCTTGCATATACATCCGAATTGTTCGTTAACTTTACCGTTACAGGCCCGCACAAAGATCGGTTTGGGGCAATCGTTACGCTGATAACGTCATCACTTTGAACCCGAGGAAAACCAACAATGGTACCAACCTTCACTTGTCCAATCGTCAGCGAAGATTGGCTAAATCCTGTTCCAGTGATCACCAGGGATTTTGCTTGATCGGTGTTAACAATTAATCCGGGGGTAATACCGGAAATTTCCACCGGCTTTGTATTTGAGCAGTTGCTAACTGCCAACGGGGCAAGAATGAGTGAAAGCAGAATCGAGCGAAATCTCATGAACCTTCTCCTGTAGAGCAAAATTTGGGTCCTTCATAACATAGAATGAAGGACATATGCACGAAGATTCATAAATCGAAATCGCGTAAGAAGCAAAAATTGCATATTTTGCTCTTTTTACCCTACTTGGTCACGACCGATTTACACAATGATTCTTCCAAGTTCGTTTTAGAAAACCCGTCCTAAGCCTATACCAATAAACTCAACAAGCTTTGCTACGGGAACCCGGTCTTGCTTCATTGAATCTCTGTCACGCACGGTAACCGTTTGGTCTTGAAGAGATTGGTAATCCACAGTGATACAAAACGGCGTACCAATCTCATCCTGTCTCCGATACAGCTTCCCAATCGCTGCAGTGTCGTCATATACGGCGCGGAAATGCAACCCAAGCTTTGCCTTGAGCGTCTTTGCCATTTCCACCAAAGAAGCCTCATTCTTTTTGAGAGGGAACACAGCTACTTTGATAGGAGCAAGCTCTGGATGAAGATGTAAAACGGCCCTCGTGTACTCATCACAGAGGCGCACAGCCAAAGGCCTTAGCTTTTTGACGAGATCTAGGCGGTCCGCACCTGGCAGATTGCATATATCCTCGATTCGCATTAGAGATTGAGGTAGTTCTTTCTCCACCTGTTCAAGCTCCTTTTGAATCACGGCAAGCTGCTCCTTCGTGGGCCCGTCCGCAGCGTTGACCCTTCCTTGCTTCTCATCCTTTTCTGCTTCAGCCTTACGTTTTTCGAAATTCTTCTTTGCAGCAGCGATCGCTTCTCTCATCGGAATTAGCTCATCAGCTTTGGGTTCACTGACAAGCTCCTCTTCGTAGGCTTCGCATAAGAAAGCCAGGGTCGCCCGATCTGCTCCGGCGGAAGGCTCAATCACATAAGGAATATACCTCGCGCCTTTCTTTCCGGTGTTCGGATCTATACACTGGTCGTCGAAATATTCTAACTTTTGGGTACTATCTGTATTTTTAGTAAGCTTCAATCTACTTAGATCGGCTTCTGAAATTTCTTTGCTATGTGCTGATAGATCATAATCTTGACGGTTGGCAATTCCCTCAAGTTCGCTAAACCCTAGTGATCCAGGGAACCGATATTCTAAGTCCGTGGTTGCCTTTGCGTAATGGGCTAATTCATCTTGAGTCTGCATCCGTTTCCGCAGCCGCTCTGGATGGATGCCATACCGTAAATAAAACTGATAACGGGACTCTACCCACTCCTGATGAAGTTCCACGTCACTCTTCTCACCTGGCGATAAATACTGAGGAGGTTTACAGAAATACTCGATCTCCATTTGTTCAAATTCACGAGTCCGGAATGTAAAATTCCCTGGCGTAATTTCGTTTCTAAATGCTTTTCCGATTTGGGCAATCCCAAAAGGCAACTTTCTGCGGCTAGATTGGAGTACATTCAAAAAATTTGTAAAAATTCCTTGGGCTGTCTCCGGACGAAGGTACGTCATATTTTCTTCGGTCTCCACAGGACCCACGTGAGTCTTAAACATCAAATTAAACTGCCTAGGCTCTGTAAGTTGTGTGGAGCCACACTTTGGACATGCACCATTCTTTAGATGATCGGATCGACTCCGGGTTTTACAGGAACGGCAATCTACCAAAGGATCGGAAAAGGTGGTCTCGTGGCCCGAGTAACGCCAAACAGCCCGATTCATAATGATTGCTGAATCAAGTCCTTCCATATCATCACGGTCATAAACGACCGATCGCCACCAGGCACGCTTCACATTGTTTTTCAGCTCAACGCCCAAGGGTCCGTAATCCCATGTTGACCCAAGCCCACCGTAAATTTCCGAGTTGGGGAATAAGAATCCTCTCCGTTTACATAAGCTAACAATTTTTTCCATGCTGGATGCTGGCATAAAGCGTACTCTTACACAAATCCTATCAATTCGTGAAGACAAAGATTCCAAGTATCGAAAATGTTTTCCCTCCTAAAAAAAGAAAAATCGTCGCTACCGAAGCTACAAAGTCTACTTCTACATCTGATCCCTTGACATCTTTAGGCTTATCTAGTAGAACGTTGCCCTCTAAGGATTTTGTTGATGTTAACTTCGAAACTTAAAACATCCCAGTTAAGCTCTAAACAAGCCCAAGATGACCGCAAATGGCACATTGTTGATGTGGCCGGGTTAAATATTGGGCGCGCTGCAACCCAAGTCGCACAGCTTTTGCGTGGCAAACATAAGCCAAGCTTTACTCCTCACGTAGATTGTGGAGACTTTGTTGTTGTGATCAACTCTAATAAAGTTTCTCTTAGCGGAAGCAAGATGGAAGGTAAGCTTTATTACCGCCATACATTGTTCCCCGGGGGGCTGAAATCAAGAACTGCGCAAGAGATGATCCAATCCCGCCCGGAAGAAATGATCTACCGAGCTGTTTGGGGCATGCTCCCGAAAGGACCTTTGGGCCGAGTGATCATTAAGAAATTAAAAATTTATGCAGGGGACAAACATCCTCACCTAGCACAACAACCTAAGGTCCACAAACTTGAGACGATGCGCAAGCATATCCAACCAAACCAATCTAAATAGAGTGATTTTACTATGGCAATGAACTCTTCTTACTTAGCTTATGCAACAGGTCGCCGCAAGGAAGCGGTGGCTCGGGTCTTTTTAAAATCGGGCTCTGGACACATTACTGTAAACGATCGAGAGATCGGTGATTATTTTGGCCGGGCGACTTCGCAAATGATCGCTAAGCAGCCTCTAGAACTTTTAGGACAGCTTGAAAAGTATGATGTTATCGCCACTGTAAATGGTGGTGGTCTTTCAGGACAAGCAGCTGCGATGAGACACGGTATCAGCCGAGCCTTATTGGATGTAGAGTCAGCTTCTCGACCCAAGCTGAAAGGGGCAGGGTACCTAACCCGTGATGCACGCATGAAAGAACGGAAGAAATACGGTCAACGTGGTGCTCGAGCACGCTTCCAGTTCAGCAAACGATAATTGCTCTTCCTTCAGCTTCTCCTCTACATTTTGCCTCGTCAATACTTTACAAGACCCGTATAATTTTCTTAAGAGGGCGAGAGAAATCTCAAGGCAGCCCTTAAGCCTTCAAGATGCGTCTTAAATTGAATCACAATCACCTGGCTTCCCACTCGAATTTTTGAGACAGAGAGAACAAAGGAGAGTGCTCCGAAAATGCGGGTAAGCTTGGTCCATCTCCCTTTTAGAGGCAACTTGAAAAGGTCGAGCGTGATTACGTTCTTTTTGATCCCTACAAGATATGCAGGGGTAGAAGATAACCAGGGTAAAAGAGCCTCTACATTGGATAGATCGATAGAACTTATCATGGAGGCAAGAGGGCTCGTTTCTGGAGCCTGGACTGAAATATTACTTACCTCCACAGATAGTAGAAATTGCTCGGGCGACCATTTTACGCCTCGAAACGTTAGCGTCCCCTCAAGGTGGAGCAAAGTTTCCATGAGCTCAATCGAGAGCCTTGTCCTTAATCCCTTAAAATCTGAAAAGATTTGAATTTTCTTTAGGGGCAAGGATGGGTGAGAGGCGAGGTTTGCCTTGATTAAAAATCGAACCACATCGATAGGGAGAAGAAGCCGCTTTTGTAGGGATTGGGTGATCCCAAGCAAGAGGAGGTGCGGAAATCTGAGGCAAAAACGCAGCCCACCTTTAATACCTTCTATTCCTAAGGCAACATAATCCATCTGTTTAATATATCATAAATTTAAAGCACGATTCAAACATCGCTAACCACTTTGTCTGCACATCATAACTAAAGCAGGCAGAGAGATGCCATCATCTGCTACTAGGTAGTCATCTTCCGCATATTCCTAAAATGGATGAAGAAATGGGTTGAATCAGAACAGATAAGCAGGTAAGATAAGGTTCAGGTGATTCTATGCGAACAGCGATTGTCTTGACCTTACTTATTTCTGGTTTGATTGTGAGAGTCTGCTTAACGCTACACAACTTCTTGGACCAGCCAGCCCCTCCAAGACAAGAAATCCTCGCTGAGCAGGATATGCCCGTACTCCCCCAAGCAGGTACACTACCCAAGGAGTCCATTCAGGAAACGTCCAAAGAACCTCAACCCCTGCCGTCCTCCTCGGTCGCGCCCCAAACAGCAGCCATGGCTTTAATCTCAGTTCCGGAAGCCCCTAAAAAAACGCAAACCGTTCTTGTAGAGGCCAAATATTCGGAAGCATGCCTCCAAGGAGATTCGCACAGTTGTCAGCTAGAGGCTGATCAAAAAAAGAAGTCTTGTGAAGAAGGTAACTTAATTGATTGCAGCACATTAGCATGGATGTACCTGCAAGGGGCAGCCGGAATCACCCCCGCACCAGAACTTGCCATTGCTTTGCTTGAGGATGCATGCAACCGAGGAGGACGGCAGGCTTGCTCGTCTCTTGGAATGATATATAGCGAGGGCAAAGCAGGCATTATTCAGGACGAAGAAAAAGCCATTAGCGCCTGGAAAAAAAATTGTACGATGAACAACACAACGAACTGCTACGAGTTAGCACTTATGTATCACGAGGGGAAAGGAAACCCGGCAGATAAAGATGAAGTTATCCCCCTTATGCTTCAGAGTTGTGATGATAACCATATTGCCGCCTGCAAGTGGCTTGCCGAAAATAGCGTTACCCAATTCTCTGCTGGCAAAACAACGCTTACGCTTAAATAGGCTCTTCCTTCAGTACACCCATGTCCAACCGCCTTATCACCAAGCTTCGACTATTTATGACGCTGGTATTTATTCACAGCGGCCTGGTGCTCTTCGAGGGTCACAGAGAATTGGTGCGTACCATCGTTTTTTGAGACAAAATAAAGATAAGGGGTGGTGTCAGGATTGAGGACGGCTTGCAGGGCGGCTCGTCCTGGATTTGCGATAGGCCCTGGCGGCAGACCTTCGTGCTGGTACGTATTGTATGGATTTGCAGGATCGGTTAGGTGGATTTTGCGAATACGCCCCTCAAACTTTTGGCAGGCCGCACTCTTCTCTTGGGGGATAGTACAACCGTAAATAATCGTAGGATCAGTCTCTAAACGATGTGGGGTGAAGCTAGGGAGACGGAGTCGATTTAAGAAAACGCTTGCAATTTTTGGCCGTTCTTCTTTTTGTGCTGTTTCCTTTTCAACCAAGCTGGCCATAATAATAATATCTCGATCGTTAAATTTATACTGACGATTTAAAATACGAAGACCAGCAAAGTACTGTGTTTTCAGCTCGCTTAAAACTTTGCGACCTTGCTTTACCATTCGGGCAATAGGAATCTTGCAATCTGTCCCCATTCGAAATTGGTATTTATCCGGGTACAAATATCCTTCCAAAGTATCTGATTTAATATCTAAAGATTCAATAAACTGTTGATCCCGCATAAGACGTTCAGCCTCATCTTGAGGGCAAATTCCTTCTTCGCCTAAGCGACGGGCCACTTCTAGCATATGAATTCCCTCGGGGAAAACCACTCCCTTTTCCTGCACGATAGGTCCCTGGCGGAGTCGGTCTAGAATTTGTCTTGGAGTCATTTTTGCAGACAGACTGTACTCTCCTGCTTTGATTTTAGAAGCCTCTCCTTTTTCACTTGCATAAAATCGAAACCATTGAGGATGATGAATCAAACGTTTGTTTGCTAACATTTCAACAATTTGGGCCAGAGAAAACCCTCTTCCAATAGAGACTTTGATCTCTTGCTGGGGGCCTTCTTTAGGGCCTGGGGTGGTTGGATAGTTCCAAATCTGCCACCCAAAATAGGCACCTATACTTATCAATGCAGCAACCATGCTCATGACAAGCAGGGCGGCTAATTTTCTTCTTCTTTCGAGAGAAGATGGACTTTGCTTACGTTTCATAAGATTCCTCGGAGTATTCGGAGTCTGTCAGGGAGTTATTCTGCGTTTCCCTGGTATGATCGAGCCAATTTTGTAAAATGACCGCAGCAGCAACCCGATCAACCACCTGCTTGCGTCGCTTTCGAGAAAGATCTGCTTTTAGTAAAATTTCTTCGGCTTCGACTGTGGAAAAGCTTTCATCGTGATAGGAGATCTTGATTCCTTTTTTTGCGAGAGCGTCCCCTAAAACCCGGACACGGGCTGCTCGGTGTCCCTCGTTTCCTTCGCAGTCGTAGGGCAACCCTATTACAATTGATTGGGCAGCCCACTTAGTATAAAGGGAGAGCACTTGTTCTACATCGCGGTTTGTTCCCTGACGAGAAAGAGTGCATAGTGAATGTGCGCAAAGACCCAGCTCATCGCTGATTGCAACTCCGATCATCTTTGAACCCACATCCAAGCCTAAAGTTCGCACGGAATGACTTTGACACGATGAGCGACGGGCGTCAAGTCTTACGGTGCCTTACAAAAGTTTTTGGGGGAGGAAGGGTACTTTGCGCATCCCCTTCTTATCTTCCTCTGAAAAACGTGGAGTTGTCCTTGACAGAGGGGGTTTATTAATGGTACATCGGTTGCCTACGTAAAGCTTAGAACCGTAGGTTCTGTAGTGATGGGGCGTCGACAAGTGGTAAGTCACGGTGCTTTGAACTCCGCATTCGCAGGTTCGAATCCTGCCGCCCCAATACCCTCAAACTTCCCTTGTGACCTATGATGAAAGCACTGAGTGTCTTTTCAGGAAATGCCCATCGCGAACTAGCCGAATCCATCTGCCAATGCGTTGACGTCCGCTTAGGAGCGGCGGAGATACATATGTTCTCGGATGGGGAAACTTCGGTAGAAATTAAAGAGAACGTTCGTGGAATCCATTGCTTTGTAGTGCAGCCCACGTGCTCGCCTACCAACCATAACATGATGGAACTTTTGCTCATAATCGATGCACTGAAACGAGCCTCCGCAGGCTCGATTGCAGCGATCATTCCTTATTTTGGCTACGCAAGGCAAGACCGTAAGGTAAAGCCTAGGACGCCGATTTCTTCAAAATTGGTCGCCGATTTGATTACCGCCGCAGGAGCAGATCGGGTGATTTCGATTGACCTCCATGCCGGACAGATACAAGGCTTCTTCAACATCCCAGTCGACCATTTGTACGCAGCACCTGTATTTCTTGATGACCTCCGCTTCCAGGAGTTGGTAGGACCAAACACGATTGTGATATCGCCTGATGCAGGTGGCGTAGAACGGGCACGCGCATACTCTAAGCGGATGGATGCCTCGCTGGCAATCATCGATAAACGGAGGCCAGCACCCAATATCTCGGAAGTGATGAACATTATTGGGGACGTCAGCGATAAGCATGCGGTGATTATCGACGATATCGTTGATACAGCAGGCACGCTTACTGCCGCAGCAAAGGCCGTGATGGACCATGGCGCTACATCAGTGGTCGCTTACATCACCCATGGTGTTCTATCTGGTCCAGCGATCCAGCGTATCGAAGAATCGGCCCTTTCCGAGGTTGTGGTTACCGATACAATACCGCTTTCAGCGCAGGCAAAGGCCTGTAAAAAAATTCGGGTTTTATCCGTAGCACGGCTTCTTGGAGAAGCTATCAAACGAATCCATTACGGTGACTCTATCTCTAGCCTCTTTGTGACGTAGTACCTTTTCGTAAGGTAGGGCCTTCTCTTTCTATTGACATTTTATAGGAATCCGACAGAATAGGCTGTCTGTTTTGCGAGAGTGGCGGAATTGGCAGACGCGCAGGATTCAGGTTCCTGTGGGATCACACCCGTGGGAGTTCGACCCTCCCCTTTCGCA
>CAZHYV010000006.1:0-223586 GCA_964537055.1 uncultured Myxococcales bacterium
GCCTTATCAGGGCTGAAGCCTCAGTCGAGAAGGGTAGGCGAAACGTTCCCCTTATGGCAAGAACCCCTGCTGATTCGCTTATTTGCCAGGGGAACGGTTGAGTGGAACCTACAAGATAGCCTGTGGAAAGAAAGTCAGAAATAGGATCGATAGGGAAAAAAATGATTCCTGTCGGCGTTTGTGAAAAACTATCTTTTCTGCATGAATAAAGAATAGGTATTTGGAAATCGTCTCCGTTCTTCTTCTGACAGATGAGGAAACTCTTCCCAATAAGGATCTGGATGCTCCTGAAATCGGGTTAAGAGAAGACCATTATCTAAAAGTGCATTCATCACATCACTAATAGGCCAGGCTCTTTCATATTTCTCAGCCAGCATTTCTACAGGTATCCCTACATCCCCAACGTATTTTGGTGTCCACCCTTTGCTCATATAAACTTTTTTAGAAAAATACCCTTCAAACTCAGGATCAAGGCAGAGCTCTTTTGCCCGGGTATCAAAAAATAGGTAACCGGATGGCCTTCATACATATAAAAAATACCACCTGGTTTTAAGAGTCGTGGAACCGTTTGTGCCCAGCGATTGAGGTCATGTATCCAAATGATTGCGCCTCGTCCTGTATAAACAAGGTCAGCGGTTCCGTTCATCTCTTCAGATAGCTCTAATATATCGCTGCGGACCCACCTTGCATTGGCTCCAAGCTGATTGGAAATGTTCTGCGCTATTTGGATCATCTCTTCACTAATATCGACCCCCACCACCTCAGAGGCGCCGAGATTCAATAAGGAAAGAGTATCTTCACCCGCCGCGCATTGTAGGTGAATTGCAGTCTTGCCCAATCCTTTAGATTTCTGAGGAAAGGATATTCTGGTGCGCACATGCTAATACCACCGTTTCGAAGAAAGGAAACGATACGGTTTGCGTCTTTTCGATAAGCAATAGCAGCCTGATTCCAAGCATGACGATTTTTTGTATAAAAGGAAAACAACAACTTTGGGAACAAAGAAAGCCAGAGATGTTGGCTGTGCTTAGGGAGGCAGCCATGATCCAAAGTGTGGAATCGTCTAATCGTATCGAAGGGGTCGAGGTTGAACCAGAGCGCCTGAAGCCGCTTGTTTTGGGGAGTGCGAAACCGTACAGTCGTCCTGAAGAAGAGATTCTTGGATACCGTCGCTCACTTGAGCTAATTCATAAAAAAAATCTAGATCTGGATATAACACCTACAACTCTTGCGGCACTTCATGAGCTTGCTCAAGAAGGTGCGGGGGATGCGGGGCAGTGGAAGAGGAAAAATAATAAGATCCTCGAATTCGATTTGCAAGGACAACGAAGAGTTCGGTTTGTTCCTGTGGATGCCACCCAAACCCCTCATTACATCATTCAGTTATGTCTTGCCTACCAAGAAGAAATCAATCGTGACCGCTTACCACCTTTAATTATTTGTGCGCTTTTTATTTTAGATTTTTTATGTATTCATCCATTTCGGGACGGAAATGGACGTGTTTCTCGACTATTAACGCTATTGCTTCTTTATCAACAAGGGATTCATGTGGGAAGGTATATTAGCCTGGAGCGAATGATCGAAGAGAATAAAGCAGACTATTACTTGGCTCTGAAGCAATCCTCAGTAGGATGGCATGAGAAGAAACATGATCCCTTGCCATGGATAAATTTTTTCTTGTCAACTGTAAGGCAGGCTTATAAACAGCTGGCTCAAAAAGTAGAAATGAACCAAGATCGTTCTCAAGGAGGGAAAGCCGAACTTGTCGAGAAAATTGCACTCAACCAAATAGGTAGCTTTGCATTGCGTGATCTGCAGCTTCAGTGTCCAAACATAAGTTCTCAGCTTATTAAAAAGGTCTTAAGTGATTTGAAAAAGCGAGGTCTATTGGTGCTCGTTGGGAGAGGCCGTGGGGCTCGATGGAAAAGAGGATGAGAGGGGCAGAAGCAGCATAGTTGAATCGTTCCCCAATCGTTCCCCTCGCCAGGGAGGGTGCTTATATAAGTTTGTAAGTGGCTAAAATTACTGATAAAAATGGGTGTACCTGGACTCGAACCAGGGACCTCAGCCTTATCAGGGCTGCGCTCTAACCAGCTGAGCTATACACCCAAAGCAGAAGATGGTCTTTTAGCACGAACCTATATCGGTGTCAAAAGGATCGTAGCGTTTGCTTTAAATTTTTTGTGACTTTCATGATCTACAGGTTTGTTCATTGGAGAAGGGGGTGCTAGGTTGTTTAGGAAAGTGGCTCTATGTGGGTTTGTTCAAGAGGGTGGACCCCTAAATCCGTAAGGCAGGTTTCTGAATCTACCGATCGATGTCGCAGAACCCACTAGATGAAGGGTCATCTTTACCCCGAAAATGCATTACGGAAGAGCGCAATTTCCTGGTCGGGTCCGTCGATCGTGACTACATCAAAACGGCAGGCGTGGGTTCTTTTCCAAACGTAGGTGAGGAAGTGCTCAGCCGTACGAAGAATTCGGAGCTTCTTTTTATCTGAAATCGTCTCAATTGCACTTCCAAAAACAGCTTGGCTTCTCGAGCGTACCTCGATAAAGCATAAGACCTCTCCCTCCTTTGCAATGAGGTCAATTTCCCCTTGACGAATTCGATAATTGCGATGAAGAAGATGGAACCCTTTTTGGGACAAAAATGCTATGGCTTGTTCCTCTGCCGTCCTGCCAGCTTCCGTGCGAGTTTTTGTAGATTTAACAGAAGATAGAAGCTTTGAAGGAGGACACTGCAAAACAGCCTCTAACGAAAGAAGTTATAGCAAAGCTTACGAGGAGGAATTTGCAGCAGTGCTGCTAGGACGGTTCTCAGAAGCGCTGCGAATACGAGCAGCTTTTCCAGAGAGGTTTCTTAAGTAATAGAGACGGGCTCTGCGTACAGAACCTCGGGCGATCACCTCAACGCGCTCAACGCTAGGTGAGTGAACTGGGAATGTACGCTCGACCCCTACGTTATAGCTAATTTTTCGAACGGTAAACGATTCACGTGAGCCCGTGTGTTGTTTACGAAGGACAACTCCCTCGAATGCCTGGGAACGTTCTTTATCTCCTTCTTTGATACGGACCCATACGCGAATGGTATCGCCGGTACGGAAAGAGGGGAGGGCATCTTTACGAAACTGTGCCTGTTCGATTTTTTGAATTAAGGGGACAACATCACTCATAACCGTTCCTTCGTAGCACAAAACGGTCTTTGAAGGCAAGATTAGAAATGACAAATATAAAAATTATGTCGTGAATGCCCTACCCATTTCATTACATTCTTGTAATGAAGAGCTATCGACCACGGAAAGATCTAGCCAGAAATTATTCTGTCTTACTGAGGCTTACCTCCAAGAGAACAGCCTTATCCTCCTCCGTGAGCTCTGCTTTCTCAATAAGATCAGGCCTCCGTAGTTTTGTTCTACGTAGGGATTCCTTCCTGCGCCACCTGCGAATGCTCTCATGATCGCCTGAAAGAAGCACTTCAGGCACGTCTTTTCCGCGGAAACTTCGAGGTCGGGTATATTGCGGATACTCTAAAAGACCATCC
Organism: uncultured Myxococcales bacterium; assembly: GCA_964537055.1. Taxonomy (GTDB): domain Bacteria; phylum Myxococcota_A; class Polyangia; order Palsa-1104; family JAEUJZ01; genus CAZHYV01. Next base: position 3,544 of record CAZHYV010000006.1, read on the forward strand.
TCAAAAGAATCTGCCGCTGCTGAAGCTGAATTATGCAGGACGCCCTCTTTAAGCCGTGCTATCCCATCGATAAGGACCAAAGCTGCCAGTTCACCACCGCTGAGGACAAAATCTCCTAAGGAAATTTCCTCGTCGATATATTCAGAAACCCGTTCATCAATGCCCTCATACCTCCCGCAGACCAAAACCAAATGGTCTTTAGTAGATAAGGATTTGACCTTTTTTTGTGTTAGTAAAGACCCCGCAGGGGTAAACATGATTCTATGTCCCGGGCCGAAGGAAGATTCAATCGATTCGAGGGCAAGCACTAAGGGTTCTGGACTCATGACCATGCCAAAGCCGCCACCATAAGGTGCATCATCGACGCTATGGTGTTTGCTCTTGCTAAAAATACGAGGATTCTGAGGAAAGACGCTGATGGCTCTTTGCAAGAGTGCGCGTTTGGTCATACCGACTTCCAGGGTAGGTAGAAACATCTCTGGAAAGAGCGTAATGACGTCAATCCTCATGGTCAGCTTGGGTAGAGACTCTCTCCGATAGATTTTGGGAAGAATCTGGGTTTATGGAGGATTCGTTAATTTCAAGTAATCCTTCGGGCGGATCGATCAGGATTGATCGTGCCTTCTTCTGGATTTGGGTCACAATCGTGGAGACAAGCGGGATCAAAACCAAGGATGATGAAGGCCTACGGACTTCTAAAAGATCCTGTCCTCCATAGGAGGGCACAGCGGTCACCACTCCGATTTTTTGGGTTCCCTGAATGACTTCATATCCGATTAAATCAGATAGATAGACTTCATCTTCAGGAAGTTTAGGTATCTGTTCTCGGTGAAGCAGAAGTTCTTGGTTCTGAAGTTGCTCTGCCTCTTCTCGTCGAGAAATTTCCTCTAGCAGAATGAGCCAAACTCCTGTATCTAACTCATGGAAGTGGAGTAATTTGTATTTCTTTGGAGGAAGCTTATCATCTTGAAGATAAAGCTGATCATTCTCCAAAAGAGCTTGAGACTGAGGATCATAAAGCTTTACACGAAGCCAGCCCTTTAGGCCATGAGGTCTTAATACTTTACCAATGGCAAGGAATGAAGCCGGAGTTATTTTTGTAGACATTCGTAAAGGGTGTGTCTAAAAAATTTTACGAGCTGGGAGAGGCTTCTGATTTCACTCGTCGGATCAAATGAGATACTGTATCTGTTGGTTGAGCTCCTTGTCCTAGCCAATAGTCTAAACGCTCTGCTTGAAAGCGGACTTCTGCTGGATTTCGAGTAGGATCGTAGATACCAATATGCTCGATAAATTTTCCATCACGTGGACTTTTTGAATTTGCAACGACCACACGGTAAAAAGGATTTTTTTTGGCGCCTGCACGGGCAAGACGTAATTTGATTGCCATCTGTATGTTTATTCCTATGCGTTGAAAAAGGTTGTGCTGTAAGCAAAACAACCAGCGTTTAGTTTACTTATTCGTAGATGCAAGTCAAGGCTTCTCATGAAGAGTTTTCTAACATTCCCTCAGTCAAAAAGTTTTGCAAAGCCTGCTAGCCCTCTTTAGCTGAAGGTATCTTTTGGAAAAACCCCACCTGAAGCGGACTATTTCTTTTTCTTTGGTTTCCGAATTGGCTTTTTTGGAACTACGGGTTTCTGATCCTGTCCCGTAGGTGCAGGTCTGGTTGTTGCGTCCGTCGTAGTTACACCTGATTGTGCTGCACTGACGGTACCTGTTGGGGTTGATGAAGAGGTTGCACTTGGATTCGTTCCCGCTGGGGTGGTTGCCGCTGCAGGGCCCCCTGCTGTAGGTGAGCCTGCGGGCGGATTCACTGTCGCCGTGGAAGTTTGTGGGGGAGCTGGAAGAGGTTCCACCATCGCCGAGAAGTAAGCACTAAGGATTTTATCCCGCTTTGATGAATAGATAAGAGCCAGGACATAGTATTTTGATCCTGACTGCCGAACAATCACGTCGGAAGGACGATCTTGGGCAGAGGGCAAGGGGAAATAAACCCAATCTGTACACGATTGAGGAGGGGTAGGGGGTAGGTACTGAGTCTCTAGCTTTTTGCTAAGTATATCTTGGATTGTTACCGCTGTAGGATCGTTTGTAGAGAGACCATACTGTAGGTAATTCTTCATCGCTTTGTTCTCATCCTGATCTAAGGCTCGAACATCCGTAAGTGCCAGGGTGAGAGGCTGATCTTTCTTCTTTTCAACGACCAAAATTAGATAGTCTTGGTCATCGTCTGGAATCATGGGCTGACCCTCGATAGGTACAGCAACTTCTGTGCCTATTACAAAATACTGTTCTTTCGAAGAGAATACAGGAGTTTTTCCTTTGAGAAATTCTTGAAAATCGAGGCAGGTACGAGAAGCAGAGTTACTACAGAGAGACTTTTGGACCGTGGCAAAGAGATTTGGTTGGGCTTTGCAAGCCTCTCCGGGAGGGAGAGTAATGACAACATCATCGTTCTTTTGAACCTCAGGATCTTTCTTTGTATCCTTTTTACATGCAGGAGTTAGGATAGAAAGAAGACCTACAGAGAATGTTACCATTGAATAAAAGCAAAACCTTTTCATAATTCCTCCTTTACGATGACCTTAAAACGGAGCCATTTGTAACCCAGAATAGGGAGATTGCCAATAATTTATATTCATTCTTCTCTGTTCTACATAGATCTTGTTTTAAATCTGAAACTGAAGATCTGTATAGAAGCGAAGGGAACTCATACCAAGAGCTTGATGTCTAAAAAATAAGGGAATGAGAATGATCATACAGCCAGAAACGTAGGAGTACCACCGAATCTGGTTGAGATCGTTTTTACGCTGGGAGAAGGCTTCCCCTTCTATAAAAGAGTCCCAGGGAAAACACAGGACAATTACGTCAATCAGGGACTTTTTAACCATGGCCAAGAGGAGTCTGCATGCCTCTTGAAAAGAGTTTGCTTGGGAATAAAGAAGCTCATCTCGATTGACAAAAAGTTGGTCTGTCTCAATGTGTTTAAGGCAGCTGCTAAGATCAATCCACGCACAGGTAAAAAATTGTATTTGCGCTGCTCGAATCCAACGAAGACCGGCGTGTATCGCTGCGTCTTCGTCGAAGCTATAAAGTGCAATCATATTGCGAAGAGGGAGAGCGGTATAGCCAAGAGAAGCGGGTAAGAAAGAAAGATTGATTTCGGCCGGCCGTGTTGGCTCTCCGTTCGATCTGCTGGACTGGCTCCCCGTTAAACTCATTCTTCCTTCGAGGGTAAAGAAGAAATTTTTTATCGTCACCCAAAAACGGACAAACATGGACGTTATCATTCTCTTCCTCCGGGGGGACGATCCAGAGCGCGAAATGTTAGCGCTTCAGCAACGTGACGCTCAAGAACATCTGGGCTGTTTGCTAGGTCAGCAATGGTTCTTGCAATCTTAAGGACACGATGGACCGAACGGTTGCTGAGTAAATACTTTCCGGAATAAGCTGTGAGGATTTGTTCTCCTTTTGGATCAGGCTTGGCAAACTGTAATATCTGATCACCTCTAAGCGATGCGTTGTAGTACATCGATGCAAGAGGATGATAACGGATCTGCTGCAGGGTGCGTGCTGAGAGGATTCGCTTTTGAATTTCTACTGAGGATTCTGTATTTCTTCTTTTAGATAGAAGGGTTTGGTAATCGATATGCGGCACTTCGACATGTAAGTCGAATCTATCAAGAAGCGGCCCAGAGATTCGTCCTTGATAAGCGAGAATCCGACCCGTATCACAGATGCAGGCTCTGATAGAAGAGCCACGATAGCCGCAAGGGCAGGGATTCATGGCGGCGATCAAAGAGAATGAAGATGGGTAAGTAATGGTACATCGCGAACGAACAAGTGTAATTTTACGATCCTCCAAAGGTTGTCTTAAGGTCTCTAGCAAGGGCCGTTTAAATTCGGGAAGCTCGTCCAAGAACAAAACTCCATGATGGGCAAGGCTGATCTCTCCTGGCCGCGGAATCTGTCCTCCGCCCACCAGACCGGCAACAGAAATATCATGGTGGGGAGATCGAAACGGTCGCTCCTTCAGAAAAAGGGTCTGTTGCAATAGCCCTAAGGAAGAATAGATTGCCATTGTTTCAAGCGCTTCCTGATCTGACAGAGGAGGAAGGATGGTCGGAAGCCTTCTTGCAAGCATGCTCTTGCCTGTGCCTGGAGGACCAATGAGCAACAAATTGTGTGAACCTGCCGCTGCAATTTCTAATGCTCTTTTAGGATGTTCGTTTCCTCGAATGTCCTGGAGATCGATCATTAAGGACGAGGAGGCAGAATTTCTGATTTGTCTTTCTGGCGGTCCAGGCTCTACTATAGGGAATGTTTTCTTCTCCTTAATCCAGTGAAGCAGCTCACGTAAGTGAGAAAGGGGGTGGATGACCAAACCTTGAACAATCTTTGCTTCCTCTGCGGAGACAGCTGGTAAAGACAGCCCACGATATTTCTCCTTTTGAGCGAAGAGAGCAATGGGCAAAGCCCCTAAGATTCTTCGGATGCTACCATCTAATCCTAATTCACCGAGCCATAGACGACCTTCTAGATTCGCAGGTTCAATGGCCCCAGTGGCAACAAGCAATGCCAGCGCAATCGGTAAATCAAAGGCTGCTCCATCTTTGCGGATGTCTGCAGGGGCCAGGTTGATTGTTACTTTCCTTGGAGGCAAAGGCCACCCTACATTCTCTAGCGCGGCTCTCACCCGAACAAATCCTTCTTTGACAGCACTATCAGGCAATCCCACGAGAGTGTACGAGGGAATTCCTAAGCTGACATTTGCTTCAATCTCTACGGGGAAAGCCTCGATCCCAAGTACCGCGGCGGATTGAATTTTTGCAAGCATGGGAGCACATCACCATAAGAGCTGATAAACTCCAATATCAACCAAACGGACGACCAAACTTTGGAAAAGAAATGTGCAATTTTTTCTCAATCTCTGTAGATTTTGGTTCAGCCTTAGGCAGGCTTTTCTTCATCTTGAGAAGAGGGAAGCGCCTTAGGATTCATACTTGCTTTTAACGCTTGAAGACGGTGCTCTAATTCTAGTTCCTCTTCCTGTCCGGCACCGAGCAGCCGGTCAAACCGCTCATGGGTGGTCCGGTCCTTATCGGGTTGGCTTAAGCTTGCAACTTCTGCCATTGCCTCCACTTGGTGCTCATTGAGTTCAATTTGAGAGGCTAGATGCTCAAAGCGATCAAATGCGCTCTCGTGTGAAGAAAGTTGCTGTTTTCCCATCTTGGCCTGCGTTTTAAGTGTTTCTTTGCGGGCTCGAATCTGTGCAAATTTTGTATCATTCTGGCGGATTTGGTCCACCATCTTTGCTGCAAAATTTGATTGCTCTGAAAGAGTGCGCTCTGCTTCCGCTGCTTTCTCTTCGGCTAACTTTAGATGCCGCAGTGCTTCGAGCGCAAGGTTATCATCGCCCGCTTGGACGGCCCGTTTCGCATGTTCTTGGTATCTTTGAACATTGCGTCTGCATTCATCCACCCGTTTTTCTTGGAGTTTCACCTGGGCAAGCTGGTCTCTAAGCTCAATCCGCGCTTTTTTTAGCTCATCTTCCATTTCGACGATCAGATGCTCTATCTCTTTGGCAGGATCAGACATCCGGTCCAGTGCAGCGTTGACATTGGAGCGAAATAATTGAGAAATTCGACTGAGAATCTTCATGAGGAGTACTCTAACACCAAATCTAGAAATGTGCGAGCTCTTCTATAAAAAAGGATCTCAAATTCGAAAGAACAGCATTACATGTTTCAGATTAGCTTAAGGAGCCATCGTCAAGTTTTCTGCATCTTTGTAGGTGCTCATTGCAAAACCAGAACGATATTCCCAGGGAAGACGAGTGATTCGGCTAGGACCTAGTTCCTGGATGAGGGGACGAAGAAGATCTTTTTCTTTTGTGAGATAGAACCAAAAGGCCGCTAGGTTCTTTGCTGGGATTAAAGCCAACGGAGAATGAGACACCTCAGCCTCTTTGAGCCGCAGGTACATCTCTCTGCACTCGCTTTGTACTTCTGCATTAGCCACATAAGCTTTTGCCTCTTTTTCTGCTTTCGTATAACCATCATAGGGGTCTTCAGCACACAAGGTAAATCCAATCCAACGCTCAATATGAGCGCTAATCACAATGGCAGGAAGCATGCTTTTGGGCTTTGCTTGCGCTACTACCTGACGAGCAAAGGCAAACATCTCTTCAAAATTTCCACCCCATTGTTCTGATAACAGCGATAGCATTTGCATATGGGCGTAGAAATTTTCCGGATCACGCTGAGTCGCTGCTTGGAAGTAGGTTTGCCCTGCTGCTCGCCCTCGCCTAAGGCCCCGAGCAACCATAAGAAGGTAGGCGTATGGCGTCGGATCCTCAGGGTCAAGTTGGATAGCCTGAAGAAGGTCCTGTTCGGCGACCTGAAGCCGTTCTTGAAATAAGTTTTTTGTAACTTCAGGCACAGAGAAGTCTGCACTATACCCCCTGGCTTCCCAGGCAAAATCGATATAGAATCTTCCATGAAGAAGCCTGGGAAGAGCAGCAAGAGGATCGGTACGCATCCAAGCTTGTAGGATCTGGAACGTTCCTCGCATTTCTTTTAATTCCGCGGCGGCATTACAGTAGATAGCCCGCTCATCCTATTTCCCCTGACGGAGAGACTGTATGAAATGCTCAAGGGTATCAAACTGGTTGGCATAGGAGGGCCCCGTATTTTGCAGCATGGCTGTATAGGAGGAACCAATTTGTTTAATTGGGCTAAGAGCCTGAGCAAGTTCAGGATCGCCAAGGCTAGAATCTAAAGAAGGTGGATACCAAGATTGAAAAAGACGCTTTAATTTATCTAAAATTCCCATGACCGTTACCTTAAGGGAAGAAGGTGGCCGACGTCAATAAGATCATTCCCTCTGCCGAGGCTGCAAAAAACTAATTGTAGGTGCCCCAAAATTTCGTTACTATTCACCTGCTAGCAATATGAAAAGCTGGGCTTGAGGAAACCGTGAGTGGACAATATTACTTTTTATTATTTCTTGTTCCCGTTTTAGGGTATTTTTACTATCGGACATTTAAAAGCAGAAAAGCCTTTGAGGTGCAGAACGATCACGCTCGGGTAGGCTCGATCGCAGAGCGGCTAAAGCTTAAGATCATCCAAGGGGATCCCAACTTTAACTTGGTGGTCACCAAGCGTACGGATCCATTTGCGCCCAAGGAGGTGAATGTCCTCCTTCGGGGAACTCCCTATCAACATCCGATTGAAATTGTTTATCATGACAAACGATGGATCGAAGAAGGTTTCACGAGCAGAACTCATTATCAAGAATTCGAGGGAAAAATTACACTTTCCACCTCGGTTGGTTTCAGCGCATTTGAGATTCTCTCAAAGCAATCCACCGTTGGAACAACACCTCAGCAACGCCTGCGAGCAAAGGAACAGCTGTTTGCCGACCCGCTACTAGACCAAGCATTTACGCTGCGCACAGACGACCCAGGGATGGGTAAAACCCTTGCGCCTGTGCTCCATTCTTTATTGACCACGGGGCCTTTTGCAACCATGCCAGTGCAGCTCTTAGGAAAAGAGAGCACGCTCACTTTCTTTATGACTGAGATCGGAATGATGGGCGTGATGGGACAGGTCGATCAGTGGGTGCACGCCCTTGAATCACTCGGTTGTGCCTTAGAGGGGAAACCCGTTCCAGCGCTACTTCAGGAAGGAAGCACCCTCCCACAAGCGGCAACAGGTTTTGCTGTGGCCTCTAGTGGAGCGACCACAAGCACGAATGAAGGCTTACCGCAGTCTGTAACAAGTGAATCGATAGGTTCTTCACCAATGGGCTCTACTCAGACATCCTCCGTACAGAGAGGAGCTGTCCAGTCACAGGTTCCAATCCCTTGTAAGACTTGTGGGGCACCGATGAAAGAAATGGTCCCTGCTAACGTCTTAGAGCCAGTAAAAGTTCGTTGTGATTACTGTCATGCTAGTGAAACCTTACCTGGAGACCAGGGCGAGCGTGCCAAGGCGCTTCGGACTCGATTGTTTCAAATGAAGTGGGCTGAAGATGCGGCCAAAGGTCCAGCCTTGGCCATGGCGCAAGTGACAGAAAAGGGCTACTGGATTGCGGTCATTCTCTTTTTATCTTTGTTTCTTGGATTTCAGATTTTTCAACAGTACCAAGAGCGAACACGTCTTGTAGAGCGTATCGCAACGCTTCCTAGGGAAGTTCAAGAGCAAACGATCAAAGGGGCCACCACTCCATTCGGTGGATTTAGTATTGGCGCGATGACAGGCGTGATGCTAGGCTGCATCGCCATGTGGGTGACGTATCGAAAGGCGGTACGGCCTACACTGCTTGCTCGTGCTCCCTTGCATCCGAATCAACCGATGCGGTGCAGGCATTGCGGTGGCGATCTCCCTCAGCAGACCTTGGGCGCTTTCATCTCATGCCGCTTCTGTCAGGCACAAAATCTAGTAACGAATGACATCGCACGGAATCAGGCTGCTTTGCTAGAAAAGGAAATTAAAGAGTATCGGCAGCGTGCCGCTGAGGGCACGAAAAAGATGAACAAAGTGGCACAGAACGCCCTCGTCCTTTTTTATGCTGCTACAGGCGTTGGGATGGTGCTTGGAATCATCTTTGGATATATTCTTAATCTCGTTCTTTTTTCCTCTCTAGGCTTTTAGAAGAGGACTTCTCTTCAAGGAAGAATTCCTGTAAACTCATCTATGTATCTTATCATCAATTCCTACACAGATTGCTGCTTAGGCTGGATTCTATACTATCGGAGATGAGCTCTCATGGCACCCTACTTAGTTCTTTCTGCAGTTGTACCTTCGTTCCTCTTTATTTGGTATTTCTATGCGACGGATAAGCATCGCGAGCCTCTCTCGATCCTTCTTGCTACATTTGGATTTGGGATTCTTACTGTTTTTCCGGTGTTGCTGGTGGCTGACCCTATCCAAAAGATTGTATCGCAGTGGACAGATCCCTTTATTCGAGGAGCGGGAGAGGCATTTCTTACAGCTGGATTGCCAGAGGAGTTTTTTAAATACGTGGTTGTCCTCTGCTTTGCTATGAGGAGAAAAGCTTTTGATGAGCCAATGGATGGAGTAGTATATGGAGTGGTTGCTTCGTTAGGATTTGCAACTTTCGAAAACATTCTGTATGTGAGCGGAGGAGGAATCAATCTTGCTATATTACGGGCCGTCACGGCGGTACCTGGTCACGCATGTTTCGGTGCGATCATGGGTTATTTTATAGGGCAGTACAAATTTAGTCAGGCGTCTCGCCCCCATCTTCTTTTTGCAGCGTATTTTGCGCCGGCCACTCTACATAGTTTGTATGATTTTCCGCTTTTAACCATCAAGTGGGCGTCCGATTCAGGACAAGCGTTGGAAGCAGAAACAGCTGGAATGCTTATACTCTTTACATTGGCAGTGCTCCTCTTTTCGATTGCATGGGCGATCCGGCTGTCTCGAAACCTCCGTAGGGAACAGAACGCACTGGCGCTTTTGAAGGTACAGCAGGAGGCTTTGCTGATCGCACGGCTTAGTGAAGGGCCAGTGCAGGCCAGCCAGGAGACAGGAGCACCATCAGTAGCAGAGCTTATTCTGGCACACCAGAAAGTGACGCAGGCTTGGGCTGAAGCCAGGGTGTCTTCGTCGCAGCCCTATGAGGGTGCTACTTTGCCTAAAGGGGCGGTGCCTCAAAAAAATAAGTTTATAAGTTGGCTCTTTCTTCTCTTAGGAGGTCTCCTAAGTACCTTAGGTAGCAGCCTGGTCTTAGTCTTTTTGGGAAGTTTTGGAGAGGCGAAAGGTTCTTGGTCTGATGGGCTCGCAGCCGTACTTATTTTTGGATTGCCTGCGCTGGGGATTGGACTTTTGCTGTTTAGGCTAGGCCTGAAACGATTGCGTCCCCCAAAACAGGGCTCAGGGAAGGCGATTCCTTCAGAGCCTGGTGCGGCTGTGATTCATCGATAGGTTAGGATCTATAGGTTGATGTTTTTTACTGGGTCGTGAGCCTGGCATTTTGGAGTGAGTGCTAGTTCTGATTCATTGGTACCCCAGATTTTCTGTAAGGATTCGAGACAAACTGAATCATCCAAGCGGCACCTTCCACGGGCATTGATATAATCTTGGTTTATCGTACAGCCCGTAAGAACGTCTGTATCAATCCACTGGCAGTAACGAAGTTGTTGGCATTGTTTTTGAAGTTCAGCCAGGGTAGGTGGATGTATTACATCGGGGTTTGATTTGCAGGAATTCGTTGCTAATAAACCTATAAGTGAAGACAAACATGCGAGGCTCTTTAATCTTTTTATCATGACAACCTTCATCTCAAAGACATCCTTCCCAAAGGAGATACTATAAACCAGAGATGAAGAACTACAAAAAAATCTTGGTATGCGGATGGTGGTAAGACTTTGCTCCTGAAATAGAATGATCATTGCGTTTTTACAAAAATCTGATTATGGTCGGCTATGCCTATTCGTCTCAAGCAAGCCTTCCTTTGGACCGCTCTCTTTCTCTTTGGGTGGTCAGCCAAGGAAGGCCATGCCGACAGCTATAGTGGAGTTTCCTCTGTACCTAAGGTTGTTTTGCCTGCAACGTTAGGGACTTGGCATGTGATCGCTTATTTGCCTGGAAGAGCGCTCCCAAAAGACTGCGTCTCCGCATGGATTCAAAATCGTCTTTACGAATCACCTGAGAAAGCAGAGTTTGAAACGCAATTTTTCTGCCAGAAGGATCGAAAATCTATAAACAGCCAACCAAAGATCCAGACCAACCGAGTTCGAATCTCAAGAAATCTTTATAATTATCGCCAGTGGAAAGAAACTTCCCTTGAGGGTCGTCTTGAAATGGATCCCGGCTGGCCAGCCAGATGGTTTATCGGATGGGTAGACTATTGGATCTTGGATGTAAGTGCTGAAGACCTTGCAGGCCCGGATGCTTACTTTGTTGTAGGGGGGCCAAAAAGAAAAGTACTTGCTATCTATAGTCGGCTGCCCACCTTAAAAGAGGCTACCTACCAGCAGATCCTTGTTCGGCTCGAGGCGCAAGGTTATGAACATCTTCAGGAAAGAATGTTACGGCTAAGGTAAAGTCTTTACTTCAATGCATTATAATTATAGGACAGAGGACCATCCGACGGAATATGGAACTTTTTGAAATTCCTGAGTTTTTTCTCTCTTTGAAAGAAAAAACTTTACTTTCAAAACTCGACTCTCGGATTTTTTTGTGCTAAGGTTTGAGCCTTAACAAGGGTTTTTGTAAAAACCTGCTTTGAAAAAGTGGAGAAATCGTCATGAACAGTGGTAGGCATTTCAGTCCTCCAACACCTGTATTCCGTCCGTTGGATCCGTTTTCAAACTTTACCCCAAGATCTGCAGAAAGGGTACCTTCTTGTGACGCAGTAACCCCTCCACCCTTTCGCCCTAGACCTGTCAGAATGGATCCTACAGAGAACAAAGAGGGAACCGCCATAAAGCAGACGCCAGCAAAGAAGTTTAAAGAACCTCAAGGAGGGTCTTTATCGTTTCCTGTGAAGGCGAAGGTAGCTCCACTTCGAGCAAGGAAAATGGCTCCGATAAAGCCAGTGGCTAAGCCATCCATTCCTACAAAAATTTTCCCAGTGAAACCTGAAATTCTAAGCTTACATAAGAAAACGGAGTTGGTCAAAAAGGCCGTACCTGCTGTAAAAAAGTCTGTTTCGTCGAAAGAAGAAGAGATTAGAAAATGTGAATGGGACCGTTGTGAAAAAACATTTGTTGCCAAGGTTAGAGGGAATTCGGTGGTAAGACGTTATTGCTCAGCCACCTGCAGAGGTCGGGCTAGCGAGGCCAGGACGGGAAAGCGTACCGAGCGTACAAAAAAATCGAAAAAGTAGTACGCAAAAAAATTACACAATAGAATTGATGGCATAGGTTGAAAAAACCTCTTTTTAGATGTTTTACCTAGCAAAAGTTCTTAGGCTTGTAGTTTTTAGGAAACTATGCTAACTAAACGCAGGTTTGTTCATTTGTATGCAAATGTTTGCATACAAGCGACGGGCGTTTAGCTCAGTTGGATAGAGCGTCGGTCTCCGAAGCCGAAGGTCGCAGGTTCGACTCCTGCAATGCCCATTTTTCTAAGTCTGTTTCAATCCTGAAAAGGGAGGGTGCAGTCGTAGAAGATGAGAAGGCTTCGTCCAATTCGTGATTTTGCTTTTGGGTTAAATTATCCCGTTTTCTTTAAAGCCGATGTTGCTGCTGATGCGGAAAGGGACCCTGCGCCTTAACAATAATCTCTTTGTAATGGGTCCGTTTAAGCAGGTTGCGGTATCTAGCCAAGAGTGCTTCGAGCAGTTCTTCTGTTTTTACTTCAAGTTCTTGCGGGAGAATGACGGTAAGAATCTGATTTTTCTTGGGACCCATCTCTTCAATCATCCGCATGTTCACTTCTTCAGGGAAGATGTTGTTCTCTTCGAGGCCCAATCTGATTTCATGAACTACTTCTTCGGGAGACATCACTTTGCTAAAAGATCGTGAGCGGTCTTGTTGTCCCGTTTCTATCTCAACAAAAGCCAGATAAGGGTCTTTCCAGCACCATTCTGCATAATAAGGAGCACCGATTTCCTCAATCTGTAGCGCTTTTACCGATGGTAGACAGCGGAGAAGCTTTTTAACGATGGCGGTGCGACAGGAGAGGGTGCGTCTTTTAAAATGGGAGAGTTGCTGTTTGATATGATCAAGAGAGGACTGAATCGGTTGCAGTTCGGTTTTGGCTTCTTCGTTAGACATCAACTTTCGATTCAATAGGAATTGTGTTTTATTAAGAGTTAGCACATGTGCCTTCTCATAAGCACAATGCTGAGCTGACAAGAGTGGAACCATCCACGACGGGTCGCTTTTTCGATAGATGGGCGGAGAAGTTTCAGGCGCGGGTGAGGAAGTTTGTGAATTCTCTTCCAGTCCCTCTAGAGTCTTTCCATATCCAAGAGTTGTTTGAATCGCAAACAACAGAAATATAAATAATTTAAATGTTTTACCAAACTTAAACTTATAGATCCTGCACATGGGGTTATTATAACTGCAAGGTTGAGATCCGCCTACGCTTTTAGCTAGAATTACAATTGTTGAACATAAGAAATTCAAGTATACTGGCGAAAACTCAGAGAGAAAACCAATGATTCCTTATTTTCAAATACCTTCCCTCCCTCTATTTGGTAGTTTCGCTATTCATCCATTTGGAGTTCTTGTCGCCATCGCCATCTTATTCGGAGCCTTTATGACCTTAAAAAGGGCGAAACAACTGGGCTTAGATGAAGAGATGGTAAGGAATATGATTTTCTGGACAGTGTTTACTGGGTTTATCTTTGCCCATGTGCTGGATGTTGTCTTCTACTACAATGAGCCTTGGGGAACAAAACGCCTCCTTGCATTGATCGACCCAAGATCGGGTCTTTCTTCGATGGGAGGATTTTCTGGCGCTGTATTTGGCTTAATTGTCTGGTGTCGACGGAATAAGCAGAAAATTATGCCGTATGCAGATTCGTTAGCCTATGGGCTCTCCTTTGGTTGGGTTTTTGGACGCCTAGGCTGCTATACAGCACACGATCACCCGGGGTTACCTGCACCAGGGTTTCCTCTGGCTGTAGCTTATCCGTGTCCTGTCCCGCAATGCAATCCAATCGTTGGCCATTACGTGATTACTTCTTCCCATTCACCCATCTTTCCAAGGCATGATCTGGGATTTTATGAGGCTTGTATTGCTGCTGGCATTGCAATCGTATTTTTTGTTGCCGCCCGCTTCCGGCCAAGAACAGGCTTCTTTGTTGCGTTGATTGCTCTCCTGTATGGCCCCATCCGATTCTTCTTGGATTTTCTGCGCGAAATTCCTAAGCGAGGTGGAGATACTAGGTTTGCAGGATTAACGCCAGCACAATACGCGGCTATTGGCGTCGCGTTAATTGGAATTTATCTTTGCATTCAGGTCTTTAACGCGCCTGCTAAGGCTCAAAAAAGAAAAACCTCTTCCCAGTAGGACTAAAGAAGGCAAAGACCAACTGTCTTTTGTACATGCTTGATTTTCCAGGATTATTGTGAAATCGCAGGCCACGATGTTAGATTGTATCCTACAAGATTCTTTCCTTTCGCAAAGCAGAAGCTTGACATAAACTTGTGTTCTTAATTGACAAAACTATGTATACGCAGGGCTAGTATATAGGCCAATTCTATCGGGAATAAGTCGATTTTATCGATAACTATTGCATTAATGGATACTTTTATGTGGGGGTTTATTTAATAGGAAAGACTTTAATGTAGGCAAGCGTACAGAATTTCTATATTTTTCTCCATACATCTTGAAATATCCGCCGTTGTAGTGTATCTTAAGATAGTCAGGGTGTGGTGAAGGATCTGTACGAATGTGGGGTACATGTATCTGGCTGCCTACACTGAATAACACATTTAATTATCAGATAAGAGTTTGAACATAGCATGAAAATTATCTTCTTTTTTATGTACAAATCACTAAAAAGAGATTAATAGACATCAATGTTATAATTTAAAAAATTTAATGTGTTTGATTCGCTAAAGCGATTCATATGTAGGACAAAATTAGATATGTAGTACAAAAGATGTTGATAAATTAAATAGAGTTTATTGCTAATAAGGTCATAAAACAACGGGTAGCGTAAAGGGCAGCGAGGGCTCTTTCTAAGATGGCTATATAGAAAAGTACAGCTCCTCACCTTGTTCATTTGTAAATAAACTCTTAGCTAGGAGGGATACATGCTCCAGTTTCATGTTGGTGATAAAGCAGTTTACCCGGCCCAGGGGGTTGCAGAGATTACAGGGATCGAGCAGAGAGAAATCTCTGGAAAAATCCATCAATTTTATTGTCTAAAAATCTTAGACAGTGAAATGAAAATCCTTGTTCCTGTCGATAAAGCAGAACAGGTAGGTTTAAGAAGGCTTGTAGACGATCGTCAGATCGAAGAAGTGTATAAGATCCTCCAGGAGAGAGAGATTCATATCGATAAACAAACTTGGAACCGTCGGTATCGTGGGTTTATGGAGAAAATAAAGACAGGGAGTATCTTTGAGGTTGCAGAAGTGTACCGTGACCTCTACCGTTTAAAAGGAACCAAGCCTCTTTCTTTTGGGGAAAGAAGGATGTTAGATACAGCAAAAAACCTTATGGTTAAAGAGCTTTCGATTGCTAAAGACATAAGCGCGAACAAGTTAGAGTCTGAGCTGGAAGAGATTTTCATCAATCGAGTTGTCAGCTAGATGTCGTTCCTATGAACGCTCTGCAATCCTATCTTTCTAGATCTATCTTTATAAATCTGTATTGGTAAGTTTCTTTGCCCAAGTAAAAAGATCTTGTTTCTGTTTCCTGAGAGACGTGGTAAATATCTAGCTCATTTGCTTGCTGAGGAAACAAAAAGTCTGCTTACTAGTTTGTTAGTCCGTAACGTTTCCAATCAGGCAATTTATCAGAACAGGGGAGACAAGTAAATGCGGCGCATGAATATTGACACGGTTTTTCGGATCCGGCTGTCCTACCAACCTGGACAGCTTGCCCGTGTTGCCCAAGCGATCGGAGAAGAGCAGGGTCTTATTGGAGAATTAACCATTGTCGATTTGGGCGAGCATTATACCATCCGTGATATTGTTGTTGAAACAGAGAATGAGCAACATACAGCCCGAATCGAGGCTCGATTAAGGTCTTTATCAGGAATAGAGATCCTGTCCGTTACAGATGCTGTGTTTGAACGACATCGGGGCGGTAAAATACATTCTACCAGCCGTATCGCTCTCACCGACGTTTCAGATTTAAGAACAGCGTACACGCCTGGCGTAGCACGAGTAGCAACTGCCATCCATCGAGATTTAAAACTAGCTTACGAATATACGACCCTCAGTAATTCCGTAGGAATTTTTACGAATGGCACAAGGGTCTTAGGTCTTGGGGATATCGGTCCGGTTCCTTCGTTGCCTGTCATGGAAGGGAAAGCCGTTCTTTATGATCGATTCGTAGGACTCTCAGCCACGCCTATTTTGCTATCTACAAAAGACGTCGACAAATTTGTCGAAACAGTGGTTCAGATTGCTCCCTCCTTCGGGGGAATCCACCTAGAGGACATCCGTAGTCCAGATTGTTACCAGATTGAGGAAGAACTTATCAAGCGGCTCAAAAAGCCTGTGATGCATGATGACCAGCATGGAACGGCCGTTGCTGCTCTTTCAGCGGTAATTAATGCATGCACGCTTGCCAATTTGCCGCTAGAACATGCGGTTGTTGGGCAGATAGGCCTGGGTGCGGCAGGCTCTGCCATCGCAAGATTGATGATGGCGTATGGGGTAAAGCGCGTTCATGTAGCGGATACGAGCGAGCAGGCGTTGGCCTGGCTTGAGGGTTTAGGTGCTCATCGAGCAAGCTTGTCAGAAATTATGCAGACCTGCGATATCGTGATTGCCGCTACAGGAAGGCCCGGTCTGATTTCTCCAGCGCAAGTCAGAAAAGGACAGATCTTGTTTGCGTTATCCAACCCTTCCCCTGAAATTGAACCAAGCGTCGCGATCGCTGCAGGAGCAGCATTTGCATCGGATGGGCGTTCCATTAATAATGCCTTGGCGTTCCCAGGGATCTTTCGAGGAGCTTTGCAAAGCCGAGCCTGTCGCATCTCAGATGAGATGAAAATCGCAGCTGCACGAACCATTGCCATGATGGCCGGGCCGGGCCGGATTGTTCCTGATCCGCTGCATTTACCTGTGCACCAGAAAGTGACCCAAGCCGTTGTCCAAGCAGCTGAAGCCCAAGGGTTAGCACAGACGGCAGAGCTTTAATAAAGAGGGAAGCCTTTGAAGAACAAAAGATTCTCTACAGCCTCTTGACAGATAGGTAAGAATCGTTACGATAAACGATTCTCGATCAAACATCGTTGGTACGAAATGAAAGAAATATATGGACTCATCCCTCATTTTTCGGATTAAAGAAATTCAAGAGCAACCAAACGGTCTTGATATTGAGATTCAATTCTCGCCGGAAAAGCTTTCTCTCATTTTCTCATCTGCCGATGTAAAAATCGAGAAAGGCTTTTTTGAATGCAAAGGAACATTTCTTGCTCTCTCGGAAGAACAGATCGAGTTTCGAGGAAAGTATAGGCTGGACGTAACCATGCCCTGCCATCGTTGCTTAGAGTCTGCTCACATCGTGGCTGAACAGCCGATGCAGGTCATCTTTTTGCCGAAAGAACATTCTCGTGGGAGGGATGAAGAAAGATTGGATGCTCCCTTTGATTTAGAGGAGGGAGATGTGGTATACCACAATCATGAGTTTCTTGATCTTGGACCCATTTTGCGAGAATGTATCCTTCTGGCTGTTCCAATGAGCATCCTCTGTAAAGAAGATTGTTTGGGGCTGTGTCCTATGTGTGGAGAGAACCGAAATATCACTGCATGTACATGCAAATTACCTACGTCGTTTTCTCCATTCGCAGAGCTTAAGAATCTTTCCAAAGAAAAGTTAGGTACCAAATAGAGAAAAAGGAGAACAATTATGGCTGTACCAAAAAGAAGACAATCCAAAGGACGGAGTGCGTCCCGCCGGGCACAATGGATGAAGATCGCTATCCCGGCAAGCAATCCATGCCCTCAGTGTGGTGAACCCAGGTTGTCCCATCGGGCCTGCCCAAGCTGTGGTCAATATGGTTCGAAAGACGCAGGACGAAGCGTTATTTCAACCGAGGCCAAAACAAGCCAGGCTGCCTAGGATAGCTCTTTTATTATTAGAGGTACCCCGTTCATGGTGTCTCTCACAGAAGCTCTGGTTCTTCGCCTGTCTGATTATGGAGAATCGGATCGAATCGTTACCCTATTCACCCTTTCTGAAGGGAAAATTACAGCGATTGCGAAAGGGGCAAAGCAAAGCCGAAAGCGCTTCGGGGGGGCTTTGTCCATCTTTGGCTTTGGAGAGGCAAAGCTGCGCGAGCGGAAGGGAAGCGACCTGTGGATTTTGGAGGAGTTCCAAAGTGTCCGAGGGTTTTCCCGCCTTTCTCAAGAGATGGGTCGCTTTGGGCAGGCAAGTTATGCAACAGAACTCTGCAAAGAATTATGTCCCTCCCATCTGCCCGAACCCCAGATCTTTTTATGGCTGCGCCTTTTACTAGAGCGCCTTAACGGATTACCTCTTGAGGTAAAACCTAGGCCCGAGTGGCTCATGGCATTCGAACTGAAACTCCTTCAGCTGGTAGGATTTCAGATGTCCTTGTCTTTTTGTGCTGGATGCGGTCGCGGCCCAGACATTGTCACTTTTTCTCATGAAGAGAAAACCCTCTTTGTTCCCCAGCGGGGAGGGGTTCTTTGCTTTTCTTGTTCTCGACACTCTCCTGTGACTGCAAAATCCGACGTATGGATATCTAAAGATGTCTATGATGCTTTGGTTTATCTTTCTCAGGAGGAAACTTTCTTTACCGAATCATTCCTTCCCCTCTTCACCAAAGAAGTATTAGTTTCCTGTAGAGAAATTTTACTTCTTATTCTTCAGCAATTCATAGGTAAATCATTAAAAACAATCGACTTTATTCGACAAATCAATCAATTCGGGTAGTGTACTCTGAGGTGATTTTGTAGGCCGGATGAAGAGGAAGCAAGAGGGCTTTAGGGCTCAGATTCTAGCGTACAGGCATGTCCCTGTCTGCACCTTGGCCTAAAAAAATCTACCTTAGAATTTGGAAACTTCATGTTTACAGCTGCGAAACGTAATCAAAATAATCTGGCTCGGCAAATTGGGAACAAAATTCGAAAATTTCGTCAAGAAAAAGGATGGACACTGACCCATCTCTCCGAACTAGCGGATATTACCAAGTCTCACCTTTCTCAGCTTGAGCAGGGAAAGCGTGTTCCTTCGATACGGGTCGTGATCCACTTGGCAGAGGCCTTAGGGAAGAGAATTTCGGATGTATTAACTCCAGAGGATGATTGAGAAAGTCAACCGGAATCAACCATTCTCGTGCGAGCAAACAACCGAAGACTTGCTAGAGGGTCAGAGTTGGATTATTCTAAAGACCCTATGACCCTGACTTCGTTTGAGTGGCCCCCAAAAAGCTACCGTTCGTACTATGCTCCGATTGAACCCTACCATCAGGGACACCTAAAAGTATCCTCTCTTCATGAAATTTACTATGAAGAATCTGGTAATCCTCAAGGGAAACCGATTGTTTTTTTACATGGTGGCCCAGGTGCAGGTACCAGTCCAGAGCATCGACGTTTTTTTGATCCTGCGCACTATCGCATCATCCTCTTTGACCAACGAGGATGTGGGAAAAGCCGTCCCTATGCTTCTCTGGAAGAGAATACAACCTGGCATCTGGTGGAGGACATGGAAAAATTGAGAACCCACCTGCGTATTAATTCATGGATTGTTTTTGGTGGTTCTTGGGGAAGTACCCTGGCCTTGTCATATGCCATTACCTATCCTCACAGAGTGGATGGTCTCATTTTGCGTGGTATTTTTACTATGAAGCCCTACGAGCTTGAATTTCTTTACAAAGAAGGAGCAAGCTACCTTTTCCCAGAAGGTTGGGAGGAGTTCGTTTCTATTATACCACCTAAAGAACGTGACGATCTTATTGCTGCTTATTACAGAATTGTCACTGGGGATGATGAAGAGCTAAAACAGAAGGCTGCTGTTTTATGGACAAAATGGGAAGCTAGGACCAATCGACTGATAGCCGATCCCGAGCTTGTCCAAAAAATGACAGAGGATCGGTATGCTCTTTCCTTTGCTCGTACCGAGACCCATTATTTCCATCATCGAGGCTTTTTGCCGAGCCCTAACTTCTTTGTCGAACAGGTCCATAAAATCCGTCAGATTCCTACAATCATTGTTCATGGTAGGTATGATCTTGTCTGTCCTGTTCGTTCTGCCTGGGAACTTCATCAGGAATGGCCAGAAGCCGCGCTTTATATTGTTCCTGATGCGGGACACTCTGCCACGGAGAAAGGAAATCTTCACTTTTTAATAGAAGCGACGGACCAATTCCGTAGGCTTGAATAAAGACGATTGATTTCTTACGATAGATCCATAATAGATAAGAACAGAGAGGTGCTATGAAAAAGTATGTAGGCGTTTTGCTATTGATCGCTCTTGGAGTTGGCTGCCGTGGAGTGAAAGAACAAGAAAAAAAAACAACCTCTGCTCCCTCAGAGCAGAGTCCTCCTTCGACTTTGCCAATGGGCCAAGTTAAGTATGGCGAGAAAGTGGCTTCAGTTCCTCTTTACCTGGGAACGCTGACTCCAAAAGAGGAGTACTTTTATTCAAAGCTTGCCGATATCGCAGGAGCAAGCTTTGAAGTGAGAATTGCATGTGTGATAGACGAAGCTACCCAAAGGATCAAAGTGGTCCACTATACAAGTTCTTGCCCCATCGAAAAGTGCACAAACGAAGAAAGAACAAGAGGTGACAACCAATTTTTAGGGAAGGGGATCCCCCTTCATTTGGACCCAGACAAAGAGCAGCTTGATTGCAATGGGATCCAGGTTCAAGTTCCGCCTCATCCTGCAACGCTAGGTGTGAAGTAATTCGGTGCAGGCATCCAGCCTCGTAATAGGAGGCTTAGGCGCGTGTGTTAGTAGCGTATGCAAGGGCCCTTTTGCGTATGCAGGGGTTCGTTTATAGATAAGTCCTGCGTTTCTATTCTCCCACAGGATACATAAGGGTAGGGCAACTAGAAGGAGAGGGTTGGCATTGCAACGCAATCAGGAAACAGTCCTGGTGCATCTTGCTTAATTCTTTTATAGTCAGGCTCAGGGAATTTTTGCGTCTGTTTTTGCAAATTACGAAGGGCGCGCTTGACCAGCGTTCGAGCAGCGACATTTTTTAGAAAATTCGTTAGCTGTCCTCCGGCATCTACATAGGCTTGATACTCAACATACGTTTTGGTCGGAAGTTCAGCAGGCCAAATGTACCAATGTCCCACCATTTTTGGGATACGAATGGTTGATGCTTTCGTAGGTGGCATTTGCCCCTGAAGCTTTGCAAACTCTGTTGTAAACCGAATCTCTACCCGCTTGAGAGGGAATAAAGCGGGAGCTACTTGGGTACAGTGAGGGGTCATAAGAAGATAGACATCCCGATCCCATACAGGCCCAAACCCTTTAAATACTGTATAAAACAGAAACCCCTGGTTTGTTTTTTGTACAACCCGGGCCTCCAGCGTTCGAGGCATCCAGTCGGTCCAATGTTCGCTTCCACCGATCACTGTAAGTACTGTGGCCAAAGGAGCATTGATTTTGATCTGTCCTTTTACTTCTTGCAACCTAGAACCTGGCAATTGTCTTTGAAAAATCGTAATTCCGTCTTGATTGCTTGATAGATCCCATTCTTCTTCTTTCCCAAAGGAAGGGGTGCTTGCCGAGAGGCATGTGATCCCTAAGATGATAAAGAGCGAAGGTCGAAAAACGGACCGTTTCAAAAAAGGCATGCGCTCTTTTACCATAACTTGACAGAGGATGCACGCCTTAATCGAGGTAGTCAGCATTGCTTAAGGAGCGATCATTGCTTGGTATTGCTCAGATTTACGAAGCATAGCTTCAAAACCTGGGTAGCTTTGTATATATACTTGTCTTTGCAGACCAAGCAATGTATCAAAAGGGATGGTTTTAGTGGCATAGTTAACTATCCACGTGGGTAGCCATCCGCCTGGGTTGGAATGAACGCGGTACTCGACTTGAGTCCCATTTCCCTGCTCAATAGGTTTTAGACACCAATATCCATGGATAAAAGGCATCCTCACAATCCCTGGCAGGGGTGGGAATCGTTCATCCGTTATAGAGTCAAACTCGATAAACACCTGCTTTGTGGGCTGGTCAAACCGAATTCGAGTTCTCATGATGACATCACGATCACTTGCGCCTCTCCCTGGAGAAATTCGATTGTATAAATAGAGTTCTTCTACTAAGTCTTGATTTTCAGGATAAACTTTCCTCGAAAGAAGCCTTTGTTCGACCGAACCTTTCATCCATTCCGAGATGCGGTGATGATCGTTAAACACGGCTAGAATTCGAGCGAGAGGTACCCTAAGAGTCATTTGGGCACGGAATTCGTAAAGAGGTGAATTTGTAACAATTCTTCTTTCTACTCGGATCCCCTGCTTTTCTAAAAGAAACTCCCAAGGGCGGTTAGAGCTCTCTGAATAAGCAAAGGTCGAAAGAAGGAGGATAACGACAAAAAGAATGGGGAAACAGTGTCTGGGAGGCAGGGTTGGTGTGAGCTGGAATCTTACCATGATGTTACTCCTTGGGGTTTAGAAGTAAAGCGGGCCCTACGAGCATGGAGCGAGAGAATTTATTCCTGCTTCATATTTTCGATACCCGTAAGAAATTCTGCGAGATCATCTGCATGCTCCTCTTCTTTTTCAAGGATGCTTTCTAGCATTCTTCTTGTAGTAGGATCCTTATCACCAATATATCGGATCATTTCGCCGTAGGAATCAATTGCAATGCGTTCTGCGACTAAGTCCTCCTTAATCATATCAATAAGGTGGGTCCCTTCCACATACTCAGAGTGACTTTTCGAGAGTAGGTTGGCTGGATTAAAATCAGGCTCCCCGCCTAGCTGAACAATGCGTTCGGCAATGGCATCAGCGTGCTCTTGTTCCTCTTGGGCATGCTCCCAAAACTCCTTGGCGACAGGCTCGTAGTGGATACCTCGGGCCATAAAGTAATGACGTCGATATCGCAAAATACAGACCAGCTCGGTAGCAAGAGCTTCGTTGAGTAATTTGACGATGATTTCTTTGTCCCCCTGATACCCTGGGGTAACCGCTCCTTCTTCAATATGCTTCCGTGCTCGACGGCGAAGTTCTTGAACATCGGTTAAAAAAGGTTTGGTTTTTTGCGAAGATAGCATCGTTGTCTCCTTTGCTGATGTGAACAGTTTTATCTAGCCAGTATGGGCACGAAGTGAAAAAATGCAAAAAAATAAAGATCTTCAGGTTATATTCTAGCTTAATCAAACTTAAGCTAGATCAAAAAGCAAAAACTCTGCTTCTGTTTCAGCCTGAAGTGAAATCTGCCGTTCCTCGGACAATGCGGCCCCGTCACCCTGGTCAAGAGTTTGTCCATCTAAAGAAAGAGTACCCCTTGCTACCTGGATCCATACATGCCTTCGTGGAGGAACTTGATAAAGCAAGGCTTGTCCTACTTCCAGAAGGGAAGCAAATATACGTACGTTTTGGTGGATCAACACCGACTTCTGCTCTTGTGTTGGAGAGGCAATCAGGCATAATTGATTTCTCCGATCTTCTTTTGGGAAGGTTTGTTGCTCATAAGAAGGCGCAAGCGATTTTTGGGAGGGTAGAATCCAAATTTGGAGAAGATGAACCCATTCTTCGTGAGAGTGGTTAAACTCACTATGGGTAACTCCCGTACCTGCGGTCATACGTTGGACTTCTCCAGGAACGATGGTGGAGCCATTGCCCATGGAATCTTTGTGGGCTAAGGTACCCTCTAGGACATAAGTGATAATCTCCATGTCTTGGTGAGCATGCGTCCCAAATCCTTTTCCAGGTTCAACGTAGTCCTCGTTGATCACTCGCAGAGTACGGAATCCCATAAAGGCAGGATGATAATAATCGGAGAAGGAGAACGTATGGTAAGTTCGTAGCCATCCATGGTCTTTAAACCCCCGGTCTTTAGATTTACGAATCTTTATCATAGCGCTACAATAATCAACACTACAGGGAAGCGCAAATCCATATATCTGTTTTTAGAAGGATGGGAAAAAATTGCAAAGAATGTTCTTATGAAAAGGTAGAATTCTCTTTTAGTTGCGGTTTCTGGCAGGATTGCTATAGGATGAAATATCGTAAAATGACATATTTAGCTTCGAGGTAAAGCGCATGCAAGATCATCGGTATTATGTTCGTACGGTTTCGTTGGCGGTCTTTGTAATTCTCGGGAGTACATCCTTTGTACTCGCTAAGAAGGTGCCAAAATATCAAGTAGGGATCGATTCAAAACCATCCGGGGCTTTGGTATATGTCGATGGAAAAAAGATCGGGGTGGCTGCTCCAGATTTTCGAACTAAACTTTTGCGGGGCATGCACAAAATTAGCTTGGATCTGGGGGATGATTATCAACCTTACAATGATAACTTTAATGTAACGGGTGATATGGATATTTCGGTTCCCATGCAGCCTAAGCCAGCGATGGTATCTGTCGTTCTTACCACAAGCGATCCGGCCCTAAAAGGACCGCTGACTGCAGAGCTTTTGGTGAACAAAGAATCAAAAGGAACCATTACCCAAGCTTCCCAAATTCAGCTTACCGAAGGGACTTATCTTATTGAATTCGTAAAACCTGGGTACCAAACCTATTGGGAAAAAATTACTGTTACCAAGCCGAATCAAAAAGGTATTTCTATCTTTGCAAAATTAGAACCTGAAGCGAAAACGCCTACGCAGCTTGTGCCTACGCCTGAGGTAAAGAAAGAGACCGTCTTACAGGTGGTTATTCCTGCCAGTGACCAAAGCGCACTTGGTGCTACTCTTTACATCGATGGCTTGCCGGTGATCCAGGGGATCCGTGCAGGCGATTCTGTTCCCGTACAACCGGGTCCCCACCGAATCGAGGCTTTGAAAGAGGGATTTCAGCCGTTTGTGCAGATGGTCACCTTTCCAGCCTCAACAAACCAGCTGGTCGAGGTGAAGCTGGTCAAGGTAGTTGAGCCGATAAAACCTGTAGAGCCGACGATCCAAAGAACTGGAGATTTGCTTGTGATTTCCGATCAGCCGAATGCCGAGGTTTTAGTAGATGCCTCCAAACGGTATAAAATTGGAGAGATCATTCCCAGACTAACCCCAGGGCAGCATTCGATCCAGGTAAGCGCTCCGGGGTATAAGACTTTTACTAAGGTAGTTGATGTCAAAGCAGGGGAGCAAACGGCTGAGAAGGTGACTTTAGAGGCCGACGTTGTGAAAAAATCACCGAGGGTACGCTTGGTGCTAACTTTCCCGGCAGAGGGAGCCCAATTTTATATTAACGGAAAAAGATATACTGAAGAGCAGGTCACGAATGATAACGGAGTTGAAGTCCCATCGGGGCCCACGACCGTTCTCGTGAAAAAAGAGGGCGCAGGTCTGTTTAATACAAGCTTTAACCTGCCTGACCAACCGCAACGTAGAGATATTGTTGTTGATTTGAAAAACAGAGGAACTCTTGAACTTGCAGCAGATCCAGCCCCCGTCGATATCTTTATAGACAAGGCGAAAGTGGGAAGTACAACAGCGAATGCTCCTCTCTTTGAAAAGGAGTTGCCCGTCGGGAAATACTTAGTCGAAGTGAAGAAACCGGGGGGATACCAGGACTCGAAGCAAGAGGTTACGATTGAGACTGGAAAGACCGCTAAAATTTACGTGTCGCTAATAAAACCAGAGGTTCCCACGCCAAAACTGGACCCTGTCCAGGTTCGTATGGGAGCGACTTCGTTTTCAGCAAAAACATTAGAGCCAGGGTATTGGAATCTCGATTTAGGCGGGGGATATCCCTACTTTGCCGATTTGCGAATTAACGCCGGGATTTTCCGAAAAGAGATGCTAGGTCTCGACGGAGGTTTTGAGGTCCGTACGTTTGGGTATCTGACCGAAGCTGCGGCCACCCTACGCTTTCAGTTTATCCACAAGGGTGCTTTTGCGATGGGCACCAATCTACTATTAGGGGGGGGAGCAGGCCCTGACGGAAGAAATACGGTGGTTTTTGAAGCAGGCCTGCCATTATCATTGGTGCTAAGCAATCGGTTTACCTTTACAGCGCATCCTTATTTCCAAGTCTATTCGGATGATCTTCGGGTTCGAGCGGACGAAAGCCCAATTCAAGAAGGCCGCATGACAAATTGGCGTCTTCTTCTTAGAGGTGTCTTTGAGATCGGTCTTACTCCAAGGATCAATTTGTACCTCCTTGTCGAAGGAGAGCCGACCCGACGGGAGCGCCCTGCTTTTAGCAGCCAGTATATAAAGATAATGGCTGTAGCGGATCCATTTATTTACGGGCGGATTGGGGTTAGCTTTAAGTTCTAAATATTAGAACTGGTAGCGCATCCCTAATGTGGGACCGATAAGCTCAAAGGAGGCCAGAGGAGTGGCTGCGGGTATGGCAGCTCCTTCAAGCTGCACATAAAAGCATAAGCCTTCTACACGAGGGATGGGGAACAAGAGTCCGATTCCAAACGTCATGACAAGCGTATGGACATTTGGGTCTTGATAATAGTTGGTGTCGTAGGGATCAAACTCGTACTCTGGGGACAAAGACGCCAACGTATTAGTATAGTCGGTGAGAATAGAGTCATACGTATAGGAATAGCCAACCCCAGCTTTAAGAATCAAAGCCACTTGCCTTTGCTTCCCAATGAAAATGTCTGCTTCCATCCCAGCACGCACTTGGACAGACCATAGAGGATACTCTTTCCAGTTAAGGCCCCCGTACGAGAAGCCCGCCGCCCCAAACAGCAATGTGTCTACACAGCTCTTTCCATTAGCTTGGTTTTTGCATTGAACTTGATTTAGGGAGAAAGCTGTTCCTAGCTGGAAAGCAACACCCCAGCGCTGGAGCAAGGGGCGGAGAAAAACCCTAGGATGAGGAGACTCGGGCGAACGAGCTACAGCGGGTCCCGCAGATAAATATCTGGCATTGTAAGATGGACCGACCTCAAAGAATAATGAAAACTGAGACCGAGCGCGTGAGTGGCCAGGATCTTCTTTGGGCCGTTGTGCTAAAAGGAGATTCTCATTCAGTGGTTGTGCAGCTACTTGATGAGAAAAGATTTCATAAAAGGAGAGGATCCCAATGAAGGAGATAAGTAAGCGATACCGAGATACTGGCATGGAGTCGTTATACATGAATACAAGGCTAAATGCACAGGAAAATAGATGGCTCCAAAGAAACACAAGGTCCTCTCAAAAGCCCACGAGAATTTGCTTTTCTGCTCTTGCCTTTTTATAAATCATTCTTATCTTGTGTAAAACTTGTTCATTTCTATCAAAAAGGGGTGTGTCCACCCTAACCTGGTATGCCTCACAGCGACGATTCATCAAAGCTAAAAGACGTACGGTGTTAGACAAAAGAGAAGTTGTACATAGTATGTAATGGCCGTCTAAGGACACCCTCCTCATCAGAAACCAGGTGATTTATGCCAAACACCCTACATCCAGAAAATTCGATAAAAAAATTACCCATTCTCCCTTTGCGTCAGCTTGTTCTCTTCCCAGGAACGGTTTTGTCGGTTGAGGTAGGGCGGAGCAGTTCATTGAAGCTTTTAGAAGAGGCTGCCCAAAGCCGACCTCCCCATGTTCTTGTTGCCACTCAGCTCGATCCCCAAGTCGATGAGCCGACTGCTGATCAGCTATGTCAGGTGGCGGTAGAAGCAGAGCTCCTGAAGCTTATCCGAGCGGGGAATGATCGGGCCACTGCAGTGTTACAGGGGATCAAAAGGCACCATTTTCAAGTGGTGCAAACACAGCCTTATTTGGAAGCAAACGTCGCAGAGATTCTAGATCCGAACCAGAATGCGGTTGAGAATGAAGGCCTGGCTTTGGTTGTAAAAGAGGCTGCCTTGAAATGGCTGGATTCTTTGCCTGAGTCCAATCAGCCGTTTAAATCTGTGGTTGAACAAATTCGGGATCCAGGCCAGCTTGCTGATATTTTGGCGGTACCTCTTGAGCTACCCTTCCCCGATAGAATTACCCTTTTGTCCGAGCCCGACGCAGGAAAACGCCTCCGTACCATCTTAGACCACCTGCATCGTGCGTCTGAAGTACTAGAGGTAAAAAAACGGATTGAGGAACAGGTCGAAGGAGAACTTTCGAAGCAACAGCGGGAGTTTATTCTGAGACAGCAGATGAAGGTGATCCAAGAAAAATTAGGAGAAGCCGGCGAGGATACTGATTTAGAAGGGTTCCGAAGACGCATTGACGAGGCAAACATGCCTGAGGAGGCAAAAAAGGCGGCGCTAAAGCAGCTTCAAAAGCTGCGTGATACACCCCAGGCAGCTCCAGATTATGCAATGCAAAAAACTTATCTTGAGTGGCTTTGCGACCTTCCTTGGTCAGAGAGAACAGACGATCAAATTCGGATGGAGGAAGCACGTACCATTCTCGATGCTGATCATTACGGGCTGGAAAAAGTAAAGAAACGAATTTTGGAATATATTGCCATCCAGAAGCTTGCTCCTCATAAAAAGGGAACCATCCTTTGCCTGGTAGGTCCACCAGGGGTAGGCAAAACATCCCTTGGAAAGTCGATTGCCAAAGCGTTGGGCCGAAAATTTGCACGGATCTCTTTAGGAGGAGTTCGTGATGAATCAGAAATCCGGGGTCACCGTCGGACGTATATTGGTGCGTTGCCGGGGCGATTCATCCAAGCGATGAAGCGGGCTCAGAGCAAAAACCCGGTCATTTTGCTGGATGAAATTGATAAGCTTAGTTCTGATTTTCGAGGAGATCCGTCCTCGGCTCTTCTTGAAGTGCTTGATCCTGAGCAAAACGCGACCTTTAGCGATCACTACATCGAGATTCCTTTCGATCTGTCCGAGGCGATTTTTATTACCACGGCAAACACACTCGATACAATTTCAGATCCGCTGCTGGACCGCATGGAAGTCATCCCTCTGGTAGGCTACACGCTAGAGGAGAAAAAGAAGATTGCACAGCATCACCTATTGCCCAAGCAGCTTGAGGAACACGGGCTTTCTTCAAAACAGGTGCACTTTACAGACACGGGATTAGAAGAAATCATCGAGCACTATACTAAAGAGGCAGGGGTCCGGAATCTCGAGCGTGAAATTGCAAATGTATTAAGGGCGATCGCAACTGAGATTGTTTCTAAGAAACCGAGCTTCGCTTCCAAAGAACCTTCGGCAGAAGTATCCCTCGAGGAAGGGTCACCTCTAGAAATTAGGGCTGATCAAGTGAGCTCATATTTGGGGCCACCCCGATATCTTTCTGAGGTGGCCGAGCAGACAGAACAGCCTGGTGTGGCTGCAGGGCTTGCTTGGACTCCAGTAGGGGGAGATCTTCTGTTTGTGGAAGTCAGCATTATGCCCGGAAAGGGGCAGCTGGTTCTCACAGGGAAACTGGGAGATGTCATGAAAGAGTCGGCGCAGGCTGCCCTTTCGTGGACGCGTTCGCATGGGGCTTTGTTAGGGATTCAGCCAGCATTCTTTGAGAAGATGGACGTTCACGTCCATGTTCCGCAAGGGGCTATGCCAAAAGATGGGCCTTCCGCAGGCGTCACCATTCTGACCGCCTTGGTTTCAAGAATTACAGGAAACCGAGTTCGCGCGGATGTGGCCATGACTGGGGAGACCACGCTCAGGGGGGTAGTTCTGCCTGTCGGAGGAATCAAAGAAAAAGTCCTGGCAGCTTATCGAGCGGGACTAAAACGGGTCATTTTACCTGAAAGGAATGCCAAGGATTTGGTAGACATTCCACAAGAGATCAAGAGCAAGCTTGAGATTATTCTAGTAAAACGGGTTGAAGAGGTCCTTGAGCAAGCACTAACCCATTCGTTTAGGCACCAAATCCCGTCCAGTAAAGAGGATGGGGAGCTATCCATGCCTTTGTTAGAACCCTCGATCCCTTTGCCAAATGTGCAAACGCCCGTAAATCGATTTCCTACCTAAACTTGTTTTCATACCCAAGTTTGTCTTCCTGAACACGCCCTGTTGGTATGCCAATGCTTGAATCATGGTGGCCATCCGCTTGCGGGTGTGGTATTATGTAGGTATGTTAGGCAAAAGAAGAACCTACGTATTGGGTACCCTTACTTTGGTTGTTACGCTGCTCGCACAAAAGCTCGCTTTGGCAGAGGTAGCCTTTTCAACTGCAGGCCTCGGGGTTCCCAGCCCAGGAGCTCCATCCATAGAGCCCCAGCCGAAAGAAACCAGAGTCTATAGCTCTTCAATTCCCGATGAGGCAACGTTTCATCAATACTCTCGGGTTGTGGGTACAGATCGGCTAGGCAAGTTTTTGATCGATCTCAAGACAGGACAGATTCTGTTTTTTGATGTGAATATCTACCGAATGCACGTGGATTTTGTATATCAGGTCCTTTACAAAAGACCTTTTCGTGAGGAGGATAGAGAGGAATATAATTTAAACTACCTTAAGGCAGACAAGCCTCGGTTTATTTTAGGCTACCTTACGCACCACCTCAAAACGAATGATATGACCTTTTCTTTTGGAGCCGTCGACCAGATTCGGCCGGCCGAGATACGTAATGTATACCATCGACTCCTTAGGACTTTTTACGATAAAGGGATCAAGTTTCGGCCCGATTCCCCAAGGCAAGAGCTGCTTCTTTCTGAGCTTCAGGATCTCCCATCGATTACCAACGACAAAATTTATAAGGCCGCCGATTTTCAGGCATTTAACAAGGGGTCTGCGATTGGAATTCTTCGTATCGTTCCAAAAGGAACCCCCTACGAAAGTTTGACCTTCCGACGAGAAGAAATTGTGATCCTCGAGGATGCGTACCCAGACATCACTCCCGTCGCAGGGATCATCTCAAGCCATTTCTCTACACCTCTTTCCCATGTGAACCTACGGGCAACAGCCTGGAATATTCCCAATGCAGGGCAAAAACAGGCTGCCCAAACCTATGCCCATTTGAATGGGACGTTTGTGTTTCTGGAGGTTACAGATATGTCGATGGTGCTGAGGCAGGCAACCCCCAAAGAGATTCAGTCCTGGAAGGATGAGCAAAACCGATCAAAGCTCATGAAAGTTCCCTCAGCAAATTTGAAAGTAAAGGACCTTCGTTCTCTTGAAGAGATATCGTATTGGGATACAAAGAGTTATGGTACCAAGACCACAAACCTAGGCGTAATTGTTTCTGCAGACATTCCAGGGGTCAATGTGCCCGCAGGATTTGGAATCCCCTTCTTTTATTACCAATCTCATATGAAAAAGAATCGTCTCGACCGGGTGCTTGAACGTACCCTGCGGGATTATCGATTTAAGACAGATCCTGTTTGGCGAAAGAATGCATTAGAAAAGCTACGAACCCGAATCACCGAAGCTCCGATCGACCCCCATTTGCTGTCGATGGTTTCTGAGAAAGTAAAAAACGAACTTTCTGGAAAAGGCGTGTTTGTGCGCTCTTCGACAAACGCTGAGGACCTGGAAGGTTTTAACGGGGCAGGGCTTTACGAGACCGTCCCCAATGTGAGGGGAGAAGAAGCGCTTGCAAAGGCCATAAAAACGGTCTGGGCTTCGTTATGGAACTTTCATGCGGTGGAGGAAAGAACCTTCTTTGGGATCGATCATCGGGCCTGTTATTCAGGGGTACTCATTCAAGTGGGGATCAATGCCACAGCCGCAGGGGTGCTCATCACGAAGAACATCTACGATCCAGAATATCCTCAGTCCTTTACGATCAATGCAAAACATGGTTTGGGCATTCGTGTCGTCGGGGGAAAAGATGTACCTGAGCAGATTGTTTACAATCCCTTGATTCAAGAGACCAAGATTATCTCTCGCTCTGACGACCCTGTGATGCTTGTTTTTGATGAACAGGGTGGGGTGCGTGAAATTCCCAATCCAAACAAAACTGTAATTCTCACCGAAGCAAGGGCAGGTGCATTGGCAAAGGCGGTGCAGAAGATCAGGTTTTTGTTTCCTTTTAACCAAGCTTTGGATATCGAGTGGGTGTTTGAAGGGGAAAAAGTTTGGATTGTTCAAAGCCGTCCGTATATCTCGAAGAACTAAACCAGCGCTGAGGGAGTTTCTTCAAAATCCATCGCAGCATAGATCTTTTTTAGGCAGCTTTGTAACCAATGAAGCTGCTGCTGCGTGAGAGAAAGAAACCTCAGTCCCATCTCTTTAGGAGATTGCCGATTCACCCAAATCACTTCGCTTGGGATCGAAACAGTGCCTTCTTGCTCAGGAAAAGAAAGAGTTAGGTTGATTTGCTTTCCTATTTCTTCAGCCTCTTCACAATGGATGCAAACGCCGCCGAGAGACAAGTTTTGCACCTGGCTTTGAGTCGTGCCTTTTTGGGTTTGGTACGTGACGGTCGCTTCGATTGCATATCTAGGAAATTTTCTTTGGTTCTGTGTAGATGGGTTCATGGATACGCCTTCTGTTTACAGGATAAGATATAGGATCTTTGCGGCTTCTCAAAACATTTAACGATGATTTTGAAGAAAACACGGAAATGGGCGAGAGGAATCTGATGGAGCTTTTGGAGGGCTCGTAGAGCTTTTCGAAGGATAAAAGAAAGGTCGGCTCAATAAGAGCCCAAAGGACCTAGGCCATCAGTCGGCGACGAGCAAACCAGAAACCGGCCATCATGATTCCAGCGAATAGGACGCCTACGCTAGAATTTGGCACAGCACCGGGCATTGCAGAACATCCAGAGGGGAGTGACCCGTCTTTTCCAGCCTTCACTCGGATTGCTCCTACAAACACTGGTACTTCATCGTCCAAATTTGCATCTTTCCCTTTAATATACATCATCATGTTGGTACCTGCATTTTCTGTGCCGTCTCCCAGAGTCCCTTTTACAGGGTTATAGACTACAGATACCTTGAGCTTTTGGCCGGGAGCAAGCCTGTGTTCCTTGCTACCAGGTTGGTCCTTGTCAAAAATAATTTGAAAAGGATGATATAGTTTGGGTTCTGGTTGAGTTAATATCAGCGGGGTCTTCGTCACGTTTTCTAAGACAACCTCTTGAGCGACCGGACCAGAACTTGGCGGGACGTCTCCAAAATCGACAGTATCGCGGTCAAATTTGAGCCCAAAAGAATCTGGGTGCTCGTCTTGTAAGTTGACTACGTGGGTCTTTAACAGTTCTGAGGAAAACACAACCTGAGCTCTATAAATAGGACTCCAACCGATGGGCTTAAACTTAAGGAGGATGTCTTTGCTCTCTCCAGGAGCTAAGCTGGTTGGAAGGGAAGACACAAAAGCAAATGAATCCTTTCCATGGCCACGCAATTCTATACTTAAGCCGGTAATAGGAAGCTCTCCGGTATTGGTCAAGGTGATCTTTCTAAATTTTTGGATGTTTTGTCCGGAATCCCCTGAGACTATGAACGGTGTTTGGTTGACGGTCCAAGAAATCGTTTGAAACTGAATTTTGAAGGGAATCTTAAATTCTTCTTCAAATTTACCCGAGCCGGACTCAGCATAAAGGGTCCAGGTTGTAGAGAATTCTCCAGCGGTCTCCGCAGGAGTGGCAATCACGAGCACCTCAGTGCTTTCGTTTGGATTCAGAATGTACGTGTTCGGAGGAAGACCTGTGTCCCAAATCATAAAGCTGTCTAAGGGACGTCGTACCACTTCGACTTTTTTCCCGGTCTTATTGGTAATTCTGACTACTTTTTTGATACTTTTTTGATATGGGCCGGTAGATGCCTTGCCAAAATCTATTGGAGCTATCGGTGCAGCCCCTAAAACAATTTCTAGGTCTGCAGCAGCATGCGCACGATAAGAGACCGCTATGTTCGTCAAGATTATAAAAAGCAACGAAACGGCAAAAATTTTGTGGAAATTTTTCTTAATCATCACACTCTCCTAAATGAATTTTTATAAATTTCAAAGAAAGATAGCAGCCCATACATATAGATGCAAGGAAATAGAGTAAGGAAAGATAAGTATTGTGCTGAGGATCGCTAGATTTTCCCTTGAGAGATTCTAGACTCAAATCCTCTGAAAGAGTGAGGTTGATGTACAGGCTTTTGGACCGACAGGGTACCTTCTATCGGTGCTCTTTAAAAGAATGTAAGTGGACCTACGGTAGTACCAGATTATCAAGCCAACCCTTTCCTGAAGTCATGTCCTTCGGGTTGCCTAGCATGTTCCAGGGAATGCTTTCATTCGGAAGAAGTTTCGAGGCAACAAAGTTGACCTTCTCTCGAAGCTCAAGGCGGGTAATTCGTTTTCGTTGACCCCAAGCTACCGTGTAGTCGTTTCCTACGGGATTGACCATGGTTGGCTTCTGAGCAAAGGCTATATCCCGCTCAATGCCCATGTAGACCAGCATGATCAGTTCTTCTATAATGAAGCCTAGGTCTTCCTGCGAGGACTTGTAGCTTGATAGATCAGTCGCAAAATCCTTTGAAAACTCAACGCCCACCTGGCTGGCTGGAATCGTCTTCTGGATTTGGGAAGGTTCGATCTCATTGGCTAAGACAGGGGCTAGCGATGTCAAGGTAGAGGTGAGGGGAAACTTAGCCGCCACCTCTTCGGATACCAGCGGTCGTTTCTTTTGTACTGCGTACGGGCTCTCCTCCCGAGGAAGATCGTTCACCGTGTTGCCTGGCAGGACATCGGCGGCGAGGGCAAGCGCATGTGCTAAAAGCGCTGTGTTAATATATACGATATCATCGAGAGTTCTGTTCATCGAGGAAGAGAAGCCATCCTGTTTGTATGCATAGGTTCCGTTTTTGGTTACGTACCTCCAAAGCCTGATCCAGTTGAGCTGATCGATTTGGTTGGGCCGCCCTCCTACATTTTGAACCAGATCGGATTTTTCCTGCTGCGTGAGCCAGAGATACTGCGGATCAATATATATAGCCCCGGTGAAAGGATAATATCCTGACCTGCGCATATCTTCCGCGATGACAATTCCCGTTACAGAGCGAGCGAGATAGCGAATGCTCTCTGGCATCTTCTCAAGTACTTGGCGGAATCGTACTGCCATCCAGGGGCGCGAGACAGCAACCCTTGCCATCACTTCATCGACAGTTGGCGCTCTGGCTTGGGTTTCCTGTCCTAAGTAAGGCAGCTTCAGAAGCGAACAGGAGGGCTGGCTATCTTTCCCGTACAAACATTCCGAAAGTGCCTGTGCATACGGGCTTTGAGGCACCGCTGCGGTTACCATGACCGGGGAAGGGAAGACTTGTTGCTTATGTTCACACCCAAACCCAGTGACAAGGATTAGGGAGGTGAGGCTAACGAGGTTTAAAAAAGCTGGAACCGAAAAAGGAGTAGAAGCTCGCATAGATGCTTCTGCATTTATCATTAAGGGGAAAAAAAGCAAATGAAATCTAGGGTTATTTCTCATCTTTGTTTGCACAATGTTTGCAGAATCCTCAAGAGATTGCTACACAATGGATGGTATGACTGCTTTAAAGCCTCCGCTTTCGTCTTTACAGGAATCTTCTTTACATGGCTCTCCGTTTCATCGAACCAAACTGATTTGTACCTTAGGACCTGCCAGTGGAAGTCCTGTGGTTTTAGGAAACATGCTTGACAAAGGAATGGACGTGGCCAGGCTGAACTTCTCCCACGGGACCTATAGGCAACATCGTGCTCATGTAATGGAGCTCCGGAGGCAGGCGAAATCCAAAGGTCGGTCCGTAGCCCTTCTTCAGGATTTGCAAGGGCCCAAAATACGGGTAGGTGAGATGGAGCAGGGGGTCATCCTTGTTCCGGGTCAATCGTTTATCATTAACACTTACGAGAGAAAGGGAAATGTACGCGAGGCCTCGACCACCTACTCGCTTTTGCCGAAAGAGGTAAAACCGGGCGATCTTCTGCTTTTGGACGATGGTTTATTAACGCTAAGGGTTCTTAGTAAAGGAAGAAAGCACGTAAAAACCCAAGTGTTGGTCGGGGGACCTCTTTTGTCTCATAAGGGGATTAATTTACCCATGTCGAATGTGTCAGCGCCGATTTTGTCAGAAAAAGATCGAGAGGATATTCGCCTGGGCCAGAAGTTAGGGGTGGACATGATTGCACTCTCCTTTGTCCGATCTTCCGAGGATGTCTTACATGCCAGAGACTATATCCGAACCCTTTCGAAAAAAGAGCCTTTCCTCATTGCAAAAATCGAGAGAAAAGAGGCGGTTGAACACCTAAGAGACATTATTCAGGTTGCTGATGGGATCATGGTGGCTCGAGGAGACTTGGGGGTAGAGCTTGGGCTCTCCAAAGTTCCCTGCATTCAGAAAGAGGCCATAACCCTGGCCAATCGTGCCGGAAAGTTGGTCATTACAGCAACACAGATGCTGGAGTCTATGATTGAGCACGTCCATCCGACGCGTGCCGAGGTGAGCGATGTTGCCAATGCAGTTCTGGATGGTACCGATGCGGTCATGTTATCTGCCGAGACAGCAACGGGAAAATATCCCGAGCAAGCGGTAGAGATGATGACTACCATTCTTCAGGAGATAGAACAGAGCACTCGGTTTGCAGAAAAGCAAAAGGCCCGGCCTTTGCCCAAAGTGCAAAGCACGGAGGATGCGCTTGCCCGTGCGGCTGTGGCTGCCTCGGAAGCGCTACAAGCAGCTTGCATTCTGGTTCAGGATGATGGGGGCAGCTTGGTGAAAGCCTTGGCGGATTGTCGCCCCAGTGGCATCATTATCGCCCTCACCACGCAGGTGTCTCTCTATAAGAGGTGGGCAGCCTATTTTGGCGTAATTCCGCTGCTGCTTTCCTACCGGTTGTCTTCTGATGTGAAAGCCTTCCTGCAGGCGAATCCTCTGCTGAAGAGAATTTTTTCACCATGGAGAGTTGGCTTGCCAGATCAGATCGTCGAAGTCGGCTGGAACCAGAAAACAGAAAAACATTATCTACAAATTCACTGTTGATCGTAAAAGCTCAAGCAAATGCGTTCTCAGTTCTAAGAGATCTTTGGTAAATCCTTGAATTCCTTCGTCTAGTTTTTCTTTTGCCATGGCATCCCGCTGATGTCTTCGCTGAAACGCAGCCTCATCAAGCGGGTTTTCAAGCCGTTGCACAGTGGCTTGTTTTGCCTTTGCGGATGATAATTTTTGTTCGAGAGTTCCAGGCTTTTGATCCAGCTCTGCAAGCAGGAATGGCGATATCGTAAGAAGGTCACAGCCCGCCAGCTGGATGATTTCATCAGCATTGCGAAAACTAGCTCCCATAATTTCTGTAGGGTAGTCAAAATGCTTGAGGTATTGATAAATCTGCGTAACGGAAATGACTCCTGGATCCTCGGCGGGGATGTAACTCTCTTTGCCCGTATGCTTTTTATACCAGTCTAAAATTCTTCCGACAAATGGCGAAATGAGGGTGGCTTTGGCTTCGGCTGCGGCCACCGCTTGGTTGAGGCTAAACAGTAGCGTCATGTTGCAGTGGATGCCCTCTTGTTCTAGCTGCTGGGCCGCCTTAATGCCAGGGTAAGTGGAGGCAATCTTGATGAGAATCCGCTCTTTGGGGACGCCCGCCTTTTGGTAAAGATGGATGAGGCGGCGGGCTTTGGTTGCAGAGGCAGTTGTATCGTAAGAAAGCCTCGGATCTAGCTCGGTCGACACTCTTCCTGGGACAAGATCCAAAATATGAATGCCAAAATCGACCCCCAGATGATCGGTGGCTAAGTCTACGATGGTTTCTGCTTGAGCACCTCTCCCGGCTTCTAGTTGTGCTTTGCGAAGGGATTGCTTGACCAGCTCACGAGTGCTTTCCTGCCGTACTGCTGTGGTCAGGAGCGTTGGGTTGGTGGTTACGTCATGGGGGCGAAATTGCTTGATCGAGGCTAAGTCACCCGTGTCTGCGACAACGGTGGTCATCGTTTTTAGCTGGGAAAGTATACTGGACATAGGGCTCCTTTTTCTAAAGAAGGCAAGAATCTTTTTCGAGCGGCCTCTCAGCGCGGCTAGGATTTCCCCCGGAACATGGATTCCCTTCTCACAGACTATCATATTACCTAGAGGGTAAGAAATTGAAAGGAAAAGAGCAGAAATAAAAGAAGGACCATTGTGATATTTTGTATTTTAAGAAGATTGAGAAGCGAGATAGAGGACCGAGAGGATTTGGGATTTTTGAAGAAAAGAAATTTCTTTGAGGAAATCGTAGGTGGGCTTGCAAAAATTTGCTATGCTTTCGCTCTATGCATCCTCTTCATGATATTTTGGTTCCTGAGCACATCGAGGAATTTTTTCCTGCTGTGATCGAGATTCCGCAAGGTTCTAAATTAAAGTACGAGCTTGACAAGAATACAGGCATGCTCATGCTGGATCGTGTACTGTACTCGTCTGTGCATTACCCAGCAAACTATGGATTTATCCCTCAGTCTCATGCCGGCGATGGTGACCCATTGGACGTACTAGTGCTCATGCAAGAACCGGTCGTTCCTTTGACCATTGTAAGAGCGCGGGCCATTGGTGGATTCCGTATGCGCGACGACAAAGGGATCGATGATAAGATTGTGGCCGTTGCCATTGATGACCCAGCCTTTTCGCATTATACCGAGGTTAGCCAAATTCCTCCCCATGTTACCATTGAGCTACGACGCTTTTTTCAGGATTATAAAGTTTTGGAAGGAAAATTGAGCGAGGTTGATGTACTCTACGATCACAACCAAGCGCTTGAGGTGATTCGTGAGTCGATGCGGTCGTACCGTTCCTTGGCAGCGTGGGGTTAGGCTGCTCGAAGCATCATGAGGGGAGGTTGTTTTCCCAAAATAACTTCTTCGTTAATCACGATCTCCTCTACATCCTCCCTTGAAGGAATTTCAAACATAAGGTCGCGCAAAATCAGATCCAAAATTGTGCGGAGACCACGGGCTCCGATTTTTTGCTTGAGCGCTTCCTTGGCAACGGCAGAGAGTGCTTCTTTTGTAAACCGTAGTTTGACTCGTTCCATCTCGAACAACCTTTGGTACTGCTTAATCAGCGCATTTCTGGGTTTGGTCAGGATTTCAATAAGTCCTTCCTCTGACAAATCGTGCAAAGGGGCAAGGACGGGGAGGCGTCCAATAAATTCAGGAATGAGGCCATATCGGACCAGATCCTCAGGTTCGACCTGTGCGAGATATTCGCTGGCTTCTAAGGGCTTGGAAGGTTCATCCTTCTGACCAAATCCAATTGAATTCTGCCCGATGCGCTGCTTGACGATTTCTTCTAGACCAATAAAGGCGCCTCCACAAATGAAAAGAATGTTGGTTGTGTCGATGCGTAGAAGTTCTTGGTGAGGATGCTTTCGTCCCCCTTTGGGGGGCACGGATGCCATGGTCCCCTCAATGATCTTAAGAAGTGCTTGCTGCACGCCTTCGCCACTTACATCGCGGGTGATTGACACATTTGTGCTTTTCCGAGCGATTTTATCAATCTCATCGATATAAATAATGCCCCGCTGCGTTTTTTCAATGTCCTGGTCAGCATTTTGTAAGAGGCTCACAATAATATTTTCTACATCTTCTCCTACGTAGCCAGCCTCCGTGAGGGTGGTTGCATCGGCAATTGCAAAAGGGACATTTAAGATACGGGCCAGAGTTTGGGCCAGCAAGGTTTTGCCACTCCCAGTAGGACCAATCAAAA
Source organism: uncultured Myxococcales bacterium (assembly GCA_964537055.1). Lineage (GTDB taxonomy): Bacteria > Myxococcota_A > Polyangia > Palsa-1104 > JAEUJZ01 > CAZHYV01. The sequence continues at coordinate 42,787 of CAZHYV010000006.1, forward strand.
GGATATTGGATTTTTGGAGTTCCGCTTCCTCTTCCTCGGCAGGCGCTGAGATACGCTTGTAGTGGTTGTAAACACCTACAGATAAAATCTTTTTTGCCCGTTCCTGACCAATGATAAATTCGTCTAAGATTGCTTTGATATGAGCAGGTTTTGGGATCACCCCTTGCTCGAACAGCTGCTTTTCTGGCAATGTGGTGTCGTTAATCATATCTCGACAGAACCCTACGCATTCATCGCAGATGTACACTCCATTTCCACTAATTAAGCGACGGTTCTCGTCTTTTTGAGTTTTTCCACAGAACGAACAATGAGGCATAGCAATGTTCTAGCACGTTTAGGACAAAAATTAAGGATGTTTTTTCTTTGTAAGCACTTCATCAATCAAGCCGTAAGCTCTGGCTTCTTCGGCCGTCATAAAGAAATCTCTCTCCATGTCCCTTCTGACACGTGCCTCATCCATGCGGCTGTGTCTTGAGTAAATCTCAATCAGTCGGTCGCGAATTTTTAAGATCTCTCGAGCATGAATGTCAATATCGGTCGCCTGTCCTTGAAATCCACCTAAGGGCTGATGGATGAGGATGCGGGTGTTGGGCAGAGAATACCTTTTTCCCGGGGCTCCTGCACAGAGCAAAAATGAGCCCATCGACGAGGCTTGGCCCATACAAATGGTAGCGATGTCACAGCGTATGTACTGCATTGTATCGTAGATGGCTAATCCTGCTGTGACCAATCCACCAGGAGAATTGATGTAAAGCATGATGTCTTTTTCTGGGTCTTCCGACTCCAGAAAAAGCATCTGTGCAATGACAGTATTTGCCAAGGAATCGTCAATTTCTGAACCTAGAAAGATGATGCGATCTTTTAAGAGTCGTGAGAAAATATCCCACCCTCTCTCCCCTCGGTGTGTTTGTTCTACGACAGTAGGAATAATTAGATTTGTTGGTCCTTGTATGCCTGAAGATTTCACTAGTGGATTCATCCCGATCTCCTTGCCCCCCTCTACCTAACATAACCCTTCTTAGAGATCTACAAAAGAGGCTTTTTATCTCTAAAGAAGATTTTACCTTTTTTCCTTACTCGTTAGAACGTCGTAATGAGGGGCTTGGTTCTCCTATTATTGGCCTGTTGCTACATCTTCGATCTGTGCTCGTGACTTAAGAAGATCAATTACCTTTTCGATCAATAGTTGCGCGCGTAAGTTTCTTAGCTGGGGATCTTCCCGTTCTATCTCGGATTTTATCCTGGAGGGTTGGCTGCCTCTTTGGTTTGCCCACTCGGCCAAACGTTTCTCAATATCAGCTTGTGTCACTTCCATAGCTTCTTTCTCAGCAATAGGTCTCACCAGAAGCTGAAAGGATAAGTCTCTGGAAGCAAGAGATTCCGCTGCTTCAAGTAGCAGTTGAGGTGCAATTTGATCGGTAGAGGGACGTTTTTTGAGAACCTCTGCGAACACTTCATACCGACGTTCTTGTAAGTAATCTTGGGCCACCTTGCGAACAAGCGAAGGAGGCAGGGAGACAGGATTCTGTTTGATCAGCTCATCCACCAGCTGATCTTCGAGTTCTCGTTTTACTCGCGAAGTGTCGGCACGCAGGAGGGATTCTCTTACCTTTTCTCGAAGCTCGGAAAGGCTACTTGCTTCGCCTGTATCTTTTGCAAACTCATCGTCTAGCGATGGGAGCTGCTTCAAATAGGCGGCTGATACGGTGATCTGAAGCTTTAGAGGATGAGACTCTGCAGAATCTTTCGTTGCTTGAGGGGGCATCGTAAGAGAAACAGCATGCTCTTTAAGGTCCTTTGGTTGGCCAATCAAAGCTTCTACAAGGCCTGGAAGTGGAGACTCCTTAGGTTTTCCCAAATCTAGCATGAGCGGTTTCTCGTAGTAGGGCTTCCCCGTGGTGGGGTCCTTGACTTCTAGGCTTACCACATCGCTTGAGGAAAGTGTCTGACGATCTTCGATAGGCTTTAGCTCCATCATTCGTTCACGGCGACGCTCAAGTTCGTTATCAATATCTTCTTCTTTGACAGAAGGAGAGCGTTCTTTAACAGAAAGCCCCTCGTAATTTTTGATTTCAACGGTGGGGTAGGTTTCTATGCGGACACGGTACTCAAGAGGCCTCTCAGAGGCAATGTCTGATCGGTACTCTAGCACCGGCTGGCTAACGAGATGAAGCTGCTCTTTCTCAACGCATTCGTCTAGGCTCTCTTGAAAAAGGTCTAAAAACAGATCGGCTTCGATTCGTTTTTTATAGTAGCGCTCGAGCATACTCCTTGGGGCTTTACCTTTCCGGAACCCCGGGATTTCTGCATCTTTTGCTGCTTTTCTGTAGGCAGATTCGAGCCGTTCTTTTACATAAGAGGTTGGAATTTCAAAATGGAGCGACTTCTCCACAGGAGAAATTGTCTCAACACGACATTGGAACAGAGATCCTTGCATCATGGTAGCTTCCTTCAAAAACAATAGGGTCGTTAGGGGAAAGAAAAATTTTAGGATTTTTACATGAAGAGGCATCTGGGTCAATGGCTTTTTACGATTTGGTTAGATCCAAACCAGATGATACACTCGTCGTACCATCAATGGACGAAGGAGCTTCTGTAGGTGGACGAGTTAGCTCTTGGGCGGTCTCTCCTTGTGTGGAAGCTTGGATCTGTGCAGTTTGCTGAACGTCTGGGATCGAAGGAATGCTCTCTAGTACTTTATGTTCACCTTCAGAATGAGGATGTTCGGGGTTCTGCTCAACTCGTCTTGTTTCAGGTAAAACTCCGGTGCTGGCCCAAAGTTGCTCACAATCAGGCGGAGGCAAGGGCTGGGGTTTTGCTTGAATGGATTTAGGCGGTATAAGGGGAGGAGGGCTGTCTGCTTGTCTAGCGTCTAGCTTGCTTGGTGGGTTTGTAATATCTTGCGCTTTTAAATTCTCATTTTGTGCAACAAGCATAGTAGAATTGCTTACTGGAGTAGAATGGTTTGATGAAGCCAGAACTATCTTTGGTGAAGAGGGTATTGTTTTAGGTGTAAACCAAGCAAGAAGTTCTTTCCCGCACCCATCTCCTTCAGGGGGAGGCGGTTGAGAATGGCACAAGGGAAGACTATTTTTAGGGCATCTTAGCCGTACATGAAAGTGAGCCTTATGACCCTTCCAGGGACGAATTTTTCTAAGCCAACTACGGTCTGTCCAGACCATTTTACATAAAGCCTGCTTGATGACAGGATTCACAAAAATTCTATCCACCTCTGGGAAGAGGGCAGCTGTCTTTAAAAGGGTTGCCTGCTTTTTGGACCAATGCTCACTAAGCTTTTGAGCAACCTCATCAACCATAGAAACGGTATGTAAATTTAACCGTTCCTCCTTTGTAAGGTTCGAAGGGAGAGGCATGAATAGGAGATCAGCATCTAACCCATTTTGATGACTGTTGTGAGTTCCAAAGGTTCGTCCCCCACTTTGGCTAGATAAGTCTTCAACCCCAAGTACAAAGGAAATCTGTTTTTTTGTATTCTCATGTTTTTTGGCGGCAAATCTCCAAAAAGATTGAGACTTCTTTGCTAATGTCTGAATGAACTTAATTAGACTGGCATGGCCGTAAAACCGTTGTTTCGAGAACAGGACGCTTTGATATCCAAGCCCTTCCGTCTTAAGAGCAACTCCATTCTGAAGGCATCCATTCATATAGGAACCTATCGATCTGCTCGTTGGTTTTAATGACTTTGCTGCTACTGAAAAGCTAAATAGACACAGCGAGAAAGACAACAAAACTACAAGACGATCCATGAATGGGATACTACGGCTATACATATGTTTTAGATAGCAGAACAGTATTTTTTTTGCAAAAAGATTGGCTAGGATTTCCGTGGGATAGGAAAAAATTGCACATTGTGGCATAAGCCACTGTTTTCACAAGAAATTTTCCTAAGGACTTAGGCGGTCTATACGTAAATCCTCAAGATTCTACATTTTGTTAAGGACTTGTGAATCCGCAAGAGGAGCTACCCCCAGATGAAACAGCTTTTGGATTTGTCCAGGTAAATAAGATGGCCCTTTTTCTTACGAGTAAAGGTCCTGATAAAAACGTAAAGGTCATCGTTGTTTTTTGAGGGAGCGTTCGGATGGCTCCTGAAGAGGTTTTTAGAGAAAGTTCTCCTTCATGATGAAATTCCCAAATGCTTCGGTTTGTGACGGTATCTCGTAGATTTGCATCCATCACACGCCACGTTACTGGATGAATATGGAGATTTTCTTCTTTAGTAACCCCATTCTCTGTATAAATAAATGTTAATTTGAACCAAGCCGTATTTTTCTCGGACCAAGATAAAGAGAGCGTCTGGAAGTGATCGGGGATTGGGGCACCGATCCACAACAGTTTATAAAGGTCCTTTGGAGTCATTTCTCCTGGGATCCAGGCTGTCTTTTTGCTTTTATCAAGGAATTCCTTCTTGCCTGTCGAAATATAGGGGAGCCCAAGCTTTTCTCCAAGAAAATCGTTTCCCTCTATTTTTATGCAACCTTCCCCTTTGGCGGAAAATTTCATGTCGGCAACTAGGGGAGAACCCAGAGATGGATCGAGTCGGTACTCTCCTGACATCTGTAACTCAAGGCCTTGGCTGGACGAGAGTGTTTTCTGGAGTCGTTTTAAAATTGCTGTCGCCAGAGGCATCTCAGACTTTGGGGTTTGAGAACTCAACGGAGAATCCGTTAATTTCAGCGAATTTCCTTCGGTAGCATCTGCAAGCTGGTGGCCCAGAGCTAAACAGACGACGCACCATAGCCATCCTAGGATGTGCTTAGAGGGGAGGAAAATAGATTTCATTAAGAAAGGATATCGGAAATGATGATAGAGTGCCATCTTTTTATCATCCCTCGATACATAAACCTTTGCAGTCATTTGGAAGAGCTATGAGGAAAATAAAAAAACAAAATGAGGCTGTTGGCTTTTGTCTATTTCCAGTAAAGTGTGCCGATGTGGATCGATTCTCACTGCCATTTAGAGGCAGAATATTTTCGAACAGAAGATGGGGTTGACGAGAGGCCGTCTGTTCTTGCCCGCGCTAGGCAGGAAGGCGTACATCAAATGATTGTCATTGGCTCAGGTCGTGGGATGCATGAGGTCCAAACAGCCATTGACTGGGCAAATGCCGACCAGCACCTCTACGCTGCGATTGGTGTCCATCCCCATGATGCTGGCGTAGTCGAAATTGGAGAGAAGCATAGCGTTAAACAAGGGATGCCTGACCCTGCTAATTCTCTGTCAGAACCCAGCCTTGTGGGGGAGGAGCTATGGGATACCATCGCTCACCTGATAAAAACCGACCCGCGTATCGTAGGCATTGGTGAGACAGGATTGGACCTTTATTACGAGCATTCCCCGCTTCCAATACAAAAGCGGCTCTTTGGCCGTTTTTTGGACTTGGCGAAAGAGACAAAAAAGCCGCTCTGCCTCCATATTCGAGAGGCACACCACGAGGCCCTTACGATGGTGAAAGAAGCGGGTGGACTTTCTGGCGTAGTCCATTGTTTTACGGGAACGGTAGAAGAGGCGAGGTTATGGCTTGAGCTAGGGTTTTTTCTTTCTTTCTCAGGGATTGTTACTTTTTCCAAGGCGACCAATGTACAGGAGGCCTGTCAATTTGTTCCTATGGATCGTATACTTCTTGAGACGGATTGTCCTTACCTTGCCCCTGTCCCCATGCGAGGAAAAAGGAACGAGCCTGCATACCTTCTTTATACGGCTGAATTTGTTTCAAAACTAAAAGGTATCCCTATGGAAGTTTTGGCAGCACACACCACCAAAAATGCTCGCGTACTTTTTAAGCTGCCCGGTTAGCTGCTCGTTTTTTAAATTGTATTGCGGAATAAATTTTTGGTTCTGATCATTTTTCTTCCGTCTGAAAAGAAAACGATTCTATGTTCACCCTTGACGGCAGCTAAAAATCAGATTATAGCTTTTTGTCTGTTTTTGCGCCCAGGTCTTTCACCTAGGCATTAAAGGAGTTTACAGAAATGACGTCGTTACGAACCGGACTTTTGGGGAAAAAACTGGGAATGACCCAAATGTTCAACCAAATCGGAGAGCGAACCGGAATCACTGTGATCCATGCAGGTAAGTGCGTGGTGCTCGGGAAGCGCACCCTCGAAAAAGATGGCTACTCTGCATTGCGGATTGGGTATGGAGAGAAACCTCTACGGCTTGCAAACAAAGCTGAAATTGGGGAGGCCAATAAAGTCAGCGCCGTCCCTGTCCGTTTCATCAAAGAATTACGATTAAGTCCTGAGCAGGCTGCTGAGTTTGAGATCGGTAAGGAGATTCCTCTTTCCCAGGTCTTCAAACCAGGAACCTTTGTCGACGTCACTGGCGTAAGCAAAGGGAAAGGCTTTCAAGGTGTTATTAAACGCCATCACATGGGAGCTTCGCGAAACACACATGGTACACACGAGTTCTTCCGTCATGGGGGATCGATCGGATGTCGTATGACTCCAGGCCGCGTCCACAAGGGCAAGCGTATGACCGGTCATATGGGTGATGAAGTCTGCACAGTCCAAAGCGTTGCTTTGATGCAGGTCATGGACGATGATGGTCTTTTGTTAGTGCGTGGCGCCATTCCGGGCGGAAAAAATGGATACGTTATGGTTCGGAATGCTAAAAAAAGGACTGGTTCTGTCCGCTTTGGAGAAGCTCCTCAAGACACAAAAGCCAAAAAACAGGTCATCAAGAAGCCTGGTAAGAAGTAGTCGCTCTCCCTCCTGCGTCCGATTCCTCTTAGAGGTGAACGTTCTTATTATTTATCCACGAGCGCACTCGTATAAAGACCATCATCGCGGGCTTCAAACACCCGGCTGGTGTTTGGATCAAGGAAGCGTTTTTGTCCTTGGGAAGGCGCATCCAGGTAATTCATTTTTAGCGTCTTTGCATGAATAAAAGCGGGCCTTGAGAAACAGGAAACATAGACATACTTGTTTGTTATCCAGTCGATACAAGAATTGTCTGCTTCTAAGCCAAGAAGCCTTTGTTCTCGAGGAGAGAAATGAAAAATACCCGTTTTCCCATGGCTCCTGTCGGTAATAATTACCTCTTTCCCTTCAAGAAGCTGTGCCTTCATCGTGCCATCAAAAGAAAGTTTGTACGAAGGTTTCGCAACCAGTTTGGTGTCATGCAGCATCTTTAATGTCCCCGTCGGGAGATCGACGGTAAAATAGGGATGGCTTCCCGAATCCCAGGGCAATCCTGCTTGGACGATCAGGTGCAAATCAGCAGCAGAGCCTACCCATTTGATAGGAAGTAGACTTTGGTCATGAAAAGAGAGAGTTTTGATCTGTTTTTTGTCTAGCCGGATAAGATATAACACTTGATAGTTTCCAGGTTTCTCTTTGCTCTTCTTTTTCTCGGACACAAGAGCATATCTACCGTCGGGAGAAAGAGCAAAGGAGGGCAGATCTGCTTTGCTTGGATCCCAGGGCCCCTCGATCTGTTCCTTTGTTGGTTCCTTCCCTGGCTGTTTTTTCCGAAGTATGTAAAACAGGTTTGCTTTTCCGGAAGACATGCTTGTCTCGGTTTTATGAGCGCTTGTCGGTGTTTGGGCAGAACTCTCCCTGACCAGGCAGAGAGAAAGCCGCTTCTCTGCGCAGTCGATTGAGACAAGCGATGTTAGGGTCGATGTGAGAATTACGGTCTCTTTCGGTGTTTTGAATGAAAGGGCACGGAGCTCGAAGGAAGAATCTGGAGCAAGACTTGATGAATCCGAGCGTTTTGTGAGATAAAAAAAGGTGCCGAGACGAGGGTTAAACTGAATTGGAATCACAGCATCTTGGAGACGTTCCCAGCCTTCAATCGAAGGTCCTTGGTAAGTCAGCCGTGCATCCGTTTCAGGGGTTGGATCTTTTGGAACTCCATCTCGAAAGACCATGGCCAAAATTTGGATCATCTCTTGCCTGTATTCGATATCTTTTTCCGAGAACTCTCCCTTTCCTTCCTTTAAATTTACATTGAAAAATACTTCGGCATAGTAGCCCTCAAGCTCGAGGAACCATTTGCTTGCCATCCAAGGACCCGGTTTTGAAGAAAATCCCCCTTCTTTGGTACGCGAGAGTTTTTCACCAAAGACGGAGGTAGAAAGAGAGAGAGGCTGAGTAGGTTCGGGCTGGGTAGACTTTTTAGGAAATTTGGTCGAAAAAGATTTTGCGAATAAAGAGACCAATCTTTCACCATAAAGAGGACTGCTGGGAGGAAGGTAGGCCTTCCCAAAAGAAAATCGTTCATCGTCGCCAGGGTTGCTGGTTTTTTTGCTAAAGCCTACAGAAAAATAAATATCCTCAATGCTGTCGATTTTACAATCTAAGAAAGTCCAATCTCCTCCTTCTTGATGAAAGGGGGCTTCATTCGTAGGTCTATGGTTGTCGTAAACTCGAAGAATCTGGAAAGAAACCGAAGGGGCACGATGGTTTCCGTCTACGGGCTGCTCGTAAAAAAATTCTTTCTGAGAAGAGCCTGGTTCTGAAGGAGGAGGTGAGTTTTTCTTGCAGCCTTCTCCGAAAACCCCAAGAATCAGAAAGAAAAACAGTCCCAGGACCGAGGTTTTTGCAAACATGAACGTGTCTGCTACCATCGGTGCTTTCGCTCGAAATCGGGTGAAAGAACCAAGCTGTCTCATAGGGAAAGAAGAATAGTCGAGTTTTTGGTCAGTGTAAAATAAAGCGATTGAGAATAAGAATGGAAAAAACCTCTTCTTTCTGTTATATGATGTCAAGAGACATGGAGGCTGTATGACGACTCGGCAAGCAGTTCTTTCAACTTTGGTTCTTCTGGTACTCACATGCTCCTCTTTCGCGCAGGCGGCAGCAACGTTTCTTCCTGAGCCCCCTAAAGAGAACCCGCATCCTGCGATTACGGAAGCGGATAAGAAGCGAGTTGCTTTTGCGGAAGAGGCGGTCTCCTTGCTATTAAAACAACCTCTTCCCAAAGAGGTATCGAAACTTTCTCTTCCTGCATCTCTACCTCCTTTTCAAAGGAAAGATTTAAATTGCCTAAAATGCGTGTCTTGTTATGCGAAGGACACGAGTGCTGTCAGCGAGCTTATTACCTTACAAAAAGAACACGGCACGATCCTTGAGATTCGGCATGCGCACGTGATCCCATGGTCCTATGAACAATTCCAGCGCAATCAGGCTGCTTCTACAGCAAAGACGAAAATGTCGGTGGACAATTCACGAAGAAAAAGGGAGTTAAAAGACACTGCGCTTTCTATGCGAGTACCAAAATTACAACCGGATGAGTATATGGTTCACCTCTATGCCCGGCTTAGTGAGACCTACCGATGGTACCATGTTGATGTCATACTCAGCGAGGATGAGAAAGGCCAGATCTTCTTGCGTCACTTTTTTGTGTTAGAAATGCCTACAAACGAATCCCAGCTCCCACCTGGTGTCAGATGCTAAAGGAGTTTTGATGAAATCCTCTTTTTTTAAAAAAATCTTATTGCTAGCTATCACTTTTCTCTTTATTCCCTCTGCATTTGCAGAGTTAGAAGAGGTTTTACCACCTAAGGAGAACCCGCATCCTGCGGTAACGGAAGCGGATAAGAAGCGAGTTGCTTTTGCAGAAGAGGCGATCGCCCTATTCCTGAGGGAGCCGCTTCCAAAAAAATGGGCAAAACAAAAGCCATCTACGGTTGCTTTCACAGCAGTGGGTTCGTCTCAAAACAAAGATCTTGTCTGCATGAAAAAAGTAGCCTGCTATGGGAAGGAAAAAAGGTTTATAGAGGAACTAGCCTGGATTCATCAGCTTCGCGGGACGATCGTTGAGGTAAGGCATTCCCACGTTGTTCCTTGGGCGTTTAGACAATTTCAGCAGCACCAGAGCAATTTGAAGCCGCAATCGAAAGAAGCACATCGTCCTGATTCTGCAAGTACTGGTCCGGCAAGCTCTATTGACACACGGAGTGCCGCTGAGGGTCAAGATGAGGCAAGACCCATTGGCAGAGTTATTCCCCTAGGTCCGGATGAGTATGTAGTTCATTCGTATGTACGGTTTTCTCAGGATGCACGATGGTATCACCTAGATGTTGTTATGAGCGAAGACCCACAAGGCCACCTCGTGTTGCGTCATTTCAATATTGCAGAGATGAGCCTTGGCAAGATGAACAGTCTCGAATGTTAGGGTCATCTCTAAATCATAATCCAATTACCGTGCATTAAGTACAGATAGCATCCGTTTTGCTGAATTCCCAGCTTCATCAGTCACCACAATCTCGTGGTCGCCAGGACTTGGCGTCCAAAATACCTTTTGCTCGGTCAGATGCGTCCCTAAAAAGGCTCCATCGACAAACCAGTGGAGTTGTGCGCTGTCAGCACTTTCTGCAGTGAACGGGACTGCCTGCGATGAGGGAGACAGACCAGGAATTAGCAAAATCTTGTGGCCAACAGGCGGGAAAATGATTTGGGGAGGACGTTGTAGCGAAGCGGATGTACAGTTGGGCACAGTTCTTGGCAGAGGAGGGGTGGGACGCCCCTGGTCGTTTAAAAAGCGCCTGACTGCAGGCGGATAAACCAGAAAGAGTTTTGATTCAGTGGGATAAGATAACTGGCATGAAGAAGGCACCAGCATCCCAGTTTTGATATCCACGGTAAGACGTTTGTGGTAAGGACAAGGGGTAAGGGGTACATGGTGAGGAAGTGCCAGAGCTTCCTGGGTGCTAGGGCAATCTGGAGAGGCTGGATACCCGGAATAGGCGCAGGTTTTGATTGTGGCAAACTCGGGTGGCGATGGCTTTGAGCTTGTCGTATCTTTAGGAAGCGCCATAAGGATGTCGAACAAAAGGGGTCCTGGTAATTCTGAACCCACCAAAGACGCGCTTGGGCGATTATTAAAGTTTCCCATCCAAACAGCAACGGTATAGGTATCATTAAAGCCCACGGCCCATGCATCACGATGGCCAAAGCTCGTTCCTGTTTTCCAGTAGATCCCTAACGAAGACTTCGAGAAGTGGCTGCGATTGGGGAAGTCAGGTCGATCCCGTTTGGACAGCGCCTGTTTGGTTAAAAAGACAGCACCTTTTGAAAAGAGGGTCGTTTCTTGAGATGCCGGCTCGGTTTGCAAGAATCGTAAAGGGCGGTAGATACCATCTGAGGCTAGGATTGTATAGAGGCCAGCGATTTCGATAGGTGTTAGCTCTATACCGCCCACCATGGCTGAAAGACCGTAATATCCTGGATCCTTTCGTAAAGAATGAATGCCTCCTTTTTGAAGAAGTGTCAAAAACTCACTGGCCCCTACATCATTGAGCAACTTGATGAAAGGAAGGTTGAGCGATTGGGAAAGGGCATCCTCAATTCGGACCAGCCCTTGGTAGTGTTTGCTGTAATTATGGGGGAGATAGCTGCCAAATTGCATGGGGACATCCGAGACCAAAAATCCTGGCAGAATCATTCCTCGATCAAGAGCCATCGCATACAGCAGAGGTTTTAGCGTGGAGCCCGGAGAGCGAGGCACAGAAAATCCTGCAATCTGTCCTCCGTGATCCTGATCCCAAAAATTAAAATTACCCACCATGGCTTTCACCTGGGCTGTCCTGTTTTCGATAACAACAACCGCAACATTATGGACGTCCTGCGCAAACGCTTGAGGCTGATAAGCAGCCACAACTTGTTCGAGGGTACGTCCAATCCCGGCATCTAATGTGGTTGAGATTCGTTGTGGTTTTGATTCTGGGGTTGGCAGCCGATTTCTCTTGAGCGCTGAGGAGTGGCCAAGAAGCCAATAGGCCGCATGCAAATGCAAGCGGGGGAGAGGAGCTGCCTGGGTTGGAATTGGCTGGCCTAATGCGAGCTGTAAAGCCTCCTGCGTAGAAAGCTGGGCCTGCTTTGGTCCTAGGGGAAGGGCGTGTTCTCGATAAAGCCGGTGGAGGATCTGGTCGCGTGCTTTTTTGAGCAGGGGAAGATGCTCGGGGGTAGGGATTCGATGGTTCGGATCTTGGGGAATTGCAAGAAGCACGGCAATCTCTGCAGCACTTAGGGTGGAGGCCCGATGGCCAAAGTAGCTGAGAGAAGCTGCCTCGATACCCTCAAGGTTATTTCCGAAAGGGGCGAATCGCAGATACTGAGCCAGAATTTGAGTTTTGTCGTAACGGAGTTCAAGCTGGAGTGCCCGAAAGATCTGCCTAAGCTTGGCGGACAAAGATCGATTCTGCGGCTCTAGGACCCGTGCCACCTGCATGGTAAGCGTCGAACCTCCAGATACAATTCGTCCCTTTTTGACAAATAGGAAAACTGCTCTGACCATGGCAATCGGGTCGATCCCGTGGTGCGAATAAAAGCGCTTGTCCTCAAGCCGTAGGAGTGCCGTAAGATATGCCGGGTCTACGTCACTGGGCGCCATGCCGATTCTCCATTTGCTGTCGGGTGACAAGAATACGTGAGCAGGAGTACCGTCTGCAAACTCAACCACTGTTGAATCTGTAGCAAAGAGGCGCTGAGGGAGGGGGCAAACCCAAGCTAAGCCCAAGAGGGTGAAAAGACCCAAGAGCAAGGCTACGCTGGCCCAAAAGCATCGGCGGAACCAGCGTTTTTTCCAAATCCAGGTGCATACGGATGCTAACAAGCAGAGTGGCTTCCGGAGATGATTTCCGAGGGCTTTCATAGAACTCCGTGCGGTTTTCATGAACTACCGTGCAAGCGAAGATTATTCTTTCCAAGGAGCGGTGACAACAAGCTTTCCACCCGCAGACCTGGCCCAAATTCTTGGATCGTACATTGCCTCGCCAAACAGAGTGGGGATGGTAAACGTTCCTGCAACGGTAGCGCGAAGCTGATAGATCAGCGTGAGCTTCTTTTTTGGGGGAAGGGAGCCAAAGACCTCAATTCGATCATCTCGGAAGTTTTCATGATCCACAATCCAGGCAGACGTAGAGTCAGCTTTTTTAGAGGAATCGCCCTCGGCAAGACGGCTGTTCTCAATCTCAAACCCTGCAGGGATCCGATCTACAAGCACCACGTTTGAGAGAAGCTCAGACCCAGGATTCTCTACGGTAATCTCTTCGGTAATGACCTCGCCTAATTTGCACTGGAGATCAGAGCCGAAAAGAGGACTTCCCGTCTGAGTGAGATATCGTCGTGAGATAATAAGGCCCTGGTTTCCAAGCTTCCAATCGGGGACGGTCCTTACTCCCTCGCTGTGGAGGATTAAGTACAACTTACCCTGTTCAAATTTGGGAACTTGAAGTACCAAAGAAGGGTATTCGCTGGCCCGAGCAAGAGACCAGGTGGTGACGCCCTCTGCATCGCCACCTTGGGCACTGCGTTTTTTCCCACCCGCTAGCAAGGTGGGGGCCTCGTTTAGCTTTGCGGGTGGGGCGAGAAACTTCGCAAGCCCAACGATGCCAAGGACCAACTCCTGCGTTGTATAGTAAGAGCTTTGCTGAGTGCGTAGAGCATTGGCAACCATGTTGGCCAGCGGCTCTGCCTGAGGGTCTCGCCCAAACAGGTCCACAAAGGTGCTTAGCATAAACCCCCGTCGCCTTCGGTCGGAGTACAGCGACCAAGTATTCGATCGCTCTTCGGAGATAGTTGTAACATCAAGCTTTCGTAGATCCTGTTCGTAGCGCCTATCTCCACTAAGATACAGAGCCGCTTTAAGCATATACTCTATCTCGAGGTCCTCACCTTTTGGCTGCTTGGGTAGCATATGGATTAGCTGCTGAATTCGTGACGAATTGGCCTTCCAAGGAAGGTTTGCACGTTGAGCAAGGGCAAGGACGTAATGTAAATAGGGTTCCGCTTCTTTGGAGTAACGGAACTCAAAAACTTTTGCATTTCCTAAAGCCACGAGTGTGGTTTGGATAAACCGAAGTGCCTCTTCCAGCCGTTTCGCGGGCACTAGGTATCCTTGCGCTTTTGCGTCAAGCAGGAAGTGAGTTGCATAGGCCGTTCCCCAAAGATAAGCCTCTCTGTCCCCAGGCCAGAAGCCAAAGCCACCGCTTGGTGTTTGCATGGAGAAGAGCCTCTCGATTCCTGCATGAATAGCAGTATCAATTGGTTTTCCATCGAGGATGGTAGGAGATAACGGAACTCCGAGCTTAGAGAAGGCAAGCAGAGGCCTGAGCGAGGAGGTCGTTTGTTCGACGCAGCCGTAGGGGTAATGGATCAAAAAGCTAAGGTGCTCAAACACATCCGCGTAAGGGTTGGGTGTTACTTGAATGGTCGAGCGTTCGCTCATCGGGACCCATCCTTTAAGCAGAGGAAGAAGGTCCACAGGTTTGCCAGAGGCTAGCTCGATCTTTTGGATGAGCCTTGACTCAGGGCCTGCTGCCAAGATGGGAACTTCTGCTTCCTCTTGACTCTCGAGGGAACCTGCTTTGGAAAGAACGCGAAGTTTTGCCGCGCCCACCGCTTGTTTTACCTTTGCATGAAAGACGACCACAGTGGTGGCCCCATTGGCGAGTTGATACTCTAGGGTAGGCTTCCCTACGATAGACAGAGGCGAATCTTGCATTCCGCTCGCCTGCATGCCTGGGACAGGGAGGGCATCTGCCAAAAGCGATACGGTGCCCTTCTGTTCTTTGCCCGAGAGATTACTGATGGACACTGGAATGCTGATTTCATCACCTGCCACACCAAATCTTGGGAACGTGGCCTGGATAGTGATAGGGTCCCTAACAAGGACTTGAGACGTCGCCCGCCCGATCTTTTTGGGGCTCACACTCACTGCCATAATTCGCAGGGAGCCTCGGTAGGAGGGAAGCTGAAGTGAAACGGGGACGTCACCACTTTGGGGAACAGAAACGATCCCCGACCACAGGGCCACAGGCTTGACCATCATAATCCGTCCCAGGTCTCCTGAGTCTCCTGGTTTTTCCACAGCAGCCATCTCTGCATCACCATCACCTCCTGTACTACGAGAGGTACCCGATGGGGGAAGCAGCATAGTCCAGCCTGCAGTTTCAAACGTTTCTGTACCAAGCGCACGCTGGACAAAGATATCGTCGAGTGGATCTGGCGTGGAAAAATGAGTCAGGGACAGAATCCCCTCATCGACTGCCGCTACAGTGACAAAGGTGGGACCTTCTGCTTTCTCAAGGTGAAGCTTGACATCGAGCCGTGAACGGCTTTTGACCTCGGTAGGTGCCTGAATTTGAACGGGTTGGGTGTATTCTGTGCGCTCGATGGGCAAGGAGAGCACACCAAACGCCCGATCCGGCAAGAAGGCCTGAGCCGAATCCAAGTGTGGATCTTTGATAAGAAATGCGCTGACATAGACGTTGGGTAGAAAATGATTTAAAGTGAAGGACCAAGATACATCGCCAGCTTCAACAGACTTCCATTCGGAGATAAGCACCTCGTCTGTTTCTACGGTGAGAAGTATCTTCCCTCGATAGGGAGCCTTTACATGGATCGTGGTTGCCTTGTTTAGAGCTGCTTCTTTTGGAACTTCAATGGCAAGGGGTGTTGCTCGTAAGGGGCGTGGTGTTTTTTCTGCCATCGATTCCGAAGGAAAATAATAGTAATGATATCCAGACCCTGGGATAACCAATTCTGTATACGTATGGCCAGCACGTGCTCTGATGAGATAACGGTCTGCATCGCTTCCTGGAGTGAATGGGAAGGAAGCCATCCCACTTTCTACATGGACCGCTATTTTCCCTTCGGGAATCAGCTGAATGGAACGGCTGCTTTGGCTACCTCCCTCAGATTCGTCGTAGTACCATCCGTAGTTGTTCTCAATTTTGAAAAATTCAACATCGACATCTTTCACGTTGGTTATTTTTTCGCCAGACCAATCTACGGTAATGAGAGAGAGGGAAATCGGCTTCCCTGCCTGCGCTGAGGGGGCACTGGTTTGCAATCCCAGGTAGTATTTTTCAGGATGAACCGTGGCTGTCGCATGGACCTTGGTGGTCCGTCCACTGCCTGCCTCAAGGACAGAGACAGACGCGGAAACTCGGAGAGGAGCAAGGGGCAACGCGCCTGGTTCTGTGCCGAGGCAAGAAAATACACCTTGCCCTTGATCATCAAGAAGGTGGGTGTCTCCTCCATAAGGGAGAGCCCGCTTATACTCTCCGTCTAAAGAAACGGGTCCATAGTGGAAGTTACCATTTGATTTTGGAGAGAAGGTAGTGGAGATGATCTCACAGGAAAGCTCTGTTTGATGTTGTGAAGCCAGGCTCCCAAATAGATATCGAGCGTTGACCTGAACTTCTACAGGGCTTCCCTGAAGGTAATGACTCGACACGGCCTTGGCTTCTACTTTCATGCGTTCAGGAACGAATTCTTCCACCTGGATTGCATAGTTTGCTACGGTGCGTTCTGCCACCTTGGCCGAAACATGGTATTTTCCCGTATCCGCAAAGTCGGCAAACTTCACGTCTGCAAAGAACATCCCTGCAGCATTGGTCTGCACCTGAAAATGACGAAATGCCTTCCCTCGAGGGTCTTGAATCTCAATCTCTACAGGAACTGACTGTGCAGGGGCGACAAGAGAGGATTCCCTAAGAATGCCGACCAGGTGTGCGGTTTCTGAAGGCCTGTACAAGTCTCTATCACTATACATAGAACCGAAGTAAGTAGACTTCTGAGCGTATTTAGAACCAGATACATGCTCTTCTGAAATCTCAGTTTTTAGCTCGCTAAACTTTAAGTAAGTGAGGTCCTCCCCCTTTTGTGCGATGAGCGCAAAGGGTGGGCTAGGATCAGGGTCAGTTCCTCGAGGAGGTAAAGTTAAGATACAGCCCTCGGATCCTTGTGTGGTGCAGCGAGCAAGAACATTCCCACTTTTCCGGATGAGCTTTACTTCTACGCCCGAGAGTAGATCGTTCGATTCCATCTGCAGAGCCCAAACGCGAAACCTTTGAGGTGATTTGGACTTATCTTCTTGGGGATGATTATCTTTTTTGACAACGAGATTCATGTTTGTCAAAAGGAGCCGTGCGGTTGCCGTCGATCCAGGAATTTTGAGGCGAAGCTGGAGAAGTCCCTGGGTCGTTTGAGGCAGAAGAGAAGCCACATCAACCCAGGTAGTGGACAGCTTGTCGCGCTCGTTCGGAAGCGCAAGGGTCTTGCTAAAGAGTAAATTTGAGGTTCGTTCTGTGGCTGCTTCTGAAGAATCGCGATATTCAGCCTCGCTCATCCAGAACACAAGATTTTCTGGAGGAACTTGGCGGATTTCCAACTGCGCATGATCCACATTCATATGGTTAATAGGTAGGCTGTTCCAGGCGTTTTTGGGTAAATATCTGCCCGATGACACAAAGCCTATTTTTGGCATGCGGACAGGAATAGAAACAGCTCCCTCGAACGAGGATTTGACCACGCTACCATCTACAGAAGTTGTCTCTTTTTGAATCTGAACAGTGGTCACACCTCTTTTAAAAGCACCCCACAGGCGGATTCCATGGGTAGAGGGGAGAATAGAAAAAGGTACAGCAGGGTTGATTTGAATGTTGGACTTTGCTTTGTCATCGAAAAGACAGTGCTTCGAAACCTGCTCTGAGTAAGGGTTGTTTTCAAGCCGATTTGATTCTTGCCGTAGCTGTGATTTATTGTTAGCGATGTAGGCCTGTGTTGTTTCTCCAACTCCTAGATCACTGCAGCTCACCTCAATGAAGTACCCTTGTGCTCCCTCGACTGCTTTGATCTCTTTCACCTTGACCAAGGGCCTGCGCGCTTCTTCTACTAAAGAAAGCGAACCCTGAATTGTTGAAATGCTGGCAAGATCATTGTCGCTAAGAGTGATGCCTCTCCGCTTTGCTAAATCAATGGCGCCCCCTTGATTGAGCTGAAAGGTCACGATACTACGAGCGTTCAATTTCGGGTCAGATAGGACTGCAAAGATCACGTGAGGCTGTGTCCCTCGGGAGTGTTTCACAGACCTCACCGGTTGCCCGTCAAGGCTCCAGAGAAGGAGATGGTCCAGTACGATAGGATCCACGGTGACAGAAAAAACCATTCTAACGGTAATGTTGCGATCCAATTGCTTCTTAGGATCCATTGCCTCAGGCAAAAGCTGGGTATCAAAGAGGCCTGTGTGCAGCAATCGCAGCTTTGGCGTTGTAAATTGGTGGGTCCACGATGTGCCGCTAGGAGGCGTTATCTTTCCCGCATCGGTGGTTACAGACTTCAACGTAACCGTGTAAGTGGTATCTTCTGCAAAGGGAAGGTTGGGCATAAAGAATAGGCTTGAATGTCCAACAATTTGAATCTTCCCTGGAATCGCGGGTTGAATTTCAAAATCCACCTTTGATTTATCGTCTAAAGAGACAGGTTGTGGTGTTTCTTCCTCGGATGTTTCTTCGGATTCTTCTTCGCTATCCCCGTAAGTATTCTCTCGGTAGGGCGAGTCTAAGTTGAAAATAGGTTTTCCAAATTCAACCACAACCCCTCGAGGATTTACATTCGGAGCTCCAAGCTCACGGATGATGGGGTCTAGCTGCTTTGCCTCTTCTTCGGGACTTTTGGGCTGGTATGAGGTTTGGGTACCTGTTTTGCCATCTGAACTACTTCCACCTTGATCGTGGGGCGGATTTTTGGGGCAACTTGCCAGAACAAAAACAAAGAGAAGGGCTAAAAACCGAACTGTTTGAGAAGAAGATCGCATTTGAGCTCCTTAAAGAAAGAGTCATCCTACAATAGGTTTTTCTGGCTGGCTATTATTTGATGCTTGACAATCACCTCTCCGTCTAACAAGCTGACCAGGCTACCCCTTTAGCTAGCGAGGTTTATTCATAACTCAGGAAGTCTACACGATATCCCGGCAGGCTATCTATCCGGGGAAGATAATAGAGAAAGTTACAACGAATGACATTACGGAAGCTTCACGATCGAAAATATCGCCATGATAAATTTTATAAACAGGCGAAACAGGAAGGATTTGCGGGTCGTGCCGTTTATAAATTGGACGAGATTGACAAGCGTCTTCGTCTGTTCCAGCCAGGGATGAAGGTGCTTGATCTAGGTTGCTGGCCTGGGTCTTGGCTTCAGTATGCGGCCAAACAGGTAGGTGTTCGTGGCACGCTTGTAGGAATCGATCGATTTGCAGTTGAGATTGAGATCCCAAATTTTCGGATGATAGTGGGGGACGTGTTTACAACCTCTGCAGATAAGCTGAGAGGAGAACTTCCTGGGTTTGACGTGGTCTTGTCTGACATGGCACCCGATACCAGTGGTATTCGGATGACCGACCAAGCTAAGTCTGAAGCGTTGTTTGCTAGGGCTTTAGAGATTGCCGAGCAGGTCCTTGTTCCTGGAGGGAACTTCGTCGGGAAGCTATTTCAAGGGCCTGAGTGGAATCTTCTTCTGAAGAGGGGTCGCAACCTGTTCGAGCAGGTAAAGCTGATAAAACCAGAGAGCAGCCGCAAAGAATCGATCGAGCAGTACGTGGTGGGGCTTCGACGGAAAGGGAGTTTGCTTCGTTAAGGATTTGTATCCATGTATTTTTGGGCAAGCCACCAGCAGGCAGTCGATTCGTTCGTTTTGTGGCACTTTTCAATCATAGCTGCATCCAGCTCCATTTGTTCTTGTTTGGAGCCAAAACCCTCTTTGTATAAGCGGCTCGTTTGGATGCAGGCATCTGGATTTCCGCCCTGACAGGCTTGTTTATATAGAGAAAGCGCTTGTGTTTTGTCGACCGTACCCATTGTCCCATTCTCATAAAGTTTTGCAAGACCGTTACATTGGTAAGGATTTTGTTCGGGGTCGCACGCAGTTTTATAGGCAGAAATCCCTTTTTGTAGATCGCGCGCAGATTCGGGACCATGTAAATAAAGATTTCCGAGCACATCACATGAGGAGTCTCCAGGTTTCTGGCAATGTTCTTGTAGGAGGGAAAGCCCCAAGGGAATGTTCCTTTCGATCCCTTTGTTTTCATAGATGTACATCATTGCTCTGCTGATGCAGATCCAGTCTTTTTTAGATTCTTTGCAAAGTTTTTCTTGTAATTCCAGTAAACGACGGCAGCTTTGAGTATCATTATACCAGCATAAAGTCCTTAACCGTCTCCGAAGTTCATCTTCATTAAGACTCGCTTCTGGTTTTTCCCTTTCGAGCTGTTCTTTTTTAGCAAAGACCCTGCACTGTTTATATTGTTTTTTCAAAACGTCCTCGTCTTCAGGAGGTTTTGAAACGACTTTATCGGAAAGATAGGTGCTACTCTGTTGCTTTCCAGACGGGCAACTGCAAACCTGCTCCACCTGTTGATTTGAGCAAGTTGCTTTTAAGGAAGAAGGAGACGTTTCTTGCTCAGACCGTGCAGAAAATCGTCTATACAAAAGTCCAAGCATGTTCACCGCTAAAGAAAGGATGAAGGCCCAAAGAAGGAGTTTGTCTTTGCGAAGCATCATGGCAAATCTCCTTCTTCTTTTGGAGGCAAAACCAAACCTTTTCTTACCTCCGCCTCAATGTACTTCTTTGCCAATTGAGCACAGGCATCATTCGAATTATAGTAAGTATGCTCTCGGCTACAGGCTTTGCGCTCGTATTGTTCTGCTAGTTTGGGGTTATAAAATTCTCCGCTTGCTTGCCCATAGATCTTTGCCAAGCGTGCGCACGAATCGATCGGCGAATTTTGATCTTGGCAGGCTTTCTGGTGCCATTCGATTGCTTTGGTGGCGTTTTTGGGGAGGGCTCCGTTCCCTTCGTCGTATAATTCTCCCACTATGGAGGCACAGTAGTCTTTACAGTAGGTCTCCAGCAAAGCAAGGCCTTTTTCAGTGTCTGCCGGTAATACACCCTCTACCCCCTTCAGATACTCAAGCCCTAGATTGGCGCATGAATTTTCGTCTTGATCCTCTTCACAATGCCTTTGCAGTTCGAGAATACGTTTGGTTTCCCACGCAAGCTCGACCTCTTTACAGTTCGGAGGGGCAGGCATAGAGGGGTTTGATGGAGCCTCAGAGGGTGAGGGGGTGTCTGCCAATGAACAGGGGCAGATTTCTACGGTACGCTTGGTGGAAGCAGGGTCGGACGGGCAATCAGCTGTATCGGATCGGGCAGATGTTTGCTCTGTCGGTTTGGCAGGTGCTTGTGCCTTGGGGCTTTTTCGAAAGAGAAAAACGTTCGCAACCAGGGAACCCAACAAAATGAAGAAGAGGAGGATCTGGGTGTGACGCTTCATGATGAGGAATCATAAACGAAATGTCCGCGAAAGACAACGGAAGATGAAAAATCGAGAAATAAGCCAAAAAAGTGTGCAAATTTTGCACACTTTTTGTATCGCTGTTGTGATTGTTCATTTTTTCTTGCGCATCTTGTTAGATTGTTCTTAATTGAAATGACCGATCGGTACTTAACCTTACAAACGCTTGATAGAATTTGCCAGGTCCACCTGACAAGTTTCTTTCAAAAAGATTCGCATGCTCTCAAAGGCATGCTGAAGGCGAGCTTTGCTCGTAAAGGAAAGGTCCCGATGAAAAGGATTATTCACCTGTTCAGTTTATCCGTTGTCTCTAGCTTCTGTTGTGGTCCTATCGATTCTATGGATGATCCAGAAAACTTTCAGAAAGAGGATCCAAGGACGCAAACAGAGTCTGAAGAGGAACTGCCGAACAAATTGACCCAAGAGCAACTTGTTCAAAGTGCTTTAGAAAAAATGCCCTGGCTCGAGAAAGATCCAGCCTGTAGGGGATCGACAGGAGAAAACCCTATGCCTGATGGGTATTGCGATCCTACAATTGACTACGAAGCCAACAACCGCAGGTTGACCAAAAAGCTGGAGGAGCTTGAGACCAATCCCATTGCAAAACAAATACTTAGCGCTTCTTATGATGTCCGTCTCAAAGGTCCTTACCGACTTGTAAAGCTACCAACAACTGAGGCTCCGGATGATTCGATCGTTTCCGATTATAAATTTAGATCGACTCAGAGAAGTTCCCCTAGATTCTTTGGGATGCTTCAGCCCGTTTTGGATCAAAAGAGCTATCTTCCTACATTTTTGAACGAGTTTCCGCTATTTACACAACAGTGTAAGAATTGGTGTGGGCCTGCAGCGGTACAAATGGTTCTTCATTACCTTGGGTTAGAAAATTCCCAAAAAAATATTGCCGAAGCGTTGGGGACAGGCGAGTGCGACGAAGGGGTTGGAACTGCAATTACGCCTATCTTGAATTATCTCAATAAGCAAATCCAAGAGGTCAATGCGTTCAAAGATGTCATGACACTAGCAGGACAAACCTGCAAGACCTATGAGGATCCTCTGCTCAAAGAATCACCCTATACGGCCGACCGGATTGGTCCAGATACACCGAACAATGCAATCAGGTTGATCGAAAGGGTGATTCAGGATGTAACCCTGCATAACCAACCCGTGGTTGCCCTAATTAATCAGACTCCTAGAAAGAGAAAGTATAGATTTCCTAATTTTACCTACATTGGAGATCGCAACCATCCTGACGAGTTAAGAGGTCACTACATCGTGCTAATAGGTTACCGTGGAGGTTATATAGGAGAGGACCGCTCGGCGGAATTTATTTTCCGCGAGAGTAGCGGACGAAACATAGAGAATGAAATCGTTGACGTCAATACGGTGGTTGCCGATTTGGAATCCAATAATGGTCATGGCGGGATGGCGAAAAGTCGATGGAACGTGATTTGGTAGAAAGGAGAAAAGCGATGAAAAGAATCTTCTCTATGTTTGTATATGGGGTTTTAGGTACGTTCCTCTGGTTTTTTGCACCTTATCAGGCCGAGGCAAAAACAGCAGTTTCTTTGCCAACGTATTGGAAGGGCTTTGCCACTGCCAAAATGGGCGTAGTGCCCGTTGAAGGGAGGCCTTACAAAACATGGATGGTCGTGCACGAGCCTCATCCAGGGAGATCTCTCTATGTGAAAGTTTCCAGCCGAGGGGAGCTCCTTTATTTCTGTCAAAAAGACCCTCATAAAGAGGAAGGGCCGAATGATTTGTGCCTTGTCAATATGAACGAACCGGTCCCGAAGGAAAGGATTCTGCTAGACCGGAACAAGAAAAATGAAAGGGACATTACACGCTACCAAGCGATCGAGGGGGATTGGTTGCTCCTTTTGACGAACCATCAAGAGTTCAAGCTGCGCAATCTAAAGACGGGGGCCTGGGTGTTTGTCGGCAAAGTGCAGATAAAAAGTGTCGATAATGAGATGGGTCCGTTTTCAAACATGAGCGGGAATAAGGTGGTATGGGTAGATGAGTATATTGATAAAAAGACAGGACGACGGAATGCGGTGAAGTTGTTTGATATTAAGACTCGCAAAACAAAAACCTTATTTGAAGCCCCTTCAGATTACGATATCGACCATGTAGCTTTGGATGGAAACCATCTAGTTTACAGCTTGGTTGATCTACGAGAGCGAATGACTAAAGGGATTGTTCACAGCAACGTCTACTACTATGACATCTCGAAGAACACTCATCTCCAACTAAAACATGATGGAAGCGCCTCGCAGTGTGAGATTGCCTGGCCTTACGTAGCATGGAAGACGAGCGTGCTTTATAATTGGGGTGGCATCTATCTGTACAATATAGAAACTGGCAAAGGGAAAGAGCTGGTCCAAGGCAAAACCCAATTTATACCGCCCGAGGGTTACCACTTTCCTCATATCTCTAACGTAGGCGTGGTTTGGGATCGGGCGGAATGGGGGTTCCCGGTATATCTTTACAACCTGACGACAAAAACAAAAGAGACCATGGACCCCAAGGGAACGCTGCCCTCGTTATCCGGACATTACATGAGCTGGAGAAGCCATAGCGATCCCAGGTGCCCCGGTACTGAAGATGACCTATGTACCTTCTTTAGTGACCTCTCGGCGCCAATGCCCAAAGACGAGATAAAGCAAGAATAAGAGGTGTCTGTATTCTGGGACCTAACAGAGGCATTAGTTTTTCGAAATTACCGAGCAGTGCGGAAAATTTCTTGTAATGAAGTCTTTGTTTTAGATACAACGAAAAATGCTTTCCAGGATATGCTGATGACCCCATTGATCCAATGCGGGCGCATTTTATTACTGTGATTGAGTATGTGGGAGCGTATACGGGAAGCGACGAATCTGCCTATTTCTATTTTCGGGATAGTAGTGATCGGAATCCAAAGGACGGAAAATTCCTCAGAGAAAAAGTGGACGTGAAGACCATGCTAGCGGTGCTAGAAACTAACGATGGACGGGGAAGCTGTGCGGGAAACCTTGCTTGGAATGTGATTTGGTAAGGAGGAGAATATGCAAAAGCAGATAAGAATGGAAAGAATACTGTTTCTACTGGGATGTAGTTTCATTCTACATATGCAGGGATGGGCAGAGGCTCCTCCTTCTGTTGAAGAAGTAGAATTGCGAGTACCACCGGAGGGGGTAGTAAAGAAGGAATTGAATGATTATCCGTATAAGACTTGGATGATCACTGACACCCCACGGCAGTTTCTCTCTTCCTATGCCACAAGTCAGGGTTTTTTGGTGTATCAATGTACAGCGGACCCTACCGAGAAGGAGCTTTTACGGAGCATCTGCTGGATAGACCTAAAGGAAGCCGAGCCTAAGGAGCACATTCTGCATGTGCCTAAGGGATATGAGGACCAACCTGTGCTGCGTGGGATCGATGGGGAATGGATTCTGTTTTATACGGAGGGACGAATTGTATTTAAGGTAGCAAACCTGAGGACTGGAGAAGAAGTATTTGTGGGACGAATCACCTTGGGGAAGCAGGTAGATAACCCTGTAGGGCCATTTGGAGCGATCGCTGGGGGAAAAGTAGTGTGGGTGGATGAGTATGACGACAAGACAGGGCGGAGGAATGCAGTGAAGGAGTTTGATCTCAAAAGCCGAACGACGAAAACGTTGTTTGAAGCACCTGTGGTGCACGAGATCGACCATGTAGCGGTGGAAGGGAATCGAGTGGTGTACAGTTTAGTGAACCTGAAGGACCGAAAGACGTTAGGAGTGGATAGCGATATCTACTTGTACGACATCGACAAGAAGAAGCACACACGGTTAAGCAAGACGAAGTTTGCATCGCAACCTGAGATTCACTGGCCGTACGTGGTGTGGAAGACAGGGATCCACTTTGTGGGAGGAGGGATCTATGTGTATAATGCGGAGACAAAGCAGGGGAAGGAGATCAAAGAGGTGGAGGATAGTAAGATACCCCTTCGGTATCATACATACCAGTTCCCATACATCTCAGAGCACGGGGTGACCTGGAGCGCTGTGGGGAGAGGAGAAGTAGAGGTTTACAGTCCCAAAGATAAGAAGATGAAGGTGAAATTGTATAAAGAAAGTGTATGTATGTACATTTCTGGAAAATATATTGCCTGGATCACGCATGGAGAGAAGAGCTGTCCACACAACGAGAAGTTGGGTTGCATCATGGTGACGGACCTGTCGAAGCCAACAACGTCTCGCAAGAACTTTGCGATGACTTTTTCCACACCGAAATAGTTACATCCCACTTGCAAAGCCGTGCATCGTTGGGTGGATGGGCTACTTACCCAACCCGCTAAAAACTTGTCTAAAATTAATTCCGAAAGAAATTATTCCTTTGACAAGAGAAATACGCTAAAAATCATACAGCATTGCTTGAATTCTTTTCTTCTTTCGAAGAGCATCCATTTTGAAACCAACCACCTGGTTGCGTCCTAGATCCTTGGCTAGGTTCGCGCAGCGATCTGCTTCAAACAATAGTTTTTCTTTAGACCAGCCTTTTTCCAAAGAGGCGACCCCCAAAGAAATCGTCACAGGGATTTGGGCATCCATAAAGGTAAAGGGGCATTCCTCAACACTTTTCCGGATGCGCTCCGCGAAGGCCATGGCCTCTTCGTAATCAGTTCCTCGGAGCAAAATCCCAAACTCTTCTCCGCCATACCTGGCAAGGATGTCTACTCCTCGCATTTGTTCTTGCATCCGTGCGACCAGCTGGTATAGCACCGCATCGCCCCCAGGGTGCCCATAGCGGTGGTTGATCTGTTTAAAGTGGTCGGCATCCACAATGATTAATGAGAAAGGCTCATCATACCTTTGTGCCCACTCTACTTCAGATTTCAGTTCTTTGTCTAAAACAGCTCGGTTTGGAATCTGCGTGAGAGCATCGGTATCTGCACGTTTCCGTTCTACCTCGATCTTTTGATGCAAAGAATCAACAAAGGTTGAATCTGCCCCCATCCCTATGCCAGAGCCCACTTGAGCTTAGGTAAACGTACACACGTGGTTCCTGAGGGGCAGGCTGAGACGAAGGATCCTCTCCAGAGCCGATCAATGTTCCTTCCGGATCTATTGGAAACTGTTGGCCTGTTTGCTCCGCTTTAAATTCGTTGCCAGGGTAAACCAAAATAAGCTGGGCACTTCGCCTGGGCAAAGCCGTCTCGGTTTGTAAAGACAGGTCTGTCTTTACAGGAAGAGATGTATCCTTTTTCTGAGAGGAAGTTCCCTTAATGCCCATGGATGGTAAATACTTTAGCATGAACAAAATCCCTCCCAAAGGAGAAACACAGCGACGTCAAAAATTTGTCCTACATGTGCAGATTTTGCACAGTCAAGGATGGATTTACCCTATGACTTGGGTAGCAGAATGCGACTGGGGTGCAAAATAGGACTTGGGTAGCAAAATAGGATGACCTGCGTATTAAAATAGAAAAGCTTGATGATTGACGGATTACCGAATTTTTGAACCCGCCGGCACGCTTTGATCTGGGGTGAGCAATCCCAGGATTTGTTCGTCTCCAATTGCTAAGATCATTCCTTCGGAAACAATGCCTCCGATTTTGGCAGGCCTAAGGTTTGTGAGGAGGGCGACGCTTCGCCCGATCAGCTGCTCGGGAGCATACGCTTGCCCAATCCCAGCAACGATGGTGCGCTGCTCCGCGCCTACATCCACCGTAAGCTTTAGGAGCTTATCTTTTTTCGGCACGCGCTCCGCCGCCATAACGTGAGCGACACGTAGATCGAGACGCTGGAACTCCTCGAAGGAAAGGAGATCTTTTGTGGGAGCGGGTGTAGCTATATTTTGCTCTTGATCATTCTGCGTACCCGCGTTCTTCGAGCGTCTGGATGCGCGCCATTTCGTCAAAAGCTCGTCTTGTTTGTCCGGATCAAGCCGTGGAAATAGGGGCGCTCCCTTCTGAATCTTCATTCCCTCGGGGATTTCTCCAAAGACGTTTGGCCAAGTGACTTGCTCAGGATTTGGCAGTCCTAACTGCCGACGGAGTTCTATCATCCGTTCTGGCATAAATGGTGCCAGCATCATGCTAAGCCACCTCAGCGCCTCAAGCGCTTGGTAAAGAACGTACCGAGCCGCTTCTAGGTTGGTTTTGGCAAGACGGAAGGGCGCTTGCTGTTCCAAATAGGCGTTGGCTTCGCGAACGAAGGCAAAAATGGAGACAAGTGCCAAGGATGGCTGAAGCTGTTCAAAATACTCCTCGGCCAGCCGCTTTGCCTTCAGTGCCCCCGATTCCAGGCTTGGCAGCCCAAATGTAGTTCCGGCCGAAGCAGCACCAGCTGATGCCGTTCCTACCTTCCCAGCCATGGCCTGTCCTTCCGAGAATTTCTCTATCATGGACAGGGTTCTGTGTAGTAAATTGCCCAAGTCGTTGGCTAGCTCGTTATTGTAGCGGGCCAACAGCGTATCGTAAGAGAAGTCTCCGTCTTGTCCAAGGGGCACCTCGCGCAAGAGGAAATATCGTAAGGCATCAGCACCAAGATCGTCGGCAAGAAGCTTTGGATCGACCACATTCCCCAAGGTCTTGCTCATTTTTTCGCCGTCGACGGTCCACCAGCCATGGGCAAAAATCTTTTGCGGAAGCGGAAGCCCTGCCGCCATGAGCATCGCCGGCCAATAAACGGCATGGAAACGGCTAATTTCCTTACCAATCAAGTGAATCACCACAGGATGGGTTTGGGTCCCCCAGAATCTTCTTCGCTCGGGTGGATGTTGCAGCGCCGAGTAATAATTCGTCAATGCATCAATCCATACGTAAATGACATGTCCCTTTGCTCCGGGCACGTTGATCCCCCAGGAGAAAGAGCTTCGGGAGACGGACAAATCTCGCAATCCTCCCTCGACAAAAGAACGCACTTCGTTTTTGCGAATGTCGGGCTGAATAAAGTCTGGATGTGCGTCATAGTAGCTCAGCAGCGCCTTCTCATATTTCGACAGACGGAAGAAATAACCCTCCTCTTTTACAAGCTCGACTGGACGTTTGTGGTCAGGGCATAGGTTGCCCGGCAGCAATTCTTTTTCTGGATAGAATGATTCGCAGGCGACACAATAAAGACCCTCGTAAGCACCCTGGTAAATGTCTCCCTGCGCTTCTAACTTTTTCCACAAGTCCTCGACGACCAACTTATGTCGTTCTTCTGTGGTGCGAATAAAATCGTCGTACTGAATGTGCAAAATCTGCCACAGGTCTTTGTAGCTTTGGGCAATTGCGTCGACAAACGCTTGAGGAGACAGTCCTTGCGCTTTGGCGGCTCGTTCAATCTTTTCCCCATGCTCGTCCGTGCCTGTGAGGAAAAAGACGTCTTCAGGCACACCCTGTAGTCGCTGGTATCGGCAGATGGCATCCCCTACAATGGTAGTATAGGCATGTCCGATATGCGGTTTGTCGGAAACATAGTAGATAGGGGTGGTCAGGTAAAACGGTTGCTTATCAGGCATCAGGGCAGGGTAGCGATTTCTTCGCAAAAGCGCAAGGCTTGTGGCAGAGATGTAAGGCGGCTTCATTTAATTCTACAAGGACGATAGGAAAGAAGATCCTTCAGAATAGAGGGGGTCCGCTTCGGAAGGATGCTTTTCCTGCGAAAATGGAACAAACCTAGCTCTGTCCTGCTGATGCACTCGCGTTTCTATTTGCGTGAGGCGCTTGTTCTCAATGGTGTAAATCTTATACCGCGCTCTCCGGTCCATTCGAGGATCCGTATACGTTCCTGAGCCTACCCCAATGACTGGAATCGGCTGTTTCGGTCCGGGTAACGAAGTCTCAAGATCCCGGTGCTCATGCCCGTGCAGCACCAGTTCGCACCCTGTCTTTTGCAATACATGCTGAAGTTTCCCTTTATCGACGAGACCCCGCCTTTGATCCTTTCGATACGGAACCGGTGGGTGGTGGATAAGCAGGATGCGAAAGTATGAATTCAGTCGAAGAAGTAGCTTCTCTAACTGTAAGAGCTGTGCTTCACCTAAAAATCCTGTTGCAACAAAGGGAGGAGTTGGAATCGCACTATTGACTCCAATGAAAGCTACATCGCCTCGGATACGAACGCACGGAAAGGTCGAAAATTCATTGGCAAAATCTTCATCTGAAATTGCATATGCACCTAAGAATGTTTGGAACCATTGGTTGCGGTCTGCCTCCCTAACATACACGTCGTGGTTCCCAGGGATGATGGTTGCCTCGTTAGGAGAAAGTCCATAGTCGGAGAGAATCTGTTTTGCACGTTTAAACTCAGAGGGGAGGGAGAGATTGGTGACGTCTCCAGTAAGAACGATGTGGTCAGGTTTTGTTTCCTTAAGATCTTGACAGACTGATTCGAATAAACGAGCATCATGCTTCCCTCGACGCGCAGTCAAGAGGTTTGTTGCCCCAACCAATCGTTTAGAAAAAATATCAGTCCATCGAAACGAAGACCAATCCAAGATATGAATATCAGAGAGATGCGCAATCCGCATGGGGTACCTTTTATCATGAAAAAGCGCCCTCTCCAAAAAGATGCACCTTCTTTAGGTTCGATGTGCCCTATAACCTTTGAAGTTTATACGCTTTGCGACACAGAATCACTAGAAAATGATGGCCAGTCAGAAAAATGATGACGCAGAAAGAGGGAAGGCTTACGGTAGGGAGGGAAGCGCTATAGGAACGTGGAAAAAATAGGAAAATGGGCAAATTTTGCACAGGATTTCAGTAGTTCGCTCAATGGATGTTTTTTCTCCTACATAAAGTGGGCTTGAGTATGGTACATAGCAAAGCCTATGCATTGGCTCGACCGGACCGCTAGCCGCCGAATTCTTTCACTCGCATCTCCCGTGATGCTAGCGATGCTCTCGCAAACTCTCATCAATCAGGTGGACCACATTTTGGTGGGACACCTGCCCCAGGCTGAATCAACCCCAGGGCAAACCGCCCTCCAGATTAGCCAAATCCTTTTATGGATGTTTGGGGGTTTCTTATCTGCCGTCGCCGTCGGAACCCAAGCGATGAGTGCTCGTCGCATTGGTGAATCAAATCCAAGGGCTGCCGGCGCAGTGGCACTCAATTCTCTATTTTTATCACTCATTGCCTCTATCGTCATGGCGATAATTTGTTGGTTCTTGGCTCCATTTTTGGTTGCAAAGGCTAGCAAGGATCCGGCTGTCCAGGCGTTAGGGATCCCATTTGTGCGGTGGCGATTCCTACACATTCCTAGTATGGTTTTGTTTGCCAGTATGAAATCGTTCTTTGACTCGCTTGGAAAAACTAGGGTTGCCATGGCAGCTGCGCTTTTAATGAATCTGGTCAACTTCTTCTTATGTATTATTCTGGTGTTTGGCAACCAAGCCCCTGGGATTGCGGGAATCGATACCATCCATGGCTGGCTCTTACGCATGACGGGAAATTTGCCGAGGATGGGCGTACCAGGCGCCGGTCTTGCCGCCATGATTAGCTCCTACGTAGGCGTGGTTATCATTTTACTTTGGAGCCTAAAATCGAAATATCGTGCCTATCAGATCTATCACCCAAGCAACCTGAGCCTAAAAACGCTTAACGAAATCGCGCGTCTTTCGTTCCCATCCGGATTGGCCAATGCCTTTGCCATGCTGGGCTTTGGATTCGTGATTTGGGTGGTAGGCAAAGTTGATCTCATGGCCGGTCATGGGACTGGGCGAACCATCTACTCTACAGCTACATCCAACATTATTAGTGTGCTGCAGCTTATTTTTATTACCTGTATTGCCTATGGCACGGCCACGGCCACCCTGGTTAGCCAAAGCTTGGGGGCAAAAACTCCTGAAATGGCCGAGCGATACGCGTATACTTCAGTCACCTTAGGCGTTCTTTGCTTTGCCGCTATTGGTCTTGCTATGATTTTTGGAGCTGTTCCTATTTTAAAGCTTTGGAACCCTCGTGATTTAGAAGTTCTAAGGGTTGGTGCGCCTATTTTAAGGGCGGTTGGTTTTATACAACCTCTGATTGTGATAGCGATTGTGCTGACCCAAGCCTTGTACGGGGCCGGGAACACCCGCTTTGTGATGGTCGCTGAGCTTATTCTGCATTTTGTCTGTTTAATGCCCCTATGCTATCTGTTAGGGATTACGTTTGGTTTTGGGATCTGGGGAGCTTGGGCCTCGCTTATCATTTACGTCGCGTTGCTGGCCTTAATCATGTTCCTTAAGTTCCGCACTGGGTCTTGGAAGCACATTCGGATCTAGACAATCGGAGTCAGGCAGTTGTAGTTAAAAAGGGACCTATAGAATGACGGCTTAGAGAGATGAGCTTCTAATCCACGGGTGGTTGCTTTTCTGTAGAAGCAATCTGGGTTTGCTTGCCAGTGATGAGGCGGGCCCCTCGTTGGAATGTGACGTAAGACCAAAACCACTCGAACAGCACAATAAACCGATTACGGAAGCCAATTAGAAAAAAAATGTGAACCAGCAACCAGGCAAGCCACGCCAAAAGGCCATTCAATCGGAACCAGCCTGATTCGACCACAGCAGCTGAGCGGCCGATTGTGGCCATGCTGCCCTTATCAAAAAAGCGAAAGGGGCCTCTTCCTTTTCCTACCAGCGTAGCTTTGATAGAGCGAGCCACCGCACGGCCCTGCTGCATCGCAACGGGGCTGGTTCCTGGTAGAGGTTTTCCTCCTTGATGCAGAAATACGGCAGTATCACCAATCGCAAACACGTTGGGGTGCCCAGGCAAAGATAAGTCAGGCTCAACAACGATACGGCCTGCTTTATCAAGCTGGGTAAATAGCGTTTTGGTAAGTGATGTGGCACGTACGCCTGCGCCCCAAACTACACACTGACTTGGGATTTTTTCCTCTCCTAAATAAACGCCCGTTTCATCAATCTGAGTCACCATGGCTCCTGTACGGACCTGGCAACCTAATTTGGCAAGATGCTTGGTTGCAGATGCTGATAATTTCTCATGAAAGGTAGATAGAATGCGAGGCCCTGCCTCCAGCAGATACACTTTCGCCTTGGCGGGGTCAATAAGCCGGAAGTCCCGCCGAAGCACATGGCGAGACAGCTCACACAGCGCTCCTGCCATCTCCACACCCGTTGGACCTCCTCCAATAACGACGAACGACATCAGCGCCTGTCTTTTCTCTGGATCCGGCTCACGCTCGGCCTCTTCAAAAGCAAGCAGTACCCGTCGGCGGATTTCTAAGGCGTCATCGAGATCTTTTAGCCCAATCGCATAACGAGCCCATTCCTTCTCATGGCCAAAATAAGAAGTTTGTGCCCCCGTCGCAATTACTAGGTAATCGTAAGGAATAATTTCCTTGTTTTGAGTGATAAGGTAATTCTGGGCTGTATCTACCTGAATCACCTCATCTAGCAGGATCCGTGCATTCTTTTGCTTGCGTAGCATAAAGCGGATGGGTGAGGCAATATCTGGTGCTGAAAGTCCCGCCGTGGCTACCTGGTACAAAAGTGGCTGGAAGAGATGATGATTCGTGCGGTCGATGACGGTAATCTGTACAGGGGCTTTTTTTAGAGCTCTTGTTGCTGCAAGCCCGCCAAATCCACAACCGATAACAACCACGTGCGGTACATAACCAGATGCAGCTTTCATAAACCCCTCTTTAGGTAAGCTAAGCATGATTTTCTGGGGCAGACAAGAGATTCTTTGAGGGAATACGTAAAATCTTAAAGGCAGGTAGCAATCGCTAGAGCAGACGCTCTTGGCAGAGGATTAGGTAAAATTTCTTAGTCGCGGCTGTTGCCGAAAAGCCTGAGAAGAATGTTGAGCGTGCTAACAAAGATATTGAACAGTGCCGCAAATAACATCAACGCTCCAGCAAATGGATCAAGGAAGTTCGGGTCATTCAGAACACTGCTAGTCGCATAGACAAGCATCAAGACCCCAAAGATTCCGATTCCTACACTAATCGCGAGGCCCATGACTCCAAGTCCAGGGAAAATGTACATATTAAGCACGGTTGCAGCTACTAGCACAAAGAAGATCCCCGTTAGGAGACCGGCGGGTGCAGAGAACCGTTTGCGTGCTAGGAAAATATATCCTGTCACTGCGAGGAAGACAGCACCGGTGATACCCATGGCAGCCCAGACGAGCTGACCTTCAGAATCCCCATTTGCTAGGGCAATCTGTTGCGCATAGTATAGTAGCGGGGCAAGCACCAGTCCCGAGACAAATCCATCAAGACCCAGCATAAAGAGGGCGAAGGGTCTGCTCTTCTGGTGAGAGGCCCAAAGTGCAATCCGCGGAATTACATTAATTAGGATCATGGCAAGGATCCAGCCACCGTATCCCGAGAAGAATGAGATAACCTCAGGGCTTTGCACCCCTAGGTACCCACCAGCACAAGCAGCCAGCAAGCTGATAGATAAAAGGGCGTACGTTTTTTTGGCCATGACTGCTTTGTAGTCACTGAGGGTCGTCGTTCCAAAAAGTTTATCGGTTACATGAAGTTGAGACATGGTTGATTCTCCGTAAAATCAATATTGTTATGATAATCCCTTTTCGCATAGAGAGCAAATGAATTGCAAGAGATATCGAGATGGCTAGGATTTTGGGAAATCTTTTTACACAGAAAATTTACACAGAAAATTTTATCGATTTACCTAAAAATTCTGGCTATCATCGCGCAAATGGCAGGAAATGACCCTAAAGACAAAACGCAGAATTTTCGTCGACGCCTTTTACTTCGGCTCGTTGTGTGTATCATTATAGGCCTATTGGGGATTGGGTTTCGGTTCTCGGGGATCCATTCTGCACCTATCGTTTCCCTCTTTATCTTCGGGGGCTCTGTGGTCGCTGCCGCATTTCTTCTTGCGTGGACTGCAGAAACCCTGCAGCTTGACATTAGTTCTGGCCTTGCCATGGCCATTTTGGCGCTGATTGCAGTCATGCCCGAGTATGCTGTTGATTTTATCTTCGCGTACAAAGCAGCAGCGCATCCCGAGTATACCGAATTGGCTGCTGCTAATATGACAGGGGCCAACCGTTTGCTGATTGGGGTAGGGTGGTCTCTTGTCGTTTTGTTAAGCACTATGGTTTGGAGAAAGAGCAAGGAGCTTAAGGCAAACAAAGATCCTCGCACCTTTTCGGTTTCGCTCGACCCTAGCCATTCGGTAGAGTTTGTGATTTTGCTCATTGCTACAATTTGGTCACTATCGATGCCCCTCCTTCATCGAATTGCGCCTTGGCATGGGGTGGGGATGCTTGCCATTTTTGCATTCTATATTTGGAGACTTCGTGGAAACCCGGCGGAAGAGCCTGATCTGCATGGGGTGGCCTTTATCCTTGGACAACTTCCTAAGGCTAAGCGTCGTATTGTGGTTTTTACGCTGCTTGGATTTGCTGCGGGGATTCTTGGGGCTGCCGCGCATCCTTTTGTGGAGGCGTTGCTTCGGACCGGCAAGCAGCTGAAATTGGACGCATTCTTGCTTGCGCAATGGATTGCACCTCTTGCGTCCGAGTCTCCTGAACTTCTGGTGGCCATCATTTTTTCTTTGCGAGGCCATGGGCAGGCGGGTATGGCTGCGCTGCTTTCGTCCAAGGTTAACCAGTGGACTTTGCTTGTAGGAACATTGCCGTTTGTTTATTCAGCAGGGATGCGTAAGTTTGTCTCTCTGCCGCTAGGAGGACGCCAAACGGAAGAGCTGGTGTTAACAGCCGCGCAAGGACTTTTAGGGGTATCAGTACTTGCCAACGGGAGGATGGAGCGGTGGGAGGCAGGGTTGATGCTGGGGTTGTTTTTGATCCAGATCCCCTTTCCCCAGCCAATGATTCGGTATGCTATGTCTGCCTTATATTTTGCTCTGGCTTTAATACTGTTTGTCCGTGCGAGAAAAGATCTTAGGCGTCATTTTGTCTATGTATTTGGGAAGAGAGAGGCTAGAACCACTCAGGCGTAGACGTTAGCTCCTGGATTTGCTTGAGGGTACGAGGCTGCCTCAAACCTGGACCACAGAGTGCATAAAAAGTAACTTTGGTAAATGGTTCCGAAGAGCCCCTTGCAGTGACAGCTTGGTCTCTGGCATCGACCATATCGTGAGGCTTGCAAATCTCCGAATAATCGCAAGGATTTTTGGCAGTCTGCACTTGGTTGTTGCAATGAATGATGTAATTGTAGGGCTCTCCAGAGGTGGCAGGTAAAGGGTTTAAAGAACGATCTCCCTCTGTGGATTGGTTGAGAGAATTACATCCCAATAAATTATTAACAACAAACGATAAAACAAGCATGAGCAGAATCTTAGAGCTACTATATCGCATAGAACTTTCCTCTTGGCTGAGATCTTAATTTCTCTATCTTTTCGATAGAGCGAAAAATTTTATATACAACCGAAACAGAAAGCAAGCGTTAGTAAGAAAGCGTTCTTTTGTTCTCCGTCAGAGCCCTTTTTGGAATTAGAAAGTGAGGGCAGGTACTGGATTTTCATGGAATGCGACTTGGCCACAATGCTTCACTTCAGCTCAACCGCTTCGGCCCCACATACTTTTTCTAAGGCTTGTAGAAGATCTTCGCTCGGGAGCACACGATAATGTAGAGGAAGCTCTGCATCGAAAATCCATTGTCCCGGTTTTCGAATCCGGAGGAGGGTTGGAACGCCGCCTGGATACTTTTTCAAGACCTGTTGAATACACACTGCTTTTTCTTTGGTCATTTCTTCGGCGCTGCAATCGATGACAAGCTGGGACGTTTTTTGAAGCCTCCACTCAGAAAGAAGCCGAGCCTCTTTGAGGTGGAGTTTTTTCTGCTGGGATTCTCCTTCTCCCTCTGTCACCAGGGTCCCTGTAAGTAATAGGGGCTCGTCGCTTTTTAAGAGTGATTCTGCCTCAGCAAAGGCTTTAGAGAAGCACACCACTTCGATGCTGCCATGGCTATCCTCGAGGTAGAAGAACGCCATTCGGCCATTCCCACTTTTCAGGGGTCGCTCTCGATAGTCGGTGACCACCCCTCCTATGATCATTTCTGTACGATCGGCGAAGCTTTCAATTTTATCCAGCCGCTGGGCTTGGGCTCGAGCAAGGTCCTTTTGGTACCGATCCATGGGGTGACCGCTCATATAAAATCCAAGCGCCTCCTTCTCGAAAGCAAGCTTCTGACGTAGTGGGAATTCTTCTAACGTTGGATAGCTTGGCTCAGGTTCTTTGCTTGACTGAGAAGAAGATTCGCTTAGCAGGCCAAACAGGGAAGTTTGTCCACTCTCTTTCTCACGCTGGAGCTTCTGAGCTCTCTCAATCGAGGCCTCCATCATGGCAAGTGCCTGGGCCCTTGAGGGAATTATGTCATCCAAAGCTCCAGCCTTAATGAGAGAATCGAGCGCTTTTTTGTTCACTCGACGTAGATCAACCTGCTCACTAAAGGAGAAGAGTGAGCGGAAGGCTCCGTCCTGCTTACGGGCCTCCAGCAAAGCCTCAACAGCGGACTCTCCAACCCCTCGGATGGCAGAAAGACCAAAGCGAATCACCTTTTTTGTTTCTGGTGTTCCTGAATCTTTGATTCCTTTTACAGGCGGTTTTTGTAAGCTTTTCTTCTCGTTTATGTTTTGAGCATTAAGATGCTCGGTATTTTGAAGCCGAACTACCGAAAAGTTCATGTCGGATTGGTTTACATCGGGACGTAGGACCTCGAGACCCATTGCGTTTGCTTCTTCAATATTTTTAACCACCTTATCAATGTCATCCTTGTCGCAGGTGAGCAAGCTGGCCATAAATTCATGGGGAAAATGATACTTTAAATAAGCAGTCTGATACGTCAAAAGGCCATAGGCTGCGGAGTGAGATTTATTAAATCCATATCCAGCAAATGCGGCCATCAGATCAAAAACCTCTGCGGCAAGGTGAGAGGAAATTCCCACCTTCTGTGCACCCTTTACAAAGTTTTCCTTCTCCTTTTCCATGACCTCTTTTTTCTTTTTACCCATGGCTCGGCGAAGAAGGTCAGCGCCCCCGAGAGAATATCCTGCCAATGCACGTGCAATCTGCATCACCTGCTCTTGGTAGACAATGACCCCATAGGTTTCTTTGAGGATTGGTTCCATCGCGGGATGGTGATAGGCAATCTTAGTGCGGCCATGCTTACGGTTGATAAAATCGTCGACCATACCACCTTCTAGGGGCCCGGGACGGTACAGTGCACCTGCTGCAATGATGTCTTCAAATCGGTCGGGACGGAGACGTTTCACCAGATCGGTGAACCCACTTGATTCCATCTGAAAGACACCCACGGTATTTCCGTCAGCAACCATCTTGTATACGTTTGCATCATCGAGGGGAATTGTCTTTAGATCAAACGATGGATTCTCCGCTTGAATCATCGAGACCGCACCGTCAATCACAGTCAGGGTTTTGAGCCCCAAAAAGTCGAACTTCACCAGACCTGCCTCTTCGACCTCGTCTTTAGCATATTGGGTGACAATTTCTCCGTTTTGTCCTCGAGAGCAAGGAACGTAGTCCCACAAAGGACCATCCGAGATGACAATCCCTGCGGCATGCATTCCTGCATTGCGATGAAGGCCCTCGAGCGCTTGAGCGATTTCGATCACTTCTTTGTACTGAGGCCGCTCGGTCATGATTTGCTTAAATTTAGGTTCGTTATCGATCGCCCACTGCATCGTAACGGGGTGCCCTTCGACCAAATTGGGTAAGTTTTTGGTGAGATCGTTAAGCTCCGCAAAGGGAAGTCCCATGACTCGGCCTACGTCCTTAAGTGCGCTTTTGGCAGAGAGCGAACCAAACGTAATAATCTGCCCCACGCGATCTTTTCCATACTTTTCTGCGACATACTTAATGACTTCGTCGCGACGGTTCATACAGAAATCAATATCAAAATCGGGCATGGAGATGCGCTCGGGATTTAAAAACCGCTCGAAAAGAAGGTTGTAGGGGATGGGATCGAGGTCTGTGATTTGCATTGCATAGGCCACCAACGAGCCTGCACCAGACCCCCTTCCTGGACCGACGGGGATCCCTTTCTCCTTTGAGTAGCGAATAAAGTCCCAAACGATGAGAAAATAGCTAGGGAAGTCCATCTGGACAATCACCTGGATCTCACGCTCGAGCTGTGCTCGATACTGATCGGGATCGAATCTTTTTCCGATCTTTTGAAATTCTTCGAAACGCTTTAACAACCCTTCCTCGGCAATCTTTCGGAAGTATCCCGCCGTATCGTACCCCGTGGGGATGTGGTAACGCGGCAGCATGGTCGATCCCAGCTTCAGTTCGAAATTGCACTCGTTCGCAATTTTGACGGTGTTTTCTAAGGCCTCGGGCATGTCGTGGAACGCTTTAGAAAATTCTTCCCCACTTTTAATATAGTAAGAAGCAAGCTCGTGACGGAGCCGCTTTTCATCCGTCAGAGTTTTCCCTAGCTGAATGGCCATGAGCACTTCGTGGGCTTTGGCATCGCTTTTTTGTACGTAGTGGCAATCTCCAGTGGCAACCAGGGGGATGCCGGTCTCTCGGCTCATTTTGCGCCAAGACTCATTCACTTTTTCTTGGTCTTCAAGACCGTTCGGCTGGATTTCTAGATAAAAGCATCCTGGTTCAAAAATGTCCTTGTACTCCAGGGCCACCTGCTTGGCTTGTTCGTATCCATTCTTTAACAAAGTCTCTGCCAGTTCTCCCCCCAGACATGATGATAGCCCGATCAGCCCGTTTCGCCGATCTCGTAGAATCTTTTTATCGATACGAGGATGGTAGTAAAATCCTTCTAAAAATCCCATGGAGTTTAAAAATGTGAGATTCCGGAAACCTTCTTCATTCTTGGCAAGGAGAATCAGGTGGTAATTCCTTCGGTTCTGCCGATCGAAGCGATCGGCACAGATGTACGTTTCGCAACCGAAGATCGGCTTTATCCCTTGCGCTTTGGCCTGTTTATAAAAGTCTAACGTGCCGAAAAGATTACCATGATCGGTCAATGCCACCGTATTCATCTTTAATTCGTGAAGTCGCGGAAATAGATCCTTTAAGCGAATTGCACCGTCGAGAAGGCTGTACTGGCTGTGCATGTGAAGATGGGTGAATTCGGTGGCGCGCATAACCTATTGGGGTAGTATAAATGGGTTGCTTAGTCAACCTAGGTTGGCGAAGAAACAAGGGTCTCTCTCAAGAAAAATATTTCTCTGCCAGGATGCTTTTGAATCATGGGTTTCTAACGCCTAGCAAGAAGCCAAGCAGGCCAATACTCGTGAGAGTAAAGTTTGAGGAAAAGTTAAGAAAGGAAAGAGTGCAGGTGAATGGAGCGAGGTATCAGTGGGCCGGTTCTGCCCTACTGGATCAAATGAGAAAGGTTCCAGGTTGTTAGGACGAGGTCTTTTGCAGAGGTTGGAAGCTGTACCAGAATCGGTTTCTTCTTCGGTTCTAACCACCGCAAAACCGTAAGTAAATCCTCTTCTACAAGGGCTGTGCAGCCGGCTGTCGGCTTTCCCGGTGGTGGTGCGACGTGGAGAAAAATACAGCTGCCAGCACCAGGTTTTGGTAATTTCATATTATATTCTAGGACAATCATATACTTATAGTGGTCAGTAGACATGCGTAGATGCTCATCTGAATTCCAAGGAGGCTTATTCTCGGCGTGAGCACGACGCAATTGGGCATAATCGGGCGATGCCACATCATCCACACATCGGTCTAGCCAATCAGAGGGGTGATAGGGCCAGGTTACTCCTCTAGGAGGAAAGCCGGCATACCCCCAAAGATCAGAAAGAGTAATAAGCCCAATGGGAGAACGTCCGTCGCCCTCTCTTTTGAGGGGAGTGCTGGCCTCAGGAAGTGGAGGTGCCCCTGTTTCGCTAGGCCAGGCTACGCCGTTACGCCCAACCCATACGGGAAGCGGCGTTCCCACTTTACGAAAGGGTTCTGTCAGCGAAGCGCGTTCGTAACGTTGTAGAGTGCCTGTTTGCGAATTCCAAGTAGGGACCTCTACCCAAAGGAGCTGGAGGCTAGCAGAAAGAGAAGGGGACTTTTTTGGGGTTTCAATCTGTTGTTTCTTGCAACCAACGTAGATGCTTACCCAGAGAGGAAAGCTTATGGTGAAAAGAACACGAACAGTTCGATAAAAGATGGGAGGTAAAGGCGTCATTATCAGAAGATCGTGCGCGAGGAGAAGGGCTTTGTCAAAAAAGAGAATTTTAGATAAGTTGCATCGTGTGGAGGTTATCTAAAATGACATTGAACTCCTTGGAGAGTGAAGAGAGGACAAGTTTCCCGTTTATTTTTTTGAAAACTAAAAAAGGATAAACGTTCCGGACAAGCTTCCCACTTTCAGGAGGTTTGTTCTGAGCGTAAGGATTCTCTGCCGCTTCAGCTTTTAGTTTGATGTAGACAACTGTTCCATCTGAAGAGGGCGCTAGACCTCCTAACCCAACGGGTTTTGCCTCCTTAAGTAAAATAAGGAGAATGGCGGCCATGCTTAAGGCTGATGGTTCGTGGGGCCTTGATACGATGGCATCCCCATCTCGCATAGCAAGAAGTAGACGAACCATCTTAGAGCGAGGCTCGACAGAATCTTTAAAAAGGGAGCTAATGTCATCTTCCGTCAAAACTTTCTCTTTCGTTACTTCTGCGAGCTTCTCCATATCTTTTTCAAAAGTCTGATACCACTTGGGATATTCTTTTTGAACCTCTCTTATTTTCAGTTCATCTTTTTTGGTGAGTGAAAATCCTGAAAGAGGAAGAAGGCATACGAGCAAAGTACTCAAACAATAAAGAATTTTTCTAAAGATCATACGATTCTCTCCTAGTGACCTTATTTATAATCAGATAACTTTTTTGATAAAATGCGAATCAGCTGGACCCTCGATTTATCTACTCGAAGCACCATTGTTTTTATGTGAGTCTCTGCTGCACAGGGCTCGGCAAGAAGTGTAAGCATTACCTCTTTTCCTTTTCGGTTGAGTGCTGGAGCTCCTACCGTATAATCAACAACAGTATTTGCCTTTTGGCTCTCTTCGTCACACTTTTGGGTTCCGACATGGACGTCATTGAGGGCTGTAGTCTCAAGCTTTGCAACAAACTCTTCAGGTAGGAGGAAATAGTCCTGGTTTTTAAGTATTTGGTCCACCGAGGAAAAGGTTTTTTGTCTCACTTTTGTTTCCATATCGTACGAAATGTACTGAACCTTGATCGGAAGCTTGATATACATTTTTAGCGTATCAGCAGATTTCTCTTTCACGGCGTGTTGATAACCAATAAGAAATGATGTGAGATTTGGCTCACTCTGTATTTGATAAGGGTTTGATGTTGTTTCTCCTAGCTTTTCTGCCTGCGCAATCGTGCTTCCTCCCTGTAGATATCCAATCAAACCTAGGCCAAGGGCAAGCCACCGTAAAGAGGTTCGGGTGCGTAAACATAAAGAGAAAAGAGAAGTGATTCTTATTAGGGGCATACAAGTTCCTCCAGTCCTGGATAGTCATTGATCCATACTTCATAAAACCAGGCAATTTAATCGTGACGTTTATGTACAATTGTGCAAAAATTTCTCTCCCATCCGAAATAAAGCTAGTCTACCTAGACTAGGAAAACAGCAAGTGTATTATGAGGAAAAAATCTATTCTAGATGCCTAACAAGATTTACGAAGAGGAATCATGCATGAAAAGGACACTTCTAATCTCTCTCTATCTAAAAACATTGTTTCTTGGAATGCTCCTGTCGAGCATTAGAATTTTTGCCGAGCCCTCCATCGATTCTAATAGACATTTTATCGATGAGAAAGAATGGGAGAAAAGGGTTACGGTCAAAAAACTTAACAATGGGCTTACGGTAATTCTCATTGAGAGGCATGAAGTACCTATCTTTTCTGCTTTTCTCCGTGTCAATGCCGGCTCTGTGAATGAAGAAGTCGGAAAGACAGGACTGGCGCATATGTTTGAGCATATGGCATTTCAAGGGACAAGTCTTATCGGAACTACCCAATGGGAGAAGGAGAAAGCTGCTCTGGAGAAGTTAGAAGTATCGTACCAAGCGTACCAGCAAGAACAACGCAAAGGGAAGGAGAAAGACGAGCACAAGCTTAAAGAGCTTGCCGAGGCTTTGGAGAAGGCTCAAGTAGAGGCGGATGCTTTTGTAAAGAGAAACGAATTTTCCAAAATCGCCGGTCAGGCAGGCTGCCCTGATTTAAATGCCTACACCAACTCCACAGAAACAGGCTATATGAACTCGTTTCCTATCAGCCAATTTGAGATTTGGGCATATCTTGAGTCCGAACGACTACGAAAACCCGTTATGCGCGAGTTTTACCGAGAGAGAGCTTCTGTCCAAGAAGAGCGAAGGATGCGCACAGAGAGTAACCCAACTGGGCGGCTCATCGAGCAGTTTTATGCGGCTGCTTTTCTGGCTCATCCTTATCACCAACCTCCGATAGGGTGGCCCTCGGACATCCAGACACTCTCAGCAACTGACGCTAAGACCTTCTGGGAAGACTACTATGCACCCTCGAACGTGATTTTGTCCTTGGCTGGTGGCCTAAATCCATCGGAGGTCATGCCTATCATCGAAGCCTATTTTGGTCGAATTCCAAGCCGTCCTGGAAAAGTCCCGTCTTTGCCAGTAGAGCCTCTTCAAAATGCCGAACGGCAGGTGATTCTCACAGAGGATGCAGAACCTGTTTACATCGAGGGGTATCATCGGGGAAACTTTCAAGATCCAGACGATAGTGTCTATGACCTCATCGAAATCATTTTGGTGAAGGGGAAAACCTCGAGGTTGTATAAAAGCTTAGTGGTAAAACAAAAAATTGCGGCCGCTGTTGATGCCGAAGCTTGCACGCCATCAGGAGAATACCCTTGTCTGTTTGCCCTTGAAGCTCTACCGATGAAAGGTCATACTGCGAGAGAAGTCCGAAAGGTGCTACATGCGCAGATCGAAATACTAAAACAGAGAGGCGTCTCTCAGGAAGAACTTGAGTCCGCAAAACGTAAGATCAAAGTCAGTATTTTGGATACTATGACGAAAAATATGGATCTGGCCATTCTGTTTGCGAAGCTTCACCATTTTTATAAAGATTGGAAAGAGGGCATTCGTCAGATCAGCTTGTACGACAAAGTCACCATCGAAGACATTAAGCGAGTGGCTCAAAAAACATTTCGATCAACAAACCGCACTGCCGCCTGGATCGAACAGAGGTCCGCGTCTTCCTCAATGATGGGAGTGCAATAATGGGTATCCTTTTTAGGTATTTGCCAAACAAGGTATGTATTCTAGGTCTGATGCTGGCCGTTCTCTTTGCTCAGGAAGCAAGGGTCTTTGCAAAAGGACCCCCGAAAGTTTCTGTAGCCGTCTATCCTAGCCAAATCAAAGTTCCTCCTCTGAGAAAGGTAGAATTGCAAAAACCAGAACGGATCCAACTTGAAAATGGAATGATTCTTCTTTTGCAGCCGGATCATGAGCTTCCAATGATTTCCATGAATATCTTGGTCCGGGGGGGAACTTTAGAGGAACCGGCAGAGAAGGTAGGGTTGGTTGAGGTGTATGGACAAACGTGGCTTTCTGGAGGGACCAAAACAGCCACAGGAGATCAGCTTCAGGAATACTTTGAGAAACGAGCAATCATAGCTACCTCATTGGCAGATACAGAAAAGACGTTACTTTCTCTTCGTTGTCTCAAAGAACATTTTGATGAAGCCTCAGTTCGATTTTTTGATGTGCTTCGCAATCCCATGTTTCGAGAAGAAAAGATCACCCTTGCCAAAAAACAGATCCTTACTGCGCTTGCAATTGAGAAGGATGATCCCCAGCGAGTTACTCTACGAGAGGCAAATAAACTAGTTTATGGGCAAATTCATCCGCTTGCAAGATATGCAGACCCTACAACACTCGCTCGAGTTCAAAGAAAGGATCTACTC
The DNA here is from genome assembly GCA_964537055.1 of uncultured Myxococcales bacterium. Taxonomy (GTDB): domain Bacteria; phylum Myxococcota_A; class Polyangia; order Palsa-1104; family JAEUJZ01; genus CAZHYV01. The sequence continues at coordinate 86,717 of CAZHYV010000006.1, forward strand.
GAGTGGCACAGGAATCACGTCTACCCGAACCAAATAATGATCTTAGTGAGTGGAGATTTCAATTCCAAGGAGATGGAGCAAACATTGCGGCAGCAGTTTGACGCTTGGCGCAGAGGTCCTGCATACCAAGAGCCTACGTTATCTTTTGCAAAGACAAGCCCTGGGCTCTTCTTTGTATCAAAGAAAGATGTCACGCAATCGAATATTATTTTCGTTCAGTTAGGGCAAACAAAGAAAAATCCTGACTATTATGCTCTAGAAGTTCTCAATCAAATCATTGATGGCAATGCTATGACAGGACGATTTTTTGAACACCTAAGAGCGGAGCAAGGTCTTGCATACCACACTCAGGGAGGAATCGGAATAGATTGGAAATTTCCATCTATAACTTATGCATACTTAGGCACCCAAAGTCAAAGTACTGTGAAGGCGGTTAAAGCCATCTATAAGGAAATCGAGGGGTTTATCGAGCATGCTCCTACCAAAGAAGAGGTAGAATTGGCCAAGGAACGGCTCCTGAATTCGTTTGTGTTTCGGTTCCAGAATAAGATGGACGTCCTTTCTAATCTTGCTGAGCTTGAGTTAAATAGCTATCCTTCAGATTGGACAGAAAGATTCCCTGAGGAGATTAAGAAAGTCACCGTGGAGGATGTAAACCGAGCTATTTCGAAATACCTTCAGGCAAAAGACTTTGCCGTTCTGGTCGTCGGAAATGAAGACGATTTTGGTACGCCTTTATCGACGTTAGGTCCAGTGACTAAACTAAAGCCTAAGATCGATATAGGAAGGAAGATAGTGAAATGAAATTAAAACAAATTCAAATCGTAACAAAAGCTTTTCTAGTAATTCTGTCGCTCTACTACGCAAAATGGGCTAGCGGAGAGTCTCTCATCAACGTTAAGGAATGGGAAAAGAAGGTCACGATCAAAAAGCTTGATAATGGGCTCACGGTAATTCTGACTGAACGACATGAGGCACCTGTTTTTTCTGCCTATTTGCGGGTGGGTGTGGGTTCTGTAGATGAGGAAGCTGGAAAGACGGGACTGGCTCATATGTTTGAGCATATGGCCTTTAAGGGAACAGACGTGATCGGAACCACAGATTTCGAGAAGGAGAAACTTGCTCTTGCTCAGGTGGAGAATGCTTACAAGGCATTTGAGCAGGAACGAAAAAAGACGGTGGGGCAGGATGAGAAAAAGCTAAAAGAGGCAGAAGAAGCTTTCCAAAAGGCCCAAGAAGAGGCAGCTCAGTTTATCGAAAGAAACGAATTTATGCACATCGCTAGCCGGGTAGGCAATTCGGATCTAAATGCGTTTACTTCTTATGTAGTTACAAACTATCCAAGCTCGTTTCCAAGCAATCAGTTTGAGCTTTGGGCCTACCTGGAATCTGAGCGTATGCGACGGCCTGTCCTGCGCGAATTTTACCAAGAGCGCAACATTGTGCAAGAAGAACGGCGGACGCGCACGGATAGTCGTCCCCTCGGCCGATTGGTTGAGCAATTTTACTCAACTGCTTTTCTGGTGCACCCCTACCACCACCCGCCGATCGGGTGGTCTTCGGATTTACAATCCTTATCGATCGAAGATGCGCAGAAATTTTGGGAGGATTATTATACCCCTTCAAACATGATTCTCTCGATCGCTGGTGATATTGATCCTGCTTGGGCCATGCCTGTAATTGAAGCTTATTTCGGACGTATTCCAAACCGACCAAAAAAGCAGCTCAATCTTTCCGAAGAACCACCTCAGAACGCAGAGCGGATGGTGATGATAAGAGAAGAAGCAGAGCCTTACTATATGGAAGGGTACCATCGTGGGAGTTACCGGGACCGAGACGATGCTGTCTATGATATGGTTAGCATTATCTTGGCCGGCGGAAGAACCTCAAGGCTTTATAAAGATCTTGTCATTCATCGGAAGATTGCAAGCTATATCAGTTCGGGAGCTTGTAGTCCGTCACCTCTCCATCCTTGCTTGTTTGTATTTAGTGGCCGTCCCATGCGGGGCCATTCGGTAAAGGAGGTAAGAACCGTTCTTCATCAGCATCTTGAGAAACTCAAAAAAGAGGGTGTTTCCAAAGAAGAGCTTGCCTCCGCACGAAAAAGGATCAAAGTCGCTGTCGTTGGCAGCATGACGGGCAACATGAATTTGGCCAGCATGTTTGCAGAACTACAGCATCTGTACGGCGATTGGCGAGAGGGCTTACGAATGTTTGATCGATATGACACAATCACTTCCGAGGATATTAAACGGGTGGCTCAAAAGATATTTATCGTTACAAACCGGACCGCGGCTTGGATTGAGAAAACCGAAGAGCAACCCGCTCCCCTAAAAGAGAAAGGAGGAAAGTAATGAGCGCTGGACACTTTTTTAGAAGGGCTATCATCTTTAGCTCTCTGATGAGCGCTGCTAGCTTTCTTCCTATGTTGGGTACCCTTCCCCTCGTGGGCAGCCTTTCCTGGGCATTTGCAGATTCAAAGCCTACCATTGCTGTGGCCAAACGATGGAACGAAGTAAAGGCCCCTCCGTTACGAAAGGTTAAATGGCCTAAACCAAAGCGCATTCAGCTTGAAAATGGGATGATCATTTTCTTGCAGCCCGATGATGAACTACCTATTGTTCAAATGTCCATCTCTGTACAGGGCGGCTTGAACGAAGAGCCAGCCGATAAGGTAGGGCTTATGGATATTTACGAAGATGTATGGCGTTCTGGGGGAACCAAGACAAAAACAGGAGAGCAGCTGGACGATTATTTCGAGAGCCAAGGAATTTATGCTTCCGCTAGTGCTGGCGCAGAAAGAACAAGTTTGTCCTTCTCATCTTTAAAACAAGATTTTGAAGGAGCCTTTACTCACAATTTGGATATCCTACGGAACCCGATGTTTCGAGAAGAAAAGATCACACTTGTGAAAAGGAAAATCCTCACTGCACTTGCGTCTGCAAATGATACAGCAGCCTCGATTGCAGGACGTGAAGCAGCATACTTGGTCTATGGGAAGAATCACCCAGTAGCTCGGACTGCTGACTACACAACGTTGCATGCCATCAAGCGGGAAGATCTTCTACGTTGGCACAAAGAGCATCTGTACCCCAACCGAATTCTCCTCTCGGTTTTTGGGGATTTTGATCCAGATCAAATGGAAGCACGGCTTCGCAGGGAATTTTCTTCGTGGAAAAGAGGGCCTGACTACGTAAAGCCAACATTGCCGTTCTCAGCCACAAAGCCTGGAATCTTCTTTGTTTCTAAGAAAAATACCAACCAATCGAGCATTCACTTTGTTCAGCTAGGGCAGATCAAAACAAACCCAGATTTTTATGCAATCAAGGTCCTGAATCAAATCCTTAGCGGAAATTCAATGTCCGGCCGGTTGTTCGAGCATCTTCGGACCCAGCAAGGGCTGGCCTATTCTACAAGCGGCGGAATTGGGACAGGTTGGAACATCCCGGGTGTGTATTCTCTGCGTATCGCTACGAAAAGTCAAACCACCGTGAAAGCGATTTTGGCAATGTATAAGGAATTGGATGATCTAATAAAGCGGCCTCCTCTAGAAAAAGAGGTGGAAGAGGCGAAGGATCGTATTTTGAATTCGTTCGTCTTTGAGTTTGTTGACAAAGGGGATGTGCTTGCGGACCAAGTCAATCTTGAATTACATGGGTATCCTAAGGACTGGACGGAAAGGTATCCCGAAGAGATCAGGAAGGTTACCGCAGTGGATGTCCATCGAGTCATCCAAAAATACCTAAACCCCAAGGGATTTGCGGTTCTTGTCGTGGGAAATGAGAAAGATTTTGATAAACCACTTTCTACACTAGGCCCTGTGACGGAAGTTGATCCAACCATTCAGCTGGGTCCAAAGGAGTAGAGAATTTCCCGACTTTCCTAAAATCTACGAGGCTGCCTAGATTCTCCCACCTTCTAGATTCCGCTAGGCTGCCTAAGCCCGAAAAAGTGGAATTGTTCACCTCGATGCTGGTTTCTGGGACCTAAACATCAATGAGATCTTGCATCGCCTCTTCAGGGGTCTTGTACCAGGTAATCTGTGAGTTTCGCTTAAACCACATTCGCTGGCGGCGGGCGTATTGTGCCGTTTCGCGAGAGAGAAGTTCCTCAAGCTGCGAAAGAGAAAGCTCTCCCTGTAAATGGCTGAGTACCAAATCATACCCCAGGGGGGGGTGAAAGAATGCACCAAACGCTTGGTGGGTCTCTGAAACCTCCTGACAAAGTCCTGCTTCGATCATAGCTTGGCTGCGTTTGAGAATTCGCCTTCTTAGCTCCTCCTGGCCAGGATCAAGGCCAATATAGCGGAGGTGGTAGCGAGGCGGAGCCTTCCGGCTTTCTTCTTGCAGTTGGCTGATGGGACTTCCCGTGAGGAGGAAAACCTCGAGCGCCCGCTCAATTCGCACATAGTCAGTCGGTGCAATCCGAGCTGCCGCCGCTTTGTCCACCTCGTGCAGCCGCTGATGCAGCACGGCGGTGCCTAGCATGGCCGCTTCTTCCCGTAGCTGCGAGCGTATTTCTAAAGAGGCGCCAGGCCCTGGGAACAATCCCTCCACCAATGCTTTTACGTAGAGGCCTGTACCCCCACAGAGCCAAAGAGGTGTATGGGTCTTTTGTGCCGATGCGATAACGGAGTCTGCAAGCGAAACAAATTTGGCGGCAGTGCAGGCCTCTGTGAGGGGCAACACCCCCAGCAAATGATGCGGTACTTGCGCTTGCTCTTCCTGCGTAGGTTTTGCTGTAAGCAAAGGCAACCCTTTTCGAATTTGGAACGCATCACAGATAAGGATTTCACCCCCAAAGTGTAGGGCAAGCTGCAGGGCAAGCTGCGTTTTTCCAGTGGCGGTAGGGCCTATAATAGCTGTAAGGACAGAGGGCATAAGGTTTTTAACGTCCAAATCGCTTTTCGATTTCCAGTTTTGTCATGCGAATTAACACAGGGCGGCCATGCGGACAATACGGGGCAAATTCAAATTCGTCCATCGAACGGAGGAGGGCCTTGGCCTGGGCTTCGTCAAGCACATCTCCTGCACGAACGACCGAGTGGCACGCGATGGTGGCAAGCACATGCTCAATACGAGTCTGCAAAGAGGTAATTCTCCCACCGTGGTCAAGATCATCGAGCACCTTCTCCAATAATTTTTTGGGCTCCTGATGGACTTGGGCGCCTCTGCCAAATTCAGCGATATCAGGAATCGACATCAATGCAAAGGTCGTTTGGCCAAAATGCCTCAGCTCAAACCCTAACTCTTCTAAAAGAGGGATTTGTTCCTCGATCAGAGCCATCCGAAGGGCATCAAACTCTAGGTGCATTGGAAACAAAAGCCGCTGTGCTTTCATTTTCCTTTGGGATTGAGCAGACTTAAGCCGTTCAAAAGCAAGGCGTTCATGGGCGGCATGCTGATCGATCAGCAGCAGCTCGTTCTCTAACGCGCAAACCAGATATGTTTTCGCAAATTGGCCAAGGTAAGGCAATTCAGAAAATCGAAGTTTTGCTTCAGACGGATTTTGAAAACGGGCTTCGGAGGAAGCCGTTGGTGCGATTGCTTCGAGCGGTGAAGAGAGATCAAAAAAGGTTGGTTGGATTTTCTCGGCATGCTGAATTTTTTGAATATGGTGTAAGGGCCGTGGTGCTTCCGAATTTCTGTACCAAGCGGAACCATATTGGGAAGTGGGTTCCGCTGCCTCCATGAGAGAACGCTCTAGCCTTGGGTAGGTGCTTGTTGGGTAGACGCTTGTCTCGGAAAGAAGCCAAGGGGCTTTTACAACCAGCCTTTGTATCGTCTCGAAGAGGGCGGCATACAGAGCCTGCGGTTTGGCAAAGCGTACTTCTAGCTTTTGAGGATGAACGTTAACATCTACTTCTGCCTCGGGAATATGTAAATGAACAACGGCTACAGGGAACCGTCCTGATTCTAATGTACCTCCATAGCCACTGGTGATGGCGTGGATAAGCGATCGGTCCCGAACAAAACGTTGGTTAACGAATAGATAGACATTCCTGCTGCTGGAGGCACTTTGGCTAGGGTCGGACAGACATGCTTCGATGTCGATACCCTCTTGCCGATAAAGCGAGGGGTAGAGAAGGGCATCCTCAGTACCCATTCCATGAAGCTTAAGGGCCGCTTGGGCGCGATCAAGCAGCCGCCCGTGGGGGGGAAGATCCAAAACAGTTTTTCCTAAGCGCTTTAATCGAAAGTGCACTTTGGGAAAGGATAATGCTAACCGGACGAGCGTCTCTTGAATATGCCCAAATTCGGTCGCATCGCTTTTCATAAACTTCAGACGAGCTGGGACGTTGTAGAATAAATCTTTAATTTCAATCTGGGTGCCCACCGGGGCCCCTACTTCTCGTCCAGGGCCCACTTGCTTTCCTGCTTGCATCGAGAAGAAAAAACCAGCCATTTCTTCGTTCGTACGAGTCGTGAGGCTAAGCCGGCAGACGGCGGCAATAGAGGGGAGGGCTTCTCCTCGAAATCCAAGCGTTTTAATTGAGAACAAATCGTCGCTATTGCGAATTTTCGAGGTGGCATGACGATGAAAACTGAGTTCTGCCTCTTCTTGGGTCATCCCAGTTCCGTTATCAGTGATACGGAGAGCGGTTCCGTTTGCGTTTGATTCTACCTCAATCATCGTCGCACCTGCATCGAGTGAGTTCTCGACCAGCTCTTTGACAAGCGAAGCAGGCCTCTCCACGACCTCGCCTGCAGCAATCTGGTTTGAGAGTTCTTTCGGGAGGATAATAATTCGCGATGGTTTGGACATATGTTCAGGCAAAACTAGCATATTCTCAGAAAGGATGTGCAAAAAATATACATGGGGCTGAAAGAAGTTACCTTTATGAGAAGAGTGCCACAAAAACGTAGACAAATCTGCTTGTGCCAGCTCTTGGAGCCGTCTCACGTATAATTGCTTAGCCCCTTGCTGGGCGGTTCTTTTTTAATCTACTTGTATACGTGGAGGCTGTTTGGTTGCGCCTATTCAAGATTCCGGTGGAGGCGCTCTGATTTTGAGACTGGGCTTGCGCTCCTGCGTCTGTTCCACCTTCTTGCGTGACGGCTTGGATCTGCTCTTTTGCCGCTTTCAGTTCAGCTTCAATAAGCTCATATTTCTTTTGTAGAACATCCAACTCGCTTTTTAAACGGGCCTGTTCCGTATTTGCTTTTGTTAGTTCCTCTCCCAACCTTCGGGTTGCTGAAGTGCAGGCCTGAACGGCATCACTGTTTTTTCGGTCGCTACAACCAATAAGCAAGGGAAGGATTGTAAAAAGGAGAAACGAACTGATTCGAATCATCGATTGCATAAGCAGGCTCCTTAACTACGAAATTCTTTGAAGAAATAAGTACCTAGGGAGGTATTATCATAACAAGCCAGGCAATTTTTGCAAGCTGGAGTTTTTCTTCGGAGCCTAAGGTTCTAAAGTAACAGGGGTACGACTTTGATACTCATCATTAATAATCAGCTCAATCCAAATAGTTCTATCTGGAGTAAAGTTTGCTACATGCTGAGCGGTTAAAGAAAAAGAAATACTTTTTGATGTAATCTCTGTCACAATTTCAGGATGCTCTTCCGCTTCGATCACATTAAAATCCCAGCCCCCTTTGCTTTGATAGATGCTGATCCGCAACGATTGGACAGAGAGAAGATCAACGTCACTTAATGATTTTGACCAATCGACAGGATAGGCATCCTGATATCTTGCTTGGGCTATTTCTTTTGGTAAGAAGGTAAGCTTCAAAGATTGTCCCTGTTTTGATAATTGTGCATGGTCGCTTTCCATATAGAACTTTGATGTATACCAACCATGGGGAGTGATAGGCTTGCTACAACCAAGAAGGGTTGAAAAGAACGCAACAACAAAAAGGGAAACAGCTCGTTTCATCATATTCTCCAGGAAATTATCCTAACAGCAAATGTATAAATCGGAGGAGGCTCTATCATGATTTGCCCCCTCAAAATGTATTAGCATATGGAAAAAGAAAGGCAAGAGAAAGTCATAAACCTGTAAGGAGAGAGAGTATTTTGCCATTGCGCAAAGTGATTACCCTGCGGTATTTACAAAGGAGGCGAACTATTTATTAGCGGATGGATAAAATGACGATGCTGCAAGAAATAAAACAGAAACTCGCTTCTGCTTTGGGAAGACGAGACGAGCAGCCAAACCTTGAGCTTGGCCAAGCCATTGCTAAATCGGGCGACATATCGGCTGTTTCTGCTTTGGTGATATTGCTCAATGACCAAGGTGTGGCAAGTGATGCGATCAAGGCCTTGTATGAGTGTGGCTACCAAGCCCCCGCGCTACTGGTGCCGCATGTGGAGACGTTTGTCAAGCTGCTCGATCATAAGAACAACCGTATGGTCTGGGGAAGCATGACTGCGATCTCCTGCATTGCTCAAAGAAATCCTGACTCGGTCTGGCCTTACTGGGAACGGATCCTTGGGGCTCTTCAGCATGGTTCTGTCATTACACGAGACATGGCTGTAGTCACCCTTACCTGCCTTGCGGCCTCCTCACCTTCAAAGGCGGGGCTTCTTTCCAAACCCTTCATGGATGCAATTTTTGCAAGCCAGCCTAAAGATGTAGCGAAGCTGGCCCTTCAGATTCTGCCAGTTTTGCAAGGGGAAGCTTTAGAAAAGACAAAAGTACATTTAACAAAACGGCTTCCCGAACTTGCCACTTCTTCCCAAAAAAAATTAGAGCGTCTTCTGAAAAAAGAAAAGTTGTGATAGCTTAGCTAATCATGGACGTCCAATTTGAAAATCTTTGCTATGCTTCTCCGCAGCTTGAACATCGGTATGGGAACAATATTCACATCTTAACAAACCCGCTCTCGCTTTCATTGCTCGCCAAGCTTTGTGAAAAGACGACCACCCAGCCCGAAATTACCAGGCTTCTTACCGAGCTTTACCGTACGCTGGTCTACGAGGTGGTGGCTTCTGAGTTCCCAAGAAAGTGCAGGACAGTTCGTACTAGGATGATCGATATAACTGAAAAGGGGGTCTGGACTGGGGAGGTATTAACCCCAGAGGTTCAAACGATTGTCGTCGCCCTTGCAAGGGCTGGGCTTCTTCCATCGCAGGTTACTTATGATTTTCTGAACCATGTGCTCAATCCCTCTTTTGTAAGGCAGGATCATCTTGCCCTCTCTAGGGCTTTAGATAAAATGGGAAAGGTGACAGGCGCTGACCTGGTTGCCTCTAAAATTGGAGGGACAGTCGAGGGGGGAGTTTTGCTCATTCCTGACCCAATGGGAGCTACAGGATCGACGGTGGGTCAGGTACTAAGACACTACGAACAAGCAGGTTTTGGCAAAGCAGAAAAGATTCTTGCTTTGCACTTGATTGTCACTCCTGAATATCTAAAATTTATTCAAAGGAACCATCCTGAAGTGCAAGTCTATGCGCTTAGGCTCGATCGGGGGCTGTCTGATGAAGATGTTCTGGCCACCATCCCTGGAACCGATTGGGAGCGAGAGCGAGGATTAACCGAAAAGCACTATATTGTTCCCGGGGCCGGCGGTCTTGGAGAAGTGCTCAACAATTCCTTTGTATAGGAGACCTTGTGAACCAGATAAAAGTGCAGCCATCGACAAAAACTTATCGCCTTCGTGGAATTCTTCTTGATGAAAAGGACATTCAACATCGCGTATCAGAACTGGGCATGCAGATTGCAAAAGACTATGCCTACAAAGAGCTTGTGCTGATAGGGATTCTTAAGGGCAGTTTTATGTTTACCACTGATTTGGCCAGAGCCATCTATGCAGCACAACATCAATTGGGTCTGCCTGAGAATCAAGTCATCTGTGATTTTTTAAGCGTCCAGAGCTACGGGGATCAAACCTATACGACAGGGGTCGTGCGAATTACCGAGGATCTCAATCGACCTATCGAGGGGAAACATGTACTTTTGGTAGAGGATATCGTGGATACAGGTCTTACCATGAGCTATCTGCTTGAGAATCTAAACACACGGAAGCCTGCTTCGGTAAGGCTTTGCTCTCTTCTTCATAAACCAAGCCGAACCCTCAAAAAGATTCCGATCGATTATTTGGGTTTTACCATTGAAGATCATTTTGTAGTTGGGTACGGAATGGATTATCGTCAATGCTATCGAAACCTTCCTCATATTGCGCTGCTTGAACCAGTCGGAGAAAAGTAGGTTATGAAGATTATTGATTTGAAGGAACAATTAGAGGAGCACTGTAACCTCTTAGAAGAGCTTGCTGCTCGTCATAAGAAAGATTCAAAATATCAACAGGCCTTAGAGGCGGCGCTCTTGTCCCTGATGTACATCAACATTAGTGGAGATTTGCTTGATTTTTCGAGATTCCAAGAGCACTGGAAACGGAATAAAGAGCTATTTATCGACCAGAAGAAAAACTGACCAGACCCTCCAGGTTATATTCTCTAGGCTACTTAAGGCCTTCTAACGGCTTAAGTCGTGCTGCGTTTCTTGCTGGGCTTAAGGTCGCCAAAAGGACAAGCAGCAGTGAAAATCCACAGATCATTGCGACCTCAAGAGGCTTCACAAAAATGTGAATTTTTGTGATATAGTAAACGTCTTCAGACAGCGGCAGACCATACCTTGTGAGTAAGTGACAGATCGCGACCCCGATCAGCACACCAAGCCCAATGCCAAGAACGCCGACGATCAGGCCTAAGGTAGTAAAGATCCCTAAAATGGACCCATCTGTGGCTCCCATTGATTTTAAGATGGCGATTTCTTGTGTCTTTTCAGCAACAAGCATCAACCCATTCGAAATAATCGAGCAGGCGGCCACAAGCAGGATCAATCCTAGTCCAAAAAACATTACAATCTTTTCAAGTTCGAGCGAGGAAAAGAATGCCCGGTTGCGAGTTTTCCAATCTTCGACACGGTACCCTTCTCCAACAACCTGCTGGATTGGTTTTATGAGCTTTTCGCTACTTTCTACGTTGGAAATTTTGATCTCAATGCCTCCGGCTTGGTCGTCATCCAACCCTGCTAGTTTTTGCATTTTTGGTAAAAGGATATAAACGTACTTTGAATCGTACTCGTACATTCCTGTATAAAACATTCCTACAATCTGGAAAGAGCGTATGGTAGGAAGATTGCCAAGCGGGTTGACTCCAGTGCTTACAGGCGATGCTAAAACCATCAGTGTGCCTAGTTGCAGCGTTTGGGTGGTTGGATCGATGAGCCCAAGGCGAGCTGCGAGTTCTTGACCAATGACCAGTCCAGGAATTTTAGAACCTGGAGGATGGATTAGGTTTTCGAGCGCTCCTTGTTTCATATGCTTCGCGAGATCTTGCATTTTTGAAAGGCTCTGAGCATCGACTCCCCGAGCGATAACCTCGTCATTCTGTTCTCGATTGGTTGCATCAGCAATCATCATCCCCATCGAGAGTTCGGGAATCGCTGAGACCACGCCAGGAATTCTTTCCACTTGCGCACTCATCTCTCGGTATCCTGCAAAGTAAGGTTTGCCTTTTGGCTCAATGAGAATATGCGCATGGCTGTCGAGCATCTTGCTTTTTAGATCGTCCCGCATACTCGTCATGAGGGAGATCACAGTCACAAGCGCACCGGTGCCGACAAACATCCCAAAGGTGGAGATGGTGGTAAAAATGGTGAACCGAACCATGAGCTCAACGAAAACAAAAACCAGCGTGGTGGTGAGGACGCTAAGGTATTTCCCAATCACAAGCGTTTGATGAAGCATCATTTCGGAACGCGTTAAGGCGGTCTTATCCTCAGGAATCAACCCTTTGTGCGCAAGAAAGATGGCAGCAGTTGCCATCAGAAAAAATAAGGTTAGGAGACGGAGGTACTTCACACGTTTGCTTTGACGCAAGGGCTGAAGGTAACGGATCGCAACTCGGAGGATAAAGAGAAAAGAGTTCATGCTTCTTCAGAAACCTCTTTCGTGCTGTGAGACTCAGTAGGGCGTAGTTGTGGGAATGGAATGACATCCCGGATGGAGGCTTGGTTGCAAAGAAGCATCACCAAACGATCAATTCCCATGCCTTCCCCCGCGGTTGGTGGCATGCCATGCTCAAGCGCGATGCAAAAATCTTCGTCGTAATCCATCGCTTCTGTATGGCCTAACAATTTTTCCTTAAGCTGGGCCTCAAAACGACTTCGCTGATCGAGAGGATCATTGAGTTCGGAGAAGGCATTGGCAAGCTCCTTGCCAGCAACGTATAGCTCGAATCTGTCAACAAACCTTGGGTTTTCTTCATTCAAACGCGCAAGCGGAGATACTTCCAGAGGGAACTGGGTGACAAACATTGGTTGGACAAGGGTGTGCTCGACAAACTCCTCAAACAGATGCATAAGTGCATGCCCATAGGTAAGGCTATGAGTGGCCGCTTTCAACGAAGGAATCTTTTTCTTTGCGTACTCTGGAAGCCCAGAGATTTCCTCCTCGGTGGGCCAAAATTCCGGTTGAATGGGCGCATCGCGACAGGCTTGTTTTACCAGCTCTCTCATCGTCGCTTTCTTGTAGGGAGGTGTAAGATCGATCCGTAGGTGATTCTGGTAATCAATCACAAGGTTCCCCTGGTGAAGGCTTGCGCATAACGTGGATAGGAGCTCTTCCGTAATCTTCATCATATCCAGGTAGGTTGCATAGGCCTGATAAAACTCGATCGTTGTGAACTCTGGATTATGAAACCTCGACAGTCCCTCGTTACGAAACAGCCGTCCTATTTCGTAGACGCGATCCAGCCCCCCCACCACAAGCCGTTTTAGATCAAGTTCGGTTGCAATGCGAAGGTACAGATCTAGATTTAGGGCGTTGTGATGGGTCCGAAAAGGTCTTGCGGAAGCGCCACCATTGGTAGGAACCAAAACTCGAGTTTCGCACTCGACATAACCCCGGTTGTCAAAAAACTTTCGGATCTCTCGAACGATCTGTGCACGTTTGCGAAATACATCGGCGACTTCAGGGTTCATAATCATGTCTACGTACCGTTGACGGTAGCGAAGTTCGACATCGGCAAGTTCTTGACCCTGTTGTAACGCCTTTCCAGGCAGTGGGCGAAGTGCTTTCGTGAGAAGCTTTAAAGTTTCGACGCGGAGCGCCCGCTTGCCTTTTTTTGTCCGGAAAAGAGGACCCTTTGCCCCAACGAAATCACCCAAGTCAAGCTTTTGACTTAGCAAAAAAGCCTCTGCTTGATCAGCTTTTAAATAAAGCTGGAGCAGGGCCCCCTGGTCCCCGCGCAGAAATAAAAACTTGGCTTTCCCCATCTCGTTGATCTGGATAAGTCGTCCTGCGATGATGTATCGAGGATCTTGCGGACTTACCTCTGCATCTTCGGGAAGGGTAAGAAGTTCAGCGGCTGTGGCTCCCGGAAGTTCAGCAATCTGGTGGCTTAGCTGGAAATCGTTCGCAAAGGGATTTGTATGATTCTGACGTAGCAAAGAAAGGGTTTCTTTCCGCGCCTGCATTTGTCCAAGCAGGTCGCTTGCGTTCTGGTCAGAATGAGAAGCTGCAGAGGAAGATGACATAGAGCCATTCTTATAGCATAAGAGCTGAAGATCAGAAAAGAGAAACCGCTTTTCTAATTGTTGCCGAAAAAGTTTTTAGGATTTCTAGACAGCTAATCCGAAAATATTGACAAGCAAGATAAGAAAGATAGGCTCGTCTAGAGATCTCAAGCATCGAGAATTCTCACAAAAAATGATTCAACCAAGAATATCAATTACGAGGAAATCAATGAAAAATATAATTTTTATCGTTGCTGTAGTAGGCTTTTCCTTCATTCAATCATCCTGCCAAGACCGTGGCTATCCGATCCTTCGTAGTCATGTGGATCTTCCTTCCTGTTCGGCTGAAGATCACGGACGATGTGATGTGTTAGAGCTAAGACATATCAAACCTCTTCCCTATGCAGGAAGCCTGTCTTCCAACAATAGAATTGACATTCCAGCGTCAAGACCCATTTATAATGGCGAGGAAGCAAATGCTCAACTGATACAAGGCTCATTAACGCAAGATATCGATGTTACTGTTTTATACTGGACCGAAAGTTCGGATGCGTTTTCTTTTACCTTTCTGCCCTCTTCAAGTTTTTCAAAATCTTCGAATGCAATGATTCGACTCAAGGTGGTTTCTTTTGAGGGGGCAGCTCCTAAAATATTCGATATCCCTGTTGTGCTCAATTAATCGTTTGAACAGGTATTTTTAGGGGATGAGGGGGACGGAGTCTCGGCGGGAGTCGATTGATTTTGTACTTTGAGACCTGCGGTCTGAATAAGCCATGGAAGAAATGCATCGCTTGTCACAGCTAAACTGATGCCCTTAGTTAAGTCTCCCGCGCTCTCAATGGCGACAATCGTCTGGGTCCCGGGGAGAAATTGGGGCGCACCCGAGTCTCCTGGGCAGCTAAATTGATTGAAATCATTCTTTGATAGAAAGATATGGTTCTCAATCAGCTTCTCAACGTAGAGTTCGGCTTGACGGAGGTATCCATCGGTCGTTTTGTCAGCTAGATAACACCCATATCCCACGAGTAGTACAGAAGACCCACGCAAATCTTCGATGCTTCCCTGATAGATGCTTGCCTGATAGCCCGAGGAAGAGGTGCCTACCTCGAAAGGAGAGGTAACTCGCAGGATCCCTACGTCTACCGAAGTGATCACATCACTGGGAATATACTGTGGATGTTGGTAGCGCTGATCTGCGAACCGAATTTGAGTGTCTTCGGAGGGGTTCTCACCTTTCATGAGAGGAGATAAATCGCTTCCCCAAAAGATCGTGTAATGAGAGGGATCTGGGTCATCGAGGCAGTGCGCCGCAGTAAGAACATAGCGGTTGGTCAGGAGGACACCTGTACATACACTAACAAGGTCGTCTCGATGCAGATCATCCCAGATCCAGACCACTTTCATAGAGATGGCTGCGCTGGTGATGGTCCCATTCACGATCCCTTGGGGATTCGAGTTCACCTCTTTTTGCGGGGGTGGGCACGCTGTCTTATTAGAGCCACAACCCACATGATAAGAGAGAAAAGCTCCTAACAGAAGGTAAAAGATTTTTTGCCTTTGAGACATGGGTCTCCTCCTTAAGCAATAGCTTTAGCTCACTTTCGGTGTCTATTGATTAGATGGTTTCCCTAGGAAAACTGCTTCAGAAGATTGCTGAGATAAAGAAGGAGAAGGTGTCACGAGAGAGCCATGGTAGACTCCCATGCCTAAGAAAAAGGAATCGTAGAAAGATTACCTTGCTAGCTCACGATCAATTTCTTTTTTGAAAGATTCAAAGGGCTGAGCACCATTTAAGAAAACTCCGTTGATAAAGAAAGCAGGGGTTCCCTTCACGCCGGCAATTTGGCCAGCTTTCATATTATCAGCAACAAGTTTGGCATACTTCCCCGAATCAAGGCATTGATTGAATTTGGTAGCATCAAGGCCAAGGCTTTTGGCGCCATCCTTTAATTTATCGACGGCTAGCTCAGTTTGGTGGTCGAACATCCAATCGTGCATTTGCCAAAATTTCCCTTGCTCTTCAGCACAATGGCTTGCCTCGGCAGCCTTTTGTGCTTGTTCATGAAAGTTGAGAGGAAAATCCCGGAAGACGACCCGTACTTTATCACCGTAGGCTTTCACCACCTCGTCCATCACTTGGCGGCCTTTTGAGCAGTAGGGGCATTGGAAGTCTGAAAATTCGACAATCGTCACTTTGGCATCTTTGGGACCCTTTGAGGGACCCTCAGCAGCTACCTTAACCCGTGGGGGTTGGAGGATCATCTCGACCCCTGCTTTTTGCTTGAGTTCTTCAATAATAACAGGGAAGAATTCTTGCCGTTTTCTCATCGTCAGTCCTTCTATGAGTTTATCCTTGAGTGCCTCAAAGGGTTGGCTGCTGATCTCCGGTGAAAATTGATCATGGTTTTTGTCGTAGAAGTCACGGGCTTCTGCTTCGCTGACCTTTGGAACGCGGGGTTCTGCGAGTTTCATAAGATAGCTACGGAGATCAAGCCCCTCTTTTTGGGCCATCGGCTCAAGGACTGTTTTCATAATCATCCCTTGAAGAGTCTGTACTCTTAATTCATAGATCTGCATGGAAGCTTCCGCATCAAGCTGAGCCACGGTCACCGTTGTAGAACCTATTTTTGCAGCAGGGGTCGTAGGGAGCGCACAGTTCCCTGTATCCGTAGGGCAGGGTGGACAGGTGGCTGTTTTACAGGCACTGATAGAGCCGAAGAGGGATAAAACACATAACAGAAATACACGTTTCATTGATAACTCCTTTATTTGCGCAAAAACGATATACCGATCTTTTTTGGTTGGCTACAAAAAATAGAAAAGTTCTGATAAGAATGAGGGAGGTGAGCATATTCTGCCCAACCTTTGTCTTTAACTATTTCTGTAAGTAGGAAGGCAAAGAGGCCTGTCTGTAGTAGGTATTCCGTATTTTTAAAAAGTGATCCCCTCAACCCTTGACGTTTTGTAGAGGATGCCTAGCTTACTAAAAGTGTACTGTTTCTTAGGCATCTTTCTGTTTTACATAGGTGCTTTCTTACAATAGGGAGGTAACAGATGAATCGATCTCAGCAAAATAGCCGTTTTGGAAACCAGACAAGTCACCATGAGACACATAGAAGCCAGGGGTATGGGGGAGGCTTTTATGATGACCGTGGTTACGAGTCCCACGGGCAAGAGGGGGCGCAAAGGCAATTTCGCCACACCGAGGCAAGAGGCGATCATAGTTCCCCTCGAGAGCATGGGGAACATACATATGGACGCCAGGATGAGTTTGGAGGTTCTTCTCGAGCAGGCGAACGTTCATCTCAAGGCTTTGGGGCGGAATCCTCAAGGGACAACTGGAGCCCTGCGACGCAGGATGCCTACCGAGGAAACTCTCCGTATGGAAGGCAGTCTTCTTACGCTGGACAGTCTTACTCCCGAGATATAGAAGGTCGAGGCTCTCATCAAGAGAGAGATTCCTATGCAGGTTCCTTTGGGAACCAAGGATATGGTCAAGGAGATTTTGGCGGAAGAGGCTATTCTGATACTTCGGACTTCGAACGGGGACGTACCTCTTTTCCTGGGGCCCAAGCTGGATATGGAATGAGCACCGGGGGTGGATACAGGCCTTCGAATGAATATCGTTATGGAGCAAGGCAGGGGGGGAATCTGGGCGGTGGATCCTATGAAACCGGCTCTCCTGAGATGAGAAACCCCCAAGCTTACGGAAGTGGTGGGCGGGGTGTAGGAGAAGGGTTCGATCGTTTTTATCCTGGATCGAACCAGTTCAACTTCGGGCACCAGAGTGGGGGATATCAACGGGGTGGAACAGGGCGAGGGCAGGCTCCAAAAGGATACCAGCGCTCGGATGAGCGGATCCATGAAGACGTTTGTGAGCGTATTATGGATCGAGGCTTGGATGCAGGTGAGGTTGAAATTCGTGTCGAACAGGGAGAAGTAACCCTTACGGGGATGGTTCATGAGAGGACTCAAAAACGGATGATTGAAGATGTTGCAGAGTCCGTCTCAGGAGTGCAAGAAGTGCATAACCAGATCCGCGTTGCCAGGGAATCCGCTGGACGCTCAAGACAAGAAGAACCTTTGGGTGCTTCCCAAACAAGAGGAAGGGCGCAGGATGAATCTTCTTCAGGAGAACCAACCAGCATGGGCCGAACACAGAAGCAAAGAAGTGCTCGTACTGAGTCAAAGGCACAGGCAAATACGTAGTGTAGCTTGTACACTGACACTTTATCAAAAATCTAGGAAAAGCCCCTTTTTAGCGATAGAGAGGGGCTTTTTCTTTACGAGAGCATAGTAAAAAGAGGCATCTGCGGAGAACTTTTGGATGGGCAAGCAGGGAGCTTCAGATTCCTCTTTTCAGCGACCTCATATTACGATAAAAGCATTTTTTGTAAGAATTGGTGATAACTAAATTTTTTATGGAGTTCCTCAATGAGCCTACAGCCCTTCGCCGTAAGAAAACAACCCTCTAGCATCGATATCGTTTTACTTTTCCTCAGATTGCTCTGTGGGTATGCATTTATCCTTCATGGATGGGGGAAAATCTCCAATCCGTTTCACTGGATGGGGCCTGATGCTAAATTTCCCGCGATTCTTCAAGCGCTGGCTGCAGTAGCAGAGTTTGGAGGAGGAATCTCGCTGATGGCTGGCCTCCTGACACGCCTGGGCGCTTTAGGGATTGCCTGTACCATGGTTGTTGCCGTGTTTATCCATCGGATGGCAGGCCATCCCTTCGTGGCGGCAACCCTCGAGCCTGCGTACGAGCTTGCCTCGGTTTATCTTGCCGTTTCGCTTTTGTTTGTGGTGATGGGACCCGGCCGATTCTCGGTGGATCGGTACTTGTTTAGAGCAAAGCACTAATTCGTTGGGGCTTTTCTCAAATCTATTCTTTGATAATGTCCCGGGAGGTACTTGCTTTGACGCTGCCTTGAATGAAGATAAAAAATTGTTGCATTTTACCAAGTTACACGCCATGTGCAACTTTAAGAACGAAACAAGCGTTCGAATTGTAAGCCTGGGTTTCCGAGGTGTTGGTTGATGACAAAGGCAAAGGTATGAGCAAGTACCTTCCGAATCGTTCGATGCGCCAAGTGCCAAAGATCTTTGGCACGCACTTTTTCAAGATGAAAGCGTTCTGTGAGTTGGCCTATCACCGTCTCAATCCGCCTCCTGGTTTTGGAAAAGAAACTTCTTGCTTCCTTGGGCAGAGGGTCCTTCATATTGCTTCGCACGGGTGTGATCAACGTGATGCCATGGTAGGCCAGCTCTTGCCGTCTCTGCTTGTTCGTCAAATACCCTTTATCTCCTAAGAGGTACCTTGGATTTTGCGGAAGAAAGTCAAACAAGGCTTCTCGTTCATCCGCATTTGCCTTTGTCAACCCGAAGTCGAGAATCTTTCCTTGTTCATTGATAACAAGATGTCCTTTAAAACCGTAGTAAGTTTGGTCTTTGGCCGCACAATATCCATACGAAGCTTCGCCTCGGAACACGTGGGCGTGCTTGGCCCGTTTGAATTCACAGACCGGCATGGGAAATCCATCCACGATGCCCAGGGATGGAGACGCCCCAGCAAGCACTTGATGGAGTTTCTTTTTACAGGCCCACAGATTGGCGGCTTGCCTGGCAAAGGTACTCCTGGTTCCTAAGTGAGGAAACCAGGAACGAAAATGTCGATGAAAATAGGCATAAATTTGTGTGTCTTGGTCCATCCCCAGACATTCTCCGACGACTTCCATGGTAATGACTTCGGCATCGGAGAGCTTGGGAGCAAACCCACGGGTTCGGATGCTACGAGGCGAAAGGGGGGTGAAAAAATCGGCTACCCAACAATAGACAGAAATGATAAATAGATCCAGGGGCATGGTCTTCTCCTTGAAGATGGGTTGATTGACACAACGATCCTAGGAGGAGACCTTCTCCTTGTTCAATGGCTCATTTGAAATTCGAACCAGACCACGGTAGGTTGATTTCCCCATCAAAGACAGACCTCAATGATCGAGAGGCTTATAAAGTCCCTGGAGTAATCAGAAGCGGGAAGGCCACGAAGAAAGAAGGTTTTTGATGAAATTTCCATCTCTCCAATTAGAACACAATTTTCCTGAGCTGTTTGGGTTTGTGCTTTTAGACCCAGAACGGCTGGAACAGTTTTGCAACTACCAAGCACGGGGGCAGAATTTGGTGGAGCGATTTACGACCAGCGAAGATGGCGATAAGGTCGCTGCGCAAGGCATTGCTATTCCATTGATGAGCGTGGATGCGGGCTATTATACGATTGTCATTCGTAGCGATGAGGATGATCTGAAACTCGTTGGAACCCCTAAGCTCTCTTCAAAGGGATGGACCCTAGGGACCCTTACGGGAGCTTTATTGTTCTGTACGGCAGGGAACCTGATAACGTGGGATCCTGAGCGTCTAGATAAGTACCAACGGCTCGTGACTGTGCCACCCGGTTTCTATCAGGTTGAAATCCGTGGATACACTTGTGACGGCCCAGAACGAAAACAAGATGGGATCTTCGAATTCATCTTAACCTCGGTAAATCAATTGCCTGCGTTTACTGCGAACCTCCATCAAAACTTCCACCTGTTTGAGGAGTAAGTCATTCCACAACTGGAAGGTGCTTGCTTATACCTTTGCCTTTGTCATCAACCAACATCTCGGAAACCCAGGCTTACAATCCGAGCGCCTCTTTCGTTCCTAAAGTTGCACATGGCGTCAAGTTACAATAAATTGTAGCTTGGTATGAACGTGAGTCTTTCTGCCAGAACCATTCACTTTCCCAACCAATGCGCGTGTTGTTATGGCAATGCTGAAACAAAGCTACGAGTCTTCTCGAGCCGTACCAAAGGAAGCCGTATCGTTCGTAAAGAAACGTCGAGCTGGAATTTTCCCTACTGCCATTCGTGCTTGGATCATGTCAATGCCTGGGAACGAGCGAAGAAATCAGGCTCTATAGCCCTTGTGGCGGGCGGGCTTTTAGCCTTTTTGCTCTGTCTCCTTCCATCGCACATTGTCACGATACCAGTTGCAATCCTCGTCTTTTTGGCAGGGTGGATCGTACAAAAGAAGATCCGCCAAAGAAACCAGAACCAGGCATTGTTATTATGCCAGCCTCATTGTACTTGTGCTGCTGCTGCTGTCTCGTATTTAGGATGGCATGGCACGACGCAGAAATTTTTCTTGCCGTCACCCTACTTTGCTGCGCACTTTATGGCGTTAAATCACTCTAAGTTATTGAATGTCTCCCCGGAAGGAATGCAGTTGGTAGAAGAGTTTTATCGACAGAGACCAGGGTCGCTTAGATAGAAAGCATGTCCTTACCGCGATCGAAGCGTGGGTCGTCGTGATGATCTGAATTTGAATCACCTCTTGTATTACCTTGTCTATTTGACGAAGTAAGCCAAATCTCCTATGACTAGAGGATGAGTCGTGCCGCAACCGCAGTGCTTTCCACAGAAAATCTACTTCATAACGTAAACTTGCTGAAGGCGAGGACCAAGCCTGCCAAGATGATTGCTATGGTTAAAGCCAATGCGTATGGTCATGGCATTCGATCCGTAGCTTCTCGCATCGACGGGCACGTAGAGATGATGGGAGTGGCTTCAATAGATGAGGCATTGGCGCTTCGCAAAGTGGGTGTTCGCTCGCCGATTCTGCTAGCACAAGGTGTTTTCGAATCGAGTGAGCTTTTAATCGCTTCGACGGAGAAATTCCATGTTGTGTTCCATCATGAGACACAAATAGAGTGGTTAAGAAAGAACTATCTGCCCCTACCAATTCAGGCTTGGGTAAAAATAAATACTGGAATGGGCAGGTTGGGATTTGATCTTGAGAGAGGTCACCAAGCTTGGCAAACTTTAGATCAGCACAAAAGCATCGCCAAGCCTGTGCGAATCATGTCGCATTTTGCTTGCTCTGATGAAAAGGACCACCCCCTCAATCAAGAACAAATCCAAGCGTTTCAAGGATTCATTCAGGGAATTTCGAGTGAATTTAGCCTTTGTAACTCAGCCGGATTGCTAAATTTTCCCGATTGTCACTATGATTACGTGCGTCCTGGCCTGGCGATGTATGGAGTGTCACCCATCGCCCATACGACGGCAGCGGATCTAGGACTAAAACCGGTGATGACGCTCCAATCTTGTTTAACCTCGGTGCAGACCCTAAAGAAAGGCTCTACGATTGGATATGGTGCCCGCTACCAATGTCCCGAGAATATGCCGGTTGGGATGATTGCTTTTGGGTATGGGGATGGGTATCCTCTAAGTGCCAGGGACGGCACGCCTGTGCTTGTGAACCACGAAGAGTGCAAGCTGATTGGTCGGATCTCGATGGACATGATGGCGGTAGACCTACGATCGAACCCCTCTGCTAAGGTAGGAGATCCTGTCATCCTTTGGGGCGGTGAGCTGCCCCTGGAACGGGTGACCGAGCACACATCCACCATTCCCTGGGCGATGCTCACGGGGGTCCAGCACCGGGTCAAGTTCCTATGGACGCAAGGTTCTGGCTAAGTGGTGATGAGAGTGATTTAACCTTCGAACCGACCCTCACTCAAGCAATAGACCGATCTAAAGCCGCCCACTTCAAGAAATGGGTTGTTTTATCCCCATCCTAGGGTATACTTTTCCTTACATGTAATCCAAGGATGGAAGTATGATCGCTTCTCATTTTCGTAAGTATTTATATTATTTTATTATTTTATTAGTTTTTGCTTTTTATTCCCCTACACAAGGAGCTGAGGTGATTATAAAACCTCAGGTTGGTTTAGGAATATGGAATGCCCCGCTGCGGGGAGATTTTGGTCTGCTTACTGAGGCTTCGGTCAAGCTATCCTGCGAATCCTATGCACCCTGCCGTTTGGGCGTAGAGCAGCTTCTTTTTAGCGAGTTCCAAGTCGTATTCAGTCCGTATCGGTTTCTTTATGCCGCGCCGTACGCCTTGTTTCGGCTTCAGGGTCCAAGTTTTCGTAAATCCTCCTGGTTGGTCCTAGGAGTTGGGGAGTTTGAATTTGAACGAAACCCTCGGGTTTTAGATACAGATGCCAAGGTTATCTTACGGGTGCTAGAAGCTCGGATCGAGAAAGAAAAGACATTTCGTTATGGGCAAGCGGGCGTACATTTTGGGATGAGCGGGCCTGGAGTCGTCTATCTTGATTATTTTTCGCATATGCAGCCCTTTACGGGATTTTCTTTTGTCACTTTAAAGTTTAACGCTTATGCACGCTTTCAAATCAAAGCATTTTCTTTCTCGTTAGGTACAAAATTTTTATCAGACTTAACTGTAGGTCGTAGTGGAGGGCCTCTACCCGATCAGCTGGGCAATTTTGGCTCGCTTCTCACCCATATGTGGCTTTCCTGTTGGATTCGGATTGGTTCTTCGCTTCCGGAACTGTCCTCAATGCATAGAGCTTGGGCTTGGTATGCACAGGCGGAGGGGAAAATCCAGATTCTTTTAGATAGCGGAAATCAGAGTATGAATGTGGCACCTTCTGTAATGGCATCGGCCGGAATCGAGTTTTAACCAAAGTATGAATGAGGCTTCAGTAGCATCAACCAATATGGTTCATGAATCATTATAAAAAGGATCATTTTTATGAATATATTATCGTCTAAACGCATTTTGTTTATTTTTAGTTTGATGGTGCCGTTCTTGCTCCACTGCGAACGAGACCATTATTCAGAAATCATGCATACGGGCAAATGTGAAACAGGGAATCCAAAACCCTCGAAAGAATGTCTCCAAGTGCTAGCGCAGACACTTCCTATAGACCATCAATCTTTCATAGGACATGAGGAAGAAAAAGATTTCATGCTGCGCGGAATGTATGTGCTACTCACCGCTCCAATTGATTTTGAAAAGGGGAAGGAGTTTCTGGGGAAGGCGAGCTTAGACGATGCAGAAATGTATGATTTTCAGCAGACTTTTATGGAAAGCGGGGGAGCGAATTGGAACCAGAAGTTTTTTAATTATGTCCTAAATCAACTAAAGGGAATTGCTTATAGATGTGAGCGCAAAGCTCCTTATTATAATCATTGGGGTACATTGACGCTTTGTCCTCCAGAGGATAGGGATACGATTTCTTACTTTGCAGCTGTCTTATTACACGAAGCCCGTCACAGTCAGACAGGTCCGCATGAAATTGCCTGTGACCATGAGCAGAGTGGGGATTTTTGGAAATGCGATAAAGGTTTGGATAAGCCTTATGGTTGGCAGATGGTACTTCGCTGGGGATTCCTGCAGGGGGATCGGAAAAGGAGGACGCGAGATTCCTCGTATTTTGATAAAGAGAATTTAATGGAATTATCGGAACGAACGACGTACGAGTGGAGTTCCATTTATGGCATTCCACCAAAAATACGACCGATCGAGCAAGGGCTCTCCGGCGGGAAGATGCAGCTTTAGCATCAGGGCAGCCAAGACAAAAATCGCTCGATGCTCACCGACCAAACCCCCGGTTCCCGGTGCATTCTGAAAATATCCGGTTTCTGGGTGACAACCAGTGCCTGCGGTACCGCAAGTTTGTCTTTCATCTGAAGCAAGCTTGAGGGGACTTGGTCATCGGAAAGCTTTGCCTCGATGAGCATCATTGGTTTTCCTGCCTGCGTGATGAGAAAATCAACCTCAATCCCGTCTCGAGTTCGAACATAGTGCAGCTCGTACTTCCCAAGACCTCGCTCATTCCAGGAAGATACAGCTCTTGCTAAATAAACGGCCAGCATGTTTTCAAAGCGGGCGCCTAACTCATTCACCAAAGACCAATCCCAAAAATAAAGCTTTTGTTCCTTCCGTATCGCCCTTGCAAGCTTGCGAGAGTACGGAGGAATTCGAAAGATTAGGTAGACTAATTCGAGCGCTTCCAGCCAGCGTTTGATGCTTGGAAAATTTGCCTCAAGGTCCCTGGCCACACTCTGGATGTTTAAAGGAGAACCAACTCGGTTAGGAAGAAGTTCGGCCAATTCCTCAACACGTAGGATTTTTTCGATTTTTGTAAGGTCCGCCAAATCCTCCGTCACAAGCAAAGTGAGGTGTTCTGTCTGCCAACGCTGGAGAAAAGCTTTAGAGCCTGTAAACAAAGGCTCTGGAAACCCGTTGAGCTCAAAAAGCTGCTGGGCTGCCTCTCGGAATGCAGAAGAGGGACGAGCGAAAGAGTCAAAGGGCTGTCCTGGCAGCCACAGAGAACTTGGTGCGAGGATACGGATCATTTCACGAGGGTGGAGCGGAAGTTTTCGGAATAAAAAGTACCGCCCGACGAGGCTGTCGCCTGATTTTCTCATAAAATCCAGACGAGCACTTCCTGTGACGATAAAACGAACTCGACCCTTCCAAGTATCAAACAGACCTTTTAGATGGGATTTCCACTTAGGATATTTATGGAGTTCATCAAAGACAACAGGAAGCAGTTCTTTCTGTGGCCATGAAAGCATTGGGGGTATAAAAAAATCCGCATTTTGGCGATAGGCTCGCCGAATAGCAAGGACATCCCAGTTAAAATAAAGGTCTTCGTGACCCTCAAATTTTAAATACTCCTTTAAAAGGGTTGTCTTCCCAATTTGTCTAGGGCCTGCAATAAAAGACATTCGGTCCTGAAGAAACGTGGGATCAAGGGCCCAATCCAAAACAGAGGAAGAAGTAGACATCATGGCAATTTTAACTACCACGTTTATTTTGCCATGGCAATTTTAACTACCACGTTCATTCTGCCATAAGCTCAAAATCATGCCCATCAGTGGGTTAAGATTCTTGGAATAAGTGATCCAAACAAGTATAGATGCCATCATGTCTCTTGATTTATTATTTCTTCTCTTAGAAGATGATTCCCATGTCCAAGTCTTTGCTCCTTCGCCTCCGGCATGAACTGGCCCAGGTAGCTGAACTAGAAAAAGCGCCGAAAATGCAGGCCTACATGAAAACGACCATGCCCTATCTGGGGGTGACTGTGCCCAATATAAGAAAAGTTTCCAAGAAAGTATTCGGAGGCATTCAATTGCCCTCGGATCAAGTTTGGCAAGACCTTGTTCTTTTTTTGTGGGAGCATGCGCAGTATCGAGAGGAGAAGCTTTGTGCCATCGAGCTTACTGCAGACCGTCGTGCTCGTCCTTTTCAAACGATGGCCGCGCTGCCGATGTATGAAAGACTCATCGTCGAAGGTGCATGGTGGGACTACGTCGATACCATTGCGACGAGGCGCTTTGATCTTCTGCTTGCACATGACGAACGTGCAATGAAGAAGCAGATGCTCCTTTGGAGTCGTTCGGACAACCTTTGGAAGCGTCGCAGCGCCATTTTGTGTCAGCTTCGGCGAAAACAGCAGACCGATCTGCCCTTCTTGTATCAGTGTATCGAGCCCTCGCTAGATTCCAAAGAATTCTTCTTGCGCAAGGCGATTGGTTGGGCCCTGCGGGAGTATGCATGGGAAAATCCTGATGAGGTACTACGCTATGTTCATGAGAATCAGAAGAGGCTAAGCCCCCTTAGCAAGCGGGAGGCACTAAAGAACGTGGAGAGGAAAAATATTTAGCTCGCTAGAAGCGAGTAGAGGCATCTAAATGATGTTTAACGTCACCTACTGCAGAACTTTAATAGCGAAAGCCTAGTAAAAAGCCTCCCCCTAGACCAGCCACAAGCGCACCTCCTACAATCAAGGTACTTCCAACTCCGCGACGGTCTGGGATACAGGGCATCTCAAGACCATAGGCTATACAGCCACCTGAAGTTTTAAAGACAGGAGTAAATAGGTTGGTCAGACCAAGCAAGATAGCAATGCTTCCTGCAGCTATGGCTGCTCCTCCGGTCGCTTTACGCCAAGTGGGAAGAGGCTTCGGCTGGTATGCAGAACAGTGATAATCTATGAAGCTAGAAATGGGCTGCTCCTTAGGAGAGGTCCTTTTATCTTGATAGGATAGGGTCAGCTTTCCCCATCTTAAAGAACTTGGTTTGGGCTCATCTTTTGGTAGAGAAGAAGTAGATTTGGTGCATATTAGTTTCTCTGGAGGCGCATCGAAAGAGTTAGATGTTTTTACGTGCGCACAGTGAATAAATAGAATTAAAGAGAGAAGTAAAGAACCTCGAATTTTAAAACAATGCATAGAAATTAGACCAGAAGAAGAACGAGAGTAAGCTTATTATCTTTTACACGATTTGCAACTGAATAAACTTAAACCCAAACAGCTAGATAATTTTGTGCTTCTCCGAAGGCTACTTCAGAAAAATTTGCCGTCCCTAGGATCTAAGCAAGAAACAATCGTATGATCAGGAGAAGAAGGGCTATAGGGTACCCCATCATCTCGCTGCTTAGTGTCATAGAAATTCCTAAGCTCACAGTTGGCAGAGTGCTTAACACAAGACCCAGAATGGCTTTAATTTTGTGGGAAGAAAAAGGCTTCCTTCGTAAAGCGATCAAAGCAGAAATTCCATAAAAAAGGCCTAGAATTCCCATTCCTATCCCCATCAGTGGGAGGGCAACAAGAACGCCACTCCACCCCGAAGCTGTCTTGACCGACCTATCTTTTTCTAAAACATCAAATCCTAAAAACATAAGAATCCCAGAGGTGATTAGCGCTGCATGAAGGGCACCAAAAATAAGTGCGGACCTACCCTGAGAAGGACCTTTTGAAACAGGCGGTAATGTCATCGGTGTTTCTCCCTTATGATGTTTATGATACAAGGTTAGTAACCCTAAATCGATAGCGAATCTACTTAGAAGAGCAAGATGAAATTTTGCGCTATATTCATGAGAATGAGGATAGTCTAGCCCCCTTTGCCTTGGAAGAGGCTTATAAGGCAACCTCTCCAAAGTACCAACGATCTCTCACGTACCAATCTGTTTTATCGGGGAATCCTCGGTAGTCGTCATGCATTCCTACTTCATGCATCCCTTCGGGTAATTGAAGGTTCCACTCTTTGGCAAGACTCCGATTGAAAATTCTTGTAGAGGTTCCGTATTCATTGCCAGCGGGGGTGATATGGCTCTGAAAGTAGTCTTCCTGTAGAAAAAGACAAATTTCGCTCATAAACATATCGGGAATACAAACAGCACAGGTCACACGGTAACAATTGGCAGCACTTGGCTTCACAGCCATAAGATGAGAGCAAGCATCAATAAGCGCTTGGACCACTTTGCGTTGGACCGGTCTCTTTGCATGAACTCCTTCGACCAAATTGAGCGAGACAGGAATTTTCCAATGAACAAAGGTGCGCTCGGGGTCAATTTCCGCAGGCCAGGCAGCAAAGCGGTTGGCCCATCGGGTAAGGTTTCTTAGCTGACGTTTTATCCCGCGAGGTTTTTTGTTTGAAAGTGAGAGCTTACGCATGTCCTACCTGCTCGTTATCAAATGCCATCGCAGCCAGCATCCTTTCTAGGCCAAAAGCACATAGACGAATCACAAAGCCTGTGCGCGTACGACCGCCTCAATCGTTGCCACATCGATCTTTTTCATCTTCATCATCGCTTCGAAGGCTCGTTTCGCTACATCGCCGCCCTTGGCCATGGCTTCGGTGAGAGCACGCGGCGTGATCTGCCATGACAGTCCCCATTTGTCCTTACACCAACCGCACGCACTCTCAGTGCCACCGTTGCCAACGATTGCACTCCAATAACGGTCGGTCTCCTCCTGATCGTCGGTGGAAATCTGAAAGGAGAATGCCTCGCTGTGCTTAAACACGCTTCCGCCGTTCAGGCCAAGGCATGGCACGCCGCACACCGTGAATTCAACCGTTAGTACATCCCCCTTTTTGCCGCCCGGATAGTCGGACGGTGCTCGGTGTATCGCGCTGACGTTGCTGTCTGGAAACGTCTGGGCGTAAAAGCGTGCGGCCTCTTCCGCGTCGCGGTCGTACCACAGGCAAATCGTATTCTTTTTCATCATTTATCTCCTTACCGCATCAACCTAGCAGAAAATCCGCTGGGGCCCAAAAAATAGGATCGAGCTTATCAAGAAAATCAGAGAATACCCTAAGAACCCGTGCTCGAGCTGGGTACTAACTATTTGTTATGTTCGTTGTGGTAGTTCTGGAAGAGAATCAGGGAAGGGCCCTTTAGGTCCAATTGCCGTTTTTGTTTGGTTATCTTCAAACGGAACTGATGGGTCCAAACCAGCTACGTAGTAGGTGAGTGTATTTTGATCAACCAAATGATCTTCCTAGCCGATACTCCAATCCAACTCGCACAATCTATTTTGATGCATCCAGAACAAGCCCTAACGCATGCGTTAATTTTAGCGGAATGGATCCTTCTGCCACGCAATTTGAATCGAGACGAGGGTAGGACAAAAACGTAGAATCTTTTGTACCCCAGAACAATTTGAGTGGGAAAAACTTTTTACAGATTCAGAAAGCGAAGGTGGACAAGGAGCAGAGGAGCAGGACTTTCAGGAAGAGCATGACATGAAAGACAGGGGTGTCGCAGATGACATTCCTGCCACGGATGACAGGGGGGAGGTGTCACCCATGTCGTCTCCTAGGGTGTCATCCATGACAGGCCCTATAGATATAGAAACAAAGAAGATAAGACAAGAAGACAAACAATCCCCTCTTTCTCCCCTTGCAGGGCAAAAAAAGAAGGAGGTTGCTTTTGCAGATACCAAACCACCTTCTACTTCCTCCCCTTTAGAAAGTATTATGGATTCTTACTGCATTCTGGAAAAATTTCAGAGAGCCGCAGGAAAGAAACTGGCTCTCGGGGAACTCATGCCTTGTGACTCGCCTCCACGAGGGTTTTCGGGGAGGCTGCCTGAGCCGCTCTATCGACAGTGGCACGACTTCTTGAGTGAATATGCGTCTGGGAGACAACTAAAGCAAGCAGAGCTAGAACAACACTTTACCAGTATTGGGAAGTATCTTGACCTTGGAAAGAACTACTGGGTTAAGGATGGTAAGTTGATTGCGCTACGGTGGTTTTGTAATCCAGTTCACCGAAATCGTGTCTACGAACTCATTGATGAGGCGCTTTCATGGGATGTGGCCCCCAAGGAAGAAGTGGCCCTAAAGCCTGTTCCGAAGCCCCTCACCCCTGAAGAAGAGCAAGCTTATTGGAAAGAGTCGAGGGACATCCTTAGGCAATCGCCGCTCCCCGAACAAACCCGCTCCATTCTATCCCGAATCCTGAGTCGAACGTTTCCTCAAGAAGTTCAACATTCGGTTGAAATGCAAGAAGTTCCAAGGTAAGAGGGTGGAAGGAAAAATCGTTGTCTTCCTTCCACATTCTGCGAATATCTGCATCAAAGATTTATTTCGGTCTTAAGCTGATTCTGCTTTAGGACCAGCGAGATGGGCTTCCTCTTTTGCAATTTCCTCTTCCCATACCTGAATCACCCAAGCGCGGTGCTTTACATCTTCCGCTTTATACTGGTAGTAACGAAAATACCATAGAAGAACTCTTTTCTGCTCCAACGTCAGAAGAGACAGGAGTTTTTGAAATTCGGGGTCTCCGCCTGCACAGGATCCTGAAGGACAGGATTCCCTCGGAGAAAATTGATACTCTAAGGTCGTATGGAGCTCCTCAGTCATGTCCCAATCATGGATGGAGGCGGTCAGCCACGTAGGCAAGTAATAGGCCATCCCTAAAGGCGAGAGAACGTTCCAAGGCGCTAGATTGGATGTAACTACAGATAGA
The DNA here is from genome assembly GCA_964537055.1 of uncultured Myxococcales bacterium. Lineage (GTDB taxonomy): Bacteria > Myxococcota_A > Polyangia > Palsa-1104 > JAEUJZ01 > CAZHYV01. The sequence continues at coordinate 116,803 of CAZHYV010000006.1, forward strand.
GGAACTTCATTCCAGCGCTTTCCCTCAAAGAGCTTCCTGACCTCTTTGGATGGAGGCTTGTCCGAATCAAGAAATGTATCTTCGGGTGGAGGCAAGACCGTCTCCGCAAAGGCTTGCTGAATCCGAGCAAGCAGAGAAACCTCGTGGGGGGCAAGCATCATCTCTCGGTCTGCTTGAGAAAGCTCCTGCTTTTTCCAGACCAGATCATCGCGGGAGAGCAAGAGGTCCTCTTGAGGGGGGACAAACTCGCTGGGATGTTTCAGGTCCCACGCAAGTTGTTTTTGGTCTACTTGGTCTTTCCACCACATGATCGTTTGCCAATCCTTCGAGCGAAACCGAGCAACCCATGTTCCCTTCTCCCTGGCAAGAAAGCGGTACACCACCCTGGTTTGGGTGAGACGAAGCTGCTCTACAATGGACCTTGCAGTATCGAGGTCGGGATTGTCTTCAGGTGTGAGTCTTGACCAGACCCCATTTGCTAGCGTATCCGATTCAGAAGGATGACAAATGATTGCGATCATCCACACAGGCAGGTAGTAACACGCTCCTTCGATCGTAAAAAAGGCAGTTTCATTTCGATACCTTGCCACAGTTTCTAGGGAAATATCCTGCCACGCGGTCCTGTAATAAGCCTTCAAATCCTCATCCTTTTCTAAAACGAGGGCATTCCCGCGGATATGATCATCTCCAGGATAGGGAACGTCCCAGAATGCCTGTTTAATAGCCTGGACAAGGTCTTGGTCGGCCTGAGAGAGAGGTTCTTCAGGATCTTCTTCGATCAATAGTTTTTGCATGTTTACTTGCATAATTTTGCTTTTCTTTTAAAACATTCCTCAAGAGTCGTTAGTACCTCATTATATTTTTTTGCGTGTTCTAAATCCGTAAAATTTCCGCCGAAACATTCGTCACGTACGTCCTCTCGCGCTTTCTTGCACTCCTCATTCATCTCAATGATGCGTAAAATATCATCGCATGTAAACCTTTGGTCGGCACACCGTCTTTTCCGATTGCAAGCTGCATCCTTGATGTCTCCAAGCGCATCAAGCTTGGTGTCAAGACACGTCTGCTCATCTCCGTAGCGCCTTGCTGCAGGGGCGGGGGCAGGAGCGGCGGCGGCCTTCACCCCTAGAAAGCTGGCTGTGCTTGCTTCCACAACGCCTCTTATCAGGGGTGCCTGTGCGACGTCCGATGACATCGTAATAATCATGAGCATTCCTAGCGTCTCCATGGCAGCCGTCGATATTGCCGTCGCTACGGCAGAGGCTCCTGCCGCCTCTGCGGCCGTGGCGGCCGCCACCGTTTCTGCACTAAGAACCACGGTCCCTTGTTCTACTGCCGCCGCTGCTGCCGCTTGTTCTGTAAGGACCCAGTTGGCCACTGGTCCCGGAGCTAGGGGAGCTGCGGAGGCACCCGCTGGAGCGGGTGCGATGTACCCAAATTCGTAACGGGGGAGGTCCTCTGCTTGGCTCACGTAGCTCTTCTGCTTCCGGATCACCCCTGCTTCCGGATCACCCCTGCTTCCTCAGCAATTTCTAATATCTTCGAGAACCCGATCTTTTCCAGGCCCTCCCTCGCAATGGCTTGAAGCAACTCAGGATTGTGAGTGTCCACCGGGGTAGTTTCATCTGATTTGGACTCTGGCGAAGATTTACAACTGTTCGTCAGCACCAGAACGCTTAATAAAGAGGCCACGACAGCGTGGAAGGGCTTAGTTTTGCAGGGTTTTTTGTAATGCATGTTCGCAAAGTAACAGAGAGGTGGGGCCAATACAAGCGAAAATCTCAAAGCTAGCCAACCGATTGATTGAGTAAACTAGAGCAACTTTGAACATGGTTTTGGACTAAACGTTTTCGCAAGAGGTCCAAAATTTTGTTGAAATTCGGGCAATCCCAGAGTAAGAGCGGAGAAAGCAGAAAATCCTATGAGTGCATATTTACTTAAACACCGCGCTTGGTTGGTCTATCTACTTACTTTCTTGGAAGGAATGACTCCTTTGTTGACCGATGCAAGGGAACCTTCGGGAGAGGCTTCTGGATACTACATTGCTTCAAGCCCTATGGAAAGGCCAAGACCAATCTCAGAACGCATCCAGAAGCAACGTCAAGACAAAAAATGGATGCTTCCGGTCTTGTCTGCAGAGTACTGCGCTCATCAGAAAGCAATTCAGCTCCTCAGTCATTATAAGAAGTACCTTCAATCTCACCATAAAACAATTGTAGCGCTTAACACAGAGGAACAGATCAAAAGATACCAAAATGAATTCAGAACAATCAAACAAGAATTAGAACCTTTTGGAAATCCTCTTTCTTGTCAATCAAAAACCATCCGAAGACTCTATCACTGTCTACCCTCTGTGAGAGACATGCAGCTTAAAGGGCTAGGCGTTCCTTATGGCGAGCCCTGGTGTTTCAAAGAACCTTATTTAACCTATGAAGAGTTAGAGACAGGAATTGAATCTCCTATTCGTCATCGATTCGAAAAGCTAGACATGCATGAAGTCGCCTTTCTCATCAAACAGGAGTTAGCAAAAAAAGAGATACAAGCTCAAGTAGTTGGGAGAGTCACTGCGAATACCCAACGATTAACCGTGACTTTACCGGCTGGGATGGGTGGACAAGCAGAAACAATCATCCAACTGATTCTCGCAGAATATGGAGAGCGTTTGCGCAGGGCCGGGTATCGAGATCTGATTGTAGACGCTGAAAATCTGCCCCCAGAATCTGCGAAGCATCGGCTTATCCCTTAATATTTCAACGCAACTCTTTTATCGAGATTTAAAGACCTCGAAATATGTCTTGCAATTCATCGCACGTGGAGTTAGTCATCGCCACCGAGCCATCGCTGGTATCAAACGACATGTGAGATTCCATGACTTACGTCATACCTGTGCATCACACCTTCTCATGGGATCTTGGGGTCCAGCCTGGACATTAGAAGAGGTACGCGAATACTTAGCGCATTCTTCCATTTTAGTTACGCAAACATATGAGCAAAGAACATATAAACAACAAGACTTCTCGGACCGCCCTCTTTGGTCCAAGAATAGTCCAAGAAGACCTTGTAGACGCCGGACTCACCGACGATGGGCGCAGAAGGATTCGAACCTACGACCTCCGGTGTGTAAGACCGGAGCTCTACCGCTGAGCTATACGCCCTTTTGGAAGTGATATTAAGTACCAGGCCTGCGTGTTTTCGTCAAGAGAAACCTCACTCCTGAAAGCCATCGTCTCGATTGGGTGAATCAAAACTGAAATCATGTTAAAGGCTCGCTCATTCCTGACACCACGCTGTCAGGAGCCCTTGGTTACATTCAATTCCAAGGAGAAACACATGACCCTCAAACTAAAACAAAAATTGTTCCCCCTCGTAAAAATCTCAGATCTTACACAAACCAAGTTTTTCTATATAAACAACCTTGGATGGAGCCTTGCCTTAGAAATGCCCGGATTTTTGCAGGTACATCACCCCGCTTCCGTAGAGACCACGCTTTCGTTTTCAGTAGCACCCCCCGCTATGGTTCAACCAAATGGCTCAGTAGGTCTCGAACAAAAGCCTTTTCTGGGACAGGGGTTTGCCTTCAGTGTTGAGGTGCCTGATGCGGACCAAGAGTGCCAAAGGCTCAAGGAGAAGGGGATTGAGCCAATACATCCGTTAACGGATCAACCTTGGGGATGGAGGAGCTTCCATATCGTAGACCCAAACGGCATTATTCTTGACCTTTACCATCCGATTCCTCCTTCCCCCGAGTTTCTACGCATGCTAAAACCCTAGCTTGATGCGAAGGGCTGACCGGTTATTCCAAATTATCCAATACCTTCGTCGCAAGAAAACAGCGACAGCACAAGACCTCGCGGAGGCTCTCCAAGTCTCGGTCCGCACCATCTATCGCGACATCCAGGACCTTGTCTTATCGCAGGTTCCTATTTTGGGCGAAGCAGGCGTAGGGTACCGCATTGCCAAGGGATTTGATATCCCGCCGATGATGTTTCGTCCCCTCGAGCTAGAAGCATTGGTGCTGGGGGCCCGAATGGTGATGGCTTGGGCAGATGAAGAGCTTGCCAAGGAGGCTGACAAGGCCCTAAGCAAGATCGAGGAAGTTTTGCCCTTACCCTTACGCGATCGAATTGCTGCGACCACCTTGTTTGCCCCAGAGTTTCACATCTCAAAGAAAAGCAAATCGTGGATCGCTCCTCTTCGGGATGCAATTGCTCGTCGGAATTTTGTATTGATTGAGTACAAGAGCAGTAAACAAATCGAGTCTTCTAGGCAAATCCGGCCTTTGGGGCTCCTCTATTGGGGAACAGGCTGGTCGCTGGTCGCCTTCTGTGAGGCAAGGCAAGACTTTCGCCATTTTCGTCTTGATCGAATACGAACGCTTCAGGTTTCACAGACGCAGTTTTCGTTTGATCCTAAAAAGGCTCTAACGCATTTCCTTACGTAGCAAGGAAATGAAATTTTTCAGACCAGGCCAACGCCTTAATTACCGCTCAGTAAAAGAAAGTCCAACCCCTTACGATCAAAACTCAAAAGCAGCCATTTGCTTGAAACGATTCTGACTTGTGGTAAATTTTCTCACTACTGAATACTCGTTGAACGAGGGAACCAAAGCCTTAAACACCGGATTGTATGTGGAGATGAGCGCCGGGGCGACATTGTAGAGTAGTCTTGGAGAGGAAATATGAGATTCTTTCATCGAGCCGTTCTTTTTACCGTAGTTCTCTCGGCAGCCATGGTAGGTTGCAGGCAGAAGGACTATTACACTGCCATCCAAAACGACCACACCTGTATTTTTGGGCAGCGCCAGATAACACCAGCATGCCGAGCCTCGATCCTAGCCCATGCACCCATTGATCAAGGTTCGTTTGCCGACCATCCAGAAATTTTAGAAGGGGTCATCGATGGAATTTACAAGCTCATGTCCGCGCCGATCCAGTTTCCGAAGGAGAAAAAAATGGCGGCCAGCGCGACCTTAGAAGAGGCGGGGATGTACGATTTTATTGAGCGTATCGCAAATGCAAAGAATTCAAACCAAGCTTTGGTGAACTATGTTCTCAATTCAGCACCGGTCATCAAATATGGGTGTTCTCCTTTTGGAGAGGAGACAGCCCATTACGAACCAAGCGGAATCCAGATCTGTTCTTCGCTAAGGGACGAAATTAGGGCCATGTCCATTCTTCTTCATGAGGCTCGTCACAGCGAAACCGGCCCCCATGACATGTTTTGTCCCGAAGACAATTCGCTGATCAGCGAATGTGATATTGGGTTTGATGGCCCTCTTGGTTGGGAAATAGGACTATTTTGGGGTCTCGTCCAAGGGACGAACCTCGAGGTGGACAAAGAAAGTTTTTTTAAACGCAAAGACCTCGTCAATATTGCGTTCGAGATTCAGATAAAAGTAGATCGTATTTATGGTTTTCCTCCTTCTTTGCAAGGAACAATTTTAGAGGATAGGAAAAGAAATAGAGCTTTATTCTCATATGTAGAACGTCTTCCCTGGCTCGAAGAGCTTCGCACAATTCCTACCTACCCAACTCTTCAGATGGTTCCTTGGCAGCTTGAACAAAGCGGTTCACAGGAAGCGAAAGTGGTCGATGTGCTTGCCGCCGATTGGGATGGGGATGGGAAGCAAGAGCTCTGCAGGGTTTTGCAAAATGAGTACCCTCACAAAGTGTCCTTTCAGATATATAAGGGCTCTTTAGACAATACCTTAGTAAAGAAATCTAGCTATGAACGAGCAGGAGAATATGCCTGGGCAGTGCGTAAAATTGATTGGAATCATGACCTATATCCTGATCTAGTTTATGTCTTTAACGAAGGTTTTGTGATGAATCTTGCCATCTTACAAAACAAAAGAGATGGTAGTTTTGAGTTGGTTTATAAAACGTCTGATTATTATTTTAGCTATCCTGATCCAAAACGCATCGAGGTCGTGGACGTCGACCAGGATGGTCATCAAGATATCGTTGCTGAGGTGTTCAGCGTAGCCTCTCCGGGACAAAAGTCGATTCGTGTCTTTTTTCGAGAAGGAATGGGATTTCAAAGCGTACCTGTCGCGATTCTTCGTAGTCCAACATCTTCTTATGCTTTTGCAGTGGGAGATTTAACCCAGGATGGAATTCCTGATATTCTTTTTGGTACCTATGATGACGAGATAAATCTCGTCGCTGGAAAAAAAGACCGGACGTTTCCATCTCAACAAACGCTTCCGATAAGAACGTACAAAACCACCATCTATCAAATAGACCAGATTGAACTTGTCGATATCAATGATGACGGCTTTCTAGATTTATTCTTAGACATTTCCGATCCTGACACTCCCAGATTTAGAAATAAAATTGGTTTTTTTACCAAACACGTTCCCACATCACCCCTCCCTTCGTTTGAGTTTGATTCTGTTTCGGCAATCAATGAGAAAATGTTGTTTGCCGATGTAAATCGAGACCAGATTTTGGACCAATTTAGCTTACAGCAGTATACGAGCTTGATAAGATACGGGACCCCTTCTTCTGGATGGACGTTCTCGTTTGATCTAGATCTTCCTGAGGAACAAGAAACGACCTTTACAGAAGAAGCAGGGAAAGACAATCGCCTCCTCCATGCTGACTTAAATAGCGATGGCTGGGAGGATATTATTATTTTCGACCAACGCTTTGTAGTTCTTTGGAACCAGGGTTTAAAGAAGGACGAATTTGTTTGGTAACTTGCTTCTCGTCGTGCTCTCGCTAGATTGATTGCAATGCAGCAGGCTGGGGCCTTTGGTAGACGCTACTTACCAAACGAATTGATTGGCGTCAAACCCAAGGTTCCAAAACACAAAGAGGTTTTGTCCAGGCTGGAAGGCAACCACCTCATTAAACCCGTTTCTGTCGAGGTCGACCGCAAGGAGTTTTGTCTCTTTGATAGAAGGTCCTACCTGTCCGCCAGAAATCCCTACCTTAAAGGGAAGGGTGAATTGTCCAAATTCTCGGCCAAACACTATCTTACTCTCTTTAGAAGAGAGGGCGAATCGATCAAGCATCTGATCGTGATTCAGGTCAGCAAAAAGGATTTCCTGGTCTGCCGAAGAAGAGCTTGATAGGAGGGGAAAAGAAATTTCTGCGGAGATCGGGTCTTGCCAGACGCTAAAAAACAGAAGGTTTTCGCTATTCGGATATTCAGAATCAGAACTTTTTAAGAAAAACTCTTGTCTCCCATCAAAATCAAAATCGAGCAACTGAATTTCATCTAGAGAAGGGGATAAAAGATCTTTAGAAATATGCAAGGAAACGTGCTGGATACGTTGCGGATGCCGGGCTTGGTGAAGCTCGATAAGAACAAGCCTCTGGCCCGTTTCTGAAAGAAGTACATCTGGTAGACCATCGTGGTTGATATCACCCACCGCAAAGGCACTAGAGGAGGGAGATGTAGGTGAGCGATAGATAGGCACACTTTCAAACCCACCTCCATGCCGAAACAAAATCTGGATCGACTTTTGCTGCGGCGTTTGAGCATGAAATGCTTCAATTACGATGTCCTCATCGCCATCTTGGTCCATGTCGGCTACTTCAATCCTTTTGGGACCATGATGGTCAAAGTAAACATCGGCATTCTTGTACACCAGCTGAAAACTACCGTCCCCTTGGTTTTCAAGAACACCAACGTACGTGATGAGCCCCTCGTTAAAAACATAGACCAAATCTGGATATCGGTCATGGTTCCAGTTGAACTGACGGACAGCCCATACATATTCTCCCTTGCGCTCATAATGAGAGTACTTTCGTAACGTATGATCGGGGTAGGATTGATAGACCTGAAACGAGACCTTCGAAGGATAGAGGCTTTGTCTGATGGTTAGCAATCTTTGTCTTTCCTCTCCATTCCAATCTGCGACGATCACATCGACAAGTTCGAGACTTTGAGGATCTTCTACTGGAAGTTGCCAGGAAATCATACGGAGGGTCGGATACGTTTTTAAAGAGAGATTTTCGATGGATTGGATGTGTAGCAGATAGTCGCCAGTGTCAGGACGATTCTTTTTCCCTAACAAAGTGCCATCGAAAGATTTTGGGATGCCGTAGATGTTACGGAGCATGGAAAACATATCTTTAGCAGAGGCTGTCATATCCGCCCGGCTAAGAAAGGGTTCTTGGTTTCCAAGTTCTCGTTTGGTTCCTTGAATGAGTCCCCAGCTAAGGCCGATCTGCCAACCAAAAGGACCATCAAAGCCAAAGTCACATTCACTCACAAAAGGTCCATCGTCCGGGCAGAACATTTCGTGGGGACCTGTCTCGCTGTGTCTGGCTTCATGAAGGAGTGTTGCCATCATATCCAATCTATCAAATGGGAGACGGCAGATCCGAATCCCGCTAGGTTCATAATGTGCTATGGCCAGTGCATGAGGTGGACAACCGTGCAGGATGGTGGGGGAAGCGTTCAGAACATAGTTCAGCAGCGCCTGATTTGGATTTGGGGTTCCTGCAATACGCTCGAGAAAGTCGTACATCCCCATTTCCTCTAGTGTAGCTACTCCTGCGACCTTTTGGTCTTTAGGAAATTGGATGGGTGCGGACATGAAATAGTAAAGACTTTGAACGACCTGCTCTAACTGTTCGGAATGATTTAAAAAAGAGTCCTTATCAATCGGCGCATGGGCTAAAATGGAGGCTCGGCATGCTGGTGTTAATTCTTTTTTCCCAGGAAGGCAGGTATGGTCGTTTTGGATTGCAGTGTAATAATCCTTTTTCTGACAGCCCAAAAAGAAAGAAAACAAACCCAGTACAAGAAAACCGCTCCGAAAAGAATACAAATTCCACATCATGTAAATTCCTGTAAAAAAGCAATTGGTAAAAAATCAAAATGTCACTCCTGCACCGATCCCCACAAAAACCCCTGTGTGTAAGCTTCGATTCCCCCGATCAATCAGGACCTGGTACCTTGCGTCTCCTTGGAGAAATAGAGTCTGGATGGGGCCTCGAGAAAGACGGATACCAAATCGCGCAAAGACCTCGAACCATGCGTCAAAAAGTAGATTGCCAAACGACCCTCGCTCATCCGGAGTTCCATTGCCACTTTGACCCATTCCTAGCTCAGACATCAGCCCCAAGCCGCCTTCCATCAGAAAGCGGCCAGGCTCACCCTTTACGAAACATTGCGGATACAGGGATACAAGATGGAGCCCCACAAAAGGCTCGACCCCTTTGCCATAATGAAGGTACCGGGCCCCAAGAGCACCCACAGTGAGACGGCAACCTCCCTGGAGATGCGAATTCCCACGAAGGAGGGTAAGCTGTAATTGAACCAGTTCTGCGGTGATACTTAGATTCTCGTTAAGGGCCTTAGGGGCTCGTTGAAACCGGATCCGGCCAGCTCCAAGTGCCATAAAGGGCCTTAGGCCTACCCAGGCTGGAGTAAGCTGTGCGTCGAGCGCAGGTAGGTAGTCAGACCGCGGCTCGTCCGCTAAAGTCAATCGGAACGTGGTGTCTATAATTCTTAAGGGAAACCCAAAAGGAAACGCATTCTCATTCTTTTGAGTGAGAGAAAATTTTCCCCGAAGGAGAACTCCCCATGTATTGCGGAAGGGGATAAAGAGCGTACCTAAAGAGGCCTCACCATGGGGACGAAAGGATCCTTCTGTTCCAAAAGCTTTCCCATCTGACCCAAGGAAAACAACGAAATGTAGAAAAATTCCTAGGCCAACAAAGAGCGCATGTTTCCTCATATGTAAGGAATTTTGCCACAAATCATGACCTTTTCAACTCAAATAGTGATTGTGTTGAGGCTCACGAAGAGACATTCAAGCCTGATGCAGCATGCTAGAAAGCAGCTTCCTTGCGTGAATTTGTGCATGGCACAAACCTAGTAATGCAAAAAGGCCAATTCGCTGCCGAAATAAAAGGAGAAACTCCTTGGGAAGGGTGAATCGTCTCCCTTTTACCAGAGCCGCTGTCTGTGCAGTAAAAGCTTTTGCATACGAAGAAGTCCATAAAAAGGACTCGGTCTGAAAGGGGAGGGCGATCAGCCGCTCCCATCCACGGAACGTGTCCGAATCAAACTCAATGGGGTCTCGAACCAGGCCCATCCGGTACAGAGTATAGCGCATCACCTCGGCATCCTGAGCGAGCAGCGATTGCCAAAACACCCGCTCGTACGTCAGCTGATGCTGGCTTAGCTCAATACAAGCTCCAAAGTCGAGCAGACCCAATTTTCTACCTTCCTCGAGGACAAGAAAATTTCCTGGGTTGGGATCGGTGTTCAGAAGCCCATGCTCGATGGGTCCTAAGAATCCATATTGAAAGAGAGCATTGCCTAACAAGGTACGTTGGCTTTCTTCTGCATGCATTAGAAATGGGAGCAGAGGTTCCCCATAGAGCCGAGTTGTCGTAAGGATGCGGTGGGAAGACAGAAGCGGATTTACCTTGGGGAAGACAAGATGGGGTTCCTCAGAAAACGCAGCAGAAAACCGCTTGAGAAAGGCTGCCTCTTGCTTGTAGTCAAGCTCTGATAAAATTACTGTCCGTAAGGCTTGTTTGGCAGCCTCCGAGATTTCTTCTCCCATCGAGGCACCCAAAAGCTTTTCGACAACATCCGGGTTCTCAAGGTCTTGAGCCAGCGTTTTTGCTACATGAGGATATTGTACTTTCACTGCATACTCGATGCCATCATGCCCCCTGGCTCCATGCACTTCCCCCAAAGAAGCTGCGGCAAACGCGGCTTCCTCAAACGAAGAGAACAGTGCTTCTTTGGGTTTTCCAAAATCTTCTACAAAAATGGAGTCAATCGGTTCTGTACTTGACTTGGGGATGCGATCAAACAGCGCGGCCAGATTTTCTTTCGCGGTGCCATCAGAAAATCCTTCCGGATCCTCCCAATATCCGAGAAGCTGTGCAATCTTTGCAGCGCCTGCCTTACCCCGTACACCTTCTTCGACCAGCCTCTTTGCGTCTTGTTGCTCCTGGTTGCGATTGCTCTCAACGCCAGGATCTATGGTGAACCATCGCCGAATTTTTGAGAAGAGCTGTCTCATCGCAAGCCTGGTCTTTCGCAAACGGTCTTCTCGATAAGGACCTTGCCCAAAGAAGAGGAAGAGGCCATGGGCTACTCGACCGTGACGGATTTTGCCAAGTTTCGGGGTTGGTCAACGTCAGTCCCTTTTTGGTCGGCAACGTAGTAGGCCAGCAGTTGAAGTGGAATGACTGTTAGAAATGGATAAAGTGCGGGCAGTGTCTGTGGCACGGAAAGCACCTCATCGGCAAGGGCCACCATCTGCAAATCGCCTGCTGTGGCGATAGCAATGACATAAGCTCCCCGGGCTTTGACTTCCGAGAGGTTCGAGAGAATCTTCTCATAGTGTTGGTCTTGGACCCCTAAAATCACGACGGGCAGCCCATCATCGATCAAGGCCATAGGTCCATGTTTGATCTCTCCGCCTGCATACCCTTCGGCATGGATGTAGGAGATTTCCTTGAGTTTCAGTGCTCCCTCAAGCGCAATCGGAAACTGAAGTCCTCTTCCCAAAAACAGAACATCTTTTGCATGGCTTTGCTGTCTCGCCAATTTTTGGATTGGCTCTGAAACCATGGAAAGCGTATCGTTCATTTTGTGGGGGATCGAGGTAAGCTCTTCAATCAGCTTGGAGGCTTCACCTTCGCTAAGGGTGTTTGTACGCCTTCCTAGATAGACGGACAGCATAAATAGTGCTGCAAGCTGCGTGGTAAATGCTTTGGTCGAGGCCACTCCAATCTCAAGGCCGGCATGCGTGTAAAAGGTAAAGTCGGAGGCTCGGGGAATCGATGATCCGACGACGTTGACAATCGAGAATACGGTAGCGCCACGAATCTTTGCTTCGCGGAGAGCGCCCAGCGTATCGATGGTCTCCCCTGATTGGGAAAGGGCGATCACCAAATCTCCTTTACCCACAATCGGTTCTCGGTACCGAAACTCTGAAGCCAGCTCGGCTTTGACCGGGATCTTGGTCATCTGCTCGAGCCAATATTCCCCAACTCGGGCTGCATGGAACGAAGTCCCACAGGCCACCAGGTAGATTCTACGAAGCTCGTTTGGATGGAGCTCGTATCCATCAAGCCATACGTTGGCAGGCTCATGCTCGATGCGTCCTCGCAGGGTGTCGGTTAATGCTCGCACCTGCTCGTGGATCTCCTTGAGCATAAAGTGTTTATAACCTTCTTTTTCTGCGGTCATGGCTGACCAGGTAATCTCTTTGACAGGAAGCTTCCGTTCTTTTCCATCGAGGTCGCACACAAACACGGAATTATTCGTAATCTTTGCAATGTCCCCTTCCTCTAAAAACATGACCCGCCTAGTATGGGGCAAAAGAGCAGGCAGATCAGAAGCGACAAAGTTTTCGTTCTGGCCAAGACCAATGATAAGAGGGGATGCATTTTTTGCACAAACGATCTCGTTGGGCGTCTGATCTGAAAGGACCACAATTGCGTAGGCTCCATGCACTTTTTGCAAGGCGTTTCGGGTGGCAAGCAGAAGGTCAGGATGCGTTTGGTTTTTAAGCTCGGCGGAAATCAGATGAGCGATCACTTCGGTGTCTGTATCCGATTGAAACTGGTGCCCTTTTTCCAAAAGCTGATGGCGCAGCTCCAAATAATTCTCAATAATTCCATTATGCACCACCGCAACAGAATCATACTTGTGGGGATGTGCATTTTCATCGGAGGGCTTGCCGTGAGTGGCCCAGCGGGTATGGCCCATACCAACCGTGCTATGCAGGTGGATGGATTTCAGGCGATCTTCTAAAGCAAAAAGTTTCCCTTTTGCGCGTACCACCTCTAATTTTACTTCAGAGGTATCCTGGGTGCTCGCATCAGGCTCTAACACAGCAACTCCAGCAGAATCATAACCACGGTATTCAAGACGCCTCAGCCCATCGATTAAGATAGGAATTGCCTTCTTTTTACCTAAATATCCTAAAATCCCGCACATATGATGTTCTCCATTCCTGCAGTCGAGTGCTTGTAAGATAATGTCATACCACCATGCCGATCAAAAAGCACCCTGATTTTCTTCGTGACAGGCCTTCCTCAACCAGCAGTTTGTATAAGAAGGCGAGTATAAAAAGAAGAGACCCCAGATCACAAATTTTTATCGTAAGTGCTTAAAGACCACTGTGAAGCCGTTTTAGATTTCACTACTTATAAAAAAGAATCCTGGGTTATGTAAGCTTTTGTAATTTTAGGACCTACATTTTTCTATTGCATTAGTCGAAAAGGTTGCTATCTTATCCTTAGGTAAATTTACAGGAGAAAAATTTATGATGAATTTGATTAAAAAATCGTTACTAAAAAGCTTATGTATTATATCCCTTTTGGGACTGTCCGCAGGAATGATGGGCTGCCGTAATAACCAAGTAAAGAACGAGGCGGCATCTGTCGAACCTGCGAAGAAAGCAAATGGGGAGGCTTGTACGTTTGATAATCAGTGTGCGAGCGGCTATTGTTATATTACTGATGAGCAGGGGCTCACTGGAGCTGATGGTGTATGCGCTAGCCCATAACAACGATCTAGATGGTAGGTTTCTGTTTCTTATTAGCGAATGATGCTGTCCTTCTTGACTTCCTCATAGGTACAATTCATCCCCGTATTGCTCGATAGGCTTTTTCTAGGGCACATTGAAAAAGGTTCCTCGCTTGCATGGGTTCGTGAGATCTAAACAACATGTTTGCCCAGCCTTTAGGGACCTGCTTGATTCTTCTTCAGGTGGGCCTAAACGCTTTCTTCCTATGTCCCTTAAGGACCTTGACGCTATATTGCTTCTCTGTTCTCTATCGTCATTAGAATTCGTGCACATGCTTCTGCATCCGAAAGTGCATGATGATGCTGCAGGGGGATGCCTAGGTAGGAACACACCGAGGGTAGCCGAAACGAGGTGAGGGGAAACGTAGCCCTCGATAAACGTAAGGTGCATACAAACTTTTGCGGGGGAATCGATAGATCTGCAGAGCGGCAGTGCGCGTATAAGACACGCCGATCGAATTTAGCATAGTGGGCTGCCAAGAAATCAACCCCCAAAATCATAGGCGCGATTTTAGGCCATACCTCAGAAAAGAGAGGGGCTGTACTTACCTGCTCCCAGGTGATTCCATGGATATGGGTGTAGAGAAAATGAGATCGGGGAGGCCGCAAAAGCGAATACGCCCTCGCCGTAATTTGGCCCTGATCTACCCGAACGAGCCCTATCGCACATGCGCTGTCCGGTCCATCATCTGCCGTCTCAAAATCAAGCGCCACGAACGAGGACACAGCTAATCGCCATACTCTTCGGCGAGGGCAAGCGCCTCTTCATCGGTCATACGCTCCATTTTCCGGGCGATGGACCTTCTTCGTAACGGGCTTGCCAAGTCATAGAGAAGCCGGCTATCCAGGTGGTCTTGCTCGTGCTGCATGGCTCGTGCATAAAGACCTTTTCCCTCTGCAATAAATTCATTTCCATGAATGTCCAGGGCACGAACTCGAGCTGAAAGCGAACGCTTGACAGGAATAAAAATGCTTGGGAAGGAAAGGCAACCCTCGTCTTTGGTTTCTGTCTCTTTCGACAGCCATTCAATCACCGGGTTAATAAAGACCACCGGGGGGCTTTCGGCGGAAAGCCCAGCGGCCGTACTTTCAACCAGGTAAACCCGTTCTGGTGCTCCAATCTGGATAGCAGCAAGCCCCGCTCCTTTATAGGCGTACATGGTTTCTGTCATATCCTCGATCAACCGCAGAATATGAGGGGTAATGGCGGTGACTTCGTGGGTCTTTTGCCGCAAGATGGGGTTAGGGAAGCGAACAATTTTACGTAAAGCCATGGGTTTCTCAATCATCAGTCAGAACTGCATTGACAGAAGCGAAGTCTTCGCTACTCTGTCATACAAACTATAGATCATGATCCTGCAAGAGGCAACGCGTATGACCGAACAAAATGGAACGGAAGAGAAAATCAAAGAGGCACTGAGACAAATCAAAGAACCCCTTCGCAGTAAGGATATCATGAGCTTAGGTATGATCAAGCGCATTGAAATAAGTGGGGCAAAGGCTCATGTGGTGGTGGAACTTCCAACGCCAGTCTATCGGGACAAGAGGAGTCTGCAGGATCGGATCCAAAAGGTGGTTTTAGATGTGCCAGGGATTCACGAAATCGATGTTTCTTTGACGACAAAAACCCTCCCTGGTCAGCGGGGTTTGGCCACGCGCCTAGGGTCGGTGAAAAATGTAATTGCCGTCGCTGCTGGGAAAGGTGGCGTTGGAAAATCTACCGTGGCCACCAACTTGGCCCTATCTCTTCATTTGCAGGGTGCCAAGGTGGGGCTTTTGGATGCGGATGTCTATGGCCCTTCTGTGCCCACCATGCTTGGCGAGCCTGAGGTTCCTCCTGGAACCAACGTTGGAAGCAAGATCACTCCTGCGATCCACCATGGAATCGAGGTCATCTCGATTGGATTTTTCACCGAGCGTGAAGGGGCCGTCGTATGGCGGGGTCCGATGATCCATAAGATTTTACAGCAATTCTTAGAGGATGTGGAGTGGGGTGAGCTTGACTATTTGGTGGTAGATTTACCTCCAGGAACGGGCGATGCGCAGCTATCGCTTAGCCAGCTCATTCCCATTACGGGAGCCGTCATGGTTACTACCCCACAGGAAGTAGCGCTTATTGATGTGGAGAAGGCCGTAAGCATGTTCAAAAAGGTCGAGGTGCCTCTCCTAGGTGTCATCGAGAATATGTCTTACTACGTCTGTACCAACTGTGGACACCACGATGAAATTTTTTCTCGAGGTGGCGGCAAGCTGCTTGCCCAGAATTTACAGACCGAATTTTTGGGCGAAGTCCCGCTTGATGCTCGCATTCGCTATGGAGGCGACATTGGGACGCCCATCGTGATTGGGCAAAGAAATGGCGAACACGCAAAAGCCTTTTTAGAGATAGGCCTCCGTGTGGCAGAGGGAATTACGAAGATGGTCTCCTCGGGGCCCAAGCGTCCCCCAGGTCTTGTCCAGATTAAGTAAAGTGAGTTTCCGGCGGGGGCTTCCATCTAATTTCGTTGTAGCATTCCTGTTAAGTTTTCACATCAAAACCGCTAGCGCAATGGGAGGTGTAACAGCTTGACAGGAGATGTAATGCAGCAACAGTTTTTACAATTTGTAAAGCCTCCTTTACAAATTGTAATTTTTGCTGTACCTATAGAGAATGGTTCAAACAAATAGACGACTTACGGAGACCATTTCCGCAAGGCTGGGTGAGAAAACCCCCCTGATTCAAGTGATCATTGGGCCTCGCCAAGTGGGAAAAACCACCGCTCTTAGGGCCGTTTTACCCAAAGATGCTGTTTTTGAGAGCGCCGATTCGGCCATACCCCTGCCCTATACCTCCATTGAAGATTGGTGGAAGCAAGCGTTAAAAACACAAAGCCGAATTTTAGCGATTGACGAAGTACAAAAAATTCCAGGCTGGACAGAAGTTTTAAAAAGACTCTGGGACCAAACGCTAAGTAGACCTAAGGTGGTTGTCACAGGATCCTCCTCGATGCTTATGGAAAAGGGCCTTCGAGAATCTCTTGCAGGCCGCTTTGAGCTGATACGGGCAGAACATTGGCACTATCAAGAGGCGAAGAATATCTTTGGTCTTACGTTAGACGAATATATTGAGTTCGGATGTTATCCTGGTTCAGTCCCTCTTCTTCGGCAGGACCTTGACCGCTGGGGACAGTATGTAAGAGATGCTATCGTAGAACCGGCCCTAGGGCGCGACCTGTTACAGCTTTATCCCGTAGAACAGCCAGCATTGCTCCGTCAACTGTTTGGTGCAGCTATCTCGCTGCCTGGTCAAATCGTAAGCCTACAAAAAATGCAAGGACAGTTGCAGGGGCAGGGGACTTTGCCTACGCTACAGAACTATCTAAGGCTGCTCGCGGATGCTTTTTTAGTGACGGGGATTGAGAAATTTTCTTCAGCCTTATTTCGTGTAAAAAAAAGCCCACCCAAGCTGATCGTACACGACAATGCTTTGATCCGGGCATTTGAGCGGCCGATTCAGAAGAAACCCACTGCCGAGTCATGGGGTCACTATTTTGAAAATTCTATCGGAGCAAGACTGATCGAGGCAGGGTTTGATACCTACTACTGGAAAGATCGGGACGATGAGGTTGATTTTGTGGTCGTGGGCCCTAACAACGAAAAATGGGCGATAGAAGTAAAGACGTCAAATACTTCTGAAAAAGAACTCAAAGGAGTTTTTGCTTTTTGCAAGATCTATAAAGATTTCGAGCCGGTGCTTGTATCAAGAAAAAACCAAAAACTCGCAGGGGTAAAAACAATTCCCACAGAGGAGATTTTAAGCTTGCATCGTCGGTATCCAAGCTAGGGAATTCTGGCTAAGAAAGTCCGCTTCAAGAACGATAAGCTCGCTTCCGTAGCATATCATAAACCAGATAGATCCCAAGCGCTGCCAAAATATGCTTGATGGTATGACCGCTCAGGTATCCTTGGGTTCCAAGAAAAATACGATGATCGAAGGATTCGCATCCCTTTGCCGCTCCATAGAGAAGTAGTACGAGCCAGATTTGAGAGGCGTGGGTATACCGACTTGGGTACATTGCCAAAACACAGGGAATCAAAACCATGGGGCCAAATTGCACCAGAAGGTAAGGCCGTAAGTCCTCATGCCCGGTAGAAGCAGAAATCCTCCAATACACGACACTAAGGATGCCTAAGAGAACCAAGGGAAAAAGCAGAACCACCCCCCCTCTTCTATGGATACGTTCAGTAATTAATGTAGAGAGCAAACCCATAAACACCAGCGTCATAGGCAAACGATCGAAGAATAAGGAGAAATTGCTTGGTTGCAGATGGTAATAAGCCGAGCCAAAGGAGGTGAGGATAGAGCCTACAAAGAAAACAAAATAAGCCCAACGTTCTTCTGGGGCCTCGAACGATTGTTTTTCTCTCCGAAAGGAACTTTGAAATAAAAAATAGATCCCAAGGACTCCAAATACTAAGAAAGGGAGATTTGAAGCCACATTCAGCGCATGGGGAAGGTGATACAGGGTTCGCCGATCGGCGAATTGATGATAGCTTAGGGGTTGGATGCGGGGCAGGAACAAAAGCCCAACGCAGACAATCCCTGCGAAGGCGGCCGCAAGCAAAAAGAGGTGACGTTGGTTTTTTCGCATACTTTCCTTGAATAAAAATACCAGTGCCCATGGTGCCATGCAATGGAGGATGACGCAATGGTAGACGGAGAGTTTATGATGACCTGAGCCAACATGCTGATTTGCAAAAGAATGAAACTAGACTATGTTACGGCTCAGGAGGTAAGACATATGAAAATACGCCGGATTTTAAGAACATATTTTATTTTATCGTGTGTTTTCGGACTTTTGATTGCTTGTCAAGAATCTGTGGTTAAAGTAGATTCAGCACCAACGTCACCGACATTGACAACACCGAAGAAACCGTGTCCTGAGTTAAAACCATCCTACGAGCTTTACAAATGTGCCGAATTGCTTGCCAAAACAGCTGAGCTAAGCAGCGATCCCATTCCTCCATCTGACTCTTGGCTAGATAAACAGAATTATCTCCGTACCCCTATCCATGGGAGTCTCTTTAAAAACAACTTAGACCCTTCTCCCTACGAACTAGATTGTAAACAGGGAGAAGACTTATGCACGGATGGAAATGCATCGATGACCTATTGGTACTATTCATGCTTATCAGTGATGCATAAGCTGAGTGAAGGAAATTGCCAACCATTTTAGGGGCCCGCACTTATTTGAGCGCGTCAGCTCTGTATTTTTCCCATAAATTCCATTCTCGAGATAAAATGATGGTATAGGTGCTTTTATGGGAAAAGGGTTTCTCTCACATTTCTACCAGATCGGCGGTGTCATTAAAATCCTGCTCGCAGAATTTGGAGCCGCTTTTTTGCTCGCGGGCTACTACGGAAATTGGGCAGTCTACCGTACTGGCTTGCGGGATACATGGCTGGCAGGGGGTGTAGACATTGGCGATGTGATTTTTATGATGTTGGCCGTCTGCCTTTTAGGATGGCTTATGTATGGAATGGTCTTTCCGAAGGTCGTTCAAAGCTCTATCCGGGCTCGTCTAAAGGTGGGTAGCCTGATTATGCCGAATCCGGTCCTTCCCCCGGCAGAATATCTGTTTATCAGATCGCACCCTTTTTATGTAGCCATTGATCTCATCACCATCGGAATAGCGATTTTCTTATGGTATATGACCCCTTGGGAAAGGGACCCTCGCTGGACGTTTGAGCAAGCACGGGCAAAGGGAATGCTTCTTATGGCTCTGTTTTTTCCTCTGTTTCGGCTGGTCTGCTGGTACCTCTTCCGCAGACAGCCAAAAGAGCATGAGAACCTACAGTATCAAGCTGTAATCAAGAACATTTGGAAACCCATCGCAATGTTTTATTTATTTTTTCTTGTTCCGCTCGCAATAATCTTTTTAGTGATGGCGATGACCAAGATATGATTTCTAAGGAGATGGTGCTTTGCAGAGGGCTATTTCAAAAACCGGAATTTTAGGAATGACCTTAATAGGAGTGACCTTAAGATGATAAACGATAGGATAACAAACAGAAATCGTAGAAGAACAGATAAAGTGATCCTTCGTTTGGTATGTCTGTTAGGATTTCTATTTCTCGTTCCTCAAAGAGGGTTCGCCTATCTTTGTGAGACAGATGTACCTAACCTATCATTAATAATGCCTTCGGGCGCCATTCCCATGAATAGCCGTCTTTATATTCATTTTACCGGCGACGGCGGAATGCTGAGCCATTTCCAGTTTCAATTAGAGTCCAAAAAAGGTTCTAGCCTTGAAACAAAAAGTCGTGTGCTTCCCGGCAGCCTTGTAGAATTAATTCCTAAGAAAAAGTTGGCACCCTCAACAGAATATCGAGTCAGGGCGACTGTAACAGGGCTGAACATGGAAGGTCAGGCAGGAAATTGGACCAAACATCCTACCAACCCTGAGGCGTTCACCAAAATCTTGGGTGCTATCCAAACAGCAGATAGAGAAGATAGAGAAGCACCTGGAGCATTAGCACTGCTAGGGGGGAGATATCTCAAGATCTCTCTCTCCACCGATGCTCATGAAGAGGAGATCTTTCGATTTCGGATGACGGTTCCGCCGCCCAAAGATGATTTTCCTCATTTTCTCTATCAAGTGTGGATTGTCAACGAGAATCAATCAATCAATTATCAAAAACGGCCAAGCCTGGTTACAACCGGAATGTACCGAGGCGTTGAGTTTGGGGGAATCAATGAATGTGAAGAAAATTTCATTTTCCCCAAAGGATCATCAACGCTGCGAGTAGGAGTAAGAGCTGTCGACTACGCTGGGCACGAGGGAACCCCTTCAGAGACAGTCATTTCGCTCAAGCACTCGAGAAGGCTGATGGAACCTTCCATGGCGGAAGAAATCTCGGGGAACGAATCTCCTATTTGTCAGGATCCTCAAGTTGCAGTTCTTCCCTCCTCCAAAGAACCTGTCCCACTCAATACCCAAGTTCGTATCCAAAAAGGGAAACCACCCTTCCGAATCACCCTTGATCGAAAGACAGTAGAGTCTTCAGTTTCTCAGGAGGGACACGTAGCCGTTCTTTCCCCCAAGGCAAACCTACTCCCAGAAAAAACCTACCAAATCCTTGATCGCTCAGGTAGTGTGGTAAGCAAATTCACGACGGCAAAGAACCCAGCCATTGGCAATCCTCTTTTCGAAATTCCAGCCGAAGGAAAGCTTGTTCGGGGAATAAAAGAGAACAAGGAAACGGAATCGATATTTCATTATCAGTTTATTTCAATTCCGCTTGTAGAGCCAAGGAAGCCACTACATCAGGAAAGCCTTTGGTATGAAGTGTGGAGCGCTCCTCGAGAGGATCTATTAGATGTTTCTATGCCTCCAGAAGCAGTGGTATGGACTTATGACGGTAAACTGAAGCTTGGGTATGTGAAAGCAGGTTGTGGCTGGAACTTCTATATTCCTGCAGAGCTGGATACCCTTTACCTGGCCATTCGTGCGGTAGATGTCATAGGAAATCACTCTGAGGTGAAGAAAGTCAAAGTCGATCTTCGTTCGATGGGACGGGTCTCTACACCAGAACCTCTATCAGAGTAAATAGGTCTTATCTCCTGAGCCGTCCCACCTATGACCAGGTTTTGCCTAGGATATCACTGTTCCTCCCTCCGATGTTTACATAGCTCCTAATCAGCCACACGCCACCTTGTACCTTTGGGTGTGTCCATCACCTCGACCCCTAAACGAAAGAGTTCCTGCCTTAGGGCATCACTTTGGGCATAGTCTTTTTGTGTACGGGCCTCTTCCCGCTCTCTGATCTTTGTTTGTACTACCTCTAGATTCAGACCCTTCGCCTTTATGCGACGGATTCGGTGGGCGTTCAGCCACTCTTCTGGACGTGACTCGAAGATTCCAACGTGTTTTGCCGCCTGCTTCAGATCACTGTACAAACGCTCGAGCGTCCTCCGTTTTACATCCTTCGAAGGAGGAGGGCTTGTTTGATTCTCCAAAAGCCGGTTTGTCAGGGCCAGCGCCTGTTGGAGCTCAGCAAAGGCTACAGGTGAGTTAAAGTCATCATCCAGCGCCGTCTGCAGCCGGTGAAGCCAAGATTCTGCTTCCGCAAGGACAGGACCTGTTTCTGCAGATTTGCCTAGGGCAAGCGCTTCTTCCAATTTTTGAATGGTTAAGTACCCATACTCAAGCTTGCGTTCTGCCTCTTCTAGGCTGGGCAATCGGGCCTTCGTATCACCAGGGATAAAATCCGGAGGTAGATCCACGTCAAAGCTCGCCGGTGTTCGGTAGTGGGTACTGAGCAAAAACCAACGTACGGCTTCTCCTCCATAACGAAGGATGGCATGACGGGCAATGAAAGAATCATACAAGTGCTTTGTCTTTGTATCTGATTTCGAAATTTTGCTTCCCTCGGCAATGACCTTGCCTGCATGGACCCAGCGGAACCCAATATGCCCGTTGTGCATCCAATGCCTCGCAAACGTTGCCACTCCGTGCAATCCCTGGGATTGGGCAATCTCGTTCTCATGATGAGGAAAGCGGAGATCGATTCCACCTCCATGGAGGTCAAATGTAACCCCTAGAAATTTTTCTGCCATCGCCGAGCATTCGATATGCCACCCAGGCCGACCTTTCCCCCAAGGTGAATCCCAAAAAGGTTCTCCAGGTTTTGCTGCTTTCCACAGAGCAAAATCAGCAGGATCGCGTTTGTGTTCTCCGGGCTCAATTCTGGCGCCTGTTCGAAGCTCATCAAGCGATAACCTGGTCAGCCTTCCGTACTCGGGGAAATTCCGTACCGAAAAGTACACATCCCCCTCTACTGCATAAGCTACCCTTTTGTGGATCAGTCCCTCAATATGACGAATCATCTCGGCGATGGTTTCGGTTGCCTTGGGTTCGACGGTGGGAGGAAGGCAACCTAGCGCTTGGACGTCGTTTTGGAATTCAGCGGTAAATCTTTGGGCAAACGCCTGGGGTGATTCGCCAAGTTCATTGGCTTTGGCAATAATCTTATCGTCGATATCAGTGATGTTTCGTACATAGGTGACCTGGTAGCCACGCTCTTTTAGGTGTCGGAAGACGAGGTCAAAAATTACCAAAGGGCAGGCATTTCCAACATGAAATAAATTATAGACGGTGGGGCCGCACACATACATGCGGATGTGGTTGGGTTCTTGAGGAATAAGCTCGACTTTGGATTGGCTGAGGCTATCGTAGATCTGGATCATCACCGCACAAAATACCGCGCTTCCGCCAGATTGACAATAAACAGATTGACAATGCGTAGAGCCTCCTCGGAAAACCCTAAACAAGAAAGTGCTTGTCAGAATCGTGGAGACGGGCGGGGGCAGGGCGGGGGTGGGTGAGGCCCGGTTCTATGAAAGAGAAGAGTTGCTCCTCGGAATGGTTTTGGTATGATTCGTTTATGCGTGTTATTGCGGGCGAGAAGAAGGGTCATCCTTTGTATGCTCCAAAAAGTTTTTTTACTCGTCCCACAGCAGATCGGGTGAGAGAGGCGCTGTTTAATATCCTAGGCCCAATCCCAGAAGAGGCGAGGGTCCTTGATTTATTCGCAGGGAGTGGTGCCTTAGGGCTTGAGGCTCTTTCGCGAGGAGCAAAAGAGGCTGTCTTTGTGGAAGAAAGTAGGGAAGCGTGTCAGGTCATTCAAAAGAATGCCCATGGTCTTGGGTTTCAGCCTCAAGTAAAGCTGATGCAAGAACCTGTTCTGAACGCGTTAAGGCATCTGCCTGGAAAATTTCACCTCGTTTTTATTGACCCGCCCTACCAATCAAACCTTGCACAGCAAACGCTGGCTTTTTTAGAGCAAGCAGCAAACCGGTTGCTTTTTCCTGAAGCAATGATTGTGGTAGAATATTTTAGCAAACGATCCAGTGGGCAAGTTGCGCTCCAATCTGCCTACGGTCATTTGTTGCTATACGATATACGCACCTACGGACAAACGGGGATCTCTTTTTATGAATATAGACCTAGCCAAGCCTCTTCCAATCCCGAGAGTAGCCATCTACCCAGGCACCTTTGATCCAATCACGAACGGTCATTTAGATATTGTTCGGCGGTCCCTCAAGGTATTCGACCGACTCATTATTAGTGTTGCCGAGAATCTCCGCAAAAATCCCTTGTTTTCTGTAGAGGAGCGACGACAGCAGATTCAAGATGCGGTGGGTACGGATCCTCGGATTGAAGTCGATGTATTTTCGGGACTCTTGATGGAGTATGTAAAGCGACGCGGTGTCTTCTGTGTGATCCGGGGGTTAAGGGTGCTTGCTGACTTCGAGTACGAGTTTCAGCTTGCCCATATGAACCGAAAGATAGCTCCCGAAGTCGAGACGATGTTTATTATGACTGCAGAGGAAAACTTTTATATCAGTTCGTCGATGGTCAAAGAAATCGCCTATTGGGGAGGAAACATCTCCTCGCTCGTCTCAGACAATGTTGCCCGCGCGCTGCAAGAAAAAATTGGCCCTAAAACGAGGGGGTAATGAAATCAGATCAATTTCATTTATCACAGGTAATTCGGCTTGCTTTTCAACTTACCAAGCGGTATTTCTTCAACTTGGTGGCGATTGTAAGCATCATCTGGGGTTTGCAGGTGATAAGACAAGCGCTATCCCACTTTTTGCTTACTCCCTATGTAGAAAGCAAAATACCCCATCTCATGGAGGACAAAGACAAAATTTTTCTCTATACGGGGGTCATCCTATTTCTTAACACTTTGTATGAGACTCTTTTTAGGATTGCCCAAGTTCCATTCATCATTGCTCTAATAAAGGCAAGCCTTTTGGGGGTGGATAGCCAGGAAATCAATTGGAGGAGTTTAAGAGGAAGTGTTCGTCTGCTTCCAAAATTCATACGGAATACAGTGGTGTTTATGTTGATCACAATGCCTCCTCTCGCGGTGAGTAGCTTTTATTTTTCTATGCTTACCAACCTGCGTCCTACTCTTCCGGAATGGGTAACCCCACATAAGATCTATGGGTCGTATCTTTTTTTAGGTTTGTCCCTCCTTTGGGCTGTTTTTTTCTTTCTTCGTTACGGATTTTATTCTTATGCGGTTGTTGATCAATCTTTAGGAGCTATCGCTTCTTTAAAGAGAAGTGTTCGGTTAACAAAAGGGTTGAGGACACAGGTATTGCTGTGTGGAATGCTTGCTGTAGGGCTTGTTAGTATTGGACTGGTTCCCTTCTGGCTGCTAGGAATCAAATCAAAAGCTTCAAACCTGATAGTCTACGCAAGGCATTCCTTGTCCGCTACCCTAAGCTGGGTAAGCCTGGTCTTTATTATTCCTTTTATAGTCGTGCTATCTGCACAGGTATACCGAGGTTTAGAATCCAATAGAATTAGGTTGCATTCCGATGATTCCATGAGAGAATAAACCCTATGAAGATAACCAATCTATTTCTTACAATCTTTTCAGTAGTAGGTTTTACTTTAGCTGGCTGCCATGCACTTGAGGTGGCCGAGGGTTTAGAGATTTCAGAAGCCGCGTTAGCAGCTAGAGCAGGTGAGGCGGCGGCTGAAAGTACAGCGGTTGCCACTGAAGGTGTGGCCGTCCGGGAAGGGGGCGAACTCGCAGGAACAATCGCTCGGGCAAGACAGGAAGAATATGATCTAGTTGTGGGCTGGTCGGAAGAAGCCGTTCGAAGAAGTCCTAATGGGGTATCCCAGGGGGCTAACGAATTTATGCAAAGAACGTTTACGCGCTTAGGTGAACATGCGGAGACCAACGCTAGGTGGCAAGCAGCTCTCGAGCAAGCGCAGGGAGTCGCTGCTGATTTTAGCCAGACCGCTCGCTATGGGATGGCAGAGGCTGCAGGTATCGGGCTCGGCGTAGGAGGTGCTGCAGCTGCCGGAGGTACAGTTTATCTTTACGAGCATGCAGAAGCTAGGAAGAAGGCCCAATGCTCCGTTGCTATCAAGAAAGCAGCTGATACTGTAGACCAAGATGAGAAAGCTCGTGCCATTGTGAATGCTCAAGTGGTTTGTAAAGATCTATAGTCCTCCTTTTCAGGCGTTTATCTTGCAGTAAGATTCAGCAGATTAATACCCACGAGACAAAACTTACTGAAGAAAATGCGGAAGGAACTCACTTGCAGAGCGCCTTCAACTTCAGTATGATGGCTGAAGTAGATAAATCTTAGTTGCCTGTCCTCTCACGGAACCTTCAAAAGAATTAGCTATCTATCAACAACTGCGTAAGAATGCATGGTATCCTCAAACTTTTGTCTTCCTACGTAAATGAGTGAAGAAAGGTACATATGAGCTTTCGTTCGGATGTTCGAAATATTGCAATTGTGGCGCACGTCGACCACGGAAAAACAACCTTGGTGGATGCCCTGCTAAAGCAAGCAGGGACATTCCGAACAGGTGAGGTCGTACAAGAATGTGCCCTCGATTCTAACGAACTCGAACGAGAGCGTGGGATCACGATTTTATCTAAAAGCACAGCCATCACGTACCAGGGCGTCCGTATCAATATCGTCGATACCCCAGGCCACGCTGATTTCGGTGGTGAAGTCGAGCGTGTGCTAAGAATGGTGGATTCGGTTCTTCTCTTGGTGGATGCGTTTGAAGGACCCCTGCCACAGACACGATTCGTAACCCGGAAAGCGTTTGCCCTGGGGCTGAAACCCATCTTAGTAGTCAATAAAATTGACCGGCCTGGCTGTGACCCCGAAGGCACGGTCAATGCAGTGTTCGATCTGTTTGTCGCCTTGGGTGCTACAGACGAACAGCTGGATTTCCCAGTCATCTATGCCTCAGGTCGCAGTGGATATGCAGTCCTTGACCCGTCGGACCCACCGGTTGACCTTCAGCCCCTCATGGAGATGATTATCAAGAAAGTTCCCCCTCCTAAAGGTGATTTTGATAAGCCCTTCTGCCTGCAGGTGGCCACCCTCGACTATGACGACTTCTTAGGCTACGTGGGCATTGGCAGAGTCTTATCCGGTAAGGTCAAACAGGGAGATCGGGTACTCCTTGCTCATAAAAACGGACAGCGAGAAGAATTTCGTATCTCCAAGCTTCTGACATTTCAGGGGCTCCGCCGCTTTGAAGTGGCTGAGGCTTCCGGAGGAGATATCGTCGCCATCACAGGAATGAACGAACTCAACGTGGGGGAAACAATCACATCGATCACAGACCCCATCGTGCTGCCGATGCTTACGATCGACGAGCCCACTATCTCGATGCAGTTTATGGTGAACAACGGTCCCTTTGCCGGAACGGAGGGAAAGTACGTCACCAGCCGGAATTTACGTGAGCGGCTTATGAAAGAGATCAAATCCAACGTCGCTTTACGTGTTGAAGAAACCGATCAGCCTGACGTGTTTAAAGTATCCGGTCGAGGCGAACTTCATCTGTCAGTACTAATCGAGACGATGCGTCGGGAAGGGTACGAGCTTTGTGTCTCGCAGCCCCAAGTGGTCTTTCGTGAAGTCGACGGCGAAAAGCAAGAGCCCTACGAAGATTTATTGGTTGATGTTGATGAAGCCTACGTGGGCGTAGTCATCGAAAAGCTTGGACGCCGCATGGGTCGTATGACCGAGATGTCGCCTGCAGGACCGGGCCGGAGCAAGCTTGAGTTTGTGATCCCTTCTCGAGGGCTGATTGGTTACCGGAATGAGTTCCTCACAGATACACGGGGGACCGGGATCCTAAACCAATCCTTCCGGGACTATGGACCCTATGCAGGCTCCCTCAAGGGAAGGCCCAACGGCGTCTTGATTGCCCAAGACCCTGGGGAAACCAACACCTACGGTCTCTTCTACTTGCAAGAGCGTGGACTTTTGTTTGTCAATCCTGGGGAGAAAGTCTACGGTGGGCAGATTGTGGGGCTCCATTCTCGTGAGAATGACTTGACCGTAAATCCGTCGAAGGCAAAAAAGCTAACCAACATCCGTACCACGGCCGCCGACGAAAAGATGTTCCTTACGCCTCCTCGGATTATGACGCTGGAAATGGCGCTAGAATTCATTAACGAGGACGAGCTGGTCGAAGTCACCCCCAAGGCCATCCGTCTCCGAAAGAGGATTTTGGACCACAACCTTCGCAAACGCTCGGAAAAAGCGTAACATACAAGACAATAGCATACACCCCATGTCCCTTCTCTCTTCGCTCCTCCACCTGGACCAAACATTAGGCATCTTTATCAAAAACTACGGAACCTCCGTTTATCTTCTTCTCGTCTTGATCATCTTCTGTGAAACCGGGTTGGTGGTGCTTCCGTTTCTACCAGGCGATTCTCTTTTGTTTGCCGTGGGTGCTTTTTGTAGCAGCGGCCATCTTGCGCTATGGGTTTGTCTTCTGCTGTTAGGATTTGCTGCAATTTTAGGAGACGCGCTCAACTATTGGATAGGGCGATGGTCTTTATCAACAAAGCTTGGTAAAAAGTTTTTAAGCTTGCTCAATCCGAAACATATCCAAACGACCCATGAGTTCTACAAAAAGTACGGTGGGGTGACTATCATCTTGGCACGGTTTGTTCCCATTGTGCGTACCTTTGCCCCCTTTGTGGCAGGTACCAGCCATATGCCCTATCGGCAGTTTTTGTTATATAATGTTCTAGGGGGAGCCATCTGGGTCGCAAGCCTAACGATCCTCGGATTTTTATTTGGTCATCTTCCCATCGTGAAAAATAATTTCTCAGCAATGGTTCTTGGGATTGTAGGATTATCCGTAGTTCCCATCCTCATCGGGTTTGTTCGAAGGCAAATTCGTGAGCGGGCCAGAAGAAAAAAACTTAAGCCGGAGCATTAAAATTGTACAAACCTCACTTCTTGCTGCAGTGGATCGAAAAACCTTGCCTTTTTGCTTTTTCTAAGATGAAGCGTATGAATAAATCTCTTCTACCTTTTATCGCTCTCATCGTGAGTTTCTTCTTGACCCCTTCTTTCACCTTTGCGGAAGAAGCGCAGGTTGTGTATTTAGGTCCGGACACTCTCTCCAATAAAGCGATCGTGGGGAAGGCGAGGACTTTATGTCGTTCACTCAAAGCGGTTGTTAAACGCTGCGGAAAAAAATCGGATCTGATTTGGGGCTCTATGGCTGACAAAAATTGTCCTCTTTCAATCGCTGGGTTAGCAACTGAGGATTTCAAGCTGGTTGAAACAGCAACTTCCCAAATGGAGGGATGCCGCAAGACGAAGGGCTGCAGGCAGGCGTTGCGTTGCGCAGAGAAGGTTTTTGGCTCTCTCGATAATTTTGCAGAAGAGGTAGCGAAAAAATTGAAGGAGGACAAAGCATATAAGACCCAGGAATGATATTTGTTTTTTGCCTGCTTAGGAAGAACGCCTTTGGGCTGGCCGAGAGTGAAGGAGCTTCATTCCAATGCTCTTTTTAGGCGAAGCTTTTAATAGGCAGGTATTAAGTAAATACACCTACGCGATAAAATAAAAATAGAGGAGACCCTCCTTTCGAACGGCCTCCTCTAAAACTAAAGCTACAGAAATAGTTACGAAGAAGCCGAACCACGGGTTCCTGAGCTTCCCATTCCCCCTGCATCCTCAGAGTCATCCCCGGAAGAGCTTCCTTGTGATCCTCTAGAAGTGCTGCCCGTAGAGCCCATTCCGGATGAAGAGCCACCTTGCCCATAAGTCCCACCTGCTCCACCACCACTTTCACCTGAGGCCCCCCCTTGCCCTGAAGAACCACTGGTACCTGTGTCACCGCCTGAGGATCCACCATAACCTGTGCTTCCTGCAGAACCACTATGTCCTCCAGAACGTCCGCTGCTCGTCCCCTGCGCGCTCCCGCCGGCAGTCCCACCCCCAGCGCTGCCAGTGCTTCCGCCAGCGCCACTGCTTCCGGTAGATCCTCCCGTGCTGCTACCCATATTAGAGCCCGCTCCAGAACCACCTTGAGAATGGGTTGTTCCCCTGTTTGTGTTGTTTGTATCTTCCATAGCACCCTCCCAGTATTTGGTATGTTGAATTCCTTGCTCCATGAAGGAGTGAAACACAACGTAAGCGCATTTCCTACAGCCGCAAGACATTTCTTACAGTTTTGGAAACTTTTTCTCGTCGGTACAGAAAGAGAGGGTGGCGGTTTTGTGCCTGGGTGTGAGTGCTTATCCAACGCCCATATTATCATCCGATGCCGTTGTAGGATTCTTCTTTTTTAGTATACTTGGGTCCACTTTCAACCCACATGCCTTTCCGCGGTCTCGGGTCTTGATGAGTCCATTAATATGTGCTCGAATCTGAGTATCTAATAAATCTTTAAACTGTGGTAATAAAGGAAGCTCGTTCTTGCCACAGAGCTCTTTCAACTTTCGCTCCTCCGGTTTTAAATCTTCAGGAGAACGTCCGATCACCGTAGTACAAAGCCCTCGGAAGTATTCCCACATAGCTTCATCAGTACCTTCTCTTACAAGGTCCTCAATTTCTTTATCAGACTTATCTTGAATAACAAGGAATTCTATTTTCTGCGTATCGTCGAACTCACAACCTTCTGGAGGCGGATTTGGTTGAGATGGGGAAGAAGAGCTTAGTTGGGCAGGGGAGGGTTCCTGCCTATTTTGTTGAGGAGTGGCACAAGCAAACAAGAAGATGAGAAAAGGCAAAATGAAAGTTTTTAAAAGCGTCATAGAGCCATTGTAGATATTTTGGGTTTTTCGTCAACGCGTGAGTGAGATCAGTAGGTGGTAAAACTTAGGGGAGAGGGTTGGGCTTGCTAGGTTCTTTGCAGACCATATAGGCACTGGCCCGATAGGATGCATGGTACGGATCTCGGGCATCGACCAACAAGGCATGGGGTAGGGGAGACCAAGGCTCTTTGGGAGAAGGGCCAACCAGACGCTGACCTTCCGCAACCCACTCTTGGGTGTTTGGGAGGTAGGTGAATACAAAGAACTCTTCCCTTGTGCCGGCTTCTTCAGAACCGTGTGGCAAAGAGGGAAGGGTCACTGTGGAAATCAAGCGGCCCCGAAAATCGTACCAAAGGTCCATGGAGGTTCTTTCTTCTCCATCCATGCCGCTGATAAAACGAAGATTTATTCTAAATCCATAATAAGGTTCTCTTTTGGCAGCCGAGGACAGCGCCAAAGTGACCTCCCTTTGAAAAGAAGCTCCCGGTCCTAATCTCATCCAGAGGCACGAATAGATGGCATCTTTAGGAATTGCTTGAATTCGAGAGAGGGGAACGGTCGGTAGTTCTTCCACAAGCTTGGATCGGATGGCTACTGCTTCTGATGACAGAGGAAGCAATCCCGGGGAAACTTTAGGCGTTGGTTCTCGGCGAGGGACGGTCTTTGGCCATGCCGGAGAATACAAGGGGGGTGAGTAGCAGGAAAGTAGGACTCCAGGTAAAGCCATGAAAAAGATGGGAAAAAGCAACTTTTGGAAAAACATATCTCTGCTTAGATCTCTAACAGCAGCTTATCAGGACTTTCAAGCCGCTCCTTGATGTGTACCAAGCACTGGACAGCTTCGCGACCATCAACAACCCTGTGATCGTAGGAGAGCGCCAAGTACATCATTGGACGAATCTCAATTGTATCCCCCACAGCAATAGGACGCCTGATGATGTTATGCATCCCTAATATTCCCGTTTGTGGAAGGTTGAGGAGCGGTGTTGACATCATCGAGCCGTAAATCCCTCCGTTGGTAATACTGAAGGTTCCACCCAATAGATCATCAAGAGTCAGCTTGTTGTCTTTTGCCTTTTGGGCAAGCTCGGCAATGATTTTTTCAATTTGGGCAAGCGTCAGCAGATCCACATTCCGGACGACAGGAACGACAAGACCCTTTCCTGAACCGACGGCAATCCCAAAATCGTAGTGCTTTTTATAAATGATATCGTTCCCTCGGAGCTCGGCGTTTAAGCCAGGGAAGGCTTTTAGTGCAAAGGCACAAGCTTTGGCAAAAAACGACATAAATCCTAGCTTGATTCCGTACTTTTTGGTGAATTCTTCTTGGTATTTAGACCGAAGGGCCATGATATTCGTCATGTCTACTTCGTTGAACGTGGTCAAAACAGCTGCAGTATGCTGGGCCTCGACAAGGCGCTCGGCAATGCGCTTCCGCATTGGCGACATAGGCACCACTTCCTCGCGCGGGGCGCTTGTAGATTGGCTGGCTTGCGCTGTAGATGCTGCAGCATAGGTTTTGGTCGGCGCTCCTTCTGATTTTGGTCGTGAGGTCTCAGACCCTTGTTCGCGCAAGGCCTGACGCTTGCTGGGTGGCAAGGCAGGACCTTTCGCGCCTGTCTGCAAGGCTACTTGGGCTGGAAGGGTCCCCTCAAATGCGGTTTTAGATTGTGGCAGGCTGCCTGTTGCTGCAGTCTGTGGGGTTCCTGTGGTTTGTGAGGGTGTCGCGATTGTCTGTGGGGTTGCTACGATAACTGATGTAGCTGCTGATGGTGCTGAAGAAGACGCTGTGGCTGCTGCCTTTGCGGAATCTGATTTCGTTATAGATCCAGTAGAGATAGTCCCGATGGAGTCGCCAATTTTGACGACAGCCCCAATGGGGTGTTTTTGCACAGTCAATGTACCTCCCTGAGGTGCAGGTAAGGTCACAGTAATCTTGTCGGTCTCTAGCTCGGCCACCGGTTCATCAGTGGCAACTGTGTCACCCACCTGTTTGAGCCATTTAACGAGAGTTGCTTCTGAGATAGATTCGCCAAGCGCAGGGATTTTTAATTCAACAGACATACCTTAGCTATCGCACAAAATGACGCTGAGTGCAAATGCTGAAATGTAACCCTGGTAAAATATGCTTGATAGGTAACGGGGCATAGAAGGGATAAATTCATAAGCGATTTATTCCCGAGCACTCTCTTTCTTGATATCTGTTCTTCTTTCTCTTCATCTTTGTAGTAACATTTCTGTCTCTTGCCTTGTCTGTTCGGTTTGTTGCAAGGTTCTTTGGGTGTCTAGCTCTTTTTGTTTTGTCCGTTCCTCCGACATTCTGGTTTCTTCTTGTAGGTAGTATGACTCTAAATACGAATAGACGGTTGAGCAATGCCACTTCCATATCTGCACAGAAACATGACCTGAAAGACAACCTGCTCCGGACTCTGGCTCATTCACAGTACGACAGGAGGGCGTTGTTGGACGAGGTGTTAGGCTTTTAGGGTCTCGGTCTTCGTCGGTAACTTTAAAGTTTTCTAAATCGGCCAAATCTCGACATGTTTGATAAGAAGCGCAAACGGGACCGCACAACCATTGTTCTCGTTCATTATTTAGGGCTACCAAATTGTTTGCTATGGTTTGTAGCTTCCTTTCTGGAGTAGCTGTTTCGTCTGAAATTGTATTTTCATCTTCAGACCATAAGAATCTGCAGCTAGCTACACTCATCAACAAAACCAAAAGCCACTTTTTCATGAAAACACTCCAAGGTAATTAAGGCCAAAAATACAAGATTTTTGTAGAATTTGCAGCATAACTTCAACCTGCAACAAGCTATCCGGAAAACACTTCGTCGAGGATCCGTTTTTGCTCAATCGCATGAGCCTTGTGAGAGCCTGTGGCTGGGCTTGCGGCTGCAGTACGGCTTACCGAACGGAAAGGGAGTTTGCCTAAAAGCGGTTTGAGCAGAGGCTCAATAAAGGCTCTGGCCCCCATGTTTGCAGGTTCCTCCTGGACGAAATAGACTTGTTTCGCTTTGGTGTATCGCTCTACCACGTCTGTAAGTTGTGCGGTATCCAAGGGGTAAAGCTCTTCGATACGAACAAGCGCGATTTGCTCGTCTTTCCGGCGGGTACGCTCTTCCAGGAGGTCGTAATAAATCTTCCCGCTACAAAGAACTAGGCGTGCGACTTTGCTCGTTTCGGCCTGAGCATCATCCAAAATCGTCTGAAACTTGCCCTGGGTCAAATCGATAAGAGGTGAACTTGCCAAAGGATGCCTAAGCAGACTCTTGGGGGTCATCACGATCAGAGGTTTTCTGAGCGACCTTCGAACTTGACGCCTGAGCAAATGAAAGAACTGGGCAGGTGTCGTAGGGTAGGCGACCTGCATATTCTCTTCAGCGCAAAGCTGGAGGAATCGCTCCAGCCGGGCACTCGAGTGCTCAGGGCCTTGCCCTTCATACCCGTGTGGTAGCAGAAGCACAAGACCCGATAACCTGCCCCATTTCGCTTCAGCCGCGCTTAGGTATTGATCAATGATCATTTGAGCACCGTTGACGAAATCTCCAAATTGTGCCTCCCACAAGGTTAACCCCTCTGGGCATTCTAGGCTATAGCCATACTCAAAACCCATTACTGCAGACTCGGACAAAATACTGTCATACACCCGAAAATCAGCCAGACCCTGGTTTGGGTTCGACGGATCTGTGAGAGAAGACCCATCTGAAAACGAAGCCCTAGAAGATGAGCTAGGCATCATATCAGTCGACAGAGGACTTACATATTTTAATGGGTAGTATTCTTCGCCAGTCTTGGTGTCAACAAGTAAGGCTTGACGATGACTAAAGGTGCCTCGTCTTGAATCTTGACCAGAGAGGCGGATGGGCGTCCCCTCCTGCAAAAGTGAACCAAAGGCGAGGGCCTCCCCCATTCCCCAATCGAGGGGTACTTCTCCACGGCCCATGGAAGCTCTTTGCTCGAGCAGTCGTTGGATCTTTGGATGCACCGAAAACCCACTCGGAGCAACGGTCATCTGGTTTGCAATGGCGGTCAATCGTTCTTGAGAGACGCCTGTTTCTGGGCTTTCTACAGAAGCAGCGGATCCTCCTTGGTATCCTTTCCATGCAGTATTTAGAGGAGAGGGTTTGGGTCGTTTGGCCGCCTCTCGTGCCAGAGTTAGCTGAGATTCCAGTGCATCAACATGTTTTTTCTTCATTGCACCCAAGGACGCCTCCGAAAGGGTTCCTTCTCTCTTAAGCCGTTCCGCATACAGCGCTACTACCGAAGGGTGCTCTGCAATCTGTTTGTACATGAGCGGTTGGGTAAAGGTGGGCTCGTCTGACTCGTTGTGGCCATATTTACGATAGCCGATGAGGTCGATCACCACGTCTTTTTGGAACCGTTGCTGATATTCTGTGGCGATAGACACAACCTTTGCAATCGCTTCAGGATCATCCGCATTTACATGAAAAATGGGGACCGAGAGCATCTTAGCTATATCAGTGCTGTATTTGGTTGAGCGTGCATCCTGCGAAGAAGTGGTGAACCCAATCTGATTATTCACCACGACATGGATGGTTCCCCCGGTTCGGTAACCACGGACTTGCGAGAGGTTGAAGCATTCTGCCACCATCCCTTGCCCCGCAAAAGCTGCATCCCCGTGGAGAAGGATTCCTAGCACCTTCCTGTGCTCATGGTCTTGCATGCGGTGTTGCTTTGCTCGAACCCGGCCTAACACCACGGGGTCCACTGTCTCTAGATGGCTTGGGTTAAACGTAAGAGATAAATGCAGAGGATGACCCCCCCGGGTCACGTAATCTTGAGAAAACCCTAGATGGTATTTTACATCACCTTTTCCTAAGGCTTGGTTGGGCTCAAAATCTTCAAATTCCGAGAAAATAAAGCCTGCCGGCTTGCCAAAAAGTTGGGTGAGCACATTTAAGCGACCTCGATGGGCCATTCCTAAAGCAATCTCAGCGATGCCCGCCCTTCCTGCAGATTCAAAGGTCAAATCTAACAGGGGAATGAGCCCCTCTGCGCCCTCCAAAGAAAACCGCTTGGCCCCCAAGTATTTGGTATGGACAAAACGTTCAAAAGATTCAGCAGCGATCAAACGATCCAGAATCACTAACTTCGTCCCTTGGGATAAAGGCTCAGGTTGGTTTTGCTCAAAACGAGATTGAACAAAATCCTGCTCTTTTGTGTTTCCAAGGTGGGTAAATTCAACCCCTACCGTTCCACAATATACCCGTCTTAAGGACTCGAGGACGTCAGTGATCGTGCGGCCCTGATAATCTTCTAGGCCTGGCAAGGGAATCATAGGTAATCGCTGCTCTAGGTCTCGTTGGCTGAGCCCGTACGTAGCTGGATTCAGCTCTTGGATTAGCTCGGATTTCTGCTTTTGGAGAGGATTTAGATCTGCTTGCAGATGACCAAAGGTTCTGTAGGCACAAGCAAGCGCTTGGACTCTTGCTGCCCATAGCAAAATAGGAGCCTGTTCTTGCGCTTCTAAAGAGTTTTCAGAGGACACCGAATGAGAAGAACTTTGTTCCTCGATGGAAATGGGGTGTGCTACAGAAAGAGGTTGTTCCGAAAATAAATCCCGCCAGCTAGATCCCACCGAGCTTGGATCTTGTAAATAGGAAGCATAGGTCTCATCGAGTAAATGCAGATGAGAAGCCAGTGCTGATAGGAGGGATGGATGAGAGGATTCAGGTCGCATTGATAAACGTTCTCGCAATGTTGTGTAAAAAATTTTGTCTCCAATGTAGTATACTGAAAGAAACAAAGATCTTCTACCTAAATGATAACGTCCGAAGAAAATGTTCTGGGAGTGAGGGCTAAGGGTTTTTAAGAGAGGCTCGGAACCAACAATGCCTTAGTTTGTTTGCCTATGCAGCACCCATAAACGCAATGTAAGTCACTGCAGATACAATATAAAGGACTAGAAAAATAGAGGCAGGAATGACTCCAAAGAATGCCCTTCCCTTCCCATGAAAGGCCTGGGGGTGTTTTTTAATCTGAGAAAGAGCAATAAGACCGATGATGCTGCTTAACAGGCAATCCAAGATTCCAGCAATCGATAATCCTGTTCCTGTAAGAGTCATAGGCCGTTCTGAACCAAAGAGGCTTAAAATCTTTAGTTTCAAGGTAGAGGGTGGAACCTGGGATTTTAAGACAAGCAAACCCGTTCCGCAAGCAACCATCAGCGTTGCAGCAAGGGTAAGCACGAGCGAAAGGGTAGCAAAGGGATGCGGTTTTGTTGGGCTACGATGTGTCGGGGCACTTGGTGAATTCATAATAATCTCCTGGGGCTATTGTTTCATCTTACTCTACTTAATCTCAGTAGACAAGAGAGAGAAGCTATAGGCCATAGCTCAAACCAAGAGACAGTGGGGTTAAAAGTGTGAATGAAGCAGCTGCTAGGAGTTCTTCATGAAATGATGGAGAGTGGCTCTTTCCTTAGATTGAATCCCACTCGTCCCGATCACTCTTCTCGTCCCTCTGACTGTCAAATCTTTTTTTACCAGCTCCTCCCGTACAAGCGGCATTACGGTATCTGTAGTATTTATGGGTATCGTATTCATATTCGGTCCAATAGGTACAAACCGGATTGTTTAGGGTAATTGCATTGGGGCGAGGCTTTCTATCGGATGGAATATTGCTGTCATCCTGAGGTTTTTCAGGCACCTGAGGTTCGTTTCCATAGACAAGCACTGATTTGGTCGCAGTGTAGGTATTTCCGTTACAGACAGCCTTTGCGGTGAGCAAGTATTCTCCAGGCGAGTCTATTCTCATATCGCCCATCCATGTTGTTTGTCGAAAGAAGATGAATGACATTCTGTCTGGAGTGACCGCTTTCCAAGAAAACGAGCAGGTCTTTAGATCAACACCTGGAATATGTGCTTCCCACAAAAAATCATTTTCAGCTGAGCTAACGATAGGTGTAAGCTGATCAATACTCATGATACCATCAGACCAGGCACTGCCAGCATGCACAAGGAAGAGGAAAAGTGCGACACCCCACGCTTGAAAGGTAAATTTTGTTGGTACATCTTGAAACAGCTTCACTTTTTTCATGTCGTGACTCCTTTTGTTATCGGCATTTCTGATAAAATGTCTTTATGTTACAAGACCTTACATCAGCTTATCACGGTGCGTATCATGCACCTATCGCAAAGTCAAGGTTTCCACGCTAGCTTCCGCTCAACCGGGGAACCCTCAGAGATAAAGCATAGGAGGTAGAAACTCTGCACAAACAGAATTACACCCAAAATCTTGATATTTCATTCTTTTTCAGGAATATTACATCCTGAAAAGGAGAGTTTCTATGTTTGATCATGTGACAATGTATGTTTCCGACTTCGACAAAAATGTACGTTTTTACGAAGAAACCCTAGCTCCGCTTGGCTGTAATATTCAGTACAAAGATCCAAAAGAGCGTGTCGTCGGCTTTGGGACTCCAAACCAACCCTCTTTCTGGATGGTCGGTGGCACAAAAAGAACGCAAACGCACTTGGCTTTTCAGGCACAGAATCGAAAGCAGGTTGAGGCCTTTTATAATGCTGCCATTGCTGCTGGGGGGAAAGATAATGGGAAGCCAGGGATACGTTCGCACTACCATGAAAACTACTATGCAGCGTTTGTAATTGATCCAGAGGGCAACAACATTGAAGCGGTTTGCCACCGGCCCGAATAAGGATTTATCAACGCTCATGTTGCTAGATTTGCTACCTAAGGCTGCTTAGCAAAGAATCCTGTCAAAAGATATTAATTCCTCAAAGGTTTATTGTTCTGGAGCATGTACGCGATTCGCTCTCGTGTTTTTTCTTCTCCACACAGTTTTAGAAACTCTTCTCGCTCAAGGTCAAGAATCTCTTGCTCGGTTAAAAAGCGGTTTACCGAGGTTTGTCCGCCTGTAAGGATCTTGGCTAATGCGGTTCCTACTTTCACATCGTGCTCTGTAATTTGATGGGCGGCGTGCATATTGTGCAGCCAAGAGCGTAACGTGGCAAACGCACTTAAGCCAGGGAGACGATACTGTCTTTTCCGTGGAGGCTTGTATCCAGCGCGGCTTAAGAAAAGAGCCGTCTGCTTTGCGTCGTAAAGGAGGTGAGATTTATTCATAGAGATGCCATCGTGCTCGTTAAGGTACCCTAGTCTTTTTGCCTCCTCTGCAGAGGCTGAGACTTTGGCAAGTGCAAGGGTCTGAAAGACCTGACGAATTGCAGGGAAGGGATCAGCCTCCTCGGGGAGTGGGTCAAGGATGCGGCCAAGCATCTCTTTGCATCCCCCTCCGGCGGGAATTAAACCTACCCCTGTTTCAACAAGACCCATGTAGAGCTCGCTGTGGGCTCTTGTTACAGCCCCATGGAGTGCAACCTCAGCTCCGCCCCCAAGGGTGAGTCCAAAAGGAGCGATAACGACAGGAATTGAACTATGACGTAAGAGCTGGTTAGCATTTTGAAAGTCACGGATCACCTTTTCCAAAACAGGCCAGTTTCCTTGGGTGGCCGCCATAAGGATCATGAGCAAATTTGCTCCGGCGGAAAAGGCATCCTTCCCTTCATTTCCAATGACCAGAGCTTCAAAATCGATCTGGCACCGATCGATCGACTTCTGGATCATTTCGATCACATCGGTATCGATCGCATTCATCTTCGTGTGAAATGACAGGCAGGCAACTCCGTCTCCTAAATCAATGAGAGAAGCGCCATCGTTTTTGAGCACAGGTGCTCGATGTGCAAGGACAGTGCTAAGGGAAATCTGTCGAGGCGAGTAAGTGACTAGCTGAGGCGCCTTATGAGAAGGGTCATAAAAGAACCGCTCGGGGGCTTGGCCTGTATAAAACGACCGCTGACCCGACTGTACCATTTGCTCGACCCAAGTAGCAGGTCTTATCTCAAGCGCGTTCATCTTGCTTAAAACTTCGGTAACGCCGACTTCATCCCATAGCTCAAAAGGGCCAAACTCCCAATTAAATCCCCACCGCAGGGCTCGGTCGATTTGGAGGAGATTTTCACAAATTGCAGGATCCTTTAGGTTACTATTCTGGTCTGTCCTTGGCCCGATCCGTTTTGAAGCATAGGCAAGGTTTAAGAGAAGCGCCCGTGTCGCAATCCTACTTACACGATCATCACTAGAAAAAATAGAACGAATTCTATCGGAAACGCTACGCTTTTTGTCAGAGAGGGTAGCAAGTTGAGGCCTTTGCTGCGGTCGGTAGGTAAGGGTCTTCAGGTCAAGGGAAAGAATGCCCTCGGCTGTCTTTTTATAAAATCCTCCTCCTGACTTCTCACCAAGCATTCCTTGCTTTTGCATATTTATAAAAAGTGGGGGGACAGAAAATGCATCTCGAGCGGCATCGTAAGGTAGACCATGGTAGCAGGTATTCGCCGCATAAATAAGCGTATCAAGGCCCACCATATCGATTGTTCGAAAAATGGCACTCTTGGGACGGCCTAGGGCCGGGCCAAAGATGGCGTCCACTTCTTCCACCGTATAATCTCCCTCGATGGCGAGACGGACAGTCTCAAGCAATGCATGAAGTCCGATCCGGTTGCCAACAAAATTTGGCGTGTCATAGCCAAACACAATCCCTTTTCCAAGAACCTCTTCTCCAAACTGCGCCACTCTTTGGACAATTGCGGGCTGGGTCTTTGGCCCCGGAATGATCTCCAAAAGATACATGTAGCGAACAGGATTAAAGAAGTGGGTAACCAGAAATCGCTCTTGAAATGAGGAGCTACGTCCTTCGAGGAGCTTTGCGATCGGTAGACCTGATGTATTTGAAGAAATGATTGTATGTGGAGCAAGAAAAGGCTCTAGTTTTGCATAGAGAGCCTGCTTGGTTGCCAGATCTTCGCGGACAGCTTCAATGACCCAGTCACATTTTGACACCCGAGAAAGATCGTCATCTATATTTCCCACCTCGATCAGCTCGAGATCCCGAGGATGAAATAAAGCTGGCGGCTTTGCCTTTTTCAGCTTTTCTAAAGCCGTCGTTGCGAGACGATTCCGATCTGCTTTTGTATTGCCTGCACCTTCAGGAACAATATCAAGCAAAATGACAGGGATTCCAGCCCCAGCTAGGTGGGCAGCAATCCCACTCCCCATAATCCCACCACCAAGAACCATCACACGACGAATGGGCAACGTTGACATGAAAGACTCCTTTTCCGAAAGATATCAGGACTATTTTAGAAGATACCACAACTGTAGAAAAGGGTTCAATTTTCCCGCAGATTTCTCTCAGTTGCCAATTGAGAAGACCCAATTTGGCTTTTCTAAAAGGAGGTAGCTCCGAAGTTAATTCCAAATCCTAGCTGAGGAATTCCGGGGGTGACGGGAGCCACATTTTGTTGATAAAGAAACCGTGCATCGATAAAAAGGGTTCCTTTTTCTCTCGACCGAACCTCAACCCCAAATCCAAACTGGGTGCCTAAGTGAGCTATGCCAACAGAATAGGTATTTCCAGCTGTATCTACGGCATTGCTTATATTTACGGCCCATTGGCCAGCTGCTACGATGTAAGGTGCGGTAAAGAGTTTTGATCCTTGGATAGAAGGCATTTTCCGTAGATAAAATCGAGATCCTAACGAGGATTGAAGATTGACGAACCAATCTCCGAAGAAACCAATGGCTACCCCCAAAGTAAACTCTGGCCGAACCTGAGGGTGGGTACTTCCTAAGAAAACGAGATTGGCAACTGGAAATTGCCAAGAGGAATCGCCATCTACCAGGGACCAGTAGGAAGTGTAAGACAAAAACGCCCCTGTTGAAAATATAGGCAGAAATGCTGATTTATTGTAGATGTTAGGAAACGTTACCTCATTTGGTTTTTGCTGGATCGTGGCAACGGGAGCTGCTGAAGTTGCAGAGGAAGGCTCAGCAATAGCAAGTGGTGGAGAAGGCACGTCCTGAGTATTTTCTGCTTGAACAGGTTGAACGGGTACCTCTTGGGAAGGGGATATTGGTGGGGGTACATCCTGGGCAGATTCTGCCTTTGAGAAGCACGGAGTGGCGATGAGTAGAATCGTAAAGGATAAGATAAATTTCGTATAGGTTCTCTTCATTTACCTGTCTATAGCATAGATTGGATCCTAAGAAACCAATAAAAATAAAGGAAATGTAAAAAGTTAAAAATGGGATAATTTACAGAACAAATTTACATTTGATCTTTCAAAAAAATGGCTTAAAGTACTAACGAATCACAGCTCATTTACAAGGCTCGGTCCTCAATAGAGATATCGCCTTGCTTAAGACACACCCTAGAAACAAGGAATCGTGCATGACACAGGGAAAGATCGAGAAAGAAAGCACCCATAACTACTTTAGGAATAAGAGACTTATGTCTTTTTTAGGCGTCGTTCCTCTGGGTATTTATGTGATCTTGCATTTGTGGACGAATTTATCAGCGCTTGGGGGCCCCGCTTCCTATCAGCAGGCGCTTCTTCAAAGTCGGAACCACCCTGGCTTTATTGCCCTTGAACTTTTTCTCGGGCTTACTATTTTGATCCACGCTGTCATTGGAATAAAATTAATTTTTAAATGGAGGCCAAATCCTACAAAGGTTCGGTACTTTAGTAATTTAAAATTTACTCTCCAGCGACTTTCAGGGATCGGGTTAGCTCTATTTTTGGTGGCTCACATTATCAAGGCTCGGATCTTACCCTCGTTTCATCCTCCTCATACGGAGACTTGGATGGGAATGCACCATGCCCTTTGGGAGCCAGTGACGCTAACAGTTTATATTTTAGGGCTCTTAGGGGTAAGTTTCCACCTGGCTAACGGTCTTTGGACGTTCTGCCTGACGTGGGGATTGACGGTCACCCCTGGCTCACAAAGACGTGCAGAGATCGTCTCCGCTCTATTTTTTGTGGGTCTCCTTATTCTTTCAGCGTTGACTTTGTATGGTTTTATGCAGCCAATTCGACCTGAATGGCAAGTTCCTTAAGGTTCTTTTACAAAGCCTACTATTTTATTTCAGAACAATCAGAAATTATGCTACACTTCACTACCAAAGATTTTAGAATCTCTTTTGAAGAAGTGGTTAACGTAAAAATTCAAGGAATATGATGAACATGCAGAACAAATCGTCTACGTCGTCCTCATCGAAAGAAGCACACAGTGCAGAAGGCCCCAAAGGAAATCTTGGAGCGATCGTTAGTGCTCAGGTAGAAAAAGCGGCCCAGTTTGTTGGGTTGTCTCAAGAACTATCCAATGTCCTCGCCCATCCTCAGCATATTGTGATGGTGAATTTCCCCGTGAAAATGGAAAACGGCCAAATCCGTCTGTTCCAAGGATACCGAGTTCAACACAACAATATTTTAGG
This sequence comes from uncultured Myxococcales bacterium, assembly GCA_964537055.1. GTDB lineage: Bacteria > Myxococcota_A > Polyangia > Palsa-1104 > JAEUJZ01 > CAZHYV01. Next base: position 159,245 of record CAZHYV010000006.1, read on the forward strand.
TCCTTACAAAGGAGGCATTCGGTATCATCAAGATGTCAATCTAGATGAAGTCATTGGCCTTGCATCTGCTATGACTTGGAAATCAGCGCTTCATAATATTCCCTACGGAGGAGGAAAAGGTGGAGTCAAGGTCAATCCCCTTCTCCACACTCCAAAAGAGCTAGAAAGAATTACGAGACGCTTTACTTATGAGATCGCATCTCATATTGGTCCAGAGATTGATATTCCTGCTCCGGACGTAGGAACAAATTCCCAAACGATGGCGTGGATGATGGATACGTACATGAAGCTTTCATCGCCCAGCGATAGGAACGCTGCACGCGGCGTCGTAACAGGAAAACCCATCGAGCTTGGTGGTTCTTACGGTCGAGATGCAGCTACAGGTCAAGGTTTGGTTCACTGTATCGTAGAATGGGCCAGAAGAGAACAAGTTACCTTGACCGGAAAGAAAGCAGCGATCCAAGGGTTTGGGAACGTAGGTTCGCATAGTGCTAGGATCTTGAGTAAGCTTGGGGTAGAGCTCGTCGCGGTTGGCGATTATAAAGGTTATATTTATAACCCCAAAGGGCTATCTCCTCTTCAATTGATTGAGCACGTCAAGAAAACGGGATCTGTCGTCAATTTTCCTGAGGCTCAAACGATCACCCGTGAAGAATTTTTTGCAGTCTCTTGCGATATTCTTATTCCCGCAGCGCTTGAGCTAGAGATTGGTGAAAAAGAGGCCGAATCAATCAAGGCGAAGGTCATCGTAGAAGGGGCAAACGGACCTACGTATCCCGAGGCCGAAGAAATCCTCCTTCAAAGAGGAATTACTGTTCTTCCTGATATTCTCGTCAATTCAGGGGGCGTGATGGTTTCTTATTTCGAATGGTTGCAAAATACCCGTTCTGAGTACTGGGACTTAGAAGAAGTGGAAGCCCGGCTAGAGAAAATTATGAAGCGGACGTTTAACCAGGTGTACGATCGGATGAAGGCACAAAACATAAGTCCTCGTCTTTCCGTCTATGCCCAGGCCCTAGAGCGGATCCGCAAAGCTTATGAAGTTTCAGGGATTTGGCCGTAAGAGTACTTAAGCAGTAGAAATGCCTGAGAAGGCGAGTAAAGAGAGGTCTGCATGAGAACGTACATGGGAATCTTCGTAAGCCTTGGCCTGCTAGGCATGGGATGTCATCGCGAAATAGAAGAGGAACCCCTAGCACTCCATCAGTTACCCTCCTGTGACGATCCTAATGCTCCCATGATCGGGGCATTTCTATGCGTTGTTCCTAATGGCATGAAGAACAGCCTAGTCCCTGCACCTACCCAAGATTCTTCGGTAGGTGTTTCCGCAGAACCGACATCGCCCGCTGTTGCTTCGGCTTCGCCTCCCTCACTAACAGATTTTTTCAAACCAAAAACCCGGAATGGGTCTCAGACCTCTCGAAGATAAAGAAGTTTTGATAGGGCTTTGAACGAGCTCTGGACCGGTTTTTCTTTTCAAAGAGGTAATTCAAAGGACAGGATGGATTGGCTATTGACTTTCTCCTTCTGAGGGTGGTACTCACTATCAAAAACTGTACGATTCAAAGGAGAATTTATGTCTTGCCACGACTATCATGAGTATGAACCTTGTTTGCAGGTTCGAAAACCAGCACCAGAATTTACTGCCAAAGCTTTGGTGGATCGCGAATTTAAAACAATTTCTTTAAGCGACTATCGAGGGAAATGGGTTGTGCTCGCCTTTTATCCAATGGATTTTACTTTTGTATGTCCTACAGAGCTTGTCGGGCTAAACGACCATTACGATGATTTTGCAGACCGAGATACCGTGGTTTTGGCAGGAAGCACAGATTCCCATTATACACACCTAGGTTGGGTAAAAGCAGACGAGCGCCTGGGTAAGCTAAAATACCCTCTGATCGCAGACATGACAAAAACCATCGCTGCGGATTACGGAATTCTCATCGAGGAGGAAGGGATCGCACTTCGAGGTACCTTTATCATTGATCCTGAGGGCATCCTTCGCTGGATGCAGGTCAATGATTTGGATGTTGGACGCAACGTGGATGAAATTTTGCGTACGTTGGATGCCCTGCAGACTGGCAAAAAGTGTCCCTGTGATTGGAAGCAGGGCGAAGAAACCCTGTAGACCCACGGCAGCGAGTCACAGGTTCAATCATGCCTGAAAAGGGGCGCTTTCTGTGGCCTTTGGCCCCTCGATGAGATAAGGAATGCAAATATGAATCCCTCTTTAGATGAACTTACCCATGCTCGCGAACGTCTGGCCGAACGCTACTCCATGAAAGAGCCTCCTTCAGTGCTTCTTAAGATTCCAGCTGAAATCGTGAAAGACACCATTTTGAACTTGAATCGGGCATTGGATGGGGAGACAAAAATTTTGGAACGTGGGGAGCGGCTTTTGATTGGACTTGCTATCGCTGCTGTGAAGGGCGCTATTCCGTTTGCAGATTGGCTGGAGCAGGCTTGTATGGCTGCTGGAAAAAGTAAAGAAGAGTGCGAGGCAGCCAAAGCTGCTTCCTTTACCTGTGCGACATACAACGGTTATTATAAGTTTCGCGGACTGATTGAAAATCCAGAGTTTGATGCGTTCCCTCCCACCCTAAGAGCGACCCCCTTCGTAAAATCCATTCTCGGGAAAAAGTTTGTAGAGCTTCTCTGTATTGCAGTCTCTGTACAAAATGCCTGTGGCTATTGTGTTCGTGGGCATGTCAAAGTGGCAAAGGAAGAAGGAGCCACTCTCGCCATGATCGACGAGGTAGTACGCGTCGGGGCGGTGGTAGGGGCTCTTTGTCCACTTGCCTAGAGGCAATCCTAGGGTTTGGTTCAGGTCCAAGCGCTCAGGCCCAAGCTTCGAGAGCAAAAGGTTAAAACCATCTTAAAAATGGTTTAGGGAGTATTCTGTGTTTTTTGTCTGATCTGCGCCTCGACCCAATCAATACAATCAAGCTGTTTTTCATCTAAATTTTGGGTAGGAGTTTGGGTCGGGGTGGATAAACGCTTCCCGATGGTGACCCCGACACAGAAAGCCATAAATAGGAAAAGTGTTCCTCCTAGCAAGAGAAACACAAGATGTCTTCCTTGAACGTCAAGCTGGATAGAACCCGACCATCGGGATGAAGAGTTCATAGACGAAACGTAGCCTGCTCTTTGGGTAAATGCAAATTTTCAAAATAGGGTAGTTGAAGGTAGTATTTTGTTCCTCTGAGATTTTTTCAAAATTCTGCTTCTCTGAAATAAAAAATTTATAGATAATAGAGCCTATTCTTTAACCAAGCCTTAGATAGATCTGTAATTTATGATGTGGAAAAAACTTCAACCTGTGGGTTGGTCTCTTCTCATGTTGGTTTCTTTTTTCTTCCGCCCTGCATCTGCGGTGCAAGAAGGAATCGATCAAAGCACTCCTAGAAAGGCTTGGGAATCTTTTTCCAGGGCCTGCTGGGATCAGGACTACGATTTGGCAGGACTTGTTCTTCGTCCTCGAAAGGATGAAGACACAAGGACCTTGGCAAAAAAGTTTTGCGAGGTGGCCCATCATCTTCTACGGGTAAATCCCAGCCAGCTTTCTGATGAGCCTTTTGGGAAAAAGATTGGCGAAGGAGATAGCTACGGAGAAATTACAGAGAGTGTAGGTCAAATCCTAGGGACCTCGAGTGCTGATGACATTGTTCGGCTGCGGTTAAAGAGAGAGACAAAACAATGGTTTTTCCATTACCAGGTTCTTGGGAATATTGATCGCTGGTATAAGATGCTTGACGACCAGTGGTTACGAAGTCGGCTGCCATCATTTCTACAAAAACAAGGGCCCCTGAACCTTTCTCTTTGGCAATGGCTTGCACTACCGTTTATGTTGCTTTTGGCTTTTATTCTAGGATTTATTATCGTCCTTTTGTTACGTCTAAGCATTCGTCCTTTTCTTAAGCCGGAGCACGCTCTTTGGAATCCAGATTTACCAAACCGGCTCAAGCGGCCGTTACGGCTCTTTCTTGCGGCTATCTTTGCTCAAATTGCACTGCCGCTTCTTTATATCAATCTGCGGGTCCAAGAGGTTCTCGAAGGATTCTTACATTTGGTAAGTGCGTGGGCGGGCGTTTGGGTTCTGCTTAGGATGCTTCATCTCATTGGAGAGCACATCGGCTCCTCTTCTTGGATGAAGGTTCATCCGAACGTACAGCATATCGTTCCTTTAGGACTACGTGCCGCAAAATTTTTACTCTTTCTTATTGGCGTAGTCCTCTCGATCCGCGCGCTGGGTTATTCGATTACAAGCTTAGTTGCAGGTTTGGGAATCGGTGGTGTCGCGGTTGTCTTTGCTGCGCAAAAAACGCTAGAGCAGATCTTCGGTGGCATTGTGCTTAGCGTCGACCAACCGATGCGTGTTGGAGATCAAGTAAAAGTAGGAGAATTTACCGGGGTCGTCGAGTATATTGGTCTTAGATCTACGCGCATTCGTACTCCCGATCGAACCATGCTTACCATTCCCAACGGTAAATTGGCCGAGATGAACATCGAAAGTTTAGCAGCCCGGGACCGGATTCGCTCAGTAAATACACTAAAGCTAGAATACAGTTCAAAAGTGAGTCAGATACAATCGCTCTTGACCGCGATCAAAAACCAACTAAGCACCTATCCTAAGATTTGGCCGCATGAAATTCAGGTCTTTCTCAAGGCCCTGGGCGAACATTCGCTTGAGATTGAGATCAATTTTTGGCTACAGACGACAGAGTTTTTAGAATTTGCCAAAATGCGGCAAGAGATCCTATTAGAAATTCTTACTTTGGTTGAAAAACAAGGAACGTTGCTTGCAATCTCTCCTAAAACGGTGCAGCTGATCAGTGGTAAGTAAATAAGCGATGGGTAGGGAAGAAGCTAGAGGGAATAGACCTTTTTCACGCGGAGGATTGGGGTTCCAAATCCAATCCCAAATCCGTTCTTTTCGACTTCTCCCTCGACCTCAACTTTGCTATGGCTTTTATAAAGGTCATTAGGACCCCCTTCAAGTTTATAGACATCTCCCTGGGTTGTTTTCAATGTGTAGTATCCACCTTCTAGATCAACGTACTGCACTTCTCCCTGGACTTTCATGCTTGTATATTTCATATACATAACAGTAATGAAGAAGGATTCCGTTTGTCCATATTCTTTCTTCATCTTTTATGCTTGGTAGATACTTTGTATAAAGAAAAGGACTGGAATTCTCAAGAACCAGCCCTACATTGTAGAAAACACAACATGTTATTTTGGGATAAAGTAAAGACTCTCTCGTGAGGACAGACAGATTTTAGAAGAGAAAATGAGGACAGCGGCGGTTCAGAAAAAAGAGATATTCTCTGTTTTGCATGAATTGGGAATTAGAGTGCCCTATAATGAAACCCCTTGAACTTCTACCACTTCATGTGCTACGAAAGGGAAGGGTGGGTGGTGTAGATATGACTTTTGAGAAAAGAATGACCTTTAGAGGAACTACCTTATGATCTTTGATTGGGTGTACGGTTTGTTCTCAAATGACTTGGCAATTGATTTAGGGACAGCTACAGTTCTGACCTTTGTAAAAGGCAAAGGAATTGTATTTAATGAGCCCTCGGTGGTTGCCGTTCAGAGAGGCACAAACGGAAGCAAAAAGGTATTAGCCGTAGGACAACAAGCAAAAGAGATGCTGGGACGTACGCCAGGAAATATTGTTGCTGTCCGTCCTATGAAGGATGGGGTTATCGCTGATTTTGAAGTAACGGAAGCCATGCTTCGTTACTTTATCATGCGTGCACATAACCGGCGCACGCTGGTCAAACCTAGAATTATTATTTGCGTCCCTTCGGGAATTACAGAAGTAGAAAAGCGTGCGGTTCGAGATTCTGCACTTGCTGCAGGTGCCCGTGAAGTCTACCTCATCGAAGAGCCAATGGCAGCTGCAATCGGGGCGGGGCTCCCGATCACAGAACCTTCGGGAAACATGATCGTGGATATCGGAGGAGGAACGACGGAAGTTGCAGTCATTTCTCTTGCTGGAATTGTTGTATCCCAATCCGTGAGAGTAGGTGGGGATAAAATGGACGAGGCGATCGTCCAGCATATTAAAAGAAAATACAATATGCTGATTGGGGACCGGACCGCGGAAGATATTAAGAAACAGATTGGTTCGGCCTACCCAGTAGATGAAGTGATGCAAATGGAAGTGAAGGGCCGGGATTTGGTTGCAGGGGTTCCTAGAAACCTTACAATCCATTCCGCTGAAATTCGAGAAGCATTGGCAGAGCCAATTAATACCATCCTCGAGGCAATTCGCGTTGTTTTAGAAAAAACACCTCCTGAACTTTCTGCAGACATTATGGACCGCGGTATCGTCCTTTCAGGAGGCGGATCTCAACTTAGAAATTTAGATGTTCTCTTACGAGAGGAAACAGGCTTGCCAGTTACAATTACCGATAATCCACAACTTGCCGTGGTTCGAGGAACTGGGAAAGCGCTAGACGAATTAGGCTTGTTAAGAGAAGTGGCTGTTGCCTAAGGCATACCCTCAGAGTGGCTGTACTCAGGCCTTATCTCTACGCGCAGCTCATCTGGAGGAGGAACGATGAATACACGCCGAATACGACAAGTGGCTCTGATCCTAATACTTTTGGTGCTGCCCGCGTTATTTTTGAGAGCCAATGCTAAAAATGCACAAGACCTTAACTTTTTAGATCGGCTCATCCTTCGGGCGACAGCTCCTATTCAAACAGGTCTTTCGAAAGTAGCTTGGGCCATTCACGATTTTGGCTCGAATTACTTTGCGCTGGTGGGCGTAAAAAAAGAGAATCAACAACTTTTGAAGGAAAATCAGGAGCTTAAGGCCCAGATTCAAACGCTTTCCTTAGAGAAAGAGCATGTCGAGCGTTTAGAGCAGCTTCTCCGTTTCAAAAATGAGCTGAAATACGGAACCGTAGCAGCCCAGATTGTTGCTAGAGATTCATTTCCTCTGTTAGGAAGAACGGTCCAAATTCGTTTTGATAAGGAAAATCAAGAGGTAAAGCCAGGGATGCCCGTTATTACCACAGGAGGTGTTGTTGGTAAGGTGTTACATACGTATGCCGATACATATGCAACAGTCCAATTGATTGTAGATGCAAACTTTTCAGTGCCAGTTTATCTTCCTAAAACCAGAAGTATGGGAATCCTGCGAGGAACCGGACAGGATAATAAACTGCAGATCGAATTCGTGAATTTTCGAGACGAAATTCAGATGGATGATCCTATTATGACGACAGGAATTGGCGCCCGGGGTACAGGAAACGAAATGATCGGCTCAGGGTTTCCTTCACAACTGTACGTAGGCCAGGTGAGTGGGATTACGAAGTCTCCCTCGGGTCTTGACCAGAAGCTTCAGATCACCCCAGCTGTGAACTTGAAAGAGGTGCGGGAGGTTCTGATCGTTCTTTCCCCCTTGCCTCCGAAAGATCCGCAATCTACACGATCCGGCCCAAGAGCCTCTTCTACCACAAGGACTCGCAGTGACCGATGACATTCCCTCGATTTATCGGTTGTATCGTCGTTACTTATCTTGCTCTTATCCTAGGATCGACCTTTTGGAACATTCTTATCACCCCTTATGTTCCAATGCCCCAGCTACCATTAATCTTGCTTATCTATTATACATTACGAGGCCCGTCCTCGATTATTTCTAAGTTTCCTTATAGTAAAAAAGAGGTAGGTCCAGTAATGCTGGTCGCCCTTGGCTGCATCTTAGGGTACCTATGCGACCTTCTCCAGTTTACACCTATGGGATTGCAAGCCCTGCTTCTATCGTTATGCACTTTAAGCCTATTTGCTCTCTCCACCAAACTGCTCGTTCGAGGAAAAGGCTTTCTTGTCGCGATTACGGGAATCACCTCACTCTGTTACAATTTTTCCCTTTACGGGATACGCAGCTGGTTAAGCGCGCGATGGCAGCTTGGTGAGGTGAGGTGGATTCTATTCTCCTCGATCTCGACCTTTCTGTTCTCTCCTCTCATGTTTCTTCTTTTAGAACGGCTGGATTCTCGAACCATGAAAAAAACTTCTTCGCTTGGAGTGACGTTACCATGACGCTGAAATCCTCCTTCACTCCTTTTTTTCTTGGGAAGAATCGTCCAAAATCACGCCTGCTTAGCCATTTCCGTAAAGGGCCTGTGCCTGCAGGCCAATACCGTTGGGATCAAACCCTACGAATGGTTGCGTTAATTATTACCCTCTCGTTCGTAGGGGTCGTTGCTCGGTTGGGATATCTGCAGCTGGTTCAGGGAGATTGGTTCTACAGAAGGAGTATTAAGAACACTACACGAGAGATTCCCATTCCTGCGCCTCGTGGAGAAATTCGCGACGTCTACGGGAAACCCCTTGCAAAAAACGATCCCTCTTATCGTCTCTATGTCAATCCAAGCCGGATGAAGCCAGAGACGCTAGAGCGGCTGCGCCAGTATTTACACTTAGAAGATGATCAATTTGCTCAAATCGAAGCAAAAATCTCCAGCAGAACAGGACAAGACCGTTCGAAAGAGATTCTCATTTACGAAAATCTTAAGCATGACCAGGTTGCACTCATTGAGTCGGATCGAAACCATTTAGCCGGGGTTCGAATTGGAATTTATCCGCGACGTGCGTATTTCCGAGGTCCTAATGATCCTCGTCCGGAAGATGAAATCCCAGGAAAACCGAAAAAGCAAACGGAAGGGCGGATGGTGGCTCATCTTTTAGGGTATGTAAACCAGGTTAATCCTGACGAGATCGGGAATGGGTACCAGCTTGATGATATCAAAGGTCGTGTGGGCATCGAACGAGCCTTTGAAAAAGAATTGCGTGGGGAGAAAGGGTTTGAAATATTTACCCGGGATGCGAATGGGCAAAGAAGAACCAATCCTCAGATTACCCAATCTTTAGGTGGGGAATCAAAGAAGGACCCCATCCCGGGAAATCATGTAACTTTAACTATCGATATGCGTCTCCAGCGGCTTGTTTACCAATCGATTGTTGATACAGACCATGCGACCGCTGCAGCTGTGGTGGATGTTCACACGGGCCGAATCTTAGCGTTGGTATCAAGGCCCGCGCCTGATTGGAACCATCGGTTTACCCACGAAGAGATCAAAGAACTCGAAGAAAACAAGTTCAAGCCTTTAAAGGATCGTGTTTTGCGCGAGTCTTACTTTCCTGCATCTACCTTTAAACTTATTACGGCCCTTGCGGCGTTTAAGTACCGTGGTCAGAAAGGGTTTCGCTTTGACCCTTACGATCGAATAAAATGTAAGGGAGAGTACTGGTACAAAGGACAAAGATTCCGGTGTACAGGTTCTCATGGGCAAATCGGTCTCCATGGAGCCCTGGTCCGTTCTTGTAACGTTTATTTTTACAAACTGGCTGAAGAGCTGGTAAGCAAGGTTGGATTTAATGCTTTAGCAGAAACGGCCACCTCGCTAGGCCTGGCGCAGCCAACGCACTTAAAGATGGGAGAGGCGAGCGGTTTTATTCCTACGGAAGAGTACTACCAGGAACATGGAGGATTTATGCCAGGGTATACGTTAAATACCGCAATCGGACAAGGAGATGTAAAAGTCAATGTCCTGCAGATGGCCATGGCCTATGCTGCGTTTGCCAATGGAGGCAACGTGTATGAGCCTATTTTGGTGGACCACGTGGAGACGCCCGATGGAAAAGTACTTATGAAAAATGAGCCGAAAGTTCGAAATCAGGTTAAGATCTCGAAGGAAGCATGGACATTTATCACGCATGCATTGCATGATGTTGTCTTTCGGAGAACAGGGACAGCTCACAAGACGATCAAACAAGAGTTTGAAAAGATTCCTGTCGATTTGGTAGGGAAGACGGGAACCGCCCAATTGGGAAATGAGCGAAGGAACCAACCCAACAAAAACAATGCTTGGTTTGTAGGGTTTGCCCCTGCCCGGGATCCTAAAATCGCGATCGCTGTTTTTGTAGAAGAGGGGGGTCATGGAGGAGAAACAGCCGCTCCCATGGCGATGAGGATCGCCCAAAAATATTTTGAACAAATCGATGGAAAGCCCGCATCTTCTTCCCGAAGAGACGGGCAATCGTCCCAGTAAAGGAAGTAAATCGTATGGAGCGTTTTCAGAAGTTCCGCAGACAGTTTGATTGGTTTTTTTGCGTCCTTCTTTTGCTATTGATTGCAATTGGCCTGACCAATCTTTACTCGGCAACTCGTTCGGCTTCGCGGGATTCATTTACTCAACAATTTTTTACACAACAAATTGGATGGTTTGTTCTAGGAATTGGGGCCTTTATCCTTGCGGCATTAATTGACTTTCGCTTTTTACAAAAGCAATCACTTTGGATTTATATTATTTTAGCCATTCTCCTCCTTCTAGTCCTTTTTAAAGGGAAATCTTCCCATGGGGCCCGTCGTTGGCTTGAGATCGGAAACACGCCCATACAACCCTCTGAATTTATTAAGATTGGAATCATTTTGGTCTGCGCCAAGCTATTTTCTGGCGACTCCTTTGATCTTGAATTCCGTCCGCTGCCCTATGCGCTAGCTTGGCATGCCATCTGGATCATTCCGGCCGCCCTTATCATGAGGCAGCCTGACCTAGGGACTGCCTTAATCTGTATTTTGATTGCTTCCAGCATGCTTCTTTTGGTTCGTTTCCGGCCGACCATCAAGATCGGCGTCTTTGCCATTGATTTGGCGGTGGGCTGCCTGATCTTCTTCTTTGGATTAAGAGACTATCAGCGTGCCAGGTTTATGTCATTTTGGTCTCCTGAGCAAGATGTCACTGGGACTGGTTGGCATGCTTACCAAGCGCTGGTCGCGATTGGAAGTGGCCAGTTTTGGGGAAAAGGTTATATGCAAAGCACCCAAAACCAATTTCGCTTTCTCCCCGAGGCGTGGACCGATTTCCCCTTCGTTGTTTTGGCAGAAGAGTGGGGATGGGTGGGTTGTGTCGTTCTGCTTGCCCTGTATTTGGCGTTGCTTCTCTGGATTCTCAATCTTGCCAACGAGGCAAAAGACCGGTTTTCTCGAAATGTGGTGCTAGGATGTGCAAGTCTGATTTTTTGGCACGTGTTGTTTAATATTTCTATGGTGACGGGACTAGCCCCAGTGGTTGGGGTTACATTGCCCTTTATTTCCTATGGGGGCTCTAGTTTGCTCACCATGTTGATTGCCCTAGGCCTTTGTATGAACGTCTCCATTCGTCGGTATTCTCACTTATGATTGATCAAAACACCCCTGCTTCTCTCTCTTTGGTTGTATCGAAACAAGACCAAGGTCGTCGGCTGGATGACTTTGTTTCTAAGCAGACGGGCATAAGTCGTGCTCGCGCTGTCCAAATGATCCAAAATGGGCAGGTTCTGGTTGGTAAAAGGACCTCTGTGAAAGGATATTTAGTCAAAGCAGGGGAGATCATCCATCTGACTTCTCCTCCGCAAGACGCGGTTAGTACGCCTCCTGTTGCTGAGCCGGAGTTGCCTCTTGACGTTCTGTACGAGGATCCACACTTTGTCATCGTTAATAAGCCGGCCGGAATGTCTAGTCACCCCCTGCGACCGGAAGAACGGGGTACTTTGGCCTCGGCAGTGATTGCCCGGTATCCAGAATGCACTCTCGCGAGTGAACATGCACGGGAGGGTGGCGTTTGCCATCGGCTCGACCGGTGGACTAGCGGAGCCATCCTGTTTGCCAGAACGAAAGAGGCTTGGCAAGTAGCAAGGCGGGCTTTTTCTGAGGGTTTGATTGAGAAAGAATACCTAGCGCTTTGTCAGGGCCATGCCCAGGCAAATCACGGAGAGATCAAGCAGCCCCTTCTTCCTGAGAGGGGGCAGAGAGAAAAGATGAGGGTCGCTGAAACGCCAGAAGAAGTTTACCATGCAGAGGCGTTGTCTGCCCATACGCAGTTTTGGGTAGAGCAGGTCACAAACGAATTCTCATTGCTACGAGTAAAAACGCTTACAGGTCGTCGTCATCAGATTCGGGCGCACCTAGCTTATCTAGGCCTTCCCCTTTACGGAGATGAGCTTTATGGCGGCCCTGGGATAGCCAAAGAGATAGAAGTTGCCTTAGGGGCCGAATTGGTCCAGGTTGTTCAGGGACAATTTCTTCATGCCTCCCGCCTTACCATTCCTTCCCAGATTGGATTGCACCTGCCAGGGCTTAACCTAAAGAAGAACCTCTCTGTATCTGCACCACTTCCAGAAGGTCGAAAAAAACTCCTTCTGCTGCTTGGGTTTTCACAATCTCTTTTATAAAGCTCTGTCGTTGGTAAGCCAAGATAGGCTAACCAACCATGAACGATTTTATGAAAGTCCCTCTTTTCGAAGGAACAAAGCTACCCAAAATGTCTTTTCTCAACTGCCGTTTGGCCGTTTTCTCATCTAAAACAAGCGGGTTACTTCGCTATTGAAAATGAAGGAAGTGATTTGACCAGAGTTTTTGGGGCAAGGGCGCGGTAACTTTCGTCGATCCAAGCCTTCATCAGATCTAAAGGCACCTCTTCACTGTCCTGAAAAGAGACGGTCACCCAACCATTTTTTCCTAGTCCATACCCCGTAGGTTCGGCAAAGGAAAACATAAGTGCTGATAAATGAGAGTGCGGAAGTTTCAAGGATAAAGAAAAGAGGTTTCCCTGCCTACTGAGAAAAACAAAGGTTTTCTTTTTTACTTTGATTGCTCGGTGACCCCAGGGAAACTCTTCCACCGTCTCTGGGTAAGAAAGAGCGAATTCACGCAAAACCGCCTCTACAAGATCATAGGGGTGTTTCATGGAAGTAATTATGCCTGCTTTCCTGGGTAGGTCAATGGTTAGGTATAGGCTTTCAGGAGTAGGCCGATTTTTGTAGAAAAGTAACAAGGCGTAGTTATTATTATTCCCTTATGATATCAAAGCGCGTCTCTTGGGAGCGCATCACGCAAGCATTTTCAAAATTTTTTAAAGCCCAAGCCACGGGAGGCATTGTCCTTTTTCTATTTGCGCTGGTTGCCTTATTTTTGGCAAATGGGCGTTATGGACATCAAATCCATTCTTTTTGGCACCAAAAACATACCTTCTTCCAGGGAAAGGGGATGCTTTCATTCTCGTTTGAGTTCTTGGTGAACGAAGGAGGAATGACTCTGTTCTTCTTACTCGTCGGTCTCGAAATCAAACGAGAACTTGCGCATGGCGAGCTTGCCTCATTCCGCAAGGCAGCCCTGCCGATTGTGGGTGCAACGGGAGGCATGGTTGTACCAGCGCTTCTCTTTCTCCTCCTCTGCCACGGGACTCCTCTTGCTAGGGGATGGGGGATTACAATCGCGACCGATATTGCATTTGCTATCGGAGTTTTGTCTGTTCTAGGAAGGAGGATCCCTTCCTGGATCAAGGTGTTTCTTACCTCGCTTGCAATTATCGATGACATCGGTAGCATCCTGGTGATTGCCATTTTTTATACGAACCAGCTGTCTTGGATTGCGCTGGTTCTGGCCGTTGTCGTTATTTTGCTCATGTTGGTACTAAGATTTCTTCAGTGTAAGTATTTAATTTTGTATTTAATCCTGGGGTGCATGATGTGGGTGTGTTTTTTATACTCAGGTATTCACGCAACCCTTGCAGGTGTATTAACGGCTGTATTGATACCGCAAGCGCCTGCTTCAAATTCCCCACTGCAAACATTAGAAAGCGCCGATTCTGAGAAGTTTCAGGGAAACCATTCCTATGCGCGTTTTGAGCAGGGGTTGCATATTGTAGTTACGTACCTTGTCTTGCCCCTCTTTGCTCTATGCAATGCCGCTATCGCACTCCCTCTAGATCACATGGGTCTATCGCTTCAACAAAGATTACCCTTGGCCATTATGGTCGGCCTATGTTTGGGTAAACCAGTAGGAATTTTTGGGTTTGTGTGGTTGGCAGTAAAAACCCGCCGGCTTTCTTTACCCGAGCGCGCCACTTGGCTCCAACTATTTGGGTGTGTCCTGCTTGCGGGGGTCGGGTTTACCATATCATTATTTATCGCCCAACTCTCGTTTCGTGAAACGTGGCTTCAAGAACAGGCAAAAATCGGAGTTTTATTCGCTTCCACAATTTCGCTCTTTTTCGGAGTGCTCGTTCTTTTACAAGTAAAACGTAAGGAATGACTCCTTCCCAGAAGAATGGTCCTTGACAGGACGAAGAACGGTTCGTAGCCAGCCTGCTAGCTAGTAGACACGCTCGTGGGGCAGGTGCTCCCTAGGGGGATGGAAAAAATGGGTAGGGGCGTAGGATAAAAAATTAGAGACGCGGCTCGTGTATACACAAGTGTAAGCCTTGACCTGCTCTCCAAAAAGAGAATTTTCGGCTCTTGCTTTAAAGAGGGGCCCCCAAAGCGGATGAAATTTTTTCTGGATGCCTATTTCAAGGGCGGTGATTTCCTCATTCAGTGCTTGATACGTTGCCCAGAGCCGATCGATCTTAGCCCTGGTCTTTGTTCGAGCGGTAGGTGTCAACGGAGAAGCCCGTTCCAACGTTTGTTGGTAGGAAAGCTCTGCATCCGTTCGGGACCGCCTTCGTTCTAGTTTTTCAAGCCGCTGCAGCTGGATTTTTACATCCTCTTGGAGACGAAGCTCCTGCTCTAGCTCTTGGACAATTAATGCGGTTCTCCACACGCTAGACTTTTTTACCCGTAGCATGTCCCCGTAGATATGATCTCCGACGTACATCGTCCGATAGGCAGGGACGTTGAGATAGGTCTGCAGGTCGTGAACATTCCCCTTCTGCAAAATGGGGAAAGACTGTTGAGAAGGATGACTCTTTTTCGCTTCCGCAGGAGAGACAGGAATATCGACAGTAGAAAAAGGGGTTTTCTCCGTAAAGAAAGCCGGTTTATTTGCATCCACCACAATAAAATCAAAATAATGATGCCAGTAGGGATATTCAGCAACCTTCCCGTCAAGTAAGTAGGACATCACCGTCATGGCGTAGGTCTGGGAACTATTGGTCAGAAGAAACAATTTCTTCCCTACCGAACGGAACCTTTGAAGAACCAAAGGAAGGTCAGGATCAGCTTCAATAAAGGTTTTGATATTGGAGGAAATGAGGGAGCTAATGGTTCCGTCCTGGAAAGATTCATCCGTACATTCCCGAATATCCTGAAACAGCCGAACATATCTTGCGGGTAGTTCCTCCTTGGGGAAAGCCCCTTCTTTTTGTTCGTAATCGAGAAAGTCGACCAGCGTCATGAAGAGGGTCGCTTCCGGTAAAGCGTAGAGCGTGTCCATCCAATAGTAATTGGGATAAGTGAACAAAAGCCGATGTTTCTGGTAGATCTGCTCTATTTGTTCGGGATGCAAAGGGCGACTTCCATGGAATCCTTGACAGACAACTCCGTAGCGGTCGACTTTAAGCAGGTTCCCCTGCCTGCTATCAATAATAAGCCCTCTCATAGGAACTTTTGGATCGTAAGGTAGGCTTAAGATGCGAGGGGAGTATCCACGATCTTGGGTTAATTTTTGAAGGACCAGTCGAAGCGTAAGGGCTTCCATTTGGGGTTGGTGATAAATGGCCAGCGTATAGTCCATATCAAACCCAATGGCATCTATCTTATCTAGAGGTAGAGCCCGATTGACAAAGATACGTCGATGAAGAAGGGGGTCGGCTGGTGGCATAGCGGTCTCTTTGGCTTCTGGCTTAGGGCGATGCTTAAAAGAAGGAGTGATGGTAGGGTAGGACGTTTTTTCTAAGACAGACATGGGTAGGGAGAAAATATAACACTTTTCTAGATGCTTCATCAAGAGGGATTCATCTGTCTTGTAGAAATCAAGGGGGCTTTTATTGAAAGTGCTACCTTTGGTTTCCTAGAGAATCCCTACGGATGTTGTAGGTTTTGTAGGAAGCTTTAAGGTCGTCTTGGGATCTTGCGTAGGGTTACACAAATGTCTACCGTAAGTAAAAAATTCAAAACACGTAGACGGAAACATACGAAGAGTTTTTGTAAAAAGATGAATTTGAAAGTATGACCCCAACGGGGTTCGAACCCGTGCTACCGGCGTGAAAGGCCAGTGTCTTAACCACTTGACCATGGGGCCAGCGTTCTTTGTTTTGCCATTCTTCTTTGTTTCTGTCAATCGGAATATTTAGAACGAGAATAAATTCCTTACCGAGCAGGCTCGTACCAGACTGCGGATGTGGTCAGTCGTCCTGTTCCTGCTCTTGCCACAAATACATACGCTGCCTTCGAGGAGAGCACTTCTTGAAAATCCGCATGATCCGTTTGTTCCCAAGTCTTAATCAATTCCCCTTCCCGATAAAGCTCAATCCGTTCCACGATCTGCGAGAAAAGAATTTGTAAGAGGACTTGATTGGTGTGCAGCACTTGACCTAGCTGGGGAAACTCTACGTGGAGAGAGGGCATATTGTACACAGCAATGGTTCTTCTTTCTTTTAAGGCCAAGATGACATTCGGTAAAGAAAGTTCTTTCATGTCGAGTAATGTGAGGGCATCAAGTTCTGGACGGGGCCTGCTTGGGGACGAGGGAATATACCCAAGCCGTTCCGCCCATGATTCAAGTTTCCCAAGACGATTTCTTGCCTTCCTTACACAGTCAGGCCCATGGGTATCTGCACTTCCGAGTGCGGCAATGTGCATACCAAGCCCCGAGTACGCTGTGGCTTCGAGATACCTTTGCTCGAAGTGCTTTCCAAACCCTGCAAGGGCCATCCCATTATAAACCTCTAGGCCATCAATAAGCATTCGGTGCTCTTTGGCTTCCCAAAGATCTTCCTCCCACATCATAGGCCCGGGACCTGGGTGGTTTACAATACAAACACCTCCGTCGGCATGAGCTTTCTTACAAGCTTCCTTCAAAGGAGTTTCGTTCGCAAGAAACCGTCTAATTCCTAGTAAAGTGATATGGTTAAGATTTCCAGGGGCTGGAAAGCCAAAAAGAGAATGTTTTCTTTTGAATTTTGGCCCTTTGGCAACCGTGAGTTCCTCGCCCAGTACCGAAAGTAACCCTGGGACTCTGTTTCTCTGTTCTTTGGACAGCTGCTTTTGAAATTGTTCAAACATAGAGGGAGAGGTGTTAAATACTGAATGGATAGAATGCACCGAAAACTGGATGCCCCTTTGCTGCATCGCACGATGTAGTTGCGATGAGGACTCGTCTCCATCATCCTTCATTTCCTCTTTCCCGCTATGACCATGAAAGTTAGCCCGAAACATTGAGCTGGTCATTCTTAGAGAAGAAAAGGGAGAAGAGCCGGGTTGCTCTTTTGGCTTACATCCACTTATTGCAAGACAAAGGCTTGCAAGGGCAACAAAAAGTTGCTTTTTTGGAAAGACAAGCCGTCTGAAAAGCATCTAAAACCGGATGCCCTTTTTTATACGAAACTTCACCCAATCGTAGGCCAAATAAGCCGTGGGAACAAGACCTACCACTGCCAGAAGGGGAGAGGCGACAATTCCTAGACTTACCGAGGCAGCCAAAGCGGCTCCTGCCACAAGCCCCTTCTTTTTAGCAGCTTGTTCGTCTTTTTCTCGAAGTGTTGTCATCATGACCTCCTTATACTTATCTTCTTATACCTTGGAAAAGGTGACAATAGCAAGGTTACCATGCTACATAAAAGAGTCAAAAGAACATAAAAGATAGGATAAGCCCTACGAGAATTCAGGAATATGCTTGAATTACGATGGGAGCAGGATTAACCCTGTTATATAGGATTCATTGTACGGTATTTGTATGGGAACAGGAAGGACCTTCAGTATGCGTCAAATTTGTATGATCTCGGCTTTGATGAACATGTTCTTCATTTGTGGCATAGGAAGGGCAGCTCCCCTTCAGATGGACCCGAGCGAAGCGGTAGCTAAGCCAAGAACAGATTCGGGGAGAGGCCTGTGCGGAACCGCCGTGCACGCAAAGTATATAGGAATGCCACCCATGCCACCCTTTCAGACGTTGAACGAGGCAGAAAAAGTTCTCTATTATCCTCGTGGAGACATGCGCCTCTCGAATAGGCCTCCCGAAAATAAAGTGCAGCGAACGTTTGCCCAGGTCAACCTTTCCTTGCCAAAAATTATGGGGTATTTTGGCTTTACTAACCGAATTCTGCTTCCCTATGCTTTTGATCCTCAGGCAAATCCCCTCGGGGACAATGTCTGGATCGCTCTCAGATTAAGAGGGTACTTGAATATAACCAAGCCTGGGATAGTAACGTATCTACTCAGCTGTGCCAAGCAGTGTCGACTCTTACTTGGTACATCAAGAAAGCTTGTGATTGAATCCAACCCTGTCGAGCTAGAGCATCATATTGCAAGACAGGTAGAATTTAAAGAAGTAGGCCTTTACCCTGTTGAAATTCTCTATTATCAAGATGCCACTGATGTTAATGCCTATCTAGAGTGGGCGCATGCTAATTCTGCACAACCTGAGGGGCCGGGGATTCCAAAAAATATGATCGCAAACTACAGCCTGGTGCCTACCACTGATCTGTTCAGCGATGTCTCCAGATTTTCGTTTTCTTGCGAAGAATGCCCAACCCAAATGCCACTTCCCGCCAGCCCCTGTCAAAGCAACCTGCAAAAACCAGGCAGCACGACCTGCCAAAACGGACTCTGTACCCCCTGCCAAACTGCCCGGTACTGCGGGGCCACCTGTAGTCCTTGCCCGTTGAATCAAGTTTGTGGCGTCGACGGTTGTGTAGGGTGTATAACTGACGAAAGCTGCCAAGGATTGATTTGCCAAAGTCCAGAGCAAATCTGTGTAACTCCAGGGCGGTGTACGCGACAAGAGGATTGCCAAGCAGGTTTTCTCTGTGACGTCACGCAAAAAAGCTGTGTGCCCCAGGTCTCTTGTACGAGCGATAGCATGTGTCCAAGCGGAAGAATTTGTGACCTAAGGAGACAGCTTTGCGTATTGAAACCACGATCCTGCGAGCAGACGTGCTTCCCTAAGCAATTCTGTGATAGTGATGGGCTTTGTAAATTACAAGGACCCGAGACGCTCACGGGTGGGTTAGGGTGCCAGACTCTTCCAAATTCCGCTATGGGCATGCTTGGGGTTGCCTTTTTCGTGTTGGCCTACGGGATGATGTTTGCAGGCCGTCGGAAGCCTTTGTAGAGAAGTTTGATTAGGGTAGGCAATTTGAGGCTGGGGTAGAGCAACATAAGCTGAATATTTGACCTGCCTTCAACAAAAGATACGATATGAATGCTTAGCAGCAGGGAAAAGGAATCATGAAAAACCGAATCAAACAATTGGGACTTCTTCTGGTAGGGCTGGCTTTTTCTGTAGGCTCTTTCTCGGAGGTGTGGGCTGCAGGATTCAATGCACAAACTCTGAATCCAGCTTTGGGCCCAGAGAATATCCTTACTGTCGATGGAACGCAAACTTCAGGAAAGTGGAAGCCGCTGGCCCAGGGCCTTTTTGAATGGGCTTACAGGCCCCTGGTGTTTATAAACCCCATGAGTGGGGCTATAGATTCTCTCCACGTGCCCCATATGTCTACCCTGCATTTGATGGGGGGCCTGGGTTTTACAAGCTGGTTCCAGTTGGGCCTTGATATTCCCATCGTACTCTACCAAGGGGCCCCAAGTCGATTAGACGGCGCTTCGGGGATAGGACCTGTGCCGTTTCCCTTCGGCATTGGAGATATTCGGTTGGTGGCAAAATTCCGCCTTCTTCAGAACCAAGAAGGTGGCTTTGGAATCGCGGCCGTGCCTCAGTTTCTTGCTCCCACAGGGGTGGGTATCTCTTATCGAGGGAACGATGCTTTTGTGCTTGAGCCCATCCGGTTTGCGTTTGAGTATCGGAGCCAAAAAGGTGCTTTTGTTGCATTAAATCTAAGCTTCTTATTTCGCACCAGTGATCAGTGGTTTGGGGAAACCATGGTCTCGCACCAATTTCGCTTCGGGATAGGGGGGTATGTTCCCGTGCTCAAATCGGTTGGGATTTTTGCAGAACTCACGGGTGCGGTCGGTCTTATCAATGGTCCAAGAACCTATGCGCCGTTTGAGAGCTCGGCAGGGGTACGATGGATCGATCAAAAAACCAGTATCAGTGTCAGCGGCGGATTTGCTTTGGCAATAACACAAACTCCGGGCACAGCGCACCGCATCTTTTTGGGAGTTGGGTGGGCCCCGATGGCACAGATTCAAAAGGAGCCTCCGCCACGGCGGGAACCTCCACCCCCATCCGATCGAGACCGAGATGGGTTGATTGATCCTATAGATGATTGCCCTGATGAGCCGGGCCCTAAAGACCTTAACGGATGTCCGGATCGTGACCTTGATAAGATCCCTGACCGAAAAGACAAATGTCCTGATACGCCAGGGCTTCCCGAGTTTGAAGGATGCGCCGATCGCGATAAAGATGGTCTGCCCGATCCTCAGGATGAATGTCCCGAAGTGCCAGGCCCCAAAGAGCTCAAGGGATGTCCAGATAGCGATCAGGACGAGATTCCGGATAACCTGGATAAGTGTCCGGACAAAGCGGGCCCCAAACCAGAGGGTTGTCCCCTGGAGAGGAAATATATCTCAATAACGCAGCAAAAAATTGTACTTTTGCAAAAGATTTTGTTTGCCACTAACCAAGATAAAATTCGGCCGGGCTCCTACCCACTTTTGGACGAGGTTGTTGCTGTATTAAAGGAACGACCCCTCATGAAGATTCTTATTGAAGGCCATACCGACAACCGGGGGCAGTTAGAGTATAACATCGAGCTGTCCAGGAAGCGGGCAAAGGCTGTCTTGGATTATTTAGTACAGCACGGGATTGAGCCCTCTCGACTGAGCAGTGAAGGGTATGGACCTACGCGGCCCATTGCTGATAATGCCACGCCCGAGGGGCAAGACAAAAATCGTCGCACCGAGTTTACAATTTTACATCAATAGCCAGGGTCCGTTTTGTGCGCCTGTGCGTCTGGAAAGTTTAGGTGTTTTCTCTAAGAGGAATGCTCAAAACGTAAAAAAGCGCCTGGCTTTCAATTTCGACGTCGTGGTTTGATCAGACGAAACCATGTTCCCTAAGCCATTGTTCTTGCGGCGGAATTCGCTGAACAATATCAAGAAGCACGCCATCTGGTGATACTGCAATAAAATGTCGTTGTCCCCACGGTTCATCCCGCATTGGCTCAACAATACGTACGCCTGCTTTTAAAAACTGCTGCTCTACTTCTGCAACCTCGGGAACCACAAAGGCAAGCACAACTCCTGAGATGTCCCTATGACTCTTGGGCGCGCTTGGGTGAGTACGCATCCAGAGGTCAAGTGTGCTCCCACTTGAGGGATGACGTAAGCTCACAAACCAGCCGATGTTGATAACCTCCTCAAACCCCAAGACGTCGACATAGAAGTTACGACTAAGGACAACATCACTCGTCAGCAAAACGGTCGTTTGTTGCTTAATTTCCATTGCTGAGATGGGTACCACTTCGCTTGTTTCCTGTCAATGTACAGGATGGATGGTTTCATCGAAATGAGCTTATGTTCATGGAAACGTAAAACACACTCAGACATCAATGTTTAATATCGATAGAGAGGAGGAGGGTCTTTGGGCTTAGATCCTTTTTCTTCAAAGGTTTTCTTGATCCAGGACAGCAAAGACTCTGCGGCCAGGTGCCAACGGGTATCTAACATTACGTCATGAGCTAAGTTTGGAATTACTTCTTTGGTGGCCTGATGCAGAGAAGCCAAAAGATCAATGTCTGAGGGATGGACAAGGGTATCATTGCCCGCACCTACGACAAGGCAGGGGACTCCTTTTCGAGGGGGGTGATGGAACAGATTTCTCCGTTGAATCTGAAAGAGAACAGGGATGGATTCATCCTGGAAGAGCTGAGCGTACTCTTCGATCTTGTCCTGGGGCATGTCTTCGCTAAAGAATGCCTCTTTAGTGCGCTCTGGCGTTTGCACAAGGGCATGGGGCCGTTTAAGAAATTGCATTTCTAGGTAAGAACGAAAATGATGTTTTACAAAATGCCAAAACGGTTGGAAACGATGTTTTGCCTTAAAGGCACAACGAGGTGCCAAAAGAGCCAGTCCTGCTACGTGGTGGTATTGGGCATATCCCTGTGCCACAACGGCACCCATCGAATGCCCGACCAAAATAGGCAACCTAGATGCAAGCTGAGTCACTTGGGTGACATCTGCTACGTAATCACGAAACCGAACTTTTTGTAGGTCGACCAAGCGGGACCTTCCGTGTCCTCGCAGACTTAGGGCCAAACACTCAAATCCTCGTTCGAGAAAGAAGGGGAGGAAGTGTTCTTTCCAGCACCAGGCGGCATGGAACTCACCGTGAATAAAAAACAACGGTGGATACCGGTTTGGTTTTTCTGGACGCACATGGACAACTTCAAGCCCAATCATACGTTTATTCTAGAGACAATTTTAGAGATTAGCAATGGAGAGGTAAAAAAATCCGCAGGGGAAACTTTGGGATCTACTGTAGGCGACCCGAGGTGATTTAAGAAAGAGGATGGCCTGAGAAACTAAAACTTGACGGAAAAACCGACGCGTCCGTAAAGGGCGCCCGCGGCTCCTAGCGTATCGCTGACGGGAGCGATACGGTTAAACTTCTCGGTGTAGGCATGACGCTCGTTCTGGAAGGGAGTCCAATCTAGGGTAGCATACATCCCAAATCTTCTTGAGAACTGGACCTCAAGCGCAAGCTGGATAAAAAATCGTACCCCGATGAACTGTCCTAAAATGGGTGTGCCTTGAAGTCGATATTCATCGCGGACATCACCCACTTGGTACCCTGGAGGGATGATATCGCCCGCTTTATATCGATAGGACGGGTTTGGATTATTGAAATTGGCAGCCGCAGCCATAGGGTTAGGTCCGCTTCTATCACCATTTTGTACTCCAAAATTGTCAAGGCCGTAGCAACGATCATTGATGCTTTCAAAACGCTGGGCTGGATTTCTGGGGTTTAGGTAAGCGTCTCGTGTGCCGGGATCTGGATTTTCTTCCATATAACGAAGTAACTGCGCTTCTGTAGGGCAGTTCTGATCAGAGTATACTTCAAGATAAGGGCGAAGGGTAAAGCGGATCCTTCCATTTGCTGAGCTGAAGGTGATGGGAGCCCCAAGCTCAAACGAACCCGTGACACGGTTTCTAGGACCACCACCACCACCACCGTACAGATCTAAACCAAAAGAGGTTGGACCAATATCGCCAAACTGAAATTTTACCAAGGCCCCTAGGGTGTTCATATATCCATTGGTTCTAAATTCCAGTCCAAGTGCCACCCCTTTGTCTTCCTTTTTATAAACGCCTAGCAAAAGACGAAGATTTCCAACATGCGGCCAACCGCTTCCGAAGTCAAAGCTTCCCCGTCCGGCTGGTGGAGTCACTGCAGAAAACGAAGAGTAGCTTCTTAAAATCTCGCCAACATCATCGCTTGCAGCGATATCTTCAGCCTCTAAAACAATGTCTGTAAGGTTCTGCACTTTGTTTGTTGTAGGATCGATGGTAACCTTTACATGCTGAGCTTGATATCCATCTTTATCGACGGTGATTTCATGGGGACCTGCTTCAACTTTGTCAAGGTATAAAGGAGTAAATCCTACCTCTTTATTATCGATAAGGACTTTGGCCTTGTTCGGGTGCGAATCAATAAACAATTTGCCCGTATTTTCTAATTTCAAAGTAAGATCGTGGATTTCTCCCGCACGAAGTGGGAACGTTTGTTCCATCCGCCCGGCTGCATTGTAAGCCACAAATGTTACTTTTTCTGCTGCTGGAAATTTGAGTCCGCCCGGTGAAGCAAGCTGGGATTCCATTCCATCATAGTTTCGCCCGTCGATAATATAGTGAACACCGCTTACTCCAGGGGGCTTAATAAGGCGGAGTGTGCCTAACCCAGAAACGAGGCTCTTCCCCGTTTTAAAATCTACCTGCAACGTGAGCGTTTTGTTTGATTCAATGACAACCGTTTTCTTCTGGACGGGAAAATCTGGGGCTACTACCTGAATCTCGTATTCCCCTGGATTTAAGTCAGAAATGGTTTGGCTTGCAGGAAATCGTAGATTACCAATGACGACTTCTGCACCAGGAATTGTAACGATATGGAGAGAACCAGGAGGTCCGCTTGGTGTTGGTGCTGGGGCTGGTTTTGGTGGAGCCACAACAGGAGCCGGTTGAGGTTTTGGTGCTGGAGCAGGGATCGCAACCTGTGTTGGCGCAGGTTTTGGAGTTGGTGTGTTAGTTGCCGGAGTGGGGGCAGGCGTGCGAAGTTTTTTCTTTACTACGGGCTTTTTCGCTGCCGGCTTTTGTGCACCTTTGGCTACACCCAAGCTGACTGAGGGTGATACAATAGTTAAACCAAGCATCAGTGACGTTGTTACGAGGACTTTTGAAATAGAACGAGGCATTAGGTTCCCTTTGGTAAAACTCATCAAATTATTCTGATTCCCGAATGAAACGGTTTTATGGAGAGGCACCATGGTTTTTATAGTGATGTCTCCAACAAAGTTTTTGTCATTTTTTAGAGGAAAAAGCAATACTTTTGATGTAGGTGCTAAATACGATTCGTGTTTTATAGGGTAGTTAGGTAGATAGAATTGCAAAAGAAAGCGATATTAAAAACGATGCCAAACCTTGATAAGAAAGGCTTCCTCTTGCTTGTTCACCGTCTGTAGTCAGAAGAACTAGTTCGATTCTAAAGATACTCTTCTTGCATTTCTAGCCTGAGGAGATGTAATAATAGCCAACTTTTAAAATGCACGATCAGCCCAAAAGAATAAAAACTCTATGTCAAAACTTTCCTCAAGAAAGTTTACGAAGCATTCATCCATTGCTATCTTTAGCAATCTAAGACTAGCATGAGGGTGAGGAAACATAGAAAAATGGTTTATGGAGAGTGCGAAAAGAAAGGTATCCTATGATGGAAGATTATACATCGACCTTGGTAGCGATCTTTTTTGGGATCGGCTTTTCCTGCTTATTTCTTATTCTTGCGATGTTTCTAGGTCCTAAACGAGGGGGTGCTGCAAAGCTAGCACCCTTTGAATGTGGTTCAGAACCGATTGGATCTCCGCGAGTTAGGTTTTCTGTAAAGTTCTATCAAGTAGCTATTTTATTTTTAATATTTGATATTGAAGCTGCATTTTTGTACCCATGGGCGACTTATTTCCACAATAGCCCTTCTCTATTTCTGTTGGTAGAAATGCTTGTCTTTTTAGGCACCTTAATCGCAGCTCTTACGTATGTTTGGCGCAAACGTGCCATTGGATGGGGGTAAGGAATTGTTCTATGGCTGAGACGTACACTTCGAAATTTGAAGATGCCTTAAGCTGGGCAAGAAAGTACTCATTGTTCAGCTATCCTTTTGTCACTGCATGCTGCGGTATGGAATATATGGCGACAGCGGGTTCCAAATATGATATCGCTCGGTTTGGTGCTGAGTTTCCTCGATTCTCTCCCAGACAGGCAGATTTGCTCTTTGTCGTGGGGACCATTGTTGAAAAACAAGCCCCTGTCTTGAGAAGGATTTGGGAACAGATGGCGGAACCCAAATGGGTCATTGCTTTTGGTGTTTGCGCCTCGACAGGTGGATTTTACCAAAATTATAGCAGCGTGCCTGGGGCAGACCAGATCATTCCGGTGGATGTTTATATCCCAGGGTGTCCACCAAGGCCAGAGCAGGTGCTTGATGGACTGATGCTTCTCCAGAAGAAAATCCAAGAAGGAAGCACCTGGGTACAAAAGCGAGATTTGCAGGAAAAGCAAATGAAGAAACAGGGAATTCATCTTCCCATTGTGAAATAGACTATGAGTAAAGCAGATCTTGATCAATTTGTTTCTCAATTTGGTAAAGAGGTCATTCTCTCGACCCATCATCATCAAGGCGACGAAACTGCGATGATCGTCGCGTCTCAATTGATCCCGGCCATGCGGTTTTTAAAGAACCAAATGGGGTATGATTTTTTGGTTGATATTACTGCCGTTGACTACTGGGGTCGTGCCGAGGCTCGATTTGAGGTTGTCTATCACCTTCGATCGATGAGGACGGGCGCCAGACTACGGATCAAAGTGCCCCTCATGGAACCAGAAGATGGACAGGCTCCCTCAATCGAAAGCATTGTGCCTTTGTGGCCCGCGGCGAATTGGCTTGAGAGGGAGGTCTGGGACTTGTACGGGATTCAATTTATGGGACACCCTGACCTTCGAAGAATTCTGCTCTATGAAGAATTTGTGGGATATCCCTTACGAAAAGATTATCCCAAAGAAAAAAGACAACCTCTGGTTCGAAGAGAGAATTTACTCCCTGCGAATGAAGATCCAAGAGGGACGGTAGAATGAAAATGACAAACCACCAAGGAGTTTATCCTGAATCTTCTGAGATTGTTTTTGGGATGCCTACCCCTGAGGAGATCGTCTCTGAGCGCACGCGGGAATTGCGCGCTGCAAAAGGGAATTGGGGAGCCCTAGATGAGGAAGCCGTTGATGAATCAGAGCTTCCTACAGAACCAATGACAATCAACATGGGTCCTTCTCATCCAGCTACACACGGCACCGTGCGGATTGTGCTTACTGTAGAAGGAGAGACTGTAAAACATTCTGACGTTCAGGTGGGCTACTTGCACCGGTGCTTTGAGAAAGAAGCAGAGCATGCCACGTGGACCCAAGTTTTTCCATATACCGATCGGCTTAACTATGTGTCTCCTCTGCTCAACAACGTGGGGTATGCATTGGCCGTTGAAAAATTGATCGGGATTGAAAAGCAAATCCCTGAACGGGCCCAATACATTCGGGTGATTGTGGGTGAGATCTCTCGGATTACCGATCATTTAACTTGTCTCGGAGCTTCTGTCATGGAATTGGGAGGATTTACTCCCTTTCTATGGATGATCAAAGTTCGCGAATGGCTCTGGGAACTTTTAGAAGAGCTCACTGGGGCCCGGCTCACCCACGCTTATGTAAGAATTGGCGGGGTGGCTGCAGATTTAACACCTCACTTTGAGGAAAAACTTCGGAGGATTCTCTCAAAAGCAAGAGAGACGCTGAAAGAGGTCGAATCCCTTCTGGTGAAAAATCGTATCTTTCGTGACAGGATGGACGGAGTTGGCGTATTTTCTGCAGAAGATGCTGTGGCCTATGGATGGACGGGACCTTGCTTGAGGTCGACGGGTGTTCCCTACGACGTTCGCAAAGATCATCCCTACCTTGTCTACGATCGGTTTGATTTTGATATTCCAGTCGGTACCAACGGTGATAACTATGACCGGTTTGCAGTACGGATGGAAGAGATCCGGCAATCAATGTTCATTTTAGAGCAGGCATTACAGCAGATTCCCGTAGGGCCTGTGCAAATCGACGATCCTAGGATCTCGTTGCCTCCCAAGCGAGAGGTCTACAATACCATTGAGGGCATGATTAATCATTTTAAGTTGATCATCGATGGTATTAAAGTCCCTAAGGGAGAAGTCTATTCCTATACAGAGGGAGGCAACGGGGAGCTAGGGTTCTACATTGTTTCCGACGGAACGGGACAACCCTATAAATGTCGAGTGAGACCGCCCTGTTTTATTTTAATGCAGTCCCTCTCAAAACTTATCCAAGGGGCAGGAATTGCAGATATTGTCCCCACCTTTGGGATGTTGAATATGATCGGGGGCGAGTGCGATCGCTAAGATGGAAAAGAACATGATAGAAGAAAAGAAGGCAGCTTCTACAAGCACTGAAATGGTCACCATTAAAATCGATGGCAACGAGGTAACTGTCCCCAAAGGAACAAACTTGCTTGAAGCTTGTTTACAGCAGGGGAACGACATTAGTTATTTTTGTTACCACGCTGGCCTCAGCTCGCCTGCGGTGTGCCGCCAATGCCTAGTCGAAGTTGTAGGACAACCAAAGCTTGTGCCTTCGTGCTATACACCTGCCACCGATAAAATGGAGGTTGTTACCCAGAGTGAACGTGTACAAAAAGCACGGGCCCAGATGCTCGAGTTTACGCTGGTGAATCATCCGGTAGATTGTCCCATCTGTGATAAAGCGGGTGAATGCACTCTCCAGAAACTGTATATGGAGTGGGACGGGGCCGAGTCGCGGGTAGAATTTGACAAGGTTCATAAGCCTAAGGTGGTTGACCTCGGGCCTACCATTGTACTAGATGCAGAACGGTGTATTCTCTGCACAAGGTGCATCCGTGTTTGTGACGAAGTTGCAGGGGTCCATCAATTAGAGATGTCTTACCGAGGAGACCACGAAGTTCTTACCGTTGCCCCTGGGCAGGTTTTAGATAACCCTTACTCTTTAAATACGGTGGATGTGTGTCCCGTAGGTGCACTGACCAGCAAGGATTTTCGTTTCCGGATGAGAGCTTGGGAGCTTTACACAACACCTTCCATTTGTCCTGGATGCTCGACTGGATGTAATATCGAAATTCACCATCATCAAGGAGAAGCATGGCGCCTTGTCCCTCGAGAGAACCAAGAAGTTAACAAGTTCTGGATGTGTGATGAAGGTCGATTTACCTACAAGGAGCTCCGTTCTAAACGATTGGCAGGGGCGCGGATTGGCGTTGGCAAAGGCCTTCCAGGGCAACTGGCAAACGCAGAGAAAGCAGCAACCGAAGCTGCCTCAAGGCTGAATCAAGTTTTAGAAGCAAAAGGATCCATTGGGGTTGTTTTTGGGGCGCAGGCTCAAAACGAGGGATTGTTTCTTCTTCGAAGAGTGGTAGAGCACCTAAGACAGCTAGGTGCTGACGTGACCTGTTATGTATCAGGACGGAAGGACCGTCCCGAGCGGGCGGACCGCATCTTGAGGTCGGCTGATGTAAACCCAAATACACAGGGGGCCCGTTTGTTTGCAGGAAGCCAGGCGAAGAATTTCCAAGAGCTTCTAAAAGACTTAGAGCAGGAAAAATTAAAAGCGCTTTGGATGATTGGTGAGGATGTGCCTCTACACGAGGTCGAGCAGAGCCATCTGTTTCAACTTTTAGACCGGTTAAAGGTGTTTATCGTCCAAGCTGTCCATCACACTCCGCTTGTGGAGAGAGCTCACATTCGTCTGCCAACCACGGCATGGGCCGAGGTGGATGGCACGTTTACAAACCAGACCTGGAGGGTACAGAGAACTCACAAGGCGCTTTCTTCAGCGGGGGATGCACGGTCTCACCTTGAATGGATCGGGCTGATTGGTAAAAAGGCGGGTTGGCTCAAGCAGGGAACCTTGCCAGCGTCACCGAAACAAGCATTTTTGCTCATGTTGGAATATATGAAACGGAATACCGAAGATCTCACACAGGAAGCTGAGCCGCTCCAGTCGTTTCTTAAGGCAGATTGGGGAAGAGAAATTCCTCCAGTGAAACTTCGATTTGCAAATTCGAGAGGGTAGTCAAGAGCCATGATTCATAAGATTCTTCTCTTTTTGGTAGAACATCCCGGAGTCGCCGCTTTTCTAAAGTTGCTCCTCTTGGTGCTTGGGTTTGTGATGCCGCTGGCCTCGCTAAGTACTTGGGCCGAGCGTCGACAATCTGCGATGATGCAGGACCGCCTTGGACCCAATCGGGCTTCCATCTTTGGGTTTCGGCTTTGGGGGATTACCCACTTTATCGCGGACGCGATCAAGATGATGTTTAAAGAAGACTTGGTTCCTGCCAAGGCCCACCGATTTCTTTACGCGCTAGCGCCGCTGATGGCAATTACGCCTGTGCTGATCACGTTTGCGCTCATCCCCTTTGGTAACGACTTGTGTGTAGATCATTTGTCTCAGGTGGTCACAAGCGATGTGGTCCAGCAATGCCAAAACCGCATCTCCCTCCAGGTGGTTCGGCTTGATGTCGGTCTGCTCTTTTATTTTGCACTGGCTTCACTGGCAGTTTATGGAACGACGCTGGCCGGTTGGGCTTCCTACAACAAATGGTCGCTTCTGGGAGGGATGCGGGCGTCCTCCCAAATGATGTCGTACGAGGTTACGATGGGGCTATCGCTGATGGGGATTTTTCTAATCTATGGCACCCTCGAGCCTCAGGCTTTGGTGCTGAAGCAAGGATCCAATCCTCTCACCTGGGGTATTGTGACCCAACCACTGGCGTTCCTCATTTTCTTTATCGCTGCGATTGCAGAGACCAAACGCGCACCGTTTGATTTGCCCGAAGGAGAACCGGAGCTAATCGGGTACTTTGTCGAGTATTCTGGGATGAGATTTGGGATCTTTTTCTTGGCCGAATTTATCGAAACCATTTTCTTGTCAGCGATTGTGACGACCGTCTTTTTTGGTGGTTGGCAGATTCCTGGATTAGGACCCGAAGGGTTTTCCTTCTTACGAATGCCGCACTACGCTGTCATTCTGGTTCAGGTATTGGGTTGGTCGGTCAAGGTGCTCTTCTTCTGCTGGTTGCAATTGATGATTCGGTGGACCTACCCTCGGTTCCGTCCAGACCAGCTCATGAGGCTAGGATGGAAGCAGCTTCTTCCGCTTTCTTTGGCAAATTTGGTGATTACCGCCGCTGTGAAACTTTGGCTTTCTTCGGGGAAATAGGATGGAACAGAAGCAGACAAATCAAAAAGAACGAAGCATCCCAAAAGGAAGGGTAGGAATCCGTGTTGTGGGCAGGCCGGATTCGCTCGAGCAACGGGTCTACCTGCCCGAGCTTCTGAAGGGCCTTGGGGTCACCATGCGGCACTTTTTTGCGAATCTTTTCCGAAGAAAGTATACCGTCACGGTTCAATACCCAGAGGAAAAGGTTCCCTATCCAGAGCGGTTTCGGGGGCTGCACCGTTTGATGCACCGTGAGGACGGCTCGGTCCGCTGCGTTGCTTGCATGCTTTGTCCAACGGTATGTCCGGCCCATTGTATTACCATTGTTGCGGAAGATACAGGAAATCCCAGCGAGAAACGCCCGAAGCTCTTTGAGATTGATGAGCTACGGTGTGTAGTTTGTGGCTTATGCGTCGAGGCCTGTCCTTGCGATGCAATTCGTATGGACACAGGCGTGCACGCACAGGCAACAGATTTTCGGGGAGAGGCGATCTTGGGCAAGGTAGATCTGATGAAGAGGGGGTCTTTGTCGAAAGCGGTCCAGGGTGGGATTCAAGGTAACTGGAAAGAGAAACAATAGGTCATGACCACCGATACGATTATTGAAGTGAACGACCTCTATAAATCCTATGGGACTCAGCCCATCTTACAGGGGATCTCTTTTCAAATGCAGAAGGGAGAAATGGTAGCGATTACCGGACGCTCAGGATCAGGGAAATCGACATTGCTTCATATTGTGGGAGGGATCGATCGTGACTACCAAGGGATGGTTCGTTCGTGTGGAAACGAACTGGCCAAGCTTTCTGACACCGAGCTGAGCCATTTCCGAAACAAATCTTTAGGTTTTGTCTTTCAGGCTTTCCATTTGCTTGATCATTTAAGCTGCTTAGAAAATGTGACCCTGCCAAATGCCTTTGCTGGTCAACCTCTCTCTAAAGAAGAGGCAGGGAAGCGTGCCGAGGAAGTGCTCGACCGGGTAGGATTAAGCGAGTTTAAGAACGTGCGTCCCGCTGAACTGTCCGGAGGGCAGAAACAACGGGTGGCCATTGCAAGGGCGTTATTTCATCACCCAATTCTTCTTTTATGTGACGAACCTACGGGAAATTTGGATTCACTTACCGCGCTCCAAATGATTGAGCTGTTTCGTAGCCTCAACCAAGATGGGATCACCCTCCTTGTGGTCACCCATGACGTGCGTATTCCCGCAGTGGCCCACCGTGTTTTACAAATGTCTGATGGAAGGATTATCTTATGAAGGCTCGTCAAGCGGTTCTCCTGTCCATTCAAAACATCAAGCGAGGAAAACGTTCGTTCTTTCTCTCTGTGTTTGGGATTACGGTCGCGATTTCTATTATGTCATTTTTTTTGGCCCTGACCCTGGGGATTAAAAAACGTCTGCTCGATCGGGTATTTCCGCCAGGCCGACTTGAAGTGACAGGTCCCACCGCGATGCTAGATTTGTTTGGGCCTAAGCCTCTCAACGATGAGGTGGTCAAAGAATTACAGAAACACCCCGACATTCAGGCCGTGTATCCTAGGATGAAAGCCGTATTTCCTATGTCAGGGTGGGGTGGAGAAAAGCTGCTTGGACGAGTGATGTATACTGATTTAATCGTCGATGGGATCGATCCAGATGCAGTTCCTGAACTTACCATGCAGGGGAAGCATCCAGCCGAGGTATATCAGAAGAACCATCTCCTACCATTTCGAGATTTATCCCTCAAAGAAGAACCTTACTGCGAAAAAGACGAGGACTGTCAATCTCCTATGTATTGCGCTTGGGACCGCAATCGATGCGAGATGCCGATCCCTGTTATTATTTCTCCAACCCTTCTTGAGATCTATAATGGCTCCTTGGCCTCAATTTACAACCTTCCGAAGCTGAGCGGCCTTACCAAAGAGGTACTCTTGCCACAGCTGTTTGGCATGGGAATTACCGTGCGGCTCAATCAATCCTTTTTTAAAAAAACCAATGAAACCTCGATGCATCCTCGACGATTTATGTTGGTGGGTTTAAACGATCGGGCCATTGGATTGGGGTTGACCGTTCCCTTGCCTTACATTCAAAGGTGGAATGAGCAATTCGTCGGGGGAGACGCAGGAAAAAATTATACCAGCCTCTCGATCGAGGTGAAAAAGCACGGCAGTGTCACCGCGGTCATTGACGCAGTGAAAAAACTTGGTTACGAGATCCAGGACAACGGTGCTGAAAAGGTAGGCCTTGCGGTAATGCTGATCACAACGATGTTTTTGCTCATCTCGTTTGCGATTATTTTCGTCGCAATCGTGAACATTACGCATACGTTTTTCCGGATTGTAAGTGAACGCAGGAAAGAGCTAGGGATTATGAGGGCGGTCGGTGCAAGCGCCCTTGATTTAAAGATTGTCATTTTAGGGGAGGCCATGGCGATTGGTACCTTAGGTGCCACCCTTGGGCTTTTGACTTCGTGGCTGATTTCTTTGGGGATTAATTTCTTGTCTGCTCGGGTCTTGCCAGATTTTCCGTTTAAGCCCGATTCTTACTTTTATTTCTCCCCCTGGCTCCTTCTGGGAGCATTGACCTTATCAATGCTTTCGTGTGTGCTGGGAGCCTACTTCCCCGCACGCTCGGCGGCAAGACTGTCGCCCTCCGAAGTACTAAGCGGCGTTTAAAAGACGTTTGATGAGAGTGAGCTTAATTCCGAAGCCCTGAGCAATGGAGAGGGGGTGGGATGGGCTTGTTTGTGAACAATATTTGCTAGGAGTGAACAATATGAAGATTTCGTTAAAAAAGATAATCAATATCGTTGGCTTGATTGGTTGCACAGTTATGTTTTCTATGTGTCCATTAAGAAGCTTATGTATGGGTTCAGCACCCCAGATCGATTCAGCCGAAAGAGGCGAAGAGGCACTTGGTGCTGCGCATGGAGTAAGAAAACAGATTGAGCAAAGAAATGCGCGCATCGCAGCAATATTAGACGAAACTGAAGAGGCAGGTACCGCAGCAGCAAGTGCCTCGGGAGAGAGCGGTGCTACCGGTCAGGTAATCGGTGGGGCTGCAACCGGAGGTCTTGCCGCAGCAGGAGACGCTTTGGCAGGAGATGTAGCAGGGGATGCTTTGGCAGGAGACGTAGCGTCAGAAACTCCGGGGAGGAGATGGGTTGCCGAGCCTATATATGGACCCAGAATGTCGAGGACCCCATCAGGGAGGTTGCCGGCAGATGTCATGACGAGACCAGAAATTGTTCCACCAGAAGCCCCATCTGAGGTTCAAGATCCTCGCCTTCGTGCAGGCTGGCGCAATATAGCACGACAGTTAAATGATCCAGCCACCCGGGAGGGAGCTTTACAAAACCCTATCCATCGCAACTTCCTTACCACGTCAGACGTTAATGTAAGGCTAGGCGTTGTGGAGACGACGATCACCCAGTAGACCCTCATGTATGGGTTTCTCCTGCTCAGGGGAGTCCTTCCATGGAGGAATGATAAACATCATCATGGGGGCCCAAAAAACTTTGCATAATTCGGGATGTTTGTGAGGAGAAGGGTGAATGAAGGGGCTCGAACCCTCGACACCTGGAGTCACAGTCCAGTGCTCTACCAGCTGAGCTACACTCACCGTAGAAAGCCAATAATGTAGGCGAGGTTTATGTTTTCGCCAAGAGAAAAATGCAAGGTCCGTTCATTTTTATAGCGATTGCCGACGAAATAGGTATAGTTGTCATGAAAGAACCTACCAAATTTTTGCCTTTATTATTACGCATTGATTTGAGGTATACGTTTATGGAAAAAATTTGTATGCAGAGAATGTCTTTGGGTTTCCTTATCGTTATCGTGGCTAGTACTTGCCTAGCGGGTTGTGGAGATTGGATTGAAGGATTGGGTGTTACAGGAGGACTTGGGCTTCTTGCAAGGGGCTGTGCTAGAGTCGCAGGAGGCGCCGCTATGGCAGAAGGGGGTGCAGCGCTAGGTGCCGCAGAAGGAACTGCGGTTGGCGCAGCTGAGGTAGTAGCTGGTACCGAGGCTGCCATTGGCACCGGGGTAACTGAGGTGGCGCTTGGGGCTGAGGCAGCTGAGTGTGCGTCGGCGGCCGGTGCTACCACAGGGGCTGTAGTAGAGGGCACGTCCGCCCTAGCAGGGGCGGATGCTGCTTTGGGTGCTTCGGCTGCTTCAGGATTGACCAAGCCAAAGGTTGTTCCAGTAAGACCCCCGGCAATTGAGGTCGTCGAGGCAAACGAGTTTGATTTTCTCAGAAGGGATTTGATGAACAAAATGAATGAGTCTGATTGGCGCATCATTGATCATGCCATAGATGCCACGGACGGATCTAACCCTTATCCAACGCCCGAAGCACAAGCAGCCATAGATAGAATCAACCAGAGAGAGGCTGCTGTTACACTTCATGAATCACGAGTCCTCAACTACCAAAACTACCGAGCACTACGAAGGGCGAATCGGAACTAAGTCCTCTTAGGATTGCTGTAAAAGCTTGGTTTTTCTGGGGGGTCTGTGCTACATTGCCCTTGTGAAAAAAAGAATCCTTCTTGCCATTCTTCCTTTCCTCATATTTAGTGGTTGTCCTCGGCAAAACGTGAAAGAGCCAAGCGTCACAAGACCTTATACCTTAGCTATCACTGCCGAGCAGGTTGTAGAGCAGCTTCAGCAAAAAAAGCAAGCGTTTCAAACGCCTATCAAAGCTGAGGCGAAAATCAACATTGAAGCAAAAGAAAAAAGAAACCTTCCTCCTGGAAGCCAAACGTTTGAGTTCCAAATTGCCCGACCTGGGTATGTCTTTTTGGAGGGTCCTGTCGCAAGTGGAGCTACTCCCCCTTTGCTATACTTGGCTACGGATGGGGCCTCTTTTCAGTATGTTGACCTTCGTAACGAGGACCGTATGGTGTTTATGGAGGGTCCTGCCCACCCCTGTAGCTTCGAACAACTTCATTCAGACATTCCTTTGGTTTTGGCTCCGGACCAGCTAACGGAAGTGCTGCTTGGAAGTGCTCCACTTCTGCAAACGTCATTGCCACCTAAGATATCCTGGGATGGAAGCTACGCAAGTCCTGGCCGAGATCCGGGGGCCGAGATTTTGGTCCTGCAGGACGAGCAGGGGAGAATGGAAAAGATTTGGCTCGCCCCTTTTGCAGACGGCAAGGTGACCGACATCCTAAAAGTCGAGTGGTACGACAATGAATCGCAGCTTCCTGTATGGGGGGTGGAGCATAAGAAATTTGAGACCCTTAAAAACGCAGAGGCCCGTTTTCCCAAAGAAACCACCTTCTTGTTGTTTAGAAAAGAACAGCTTCTTAAGTTGAACTGGAAGACCCGAGATTTACACCCAGAAATCGAAGGAGATTGGAGAGGACAATTTAGGATTGCTCCTCTGGAAAGAGTCCCTGTACAAAAAATCTCCTGTACGTACTAATTTTTACAGGAAGTCCTCATCGGTAGGCCTCCTCATGGGTGAGGCCCAACTCTATGAGCTCAAATAAACCTTACGCTTTAATCAACCTTCTCTACGTCCCCTACATCGATTTTGACTGCCATCTTTCCAATCACGATGCGGAGCTGACCCTTGGTGTCAATTTCTTGGACGATGCCTGACTTTCCAGCCCAAAGACCACGGATGACACGAACTTTGTCCGATTTGCCAATTCCTTTTTGACGCTGGGTGACTTTTTCTTGCTCCAAGGCCTCCTTGACCAAGACGTGATCATTTTTGCGTGACCATGCGATCGCCTGATAGAGCGGGAGCAATTGCGCCAGGCTCTGTTTGAGCCAATCTACGATGGCTTCGGTAGATCCCTCCGAAAAGCGCAAAACGGATTCCCGGGGAAGCGAATGGCTGATACAAAACAGCCGGGACGTTCCCGGAAGAGACATCGCGTTGCTCTCAGCGCTGGGAGGGGGCAGCTGTTTCATCAGCTTGCGGAGCGATTGTATCTCCAAGCGTGCACCCTCATTCGCTTCATGGATACCAACCTTCTCGGGGGAAATCCCAATAGAAAACGAAGAGGGAAGTGCATTTAGCAGATCCACCAATTTTTCTGCAGCATAATGATCGCTTACTTTATGCTCTAAGTTTTGGCGATCGACCCAAGCATCTGGATGAAGCTTCAAAGATACCTCAAGGGTGTCATAGCTGAGGCTGATTGCCAAAAAGACATGGTTTCGCTGCGGCGTTGGATCGTCCAAAATTGTGGTTAACGGCTTCTGCCGGTCGATAATCCGGTCAAGCTCTTTTCGAGCAGCTTCGTTACGTGAGAAAAAAATATGCTGAGCATCGACCTGCTTATGGTTTGAAAGTG
Organism: uncultured Myxococcales bacterium; assembly: GCA_964537055.1. Classification (GTDB taxonomy): domain Bacteria; phylum Myxococcota_A; class Polyangia; order Palsa-1104; family JAEUJZ01; genus CAZHYV01. Next base: position 195,949 of record CAZHYV010000006.1, read on the forward strand.
TAGGATGTTCTGCTGAGGCCTCGATAGTCAAGGGAGCGCCATCTATATCAAGAAGGGATCCTCCTGCAAGGCGGGCAAGTTGGAGGAGTTTTTGCTTTACTTCCATCCGTTCTCGGTTAAAAAGGTTGGATTTCCATTTGCGGGGCTCGTAACAAGAAAAGTCAGCGACGGTGAAACCTAAAAACATCCGTAGAGTATGCGTGCAGAGGCCCCCTTCTGTCAACGGCTTCGATACAGAAACCGGATTTATTTTTAAAATGGCCGTAGTTAAACCTCATAAAAGTGTGTAATTTATGCAAAGTTTAAGATGCAAAAGAAAATACCCTTGCGAGACCTCGTGAAAATCCTTTAAGGTATGCTATGTTTTCTAACAATGAGGTTACAACGATGAAAAATATGAGAACATTTTGCTTATCGATATCTTCCTTACTCTGCAGTCTGTTCGTTATGGCGTGCGATTCTCCAGGGGTTATTCCGGATGCCGATCGTTCTTACCGCTCTTGTAGTGCTCCGATGATCTTTGATATGAATCCTAAAACATTTGGGCCCAATGGGGGAGAATTTACCGTTGCGTTAAAAAAGCCGATTTTGCCTACCCAATTTGTCAGTGTAGAGTTTGAAACAATGGGGGGAGTATCTACGGGCCGAATTCGAATGGGTCGAGTGCTCTCTAGCTCGGATCCAAGAGATGGTGACCGTGTATTTTCGTACGATTTAAGATTTGGTATAGGTGATGCAGTACCTCTACATAATTTGCAAGAAGGCAGTAAATTAAAAGCAAAAATTTATATTCCTTCTCCCTGTAGTGATGATCCAGATGTAGATCAAAAGATGAAAACGCCTACAATGACTCGGGAAATTCCAATCGATTTTCAATATGTCGCACTATCTGAGTAGGAACTTTTGGTAAAAAGGTGCTGTATAACCTTGGGGGATTGCTGAACTGAGGGTTTTGTTTCCAGTAAGGCAAAAGTCACTTGCATAAAATGGGGTAGAGAGGGATGAAACAAAGGTTTCTGACTGTTATTTTGGTTGGTATTATGTTTGCGGCCTGTACGAAGAATGTAAAAACAGAAGCTCCTTCGGAAAAGTCGTGCTCTTCCTATCTCCAGGTACAAAAAGTGAATGTAAAAAGATTCTCTCGAGAAGGGGGAGCTTTGACGCTGGAGCTTACCCGATCTCTTTCCCAGAAAGAGATCATCCGTGGTGAACTCCTCCTGTTCTTGTCGGATCAAAGAGAACGAAAGGCTCTATTGATTTTTCAACCTGGAGAAAAGCCCAAAACAGCATCGGCAGAGATTCGCTTGTCAGAGATTGGGATGACCGTACCTGTAGGGGCAGAGATGGCTCTAATGATTGGACTGGTTTCCTGCCCAGGCCAGCCTCCTAATTTTACCCAGTTTGATATTCCCCTCTCATAAGAATATTTGCTAGAGAAGACTATCGATTTTACAGTCTCCGGCCTCTTTAAAATGAAGATGGATGATTGATGTTCAGGCTATCTTTGGCTGTCCATCCCTACTTGGAACCGTATGTACCCCTAAAGGGCTAATTTCGAATGGGAGCAGACTTAAAAAAGGGGGCAGCTGCTCGGCAAACTCTACCTCCGCGGAAGAAGAGGGAAAAAAGACGATTGCAATGTCACCTCCCCCAGCACCAGAAGGTTTTGCCGCACCCCCGACAGATTTTGCTAGCGCGTGAATCTGCTTATGATGCTCAGTAATGAGAGGCACAGATAGGGCAGCGCCCAGAGCCAAGTAACCCTCATACGCCATATCAATGGAAGAGAGAAGACCAGGCGGGTGTTGCTCTTGCCAGTACTCAAGAAAGGTTTCGGCAGCTCTTGTTAAAAGAACACAGGCTGATTTGGTTCCATCCCCAGCTTTGCGATATTTATGGATCAAAAGAGGGGTGGAGGCTGAGGTGGGGGTAGCGACCAAACGAAACCGAAGAGGGAGTGACGTTTGGGGTTGTATTAGCGAGTTCAGTACCTGGATTCCACCCCAGGTGGCTGCTGTAATATCTGCTCCGCTTCCTACCATTCCTTGGGCAAGCTGATGCGCTTTAAAGGCGACATGCTGGATTTCTGAACAAACTGAGGCGGAGGAAAGGGAAAGACCCGCCGCGTGAAACATCGCACCGATCACAGCAACGGTGGCTGCTGCACTTGAGCCGAGACCTAGCTTTTGCAGACCCTCGAAAAATGCATTTGTGTCTACCCTAGGAAGATACCGCATCCTGGGGATGCCTTTTTGCTCAAGGACACTTTGGGTCAAGCTGATGGCCGCTTCAATAAAGGGAGAAGGTCTACCCTCGCTTGCATCCCCCATGGTTGCCTTGGCATAACAGTTCATCGCAGCAACGACCGCAGGTCCGCCATCCAAAACAATGTACTCTCCAACCAGCATGGCCTTTCCTGGCGCCCAAACTTCCGTAGAGTCATTCGTAAAAAAGATTCTTTGTTTCTTCATGGGTTTGTAACGAGTTGAGCTCCTTCCCCTAAAGAAGATACTACCACTTGTTTTATGCCACCGAGGCTTTCGAAGGCCTCTTTTACCGCGTTTGCATAGGATCTTAGCGTCAGTGCCTTGGGATGAGGTCCTGCGTCACAGGTGAACCACGCAGGAATCCCATCTGTCCGAAGTGTTCGTACCGCGTGGAGACCCTCGAGGGTGACGCCTCTTAGATAAACAATCCCTGGATCTGCGGCCATGGCTGCGGCATGCATGCGAAGGGCGCTTCTTTCGGTTACTGTGCCCAGGGTCTGAATGTCTTTCTCTCGAATCGCAGACAAAGCTGCCTCTATCTCAAGAGGGGCAATTTTTTGGAAAGCATCGTAATAGGGGGACGTTTCCTTCGTACGATTCATCGCCTCGGTTGAGGAAATTTCTTTTTCGGTGCTTCCCGAAATCCCTACCACAAGCTGAAGATCGGGCCAAGCTGTTGCATCGCAAATTTGAGTGGCAAAAGAAGAATCCACTTGTCCTTTGATGCCAGCGCCTAAGAGAACAAGACCACCGTGGATCGATCGGGCCGCAGAACCAGAACCTTGGCGAGCAAGAATCGAAAGTTCTCGCAGAGCGGGAGAAACGTCCGGTGCTGGAAAAAATTCTCCGGATCCAGAGGGAAGGCGATTAGAACGAGACGGGGTGCCGAAACGGAGCGAGGAAACACTAGATTTTAACGAAAGGTTTGCCGGGGATAGGTGCTCTTTCCACAGGGAAAATGCTTGATATCCTGCAAGGGTGAGGGCAGCAAACCCTGATGCAGACGAGGCAAGGCCGGCGGCGGTAGGAAAGTTGTTCTGCGAGTGGACTTCCGCGCGCAGCTCATTCGGGTTCCTTTGCGTGATCCGATCCAAATGCCTTGACACTTTCCAAAGTTTGGGTCCTTGGATAAGGTTTCCGTTTAAGAAAAAGCAATCCTCTCGAAGAGAAGGATCGAAGCGGACCTCGGTACGGGTGCTAAAACAATCGAGGGTAAAAGAGAGGCTAGGAACGGCCGGGAGGTTGAACATGAGATCACACTTTCCCCAGTATTTTACTAGGGCAATATTACTCCGAGCTTCTGCGACAGCCTTCATACTATTCGTCATTACACGAAGAAGGGGATCCAAGGGAAGTAAGAAATGCTGAAAATCCGGCAAGTTGCCAAGAAGAAAGGATGTTTTGTTCTTGTCCGGGCCCCAATGCGATAACGCAACCGCCCCCACCTCCACCGGTGAGTTTTGCTCCAAGCGCCCCGGCTTGTAAGGCCAGGGTGCATAACGTCTCGATTTCAGGGGAGGAGGCATCAAGCTTCCGTAGCTCTGCCTGGTTTTGATTCATCAGATCACCCAGTGTCTGCCAAGAGGTGGTTAAAACAGCCTGTTTACCAGATTCAACCAGGGTTGCAATGTGCTGAAGGCATGCTTCTGTTTCCAAGGGAGCTGTTTTCATAAGATGGGCCACATGTGCTACGCGAGCCTTCGTGTCTTTGCGTTTCCCTGTATACCCAATGCACAAAGGAATCGGGGTTGTTCGCATTGGGTAGAGCTGAGGCTTGCGGTAGACTCCAAATCCACCCTGCTGTGCCAGGGTCACGTCCAGACCCGAGTGATTCCCATGAAATACCTGCTCTGCCTGATAAGCTGCCTCACGAATTTGGTTTGGTGTAAGATGAAGCTTGTGAGTTTGGTCAAGCATTCGCACCAAGGCGACGGACAAGGCGGCAGATGCGCCAAGGCCTGCTCCCGTAGGAATTTGGAAATCGACAACAAAATCGTATGGAAGCTCAGCAGCAGGATGCAAGCGCTTCTGATCCAGAAGCCAGTGCCAAAGGCGAATGTAGGCCTGGCAAAGATTTTCTGACCAAGGAAGGATTTTGGAAAGAGAGGCCGAGGGGTAGGGGGCCTGCGCTGAGAAACTTTGGTGTTGAGCAGAGGTTAGGCCTTGAATCGAAGAGAAGGAGGTTTGAGTTTCTGTACCGAGCAGAATTGGCTTGCCAGACAATGGCGGCTGAGGAAGGTTCTGGTGATGGATTTGAGGCAAATCCTGAAGGAGCTCTGTAAGAGGAGGAGTGACAGCCTCCCAAGCAGGTACATGGATCCGCCCTGTCCCAGGAACTGTCTTGATGGTCACACCTTGCGAAAGTGCTCCGCAAAGGGCAGGGTACCCATAGACCACCGCATGTTCGCCCAGCAGAATGATTTTTCCATAAGCCGAAGACACCATTTCCTAACGAGTTCCCTCAGAAGTCGCCTCATGGATCCATTTTTCTAACCTGCTTCCTAGCACTTTAGGAGCCTTTCCAAGCTCGCTTGAAGAGGTACACCCCGTAAGGAAGGTCACGGCGCGGATGGATTCAATGACCTGAGTCAGATAAGCGATGACCTCCTCATATCCTCCGTTTTGGTAGGCCTTTAACACCGGGGCGGCCAAGCCCCCAGCTGTGGCTCCTAACGCAAGAGCTCGGGCCACATCCAACCCGCTCCGCAGCCCTCCTGTGGCGATCGACGTAAGGCCAAGTCTGCTCATCCACGCCACAGAGACGGCGGTGGGGATGCCCCAATCCCATAGCTCTTGGCCTAGCTGTTTGGGACCATCCTCGTGCGTGCGTAAGGTTTCTACCCCAACCCATGAGGTCCCCCCTGCGCCGCTTACATCCACTGTTGTGATGCCAAGCCGTTTTAGGGTTTCCCCCGCTCTCTCGGACAGTCCACAACCTGTCTCTTTGACGATAAGGGGGATGTCTAGCTCTGCCTTGAGGCGAACCAAAGTCTCGATCCCTCCGCGAAAGTCCCGATCTCCTTCGGACTGGATAATCTCCATGGCTGGATTTAAGTGCAAGCAAATTGCATCCGCATCCACCTCCTTGACAAGGCTTTGGATCGTCTTCGAAGACAGCTCTTTTGCTTGCATCAACCCTAAGTTTCCAAGCAAAAGAATATTTGGCGCAACCTTACGAACCCGATAACTACCAACCACCTTTGGGTCAAGCAGCATAGGGCGTTGCGAACCTAGCCCAAATCCAATGCCCAACGTTTCTGCCGCTTTGGCCAAGTCTAAGTTGATCTGTTCTGCCGCTTGGGTTCCTCCCGTCATCCCACTGATGACGAGCGGGGCCTTCAGTACCTTCCCAAGCAACTTAGTAGACAAATCAACCGTCCTGTAATGTAGCTCTGGCAGAGATTGGTGGATGAGGTTTACCTCGTCAAGCAGCGTGCCTTTTCCTCGGAAGGCGGCCTCTTTAGAAGAAGCAATGGCCAAGTGGTCGGATTTTCGCTGGGAAATGAAAGACAGAGGGTCCATGGGCCTAACCTACAAGAAAGTTCAAACCACAAAAGGATAGGCTTGTCAGGGGTTCCCGTCAAGCTTCGTGGAGAGGTTACCGTGAGGGAAGATACTGATAGCTTGGTTCAAGGATCTGTTCCCGAATAGGATCGGTCAGGCCACGTGTTACCGTATCGATTAAAGTGGGGAAAAAAAACACGAATACAAACATGAGGCTGGCGAGCAAAATAATGAGATAAAATTTATTATCGTAGCGAAGGTGCATGAAATAAAGTGCTACCAAAGAAGCCTTTACGGTCGCAATCAGCATCGCCACAATGCTGTTGAGTGCACCAAAATCGTACCGGGAGGCGGCTACAGTAACGACCGTAAGCACCAAAAGGGCGCCAAACACCTTCAGTAAAAGGGATAGCGGCATGGCGTGGGGAGTATCATCGTGATGGAGAGGCATTGCAGTCATGTTCGTGTAACTCCTTCTACCCAACCAAATAAAGGAGGGGAAACAAGTAAATCCAAATGAGGTCCACCAGGTGCCAGTAAAGGCCGACATTCTCGATAGGCGTGTAATAGCCCGAGTGGAAGTGCCCTCGAGCCGCTCGTACGGTGACCCAACCAATGGCGGCCATTCCTAAAATAACGTGGATTCCATGAAGCCCTGTCATCAGGAAATAAATACCAAAGTAAATATGAAGAGCCTTTGCCTTTACCAGGCCGTGATAGTGGAAGAACCGCCCTGGAAGCAGTCCGTCATGGATCTTGTGGGAGTACTCGATTCCTTTGATCCCCAAAAAGATGGCAGCCCCAAGCAGAGTGCATAGAAGAAGCAGGATGGTTCTTCCTTTTTGGTTTAGCTGGATAGAGCGGATCGCCAAGGCAATTGTAAGTGATGAGGAAATCAGGACCACGGTATTGATTGCACCCAGCTTCCAATCAAGAAACTTTTGGCCCTCGAGGAAAAGTTCCGGATTGGTTCTGCGAAATACCACATACGCGCAGAACAGACCCGAGAATAAAAGAATCTCTGTAGCCAAAAAGATCCACATCCCTAGCTTTCCCGCATCCGCTTGTGTTTTTGCGGAGGGAAAATGGTGAGCCAGAAAACGGTTTGGGTCTGAAGGACTTTGTGAGGAATTAGCGCTCATACGACTCCTCGCGTTCGTAAACAGCTTTGGTCACGATCGGTTCATGGGTGAAGTTTTCTAGGGGTGGTGGAGAGGGTGTTTCCCATTCCAGCGTCGTTCCCTTCCAGGGATTGGCCGGTGCCTTTTTTCCGTTTAGGAGAGACCCAAACAGACATACCGCTGCGACCACAAGACCTAGCGCAAGCAGCATCGCTCCTATGGTGGAAAGCTGATGCAAGCCCTGGAAATGATCAAGATATGTGTAATACCTCCGAGGCATCCCTCGCGCCCCTAGGACAAACTGGGGCAAAAACGTCAGATTAAACCCGATGAAAATCAGGATACAGCCCAAGTTTCCTAGCGTGCTGTTGTACATCTTCCCTGTCATCTTCGGCCACCAGTAGTGAAGTCCTCCAATAAAGGCGACCAGCGTTCCTCCCACCATCACAAAATGAAAGTGGGCAACGACAAAGTAGGTGTCATGCAAATGAACGTCAACCGAGAGGGTTCCTAAGAAGATTCCTGTAAGTCCTCCAATCGTAAACAAAAAGATGAAAGACATTGCGTACCACATGGGTGTAGCTAGATAAATTTCGCTTTTGTACATGGTTGCAACCCAGTTAAACACTTTGATCGCAGTGGGAATGGCGACCAGGAACGTTAAGAACGAAAAAATCATAGCTGCCAGGGTGGACATCCCACTGGTGAACATGTGGTGAGCCCAGAGGAAAAAGCCGATGATGGCGATACCGATCGAGGAAAGTGCAATCGCCCGGTAGCCAAAGATAGGTTTGCGTGTAAACGTGGCAATGAGCTCACTAATCACCCCAAAGGCTGGCACAATCATGATGTAGACGGCGGGGTGACTATAGAACCAGAAAAAGTGCTGGAACAAAATGGGGTCCCCTCCCATGCTGGGGTCAAAGATCCCTACGTGCAGCACGCGCTCTGCTACAAGCAGAAGCAGGGTAATTCCTAACACTGGGGTCGCCAATACTAAAATAACACTGGTGGCGTACATTGCCCAGACAAACAGGGGCATTCTGTCAAAAGTCATCCCTGGCGCGCGAAGCTTATGGATGGTGACGATAAAGTTGATCCCCGTAAAAATCGACGAGAACCCCATAATGAATGCAGCCAAAAGCATGTAGGTTACCCGGGTGGTATTGGCATCATCACTGGAGTAGGGGATGTAGAACGTCCAACCCGTGTCTACAGTATGATGAATGATTGCGTACACTGCAAAGGCAGCTCCAAGCATATAGACGTAGAAGCTTGCCAAATTCAGCCGTGGGAAGGCCAAATCCTTGGCTCCAATTTGTAAGGGGAGGAAGAAGTTTCCTAAGCTTGCGGGGATTCCTGGGATGAGGACCAAGAAGACCATAACCAGTCCATGCACGGTAAAGACTTTGTTGTAGGTGTCCGCCTTCATCAGGTCTTGACCAGGATTCCAAAGTTCAAGCCGGATCAGGAGCGCCAAGATACCGCCCAAGAGAAAAGCCAGCAGGATGGCCCCTAGGTACATAAGGCCAATCCGCTTGTGGTCAAGCGTGTAAAGCCAAGACAAAAGACCTCGGTGGCTTTTGTAAAAAGAAGGTCCCTCGGTGCTTACGGCAGTTTGGGGATTCTGGTTTCGGTGTACAGCATGATGCGTCATAAATTTCACCTACTTTAAGCTTTTAATATAAGCGATAATATCGCTGATCTTTTCTTCCGAAAGGGTTCCCTTAAAAGAGGGCATCTGTGGATTAAATGTAGCCACCAACTGAGCGTTTGGGTATTCGATGGATCGCCGAATATATGTTTCATCCACAATTACAGTGCTCCCATCAGCCAAGTTCTCTTTTGCCCCAAACTTTTGATAAAGTCGCGGGCCAATCGTTGGAGTGGGCTGCTTTTCAACCGGTCCTACCGCATGACAGCTTGCACAGTACGCGGCGAATGTTTTCGCCCCTCTCTCCTCAGGAGTATTTCCTACCTGCGCATGCTTCGCTACCCATTTATCATAATCCTCTTGTGACAAGACAACAATAGTCGCTAGCATGTTTGAGTGATCGAGCCCACAGTACTCGGTACAATAGACCTGCTGGGTTTTGCCCAAAGAATCCGGGGTCGCCTCAAACCAAACGGTTGTGTACCTGCCAGGGAGCGCATCCATCTTGATACGAAAGCTAGGTACGTAGAAGCTATGAATGACGTCTCGGGAATGGAGGATCAGTTTTACCGGACGTCCTACAGGAACAGCGAATTCTTTTGAGCTAGTAGCACCGCTTCCCATATACTCAAAGGACCAGCTCCATTTTTGTGCTGTAACTTTAATCTCAATGGGATCTTTCGGCGCCACCGACATATTGAGATACCCTTTATAGCCAAGCGCAAAGATGACGATGAGCAAAAGAAGCGGGATGACGCTCCAAGCCACCTCAAGCCCCGTATGATGGGTAATTTTTTGATCGGCTCTAGGCCCCGAGGAACGTCGACGATAGCGGATGACAAAGAAAGTCATCAGCGCAATAATCAGGAAAAAGAAAAAACAGGAAAGATAGAGAATAAAATAAAACGGTCCATCTACATCTCCTGCCGTTGTAGAAGAGGCAGGAGGAAACAAGAAACTTCCGCCAGACGTCCCTAAGAGAGAAGCAACCCTACTCATAACGCACCTTACTCATTTTTTTAAAACGTTCACCGCGCCACAGCATCACCAAAAGGATACTAAGTCCTATCAGCGTGATGACCCCGCCGAGTCGCATCATTCCGAGCGCCCAGGGGGTATATTTCCGTTCTTTGGCATCGTAATGATAGCACCATAGCAAAATTTTATCGAAAGGACTACCAATACTTCCAGAGGAGGCTTCTGTCAGAGCAAGCCTTAGCACTTTTCCAGGAAAGTCGATCCCGTACAGAACCTGAGAAATTTGACCGTCAGACGTTAGCACAAAGATGCCTGCAGCATGGGCAAATTGCTTGCTTGCCTCATCATAGCGGTAGTGGAACCCCAAGGCATCCGCCAAAAGCCTTATGGATGCCTGCGAGCCTGTAAGAAAGGGCCAAGATTCTTGAGGCAGAGGCCTCGAGAGCAGTTGACTGTAGTCCTCTCGTGTTTTTTTTGCAAGTTCTACGGTATCCGTTGGATCAATCGAAACAGTAACTACCTCAAAATCTTTCCCCAGCGAGAATGTGAGTGCGGGGTCGCTAAGTCCCTTGGCTGTTCCGACCAGGACCAAATTGCAAAGGGTATGGCAATTATAGTAGTTCATTGTAAGAATCACAGGTCTGCCGGGTTTAAAATAATGCCTCAATGTCACCTGCTTGCCTTCGTGGTCTGTAAAGGCCGCATCGAGCGGAATGCGATCTCCCAAGTTTTGCTCGATCTCGATTCCTCTTAGCTCCTCGGGGACCTCAGGATTGGTAGAGGATGAGTTTGTAGGCGTGGCGTTCCCAGAATGCACACCTGTATCATGCGTAACCACTGAATCCCGAGCGGCTGGCCCTGTGGCCGAGGAATCTGCCCAAGCAGGGGCAGCCACGGAGAGAAGAACCAAAAAGGATAGCCAAAGGCTACATCTCTTGGATGCCATGGGGGCTACTCCTTCGCTTGGCTTCTTCTACCTCTTGCTTGATCGCTTCCTCAATAGGAATATGGACAATCTGTTTGGGTTTATCGATAAATCCGTAGGTCTGTAGCTGTTTAAACTGGTCAGCTCGTAGCTTCTCAAGGTCTTCCGAAGTCGGTGCTAATACGTTGGTATAGACCTTCTGCTCGAGTGTCTGGTAGAAGATATTGGTCAGGACAAAGATAGCAATCCCGAAGATGGACAGAATGACCATTCCCCAAACGAGTAAGTTCCGGTTCTTCGGCTGGGACTCATCCACCGAAAAAGAATGATGGCTTGCGGAGGATTGGCTAGACATTTTCAAACTCCACCGAGGTTTTTAAAAAGGGATCTTTCACTGGAATAAGTGCTGCAGAACCTAGGCGATACGCAACTAGACTGCCAACGATTCCAACAATACCAAGCAAGGTGGTGATATCAAAACCGTGAAATCCATTTCCTGTAACATGGAGATTCGGAATAATAAACCAGTATAAATCCAGGTAATGAGCGACAAGCAGGATGCAGGTTGATATCCCCAAAATAAGAGGAGAACGCTTACTGTAACGAGAGAGAAGCAACCAAAAAGGTGCTACAAATTGGCAGAGGAGCAAAGCCTTTGCAACCCAAGCCCACCATCCCTCCTGGGTTGGCGAGAAGGTATGGCCATTATTGACAAACCAACGCATCCCAAAGAAGTAGGTTTCTTCGGGAATATTTGCGTACCAAATGAGGAAATATTGAGAGAAGGCAATATACGCCCAGAAGACGACAAACCCAAACGTGAGTTTTCCAAGATCATGGTAGTGTTCATACGTAATGATACTTTTTAGCAACCCCGCACTTCGGAGCAGCAGTGCAATCCCTGTAATGGTAGCAAGGCTGGTCACGGCAGCACCAGCAAACATATACACCCCGAAAATGGTCGAGGCCCACTCGGGGTCGAGAGACATGACCCAATCAAACCCTGCAAAGGTGAGCGTAAGACCAAAGAGAATGATCGCGGGAGCGCTTCCTCGACGGAGTTTTTTAAGCTGCGTGACATCTCCCGTACGGTCTAGCTTTCTTGAACGAGAATAGACCCAGCTTCCTAACAAGGACCAACAGAGAAAATAAAATGCAGCACGCAAGTAGAAAAATGTTGGGTTTAGGTAACTACCTTTTTTCGCAAGAACGTCCGTGACTTTTTCTGCCATCTCGAGGGGAAGTTGATGGACGTCCATGGACCAAGGGTAGAGGTGACGTATTCCAAAAGCGATCGGTAAAAAGAGAATTGCAAAGAGGGGAAGGATGGATGCCAGCACTTCAGCAATTCGACGTACGGTGACGCTCCAAACAGCTCCTACCAAATGTTGGAGCAATGTAAAGAAAAGGCCTCCTAAACAAATCGTTAAAGCAAACAGGTACGCAACCAGGTAAGAGAAGAGTGCCTGTTTGATCGTAGGTCCGTCCTGAAGCATCTCAAGTCCTGTGGCAAGGAGGCCTACGATGCCAAAGGCCAAAAACCCCATGACTGCCTTTTTACGAATGCTGGCTGGCAAGAATACGATGGCTGTATCGAGTGCACTTTCGTGAGAGTGGCTCATTGTAGTTGACTCCGTTCTGAAGCAGGCACGTCGGTCACATTGGCCCGTTGGCTTCGTTGTAAGGCTCGGATGTATGCGACGATCGCCCACCTGTCTTCAACAGGAATTTGCGATGCGTACGAAGGCATTGTGCCCAAGCCATTCGTAATGACGTGAAAGAGTCTCCCATCCGGGGTTTGCTTTCTGTCTAGAATTCGCTCGTCATGGTAGGAAGTAACGGACCAAAAGAAACCTCCCTTTTTCGCTTGGGTGGGAACGGTTCCGTCGCCATGCCCGGTCAAACCGTGGCAAGGGGCACAGTAAATATTGTAGCGCTCTTGTCCTCGGTGGAGCAGTTCTCCTGTGATCGGCACCGGGGCATGCTCGAGAAAGGCTGGGGCGTCTGCTGGTTTCGCGCCTGGAGTTACCATACGAGTCTCGATAGATGCTTCAGAAGTCAGCCCAGTCAAGTAAGGGTCGCTAGGATTCATAGGAGCATTTGCAGGAACGGTTCCCGGCACCTCGGGGCGCATCACCCGATGATCGGCAAAAAAAAGGTTTTCTCGCTGCGGTTTTCCTTTGTCTTGAGAAAACATGTTCCTCTGAATATGGATGGGGGCCTCTTCGGTAGTAGCACCACGGCAACCATTCTTGCATCCGGTACTTCCCATGATTCCTAACGCAATCAGAAACCAACTTAGCGCGCTCGTTTGTGAAAGAAACCCCTTGCTCATGAGGATCCTCCTGCTTGGTCGTAAACCAACGAAATCGAGCTTCCTCCAGCTGTTTCTAACACTTCATAAAGTTTTCGCTCATCCCAATGATAATCCGATGATTCTATGGCCAGAAAGAATCCATCGTCTGTAGCACGGGCAAAGCGCGAGTGGGTAAACAAGGGATGGTAAGGTTGAGGCAGCCGATTGAGCGCAAACATCCCAAGCACTGTGGCCAGGGCTCCGCACAGCACGGTAAGCTCGAACGCAACTGGGACATATGCTTGGTAAGAGAAGAACGGCTTTCCACCAATTCGGAAAGGATAGTCAATTCCATTCATCCAAGCCTGCATCACAATGCCTGAGATCGTACCAAACAAAGCTCCACAAAGAACCAACCATGGTAACCGCGATGGCCTTAGGCCCATGGCTTTGTCCATTCCATGGATGGGGAAGGGGGTGTAGGTATCCAGTTGTCGGTAGCCTAGGCCCCTTACCTTTTTTACCGCCTCTAATAGAGCGTGAGGTGTTTTAAACTCGGCAATCATGCCAAACACTTTTTTTGTTGATTGAAATGAGCTTGGATTAGTGTGTGTCATCACCTTCCTCCTTTGCATGAGGATCTGCCGCTTTAGAGACTGCCTTAATCTCTGAGATGGCAATCATAGGCAAGAATCGTAGGAACAACAAGAAGAACGTAAAGAACAAACCGAAGGTTCCTACATACATAGAAACATCGATCCACGTGGGACGAAAGTAGCCCCATGAGGAGGGAAGATAATCACGATGGAGCGAGGTTACAATAATGACGAAACGCTCAAACCACATCCCAATGTTTACAAAGATAGAGATGATAAACATGGCTGGAATCGAACGCCGGATTCTGCGGAACCAGAAGAGCTGGGGAGAAAGCACGTTGCAGGTGATCATGATCCAGTAGGCCCAGGCATAGGGTCCAAAGGCTCGGTTAATAAACGTAAACCGCTCAACTGGATTTCCACCGTACCAGGCAATGAAGAACTCCATGCCGTAGGCAAATCCCACCATAGTTCCTGTCACCAGCATGATTTTGTTCATATTCTCAAGCACCCGCATGGTGACCAGGTGTTTTAGACCAAAGAGCTGCCGTGCCAAAATCATCAGGGTCATGACGAGTCCAAATCCTGAAAACACAGCACCCGCGACGAAATAAGGTGGAAAAATGGTGGCATGCCAACCAGGCTCGACCGAGGTGGCAAAGTCAAAAGAAACGATGGTATGCACCGAAAGGACCAACGGCGTAGAGAATCCTGCCAAAAGCAGGTACGCCTTCTCGTAGTGTTGCCAATGTTTGTTCGAACCACGCCAGCCCATGGCCAAGATGCCATAGATAATGGCTCTTGCTTTATTTTTCGCCCGATCCCGTAAGGTGGCTAGGTCTGGGATCAGCCCTACATACCAAAAGAGAAGAGAGACCAAGAAATAGGTGCTGACCGCAAATACGTCCCATAGCAAAGGCGATTTAAAGTTGGGCCACATTTCCATTTGATTAGGAATGGGAAACATCCAGAATGCATTCCAAGGCCGACCTGTATGCAAGAGAGGGAACATAAGGGCGCAGATGACTGCAAAAATCGTCATGGCTTCGGCAAATCGATTGATCGAGGTGCGCCATTTTTGCCGGAATAAAAACAAAATTGCGGAGATCAGCGTACCTGCATGACCAATCCCAATCCACCAAACAAAGTTGGTAATATCCCAGGCCCAACCAATGGGTTGATTGTTTCCCCAGACCCCAATTCCTTTGACGACCAAATAGCCAACGGTTGCAAGGAAAACACCAAGCAAAGAGAGTGAGAACAAAAAGGCCACCCACCAGGCTATCGGGGTTTTGCGGACCTCCACTTCGACCGGAGCCACAATCGATTCTGTGATCGAATGCAAGCTGGGATTCCCCTCTAACAGGGGTTCTTCTGGAATGGATAAATTCATCGCGTCTCCCTCAGAATCAGAAGGGGGATGCTTGAAATCGTTGGAATGCGACTTACTCATGGTGCGAGGCCTCCTTCTTCGAGGTTTCAAGCAAAGGATTTGGATTTCGTACTCTCGATAGGTATGAGGTCCGAGGCTTGGTATTTAGTTCCCCAAGAAGATCATAATTTCGTTGATCTCGTTTCAGTTGAGAAACTCGACTACTGGCATCGCGGATGTCTCCGAACACGATTGCGTCTGCGGGGCAAGCCTGTGCACACGCAGGCGTTACTTTTCCATCAGCCACATGGGTATCTCCATGCTTCTTCGCATCCTGCTGAGCACCTCGGATACGCTGAACGCAGTAAGTACATTTTTCCATCACCCCTCTCGAACGTAAAGTTACGTCGGGGTTATATTTGAGCTTCTCTACTTCTTTCACATCCCCACGCCAATCTAAGAAGTTAAACCGCCTGACTTTGTAGGGACAATTGTTCGAGCAATATCTGGTCCCAATGCACCGGTTGTACGCCATGTCATTGAGCCCATCGGGCGAATGGAGCGTAGCTGCAACGGGGCAAACATTTTCACAGGGGGCATTCTCGCAGTGCATGCAGGGAACCGGTTGATGAACAGCTTCGATAGGGCCATCCCCTTCGTGCTCTCCTGAGAAATAACGGTCTACCCGGATCCAGTGCATCTCTCGTCCTTTTCGAACCTGGGCTTTCCCGACCAAAGGAATGTTATTTTCGGACTGGCAAGCGATGGTACAAGCGCCACAGCCGATGCATTTAGAAAGGTCAATCGCCATTCCCCACTGTTGACCTTCAGTAAATTCCCTGGGCCTTTCCCACAAGGCTTTTAGCGGTACGTGGGGTTTGTGGCTTCCTTTACCTTGCTCTACTTCTTTAGCGGTAAGCTCTTGGACAATGTCACGTCCCTCCATCGAGAAGTGATCCTGGGTCGATGCAAGCCCGCTTACATGTACAATATCAATCCAGTTTTTATCTCGAGGATCGTCGTATTTTTTGCCAAGCGCTGTAACATTTCCCTCGCCAAAACCCTGCTGTAAGACAGCTGACGTCCTGAGAGCATAGGCATTAAAGCCAGCCCCTTGACCGATGCGCCCTACAACATTACGGCCATACCCTAGGTTCAATTGGATGGTATCTTCCGCATGCCCTGGAACCACATGCACAGCCGCTTCGACGGATCGTCCCCCTGATTCAATTTTGATCAGGTCATCGTTTGCGACCCCTAGCGCTTTTGCTGTTTTTGGAGACAGGAGAGCTGCGTTGTCCCACACAAGCTTGGTGATGGGGTCTGGTAGCTCCTGCAGCCAACCATTGTTGGCAAACCGCCCATCGTATACCGAGTAATCTGGCGGCAGAATGATCTCAAGCCTCGTACTCTGGGGCAACCGGAAAGCAGCAAGCGCCTGGGAAACTTTTTCTTTCTGTAAGGAAGGCGCAACCGACGGGGCTTTTAATGGAGACTCCCAGGACTCTCCATGTAGTTTTAAAAGCCCTGCTTTTAAGGACCGGTGCCAGAGCAACTGTTCCGGATGTTTCAAATCTGGTGATTCCTTTGCTTTGGCAGCATCAGAAGGTTGGTTCGATAAGGTCTGCTTATTGATCCCTTGGAGGATGCCCACCCAGAAATTTTTAATAACGTCGTGACCTGAAGATTTTACCCCAGTCAGTAAAAGAGATAAGACTTCAATTGAAGACCAGCCTTGATAAAGAGGAGCAATCAAAGGCTGAACAATGCTGGTTGTTCCATCGTAAGAAACAACATCCCCCCATGCCTCTAGAAAATGCGCCATCGGAATATGAGTATGTGCAAGCGATCCTGTTTCGTCCTGGTAAAGACCTAGGTGAATGAGATGCTTTACCTTCTTCATCTTTTCTTGAAATGCCAGATCCGCGGGTGCTGTGTAGGCTGGGTTGCTATCGAGCACGAGCAACGTCTCTACCTGACCTTGGCCCAGACGATCCGCTAATTCCCGGATGCTTTCTCTGCATAGGGAGAGATCTGTATCCATACTCGGGTAGTAAACCGAGGTAGATGCGATGGTTCCTCCTGCACGTAAGGCTTGATTTATGACATGGAGTAAGGCATGGATTTCTTTAGGCTGCGACTCTCCAGCCATAAGAAGAACCCCTTGCTCTTTGGATTCCACCAAGTCTTTTGCAAGGGCTGAAAGGAACTGAGAGGGCGTATGCTCTTTAGAAGCCATGGACTTCCAGGAAACAGGCAAATCGATAGCAACCCCGTGCCCTTGCAGAAGCACTGCAAGTTGTATCACGGCCTTTAAGATCTCGCTGGGACGAAGGCAAAGCCGGTGATCGGCGGAGGTTCCAGTGATCGTCCATGCAGATTCAATAGAATAGAGACGGTTCAACCCCAGCGGATGAGGAATCCGCCTTTTTGCAAAAAGACGTGCATTTCTCACAGAGTCAGGGCCGGTTCCTAGAAAATCTGCGTCGATCGAAACAATGACCTTTGCCTGTTCAAGTTGTATCTGTTCATAATAATCTTGGCCAAATGCAATCCGGCTCCCCTCTCGGGCATTATCGTCGTTCACAGGCTCCCAAACATGCCATGTGGACTTGGGAAATTTCTGCAAGAGTTCACTGCGTAAAGAGAGTAGCACTGGGGAGTGGATGTACCCGGATATAATAGAAAATCCCTGGCCTTGGTTTTTCGTCAGCGACTTGTGTAGTTGAGTAAGTTGTGCAACGAGCGTACTTGTATCAATCGCCTTCCCCTGCGACAAAGGCGTCTGTGATCGGTCAGGATCATACAAATCTAAAATGGCCGCTTGCGCGAATGTATTTGTAGAGCCTAGGCTAGAGGGATGATCTGGATTGCCCTCGATTTTGGTGGGTCTTCCTTCATTGCTCTCTACTAACAATCCCAGGATTTGCTTACCTAATCCCATGGCCGTTGCATAATACTTAGGAATGCCTAAGACAGTATTCTCAGGCTGTTTCGAGTAGGGCAGAATCTTCTCCTCCGGCCGTCTGCAGCTAGCGAGCCCTGCTAGCGCCATCGAAGCTCCCATAAGGTGCATGAAGCTTCTTCGGCTGATCGGATGGCTCAATTCAGAGGCGCCTTGAGGGAATTCTCGCTCTACATATTCTCGAAATTCTTTTGTCTGGCTTAACTCATCCAGACTGCGCCAGTAGGTTTTTTCGCCTGGTTTGGGTGATGGCCATAAAAAGGGTGTTCGTTTGCTCATCGGTGACATCCTGAACAATAAGTTGGAGGATTAATAGGATTGTCATTGTTTGCATGACCCTCCATAAGTTTTTTGCCATACGATTCCCTTGTCTCACCTGGTGGTGGCTTCCAGTCCATCTTTGTTACCTCTACAGGAGGACGAATGTGGCCTGTGGGATTTCTATGGCAATCTAAACACCACCCCATGCTGAGGGGTTCTACTTGCTTTACTTGGATCATTTGATCAACGCGGCCGTGACAATCTACACAGGCAACCCCACGATTTACGTGGCTGCTGTGATTAAAATAAACATAGTCAGGCAATTTATGGATACGGATCCAAGGGATCGGAATATCTGAAGCAAAGCTGTCACGAACAGGCTTTAGTAGTTCGGATTGGGCTTTCACTTGAGCATGGCAATTCATACAGGTCTGGGTGGGAGGAACCGAGGCAACCGACGATTTTTCTACCGACGTGTGGCAATAACGACAATCGATCCCCAGATCCCCAGCATGAAGTTTATGGCTGTAAGGCACAGGTTGCTTCGGTGAATAACCTACGTCGGTATGTTTGGGAGAACCATAATACCAAAGCAGGGTGATTACCAATCCTAGGGCCGAGACAATCGCTGCAGCAGACAACAAGGGAAGACGGTTCGCCCAAGAAGGGAAAACAAAAGAAATAGCAGAGGTGTGAGAAGAATCTGGTTGTGTCATATGTTCAACCTATCCAGCATTGCTTTCGTATGATTCATATTTATGTCCATAAAGACCATCCGCCATTCTGCTATACCCATATCAAATCTACAATTTTTCGAATTGTAAGGACAGATTATCTCTCAACCCCAATGCGCGTAGATCATAAGAGATTGGAGTCGGAGTTTATATACTCCGAACTAGCAATCTATGCAAGAGTTGATTCATGAAGTTTTTAGAAAATTTTTACTCGCAAGGGTAAAGACAGAAAGGGAGGCCGATTTATTTATACAGATGGGTTCCCTAGATACTCATATTTTGAGTCTAAGAACTTATTCGTTCTGGCTTGCATAGAATCTGCACTTATGAGGGATTTCCCTGGTTAGAGTGCTTTTGAAATGCAGCCTTAACCTCTGCGATGGTCTTCTCGATGCCTGCCTTGACCCCTTCCCACTTGTCATCGCTAGTGGCCTGAGCTTCTTCCCATTTCATTTTTAGTTCTTCATACCTTTTTTGAAGATGATCCCATTGTTCAGCGAAAGCTACCTTTGCATCTGCTGTTTTGTTTCTTGCCATGGCTCGAAGGGTCTCTAACTTCTTCCCCCATTCGTTCAATTGGGCCTCTACTTTTTCTTGATACACTTTTCTCATATCCATAAAACTCTCTCCTTTGTAAATAACGGTATTAATATAACCATCAACAACGAGGCTGCCAGAAATTCAGGGAGTTTTCGTTTGTAAGTTGCTTGCTTGATTTTGATGGAAGCTTGATCTTAGGAACATGTTCCCCTGGCATCTTCAATCCTCTCCAGGGAGATGCCGGCGTAGTTTATCATGTTATCGCGTCTCTAATAAACGCACAGACTCTAGCGCCCAATCGTGTTTATTTCCGCTGATCTTTTCTGCGCAGTAAGGACAAACGGTTGCATCTGATTCCGAGAGAGGTCCACGGCATACAGGACAATCTAAGAAGGAAAGCCCCCGTACGCTTTTTGCTTGATTTGAGCGCGTTAGTAAAAATAAATGCCTCATGAAGGTTGGGTTCCCCTCTATGACAGCGCTTGAGCGGATCTCCACCCAGGCTTGGTCTCGGTTTCCTTCTACGTCTGTAATTACCTGTCTTAGCTCTGCGCTCCCCACAGCCACCTTAGTAAGTGTGTTGTGCTGCAAAAGAAGTTGCGCCTGGTACTCGGGTTGGGACAGTGGATGGAGGCAGAACCTAGCTAGTTTCTCCATGCGTCCTGTCGAACGTGCTTCGATCCATTTCCAAAAGAGTACAGAGGCGCGGTCTTCAATTTCTTGACGACTTACTGTTGGGTCTCTCTGTGTTAATAGCTCAATTCCTCGAATTTGCTGCTCAAAGGGGGTGGAACTCCATTCTTCGGGTTGGGTAATTTCAGCCAATACAAAATCATACTCTCCTGAATTGACAATAGCTTGACAGTGGTCGCATTTTACCGAGTTGGACACAGGAAAATTCGCTCCGCAGTTTGGACAACGTCCTTCAAATGCAGCTCCTTTGTTGTTGCTCAAGCGCCCCTTCCTTCGGAGAAAAGACCATACTTCTTCATAAGGTACGACATTTGTCTGCTTGGCGAGTCGTTTGGCTTCCTCAGCGGTTGCATTTAAAGGAACATCGACATCGCGCGCTTGCCCGATCATTCGTACATGGATCGTATCCCAAAGGGGATCACTATCCGCAGACAAAAATTCAGCCCCAAGAACGTTCCATTCGTCCATAAAATTTCGAATCCCTTGAGAGCGTAGTAAATGGAGCTGGGTTTGAAATCGGATATAGACTCCATCTGATAGAAACCGACGAACGGGTTCCATTTGATTCTCGACCCAACCTTCATTGAGACGAGACATGATCATTTTCGCCTTTTCCAAAAACAAAGAGAGGTCAAACTGAGGATCATAACTTTGAAGCTGGAAAAGCCCATGCATTTGTTGAGTACGGTTTCCAATCACAGGAGGCCGTCCAGAAGACTTTTTGCTTGAGAGAAGTGAGTAGGCAACGATGATGACAATAATCGCAATTGCTGCAGGAAGAGAAATTTCACCGCTTCCTCCCGAGTACGTTCCCGAGGAGCCCCCATACGAAGGCCCCGAGTAACTTCCTCCGTAACTGCCACCACCGCTATAATTTTCTCCTCCACCCGGTCTAGCAAAAACATGGGTAGACATCCCGAAGAAAAACCAAAGTCCTACAGCAAACACGAGGAATCGAGACGATCTCATGAAAACAGTGTACTTGATTCATAAAACAACGTCACGAAGAAAGGATAAGGAGCTGTATTTTAAAAAGAAATCGGGGCTAGCTTCTAGAAGCGATAGCACATCCAATCATTTAGAATCGATATCGTAAGCCGGCCGTGGGTCCGAGGATTTGGTAGGTCATTGGAAAAAAGAACGGAAATCCCCTAGAAGGAAGGGCAGGGATGAGCGCAAAGTCAAACCCTATGGTGAGGGCAAGTCCATGCGGACGAGAAAGGTGAAAAACGCCCTGGAGGCCTACCATTGCTAACATTCGATGCAGGTGAGGAGAAGGATCGGCGAGGTACTCAGTAAGTCCTCCTTCGGCTTCTCTCCTCGCTTCTTCTTTTGTAAATACCAATTCGATCCCGGGTGCATACGTATAATCATACCCAAACCCCATTCGGATTCCTAAAGCAAAGAGCCTTTGGTTTCCAAAGAAAATTTCTGGAGAAAAGCCAAGAGTCGCTTGGAAATGGGTGATTGTATGGCCCTGACTTTCTGGGCTATGGCCTAATGCAAAGCGTGCCTGAACAAAGAGGTCCATGCACGTAGACCTAGCTGAGACTTGACAGGTCGAAAAGAGGAGAAAAGAAGGTGAAAGTGCGAGTGAAAATCCAGGCGTCTTAGGGATTAAAGTTGTTACAAATCCAGTAGGTTCTGGATTGCTGCGTGTAGGCGGCGTGACTCCAGAGATCTCATAAAGACGTCCGTACTCAAATGTAGGTCCTACCTCAAACGCAAGTCCACCTCTGGACTTTTCTTTGGGCTTGGAAGAAAGAGGCGAAAGCATCTCGGGTTCTGCAGCCTGGACAAAAAAGGTGAATCTCGTAGTAAGAATGAGAAAGAAAGAGAATGTAATTGTAAAAAATTTCTGTCGGCTCATAATTTTTCTTACCAAGAAAGGCTGCAGATAGCAAGGGGCGTATCCAAGGGATATATCTATAAACAACAGCCCTTACGAGAAGAAGCGTAGAAAAAACAATTGACACCCTGCCTCAAAAAAACTAAGCTGGCATTCCCTGTAAGCCTAAGATCCTTTCTGCACGTAATTACGGGGAGTCCTAAATGAAATTTGTACCAGCCTATGATAGGCAAACCAAGTATATTTTTGTAACAGGCGGCGTTGTTTCTTCTTTAGGCAAAGGAGTTGCCGCTGCTTCCATCGCCATGCTGCTTGAGGCCCGTGGGCTGAAAGTCACTATGCTCAAGCTAGACCCGTACATCAATGTAGATGCGGGCACGATGAATCCATTTCAACACGGCGAGGTATTTGTAACCGACGATGGAGCAGAAACTGACCTGGATTTGGGTCATTATGAACGCTTTATTTCAGCGCCCATGAGCCGGAAGAATAATGTCACCACAGGGCAGATTTATCAATCCGTGATTCAAAAAGAACGAAGGGGAGATTATCTTGGTGCTACCGTCCAAGTGATTCCTCATATTACGGAAGAGATCAAAGAGCGGATCCGTGTGTTCCATGGTCAGTACGATGTCGTTCTTGTAGAAATTGGCGGCACGGTCGGAGATATTGAGTCGCTCCCTTTCCTAGAAGCGAGCCGTCAACTTCGGCACGAGCTCGGTTCCCATAATAGCATTTCGATCCATCTTACGTTAGTTCCCTACATTGCGACTGCGGGTGAGCTTAAGACGAAACCCACCCAACATTCTGTGCAAAAACTAAGAGAGATTGGCATCTCTCCGGATATGCTTTTGTGCCGGTGTGATCGTCCTTTAGATACATCCATCCGTCAGAAAATCGCTCTATTCTCTAACGTGCCTAACGATGCGGTATTTACCTCTCAAGATCTTCCCTCGATTTATTGGGTTCCCCTCCATTTACATGAGCAAGGGGTCGATGGAAAAATTTGCGATCTTCTCAAGATAGAAACTCGTCCTCCAGATTTACAAGCATGGAATCATCTGCTTACAGCGATGGAGCATCGAACTGAAGAAGTATCGATTGGAATCGTGGGAAAATATATCGATCTTGTGGAATCTTACAAGAGTTTGAATGAGGCTCTGATTCATGGTGCAATCGCCTCAAAGGTAAAAGGGAACCTTCGTTTTATTGATGCTGAGGAAGTAGAAAAGCAGGGTGCCGATTCTCTTTTGCAGGGACTCCACGCTATTTTGGTACCTGGCGGATTTGGTGCTCGAGGAATCGAGGGAAAGATCGCAGCGATCCGCTATGCCCGGGAGAAAAAGGTTCCTTTCTTTGGGATTTGTCTTGGGATGCAGGTCGCAGTGATCGAGTTTGCCCGTAACGTTGTGGGCTGGGCTGATGCTAACTCCTCAGAATTTGATCCAAAGACGCCTCATCCTGTCATTGACCTCATGAGTGAGCAGCATAGCGTCTCTGACCGAGGGGGCACCATGAGGCTGGGGAATTATCTATGCAATCTTAAGGAAGGAACCCAGACCGCAATTGCGTACGGGGCAAAAGAAATTTCAGAGAGACACCGACATCGCTTTGAGGTAAACAACCAATTGCTTGATCATCTCACCCAAAAAGGGTTGCTTGTCTCAGGCGTGTTTCAGGAAAGACAACTGGTAGAAACGATTGAGCTTACAGACCATCCTTACTTCGTCGGCTGTCAGTTTCATCCCGAGTTTAAAAGCAAGCCCCTCAAACCACATCCGCTATTTGCTCAGTTTGTGAAAGCCGCCATCCGCTACAAAAGTAAGCGTGAGACTGTTTGATTTTTTAAGCAGAAAATTCTTAAGAAAAATCTTTTTCGGGGCTCACAGCTTTTAGTTTAGCGAGCCCTCGAACCTCTACCTGACGGATTCGTTCCCGGGTAAGGTTTAAAATTTTTCCGACTTCCTCTAACGTAGTCCCTCCTCGATCGGCTACATCGAGCGAACATGTATGTGTCATATCCCATACATTGAGGTGAGGAAAGTTCAGCTTGATACTTCCTGTAACTGGATTTACATCTAGGAAAAGATGGTGTTTACAAGAAACCCAAGGGCAAGGACGAGAGCTACCCATACATTCTTTTCGAATTTGGGGCCTTTCGGAATCATCAAAACTACTGAGGAGGGCGCTTTGGCGAAGCTCTTCTTTGGTTAAGCGTTTGGGGGCAATGGTCTTGCTTCGGGATTTTCGTTTGTGCTGCGCCCCTCGTTTTAGGGTAAGGGTGCTCTGCTCACTAAGGGATTCATTCTCCCTAAGATCTTCTTTCAATTCGAAGTTAGGCTTGTTTGTATTTTCTTTCTGCACCATGTGGGGTCCTCCGGGTAAAGCTGGCTCTGCCAAAACTGCTACAGCAGATCCTCTGCGCCTATTGATGTACCGCTTGCAAAAGCTCTTTCACGAGCGGCACGCTTCAGTGGAGAGATGATTTGTCTCTCAAGTTGCTCAATTTTTCGAAACATCAGCTGGCTTGACTTTTGGAGCGAAGAAAGTTCCTTTAAAAGTTCCTTTCGGTGCTCTTTCTCAAAAGCTCCTGCTTGAAGTTCTTGTTCAAAACCTTCAAATAGCGATGAAAAGCCTTGTTCGAGCGTCTCTAGTTCGTTAGCAAAACGTAAGAAAGAGCGCTGGATATCTTCAATGGTATAGCTAGCGGCCATCATCTGTCGGATCGTATTAATTCTCCGGATGGTGGTGGAGGGGTAAAGCCCCATCGAACCTTGATGCTTCCCCTTTCGTCCTATTCGCCGGCTTCTCCCTAGCAAACCTAGTTGTACATACTTTCTAAATGTCGCCTCAGACAGGTGAAATCCTCGATCAGCAAACAACTCAAGAACCTGGGCAAGGGACAACCCATCTGTATTCATTTGTTCGATCTGCTCTAGTTCATTATCGTGAAATAACTCTTGGGATTCGCTTTCAGTTCCATAAGCTTGATTCGCGATTTTCTTATTTAAAATCAATGACATTTCTCTATATCGTTATTTGTTTTAACTACGCTGAATGTATTCTACTCAATAGAAAATAGGCAAGAGAAAAAATTAAAAATTATTACTGAACATAAAGGCAGATTGGTTTTTAATCCGGCTGGTGCTGAACAGCTGTTTTGGTAAGTAAGAAGAGCCTATGAAAGTAAGAGTAGGCTTGTGTGTGTGTTAGGTAGGGGCAAAGCTAAACAAATCTGAAAAGGTGCTTAAGTTCCGACGAGAAGTCTTTGTACATAGGGAGAAAGTAGAAAGGAAGCTATCTATTGCGCTGGTATAGACTGTTAGGAAGACTTATAAACAGGTACTGTAATTAAAAGAGTTTCCTGGTTAAAAAATAGATTACATTATTAATAGGAATAAAGAATAAAGATAAAAATTTTCTAAAGAAGTTATAAAAAATTGATTAAACGCTATAGCTAATCATATACTTATAAAAATAAATATCGTATTTATTATATTATAAAGTTATCTTCCTAAAACAGACTTAGCTTTGTCTAGAATTCCATTGATAAAGGCTGGCGAATTTTGAGTGCCGAAGGACTTGGCGAGTTCAATCGCTTCATTTATGATGATCTGTGGAGACGTTTTAAGCTGAGTTTGTAGCTCATAAATAGCTATACGTAAAAGATTTCGATCTACCCATGTCATTCTCTCAATTCTCCAGTGATGTGATAATTTCTTTATAAGTTCATCAATGTCTGATAGAGAGCGATGGGTGCCAGAAACAAATTGCTTTACTATTTGTTGCGCTTCTAAGGAAGTAGAATGAACTTGGGAATGGCTTCTCTCGACCTCGTTATCTTCTAAGAGATGGTCATAATAATGAAGATACGCCTGTTCTGCCGAAAGTTCAGGGTGCATATCTAAGAAGCACATAAGCTGGAGAGATTGTTCTCTCATCTGGCGATCAAGTTGAAGTTTCGAATTCATCCTGGAGCTTCCAATTATGCTTGTTTCTTATCCGCATGCTGATTCCTTTATTCCTCTTAGAGAGCTGAGAGAACCAGATGACCCTAACGGGAATCGAACCCGTGTTTTCAACGTGAGAGGCTGACGTCCTAGCCGCTAGACGATAGGGCCAAATTCAATTCGGGGACAGGGATTCGAACCCCGATAAACAGAGTCAGAGTCTGTTGTCCTACCGTTAGACGATCCCCGAATGGATGTAGTACTGTAACTGGGAAATAAAAAAAATCAACTCCAAAGTGATCTTTCCATCGAGAACCCGTCAAAATTTACAAAATCTCTTTTTTGAAGTATTAGAGAAGAGCTGCCCCATTTGTAGGATCTTTTTAAATAAAAAGTTTCTCTAGAGAAAATTGTAGCCTTTTCTTCTTCATTATAGTAATACTGAAACCTTCGGGGCGTAGCGCAGCCCGGTAGCGCGCCTGCTTTGGGAGCAGGATGTCGGAGGTTCGAATCCTCTCGCCCCGATCTTTCTTTATCCTAGCCATAAAAAGTTTTACCATAGAAAGCGCCTATAGCTCAGCTGGATAGAGCAACAGCCTTCTAAGCTGTGGGTCGCAGGTTCGACTCCTGCTGGGCGCATTTTCATTCTCTCGTCGAGAATGTATTTCCTCCAACAAAGTAGTTCAAGTATCTTTTAGATAAGAAAAGCTTAGCAAATATTCGCAAGAAGTATCCCACTCTCTGCCCAACCACTTAGCCAGTGTCCCCACTGTCCGAAGGAGAAATGAATGCAGCACTCCTTTATGGAATCGATAGTACTGGAGTTACGATGAAAAGTGAATCTGTCCATGTATGTGTAATCGTACTTGTTAAAGCATCACACGGGATGGAAGAGTGTTGTTAATATCGAAAGAGATAGTTTTTAGAATCGCAAACCAATCTGTACCCTATTTTTTGATAAATAGAATTGGAGGTTGGATTCATGCTATCGGTAAAAAGAACACAGAACTGCTTTCCCCACGAAGTTGTTCAACGCTTACGGCTAAAACAAGCGCGGTTGCATACCCTTTTTGTCTGTGCCTTGGCGGGGTATACATTGTATTGAACGAAATCCCGTGGGCGGTGGTCCGACACAACCTTGCCATTGCAACTGGAACTCCACCTACTTCCCAAAAGAACGTAGACTGGGATGCCAGATATGGTAGATCTTCTTTTCACTCTGAGACAGACTGGGAATTTCGTTCGGAGTTGTGTCCTGATAAAATCCTAAAATCCAAGCAATCAACATATCGATATCTTGCTCTGTAACTAATCTTGCTCTGCCCTGAACCTTAGCAGATGGGTGTACCTGGAACAGTTGATAAATCTTCTGTTCCATTCGAAGGACTGCTTTGCATCCTTTTAGCTCGGCCCAGCTTCTGCCATAGACTGCGCGCTTGGTGCAAACCCGATGACACCAGGGATATCGATGTTTAGCTCTCGTAATTGAGTGGCAACGTCTTTCCATACCTTATTCGGACCTCTGGAAATAATAAGATTAATTTCATGGAAAAATGCTGCGCCGATAGTCTGACCCTTAGACTTCATTTTAGCCATAAAGGGTTGTTTTGGCGGAGGCTGTTCTTTTAGAGAGTTCAGCCCACCAAGGAAAAGGCCATTTTCGGCCTCTGCCCGCTTAAGATACTCTTGAACTGCCTTCAAATAAGGAGTAATTTCCTCATAAAGAACAATGTCCCACGCGTTCATCTGCAGAGTCTAAACAGACTTTGTGCCGAAGTGGAAGAATGGATCGTTTCACAACAATGACCAGTTGAATGGCACCTCATCTAAACAAGGAACGAGCTCTCACACAACGAAGCAACGTTGTTAAGATAGGAACTGGAGTGCGCCCCTGGGCTGGACAAAATTTAGCGGAGTTTGATCACCGGGCGGT
>CAZHYV010000007.1:0-221946 GCA_964537055.1 uncultured Myxococcales bacterium
CAACCACCCACTTTCAAATCTTACGAAAACTGTCCAGTTCTAGGGGCGCACTCCAGGCAGAGGCAGAAAGTTTCTTTAAGAAAGAAATGGATCGTTTTGGAGATGATAAACCAGGCATTCTCTTCGGTTATGGAAAGGCTCTCTTGGAACAAGGCAAGAGCTTAGATGCTGCGAAGATTTTCAATAGAGCGAGTCAAGTAATTCAAAACTCTGGTTCTAAAGATTTAGAAGTGTTGGTGCAAGAATATCTTCAAAAATCTCTTTCTCTTAATGACCCAATTGGAGAGTCCTCGCAAACATCAATAATAGCTGCAAGCGACCGATTGGCAAACCTCAACAACATATCCCAGGTTCATGAGGACGTTCATGTCACTATCTCTCACTTCCGACAATTCATTGCATCTTTTTGCAAATACATAAAGTCGCAGGAGCGGATGTCCTTCTGGACCAGAGATAAAAGCAACAAGAAGTATGCATGGGTTTCCTCTCCTGAGAATTTTGCCAAGACTCTTTTCCGCACGGCAATTAATATGCATTATCGAGAAGCTCTGGAAACAATAGATGAAGTTGCTGCAGGAGCCGGCCGCATAGATCTATATTTAATTTTTCGTAGTGGAATTCGTGCTGTCGTTGAGCTGAAGATGTGTGGGCAAAGCTATAGTCAAAATTATGCTATGGAAGGGCATGAGCAAATAACACACTATATGGAGCACCGAAAAACACACATCGGATTCCTTATCGTCTTTGATGGACGACTTCGAGATTGTGGAAAAAATATTCCTAAAATAACAGTTTTAGGAAATCAGACAATCTATAACTATTGCGTGGATGTTAGACACACCTATAAGAATGATAAAATTTAAACCCCCAGCATAGGGTTTCTCTTTTTCCCGAAAATGCGCTATAACCCCTTCATGGACTCCGCTGCGCATCCAGCTCCCAAAAAACATCGTCTGCGTCTTCCGATGCTAGCGCAACAAGCGCAGGCAGTGACCGAACCCCGCCCTCGTCATCCTGAGTGGATTAAAGCAAAGATGCCTACGGGGAAGGTATTTCAAGAGGTCAAGGAGCTGGTCCATTCGCTAAACCTGCATACGGTCTGTGAATCGGCCACGTGCCCCAATATTGGCGAATGCTGGAACGAACGGGCTCTTACCATCATGATCCTGGGAAACATCTGCACCAGGTCCTGTCAATTTTGCGACGTTCCGATGGGCCGTCCTCTACCTCCCGATCCAGATGAGCCTCGGCGGGTAGCGGTGGCGTTATCCCAGCTGGGCTTAAACCATACGGTCATTACCTGTGTGGACCGGGACGATCTGAAAGATGGGGGCGCTGCCCATTGGGCGGAAACCATCACCCAGGTCAAGGCGCAATGCAAAGACATGACGCTTGAAGTATTAACGGGAGACTTTAAAGGAAACCTCAAGGATGTTGATACGGTCCTTGCCGCAAAGCCAGATGTGTTTGCTCATAATCTTGAGACGGTTCCTCGATTGTCTAGGCAAGTTCGGATCCAGGCAAGCTACCCAAGAAGCTACGCCGTTTTGGCTCATGCGCGCAAGCAAGGGGCTGTTGTAAAAACGGGCCTGATGCTTGGGCTTGGGGAAGAACTCACTGAGGTTAGCGAAGTGCTAAAGGAACTTGCCGACTTCGAATGCGATATTGTAACGCTGGGACAGTACTTACGCCCCTCGAAGGGACACATGGCCATGTCGAGGTACGTGCACCCCGACGAATTCGCTAAGCTAAAAGAACAAGCCCTTGCCCTAGGGATTCCCCACGTCGAAGCAGGCCCCATGGTACGAAGCAGCTACCATGCCTACGGGCAGTCAGAGATCATTCAACGGCTTCGTCTCAAGCGAGGTAGCATAGCCCCGTAAGGCAATGTTTTGGCTGGGCGCTTGGCTATCCAGTTAAAAGTACCAAACCACCCCCATGTTCATTTGCCCGCCCAATCGGGCCTTCCCATACATGGTTCCCACATATCTTTCTTTATCAATAATTCCTTCGAAAAGAAATTGTGCCTCTGCATGAAGACTAATATGGGAGTTGATCCAAAATTCAGCCCCGGCCCCTAGGAAAGCTCCCAGCGAAAATAAGTGATAGGAAACCTCTGAACGGTTGTTTTCTGAACCTACCTGTATTCTAACATCGGGGAAAAGTGCAGAGAATTGAGGGCCTCCACTAAGATACGGCATAATAAAGAGCGGCTTTGCAATCTCCTTAGGTAACGCCCGTAGATAAACTCGTACGCCTGCGGTGAGGTTAAACTCTTGGCGGAGGTCCCCATCAATTGAGCGAACACCTGAAATCAGATATCCAAGCCCCAGTCCTACGGTAACTCTTGGGTGGACTCGAAAGAAAACGTTTCCTTGAAATCCCCCTTGATAATATCCTCTTTCGCCGAAGATCGAACCTAGGTTTAGGTGTACGTACCCTACCCCTCTTACAGGGATCAGTGTAATGCCCGCTCCTACTTGAAAATGGAATAAGTTTTCAGCGTTTTTTGTTTTTGTATCGTTAGAAGACTTAGGTTCCCCTGGCTTAGAGGAATCCTCTTCACGAATTAAAGTCTCTTTCGTAAGGGATTCTTTGGATTTTTGGGCCTCTTGGGTCTCTCTTTTTAGGGGGGTAGTCTTTGCCTCAGCAAAGACGGGCAAAATGAACCAAGAAATTACCAAACATTTGCTAAAAAATTTTATCATCTTTTATCCTCACTCATATGTAATCGTTAAATTCGAATTATTCTTACCAGAATTCCGGATTTTTTTACC
Source organism: uncultured Myxococcales bacterium (assembly GCA_964537055.1). Classification (GTDB taxonomy): domain Bacteria; phylum Myxococcota_A; class Polyangia; order Palsa-1104; family JAEUJZ01; genus CAZHYV01. The sequence goes on from CAZHYV010000007.1 coordinate 2,778, forward strand.
AGAGTTTCTAATTTTTCGTAAGTTCCCTTTTCGATTTCTTTAAATTCTTGACATCTTGTTTTATTTCTTCCAGCGTTACTTTAATTAACGCATAAGCGAGGTGACACACATGAAAGTAAGAGTTTTGATTGGGGCTTTTCTGAGCGCCATCATCGTGATGGGCGTAGGAACCGCCTTTTGGATGGTTCCCCTCCCAAAAATAAATCAATCCTTGGGAGCTAGTATGATTCAAGCAGTGCCAAACGAGGATGTGGTGCTTACAACCCTACAGCAGCAGCTGCCTGAGGATGGCGCCTATGTGCTTCCCTTCATGCCAGTAGATAAGAACGACCCTGCTTATAAGAAAAAAGAAGAAGCAGGTCCGCTCGTTCATATCTTCTTTCACAAAGCAGGTCTCCCCTTTGGAGAGCCCGTACAAATGGCCGTCGGGTTTGTACACTATTTTCTCAGCGCACTTATTTTGGGATGCCTTCTGGGGGTCGCTCGAATCTCAAGCTATGGCAGACGTCTCCTTGTGATGATTCTTGCAGGGATTTTTGCCTCTTTCTCCGTGGAGCTATTAAACCCACTATGGTGGCATCACCCCTGGAAGTTTCATTTGCTTACGGCCCTCCACCAAGTGGTTGGCTGGCTCTTTGCAGGGTTTATTTTTGCTGCCTTGACCAAACCTGCCCAGCGACCCAAAGCCGAAGCTGTGGCTGAGGTCGCTTCAGGATCCACTTCTCCGATCACAGCTTCTCTGTAACCCTGTTCCAGCCTTCCTAACCGAGGCCCCCTTGCCCAAGAATTCTCTAAAAGACGACCCCTTTTAGAAAATCCCACACCTACACACCTTTCCTCTTTACCTTCCTCCCTACGTGAAGTAAGGTACGCTATATGCGTTTCTGCCCCGTCCGCTCCTTTCGATTTACAAGGTTTGCCATTCTCTCTTGTTTCACTTTGATTACTGTTCTTAAGGCTCCTGCAAGTTCCACAAAGGTGCTTCCTAAGCATGGAATCCCCGCTTCTTCTAAAGCACCTTCTCTTAACGAGGCGCCTCCTAAAGAAACGGATTCTGAAACCATTGTGATTCTAGGAACCAACGACTTGCACGGCGCAATTTTTCCTTTGGTTGATCGCTCTCGTGCTTCCTTAGATGAACCCTCTGTTCCTTACAAACGGGCAGGAATGGCCACGCTTGGGGGATATGTACAAACCTTACGAAAGGAGTTCGGGGATCGTTTCCTTTGGCTTGATGCAGGGGATGAATTTCAAGGTACCTATGAATCCAACATCGAACAAGGCGCAACCCTGGTAAAGATTCTCAACCAGCTTGGGCTTGGGGCGGCAGCCTTAGGGAACCACGAGTTTGACTTTGGTCAAGAGGCCCTTGCTTTGCGGATGAAAGAAGCAAGATATCCTTATCTTTCCGCCAATACGGCCTTGAAGGGGAAAAACCCAAAATCGAAGGAAACGTCCCCTCTTTTCCCCTACTTGCTTAAGCACACGTTGCTACGCTCGGGTTCTCTACAGGTTGGAGTCCTTGGACTTACGACGGTAGAAACCCCAACCACCACCAATCCTGATGCTGTCAAGGATCTCATCTTCCAGGAACTCAAACAGGTCACCGAAGAACAGGCTGCTCAGCTACGGACCAAAGGAGCTCACCTGGTCGTTTTGGTTGCTCATGTAGGCCTAAGCTGCTCCACCCCAAAGCAGGCCAAGGGACTTAAGCTACGCGCCCCTGAGGACCTGCAGGGGAATTGTAACGAGGAGGGTGAGATGGTGAAGCTCCTGGCTGGGCTGAAGCCTGGGACCTTGGATGCGGTGGTCTCTGGACATACCCATCAGGTTGTTCACCACTTTCTTTCTCAAGGAGGACAGCCGATTCCCGTCATTCAAGGGGGGCATGAGGGGCAGTACATCAATATCATCTATCTGACGTACGATCGGCTGCAAAAAAGACCCATCCCTGAATTAAGCCGCATCGAAGGTCCCATTCCCGTGTGTGAAAAAGTCTTCGAGAAGACGCAGGACTGTAACGGAGCCACAGCCCCACCAAAAGGAGGACGAGGGCCTCTTTCGCCGGTCTACTTTCATGGACAGACCTTAACCCCCTCTCCAGAGATTTTGGCGATGCTGGCTCCTTTGGAAAAGCGACTAGCCCCCACGCTCAACCAAGTACTAGGCACGGCAGCCAGAACGATTGAGAAAGACAGAGGGGTAGAGTCTCCCTTGGGCAACTTAGTTACTGATGCCATGCGCAAGGCCGGACATGCAGACGTAGCCCTAACGAATCCAGGAGGGCTCAGAGCCCCTCTTTACGAAGGGCCTATCACCTTTGGGCAGGTCTACCGAGCCCTGCCCTTTGACAACAAACTCTGTGTAGTAAAGATATTGGGAGCCAAGCTTACTGAGATCATACGTGCTTCCCAGCAGCAGGGGCGCCGTCCCTTTGCTATCTCAGGGGCTTTGATCAAGATGGATAGATCCAAGGAAGCCAAGAAGGGCTCTTCTGCTGAGGTTAAACTCCCTGAATCTACTGAGGACGAGGAAGAGACTCCGCCTATTGCCTCGTTTGAGGTTTCTCTAGAATCGGGTGCCCCTATTGACCCCGCTTTAAGCTACCGGCTGGCCGTGGCAGATTTTATTGTGAAAGGCGGATCTTCTATCGGTGGTCTGGTGAAACAGGTTTCTCCTTCACAAGTTGAATGTAACCCAAGCCTCACGATTCGTGATCTGGTCATTCAGCACATTCAGGCAGAAAGCAAACGGCTGGGATCGTTAAATTCACAAGAGCATCCTTTGGTTGATTTTAAGAAAAGAAGAATCCAGATTATCAAGACCCAAAGTAATTCGTTGCTTCCTGTAAAACCTTTGCGCTAAAGAGATCGGCACCCTCTCCTTATTCTCATCTCGTAGATGAGTTAGAGCCCTATTTTGTCTTGATTTGAAGAGCACCTTAAGGTACGTAGCATAATCATGCGTCCTTATAGAAAGAGCAGTTTTTTTCCCCTCTTAGCCATCCTCTTTTTTTGGGTAAACTGCGGCCCGGAAAAAGTTTGTGGACCAAACTGCCCAAAAAGTACTTATAAATCTGAAAAGATTTGCGATACTTCGTGTAGTGGAGACTGTAGCCAGGGAAAAACAAATGCTTCTATCTGCTCTCACCTTCCCCTGACAAGAGCAACCTTTCATACCTGCGATAGTGATTGTCCCAAGGGATACGTTGTTCATGATTTTATCTGTGACGAGAAATGTGGGCCTTGTGAGGGCAAAACCAATGCCCTTGAGTGCGAAGACGCACCCAGTGGGCAAGGAAGCCTTCCGCCCGTAGATCAATGGAAATTGACAAGGTGCCAAAATGGTCCTCCCTCTTGTCCTTCGAATTACCATCTCTCAAGTTTTTTCTGCGACTTTGCTGCTAGCTCTCCTTGTGGATTCTGTATTGTTGGCCAAAGCACGAACGCATACACCTGTGAACTGAACTCACCCCCTTCTTTTTCAGTATGCAAAGAAGGAAAAACATGTCCGTCCGGCTACCACCAGACAGAGGACCTTTGTCTCAAAGCGTGTGACCCCCTTATCCAGTGTGTCAATCCACTTATCTCTAGTGCCTTCAAATGTGTAAAGGATTAAAGGTTGCGAGTTTTAATCAAAGGCGCTCGGTGTTTGAGTTATTCATGACGACGGCAAGGCGGGAACATCCCCTAGGGTTTGTAAGGCACGCTCTGCCATGTCCAACTTGACCTGCATGACGAAGGTACGAACAGCATCCCAATCTTGTCGGGCACACCGGAGTATAATTTTTCCATGGGAAGCGCCTGGAACCGAAGCAAGAACTTCCAAATCATCGGCTGCGATCTCGATTCGAGGAAAGAACCACCCCCGTACTTCAACCCCTGAAAGGCGATGTAGCGGAAGTTCGATCAAGGTCAGGGGGAAGGGCTCCGACCGGGCCCAATCAAACACGCTCGAAAGTACCATTTTTTTCGTACCTGCCAATTGAAGAAGCCTCTCCTCTTGAAGACGAATCAAACCATGAAGACGATAGATGGCTTTGGTTACGAAAAATATTGTTTCCTTCAGTAAGACACGGCTCTTGAGCGTAAATGGGATCGAAGGGGTAGCTAGGGTCATAAAGTTCATCTTTGTCCTTTCGTACAATGTTTCGCCCCAGTGAGCAATGCAAAAGAAGGAGCCCTAGAACCGGAACCTGAGTGCAAAGCCTAACGACCCTACTCCCTCATCCCCAATCCTTGTATCTAACTCTAAATTTCGTAAGAACTTGAATCGCTCTTCAAACTCGACATTCCGCAGAAACTGCCACTCGAGTCTGGCTTCGTTCCGATTCTGCTTCCGTCCTGCAAAGGTGATATTTCCAAACTGATGGACCACCCCTAGGTATAGATTTTCGCCAATGTATCTGCCCGCCTCCACCCTAGTATTGGAAAGACCTCCCGCCCCAGCTCCCCCGGTTTCGATTTTGAGGACGTCAATAGGTAAGATTTGGGAAATTTGATCCTTCAGCTGGCTTACGATAAGCCCTGACAGAAGCCCAAGAGCACGGCTGCCAGCCCCAGGGTTCTTCGCACTGTCATCTTTCGGATCTCCTGTGAGGAGAATCGCAATAATTTGGGTCTGATCGTAGGTAGCAGGATCCGATTGGAGAAGGATCCGAGGCTGTTTGGCGGTTCCGCTGACTCCCAGAATTAAATTCACCCCGTTGGCAAGCTGCCGAGATATCCTTACATCCAACGTCGGGTTGGGTGGGAAAGATCCATCTAAATTTACCTGCGCCTGCTGGATCTGGTAGCGTTTTTCTAAAATCTCAACGTGTCCCCCGCTGACCCGTACAAAGCCACGCAGATCAGGTTCTGCTGAGGTAGGAATATCCATCGTTAGACGTCCTTCCAAGGTAAGATCTACTTCTGGGCCGCGGACTAAAAAGGGCCCTGTCATGCCCACTTTCCCCCCAATGTTTTCAGGCACAAAAGCAGGAACGCTCGATGCTGAGGGGTCGGCCTGCTCCCGCTGCGCTTGTTCTTGCTCTTCTTGCTTCTCCTGTTCTTTCTTTAATCCTTCCGCATCCACATAGCGTACTTCTTCAGACTCTTCTAACGATTGAACACTCTTGATCGAAGACAGTTTCGGTACATCCACCCTACCTTTGGGAATTGATACCTCTATATGTAGCTTTTGGGCGTCTGATCGAGCCTGGATATTGATTGTACTGGTCACCCATGCCCCAAAGCTACCCCCACTTACCGGAAATCGATTCGTATCAATATCTATCTTCATTTGTTCTAAAGCTAGCTGCTTCAGTTTTACGCGACCCGAAGCCTTGACAGACCCCTTTTCGGCAGAAACCGAAAGCTGCTTTAGTTCAATGTCGCCTTGTGGATGGAACAGCACCTCCATGCCAATATTTTCATAGAGCCGTGGATCCGTGGTAATCCCAAAGGCCCCGCGCTGCAATCGGAAGTATCCTTCCAGAGGCACTTGGGTTTTTGACAGCCCCCTTAACTTTACATCTGCGTTGATTTCTCCACGAAGCGCCCGAAGCCCCGGTCCTTTTGAGGCATCCTTGGGAAAATAGTTTAGGGTATATTGCTTTGCCAAAAGCTCAAGCGTGGTCTTGCTCAATTGGAAAGGGAGGGGAATCAGGCTATGCAATTTAAAGAACCGTCCCTGTGCCTGCAAGGCCTCTACCTGAACCTCAGCTTTCTCGTTGCTGTTGTAAGAGGCCTTGATTTCAACGTCTCCAAAGTTTGACTCCTCCATCTTGAGCTGCTTTCCACGCAGAAGAAGCTTCGCCTGAAGGTGAGGAAACGTTCCCCGGAGTGAGGCCATTGCTTCGACTTGGCCTTGGGCAGGAAGGATTGAACTTAAAGGATAGGATAGGATCGTGAGATCACCCTCGAGAGGGATCTCTTTTACTCGTTTGGCCGGGTTTTTGATGAGAGAGAGCAAAGAAAATCGGGCCCCTAGCTTTGTGAAAAGAAAGGGAATCCGATTGATCTCCGTACCCAGTTGGAGGGACAGCTGTCCCTCTTTGTACAAAAGTCTCCCATCCATATCTATGGCCGCTTTCGGGAAACGATTGAGGACAAGATGCTTGCCTGTAAGTTCTATCTGAACATGAGGATCCTTTACCGTTCCCTGAAACGAGAACGAGGTTGAGAAACTCCCCAAGCGAAGGGGAGATGCCTTCCCCAGCGAACCCTGGTATGAAGTTTTGCTTCTCGGGAACGCCTTTGCCTGCACAGATTCCTTTTTCTGCACAGGGGGAGGCATTTGGGCCAAAGCGAGCCACGCAGGAAGCTCCATATCATGGAGGGTAAGGCTTGCCTGGATGGGGATTTCACCCCACGCAGCCTTTAGATGGGGGATGCTTTTTTCTCCTGCCCAGGGAAGAGGAAGGGTAAGATCGATATTGAGGGTACCCAAAGGTTTCTTTTTTTCGTCTTCAAAGGAAGCATGAGTCGTCCATGTCGCCTTTTGATGATGATAAAGAAGCAAGCTGTTGACGTTGCGTCCATAAAATTGATCCAGTTGTACCCAGGGAAGTTTAACCTCCAGCGAAACAACGGGGTCCTCTTTGGTTCCCGAAAAAGACCCGTTCACCAAGACCTCCCCACGGAGTTTCTGAAACTGAGGAGGGAGGAATTGCTGCCAAAGGTGAAGTTGGGTTCGGGCCTGCACGTTAGCATGCATCTCTCCCTTCTCTTTGAGAGAAACAGAAAAATCAATGTTGGCAAAAGAACAGGACTGGGAGCTCTTGGTGGGGCAGACCGGCAGGCCCAGCAACTGTTGCGACATTGGTCCTGTTTGAAACTGAAGCACCGGCCCTTCTTGAAGAGGCTCAGGCATGGTTGCCTGGCGCAAAGGTCCTGCCTCTAGGATAGGCTTCGTGAGCTCAGGGAATACCTCTAGAGAAAGACCCCCGGATGCCTTGTGTTGATTAAGCGATGCGTTGAGCTTATATTTGGTTTTGGGTATCGTCCGAAACCTGGCCGAAACCCCACTTAGCTCAATCTGGCCAACCGGATGCATTGGTGTCCCCTCAACGTGGGCCTCTGCAAAAAGCCGGGTGCGCGGAACTTTTGCTTCACCCAAGAAAAGAAAGGACAGTGGCTGAATGTCAAAATTATGAATGTGCAAAGAAGCCCTAATTCTCTTTCCTAGGCTTTGATAACTTCCTGTGAAGGCAATTCTTCCATCTTCTAAAGCAAACACAACCGGTCCTGCTTTTATCGAGGGGGAGGCAAAGGATTCTATCTCGATAGGCGCTCCTCTCTCTAGTCGAAGAGCCTTTCCCAATCGAGCCACCGTAAGCCGATGCACAAACAGTCTGACACCTGGCTCCCAGACAGCGAAAGGAGAACCATACGGTTCTTCTTCGGCTTGGGATTCTTTCTTGCTTTGCGGTTCTTCCCTACTCGGTCGTGGCGCCTCTCCCTTGAGAGCCTCCTGCTTTCTCGATACTGTGTTCTCGAGGGGAGTCCCCTCAAGCGCAAGCTCCAATCGGGTCTGCCTGGGACCAAGGGCTTTTAGTTGCAAGCCTATCTCTTTCGGCTTGCTAGAAGCTTCTAATAAAAGTTTTTCTAAGGCAAGGGAACTTTCTTTTCCCGCATTTCCTGTTTGAAGCCCACGCGCAAGTATCCGCAACGCTCCTACCATGTCTTTCATATGGGCATCTAAGGTCACAAGATCTGCTCGGATCGATTGGAAACGGATCCTGTCTGCCCGAAGCTTAGCCCCGAGATCGAACGCACTCTTGTGAGAATTCGCATCTTCTTTGTGATATTCCACCTTTGCGCTGGCAAGGACAGAGCCCCTCATTCCTCGAAGACCCAATGTTTCCCATTCCGCCAAACGAGGAATGGAAAGGTCCATCCATCCCTTCCCAAAAGAAACTTTTCCTTGCTTAAGCACTCCCTGCAAGGCCATGTCAAGTTGGGACCGAAAAAGCTGAAAATGAAACTCTTTCAGGTCAGCATAAATAGATGCTTTATCGCCGTGTCCCTCTAGCGTAAACGCAAGCAACGAACGAGGTTCATCTTTCATCTCTGCTTTCGTCTCTGCATGAATATCTGCCAAAGAATCTGCGCGACGCGCTCCCTGCGAAATCCGTAGTGGCTTTCCTTTTTCATCAAGGAATTGAGGGTGAAGCGAAAGGAGATCCACGCCCTGTGCAAAAAACTTGAGCTGCCACGGAATGTTTGGATTCTGGATGTCTACCTTGATATGAGATTCAAACTGCCCGACGGGTAATTTTAGCCTGAAGTCAGTTTGTAAATTAGACGAAGGGCCGTGAGCCTCTATCAAAAGTTGTAACGGGCCCTGCGCTTTTAGCTTAGGGAGAAGAACCGTGAGTGATTCCATCGATGTTTCAATAGAACAAGCAACATGGTCCAACGAAAAATTTTTTCCCTCTTGAAAAAAGCTGCCAGAAAGCTGTAGAGACACCATCGCTGGAGTAAGAGTTTGTACCCAAAGCGCTACATGTTTGATCTGCAACTTACCCTCTTCCACCCAAGCACTCGCCGATACCACAAGCTGCCCATGCACAGATTGCATCGCTAGCTCTGCGGCTGTAGGAATCCTGCCCTGAATGGGCTCCTTCAGAAGCTCGGCTTGAGCTTGCAGCTCAGCATATGCCGTATCGATCTGCACTTTGACCGGAAGGGGTTCATTGGAAGGTGGACGAGGTTTCACAAGCTCAGAGAGATTCAGATTCTGATCCGATAAGTAGTAGGCATGAACAAAGGCATTTTTGACTTCAAGCGAGGTGATATGAACCAACTTCCGGAAAAGAGGAAGCAGCTTGTAATGGACCTCAATCTTCTCGATGGAGAGAGCCAACTGTTTCTCCTTGTCAAAGACTTGGATCTGGTTCAGGGTGACTCGATGGAAAACATCGGTGGAGAAGCTTTGGACTTGAATTCGGCCGATAAGCATTTCCTGGATTTTCGGCATGGCAAATTCCAGCACCTTTCTTTGCCCAAATGAACTCCGTAACAAGAACACCGATGTGGTGCTCAAAATAAGGAAGAGGATCATCAAAGAAGCTAGGATTCTCAGAAACCATTTAAGAATTTTCGATAGATATCGTCGCATGTTAAAACGCCTCCCCTATCGATAAATGGAATGCCATCCGGTCCAAGAATTTGCTTGCAGCATCCGGGTTAAAAATACACGTTTGCGGACTTGGGTTGCCTGCTGAACACCCTGGTTCATACGGATCCATTCGGTTTAGCCGAAAACCTAGATCAAAACGAATGGTCCCAATGATAGTCTGGTAGCGAAGACCGAATCCCGCAGCCCAATGGAGATTGCTAAAAAACACCGAGGGTTCATACCCAACCTGGCAACTCGCTTCATGACAACTGGGGGCACCAACGTCTCCACCATCCATAAAGCCAACCACCGAAAACCATTGTCCAAACAGTTTCGCCACATTCACCCGAACCTCTGCTTGAACCAGAAACATTTGATCACCCCCCACGGGGAACGGGGAGATAGGATTTTTATCGGCACCTTGGGCCAGTGCATCAAGATAGGGCTTGGGTTCTGAGATGTACATCGGTGACAGCCGATTATAGTTAAATCCTCGATGCGAGTTCGGACCTCCCAGGTAAAAACGCTGGGTGATCGGACTTCCTAAATCCCCGTGAGAAAAAATTTGCCCAAACATCACTCGCCCTGCCAGCGTAACTCGAGGTCCTAAAGGGACGTATCCCCGTACCTCAGGCACTAGCTTTTCATAGGTAAACGCTCCTCCTGCATAAATTCCTCCCTGTTCAGCAGTAAGAAGCAGATAAATTCCCTTGGTCGCATCAAAGGAACGGTTGCGAAAGTCAAGAGCAATGGATTCCTGAAAATAGCCTAGATGATAAGGACTATGATACCCAAACAAAACTCCTGCCTCTTTGGGATCCTTCTGTAGAATTTCAGTCCGGGTATTAAAAAACGCTAAGTAGCGAAACTGGTACGAAGCCCCAAGCTGTAACCTTTCTCGAAAAAAGGAACGCCTCAGCCCTAAACTAAACGAAGGTCCGTAGTACTGGTAGGCATAATCAATGCCCAAATCAAAACCTATCCTGGCTTTCAGATCAGAATTACGACCCAGCACACCGGGCTGAGTGAGCTCGGCATACAAATTTACATCTGGTCCAGAACGGCTGTCCTCTGTAGACCATAACCATGCATAGCCCACCCTTCCCCCTAAGGTTAGTGTTCTTAGCCCTCCTAAGAAGTTGTAACGGCTGTACTCTCCTTTGACAGGCAGGGCAATTCGGCCTCCTTCAAATTCGAAGCTGACTCCTACCCTTGCAGAGTTAAAGGTTCCCTCCGTCACCGTGATCAGAATATCGGCCACGTGGGGGTCTCCCTCTTTAGGGATAGGCTCAATGCGAACAGAGGAATAGATGCCAAGCTGGTACAATTTTCCTTGTGCGGCCTCGATATCTTCGGGACGAAATGGGTGCCCTTTTGGTATGGACGCATGTTTTTTCACTGCTTGAGGATTGGTCTTTTCCGTACCTTTGACTCGAGTTTCTCCAAAGACGACCTTCTTTCCCGGTTCAAGCGTAAGAACGATATTCGCAGAAGAGGTATCCCGATTGATGTCAACCGCCAGGTCCACTTTGGCGAAAGCATATCCTTTTTTCTGCAATTGGGTAAGAAGCTGTTCCTTCTCCTTCAGATAATCCTCCCGGTTCAGTTGTTGTCCTTCTTCTACAGGGAAGCTGTTCTTCACCTCAGTCTGTTCTTGTGCGCTAAGACGCTCGATCCCTTGAAAAACAACATGCTGAATGATGGTAGGAGGTCCTTCGTTCACGGTAAAATGGACATCAACCGCCTCTGGCTCTTTGTCTGAGCCCTTGTAAGGGACAATTTTGGTCGAAGTCACTTGGGCTCGGTGAAATCCCCGCACCTGGTAGTAGGTCTCAATTCTCTTCTTGTCGACTTCCACCTGGAAAGGAGCCTCTAGGTAGTGCTTCGTCAACGGAGAAAACCATGACCTCCCCTCGATTGAGATCTTTTTCTTGACGTCCTTTTCGGAAACCTGCTTGGTCCCATGGATGAAAACCTTGTGCACCCAAGGCCTCCCCTGGGCTTGATTATGGACACATCCACCACCAAAGGCCACCACGAATCCCAGAGTCAGAAGACCACGAATCAAAACTTCTCTTTGTAGAAGAAATGCTTGAATCTGGCGCATCTGAACAAGGTAAGCCCAACTTTTGTTTCAGCAAGGATTTATAGCAATCGCCTGTTCACTTGGGCAAAAAGTCAACCCCTTCCGAGGAGAGAAGCTCCTATATTATGCCATATGGGGGATGATTCTAAAAACAAGGGCAGAAACAGCCAAAAGGACGGCCATACACAAAAGCCCAATCAGAGATAGGAAAACAAACACTGTTGATACTGCTTGCCTTTTGTACAAAGCATCAAACATCTCTTTAGGCGACAGGGCCACCGTTGCCAACGGAAGGTGGCCAGGGGCCACAAAGACCCCTGTTCTTTCCAGAGGATGCATAAATTGGAATAGCAGGGGAACAAAACCATACTCGGGCAACGAAGGAGTGAATTGCCAAGCTGGAGAGGAGCCTTCGAGAATTCCTAAATACCAAGAGGCTCGCTTGCGATTCTGCCAAGACGCCAGTGATAAGAGTAGAATGGAAATGGCAAAGTTCATAAGGCCTACACTAAACAGAGAGGTATAATCAAAGGGCTCTACCAGAGCCAAGGCAAGCGAAAAGAGGGTGGTTGACGTAAGCCAGATGCCAGAAACCGTAAAAAGACGAGCCGTCAAATCATAAGCAGGATGCTGCCGCATTTTCTGAATCGCTACCAAAAAGAAGGCAAGCATGGTAACTACTTTTATGCCAGGCCATCCAAAATTTCGAAGGGATGGAAAGGGAGCTAATAGGTCAGAAGACCGGTGGGTCAGCGGGTTTGCTCCGAAAAGGGCAGTCTTGGCAGCACCAATGGCTAGATACAAACACACCTGGGGCACGGCGAGGACAAGAAGCGCCATTCCAAGCGATTGGCATCGTAAGGAGAAACCAAAGCAGACGCTTGTCACTAGAATCATACAGCAAAAACTAAAAAAGTCCGCTTTCGAAGTAAGATGATGGGGTTGAGGATGGATGAGAATGATGCTTCCTAACATGGCAACCAACCCAAGAATCCATAGGGGATTTTTCATTTCAGGAAGCGGGTAAGGAAATCGGATTTCGGGTAGTTTCGTCATGAGGCACCATCCTGCTCGAACGACATTGTGAGGTTGAAGAACCAAGGAAACAAAAACATACGATTTGATACTTTTACGCTTTGATCATTTTAACCGATTTAGAAACCTGTGTAAAGACGGAGATTCTCGTCTCAGATTCATCCTGTCGCTTTTTTGGCTTTTAAAACCGCCAATGGAGAAACACATCAAACGTACCCACGTTGGCATCTCCGTAAGAAGTGTTTAGTTCTAAGTTCCGTAAAAACTGTACTTTTTTCGGCAGTTTTTCGACGTTTTGTAATGCTCGCCATTCAACCCGAACCTCATTTGGATTTTGTCGTTTCGTCCCTGTGACGGAAACTCCAAATTGGTAGGCATAGCCTATGTAAAGATTATTGCGGAGATATTTTCCAATTTCTACACGAGTCTGGTTAAAATCCGTCGGATTTTTCCCGGCTGTCGAATCCACCTTGAGCGTATCCCAAAACGCAATGACGCCTAACCGCTTCTTCAGTTGCCCTGAAACAAGGCCTGAGAAGAGACCCAGCGCTCCCTGCTGCTGCTCGGCAGATGGGTACGACCTAGGATTTTTTGGATCGCCTCCCCATAAAAGGGCAAGCACCTGTGCAGAGTTATAGATAGGGGGATCGGTCCGGACGGTTGTCACCGGCTTATCAAACGTCCCCGTCATTTCTACATACATGGTGGCGTCTGCCAAGCGGCGCGATAGCTGAAAATCGACCAAAGGCCCCTGCCCAGAATTCTCTTCAAACGCAAGACGAGCTTTTTGGAGCTGGTATTGCTTATCAAAAATCTTGACCCAGCCCTCAAGGGAACGTAAATAACCCGTCATTTTTGAAGGGCCTTTCGATTTCACCTCAATGGCTAGCTGCCCTTCGATCTTAGCTCCAATTTCGGGGCCCTTTAGCTGGAAAGGACCGGGGATGTGAATGAGGATGTTTGCCTTAGTCGGTAGTTGGGATTCTTCTTGCAACGTCTGTTCTTCTTCCAATGCCTGCTCTTTTTGGGCGATTTGGTCTACATACACCAGTTCTCCCGGCTGTTCGAGCGATTGAAGTTCGCGGCTCGAGCTTAGCTTAGGTAAGCGAGCACTTCCCTCCTCGAGCGTCAAGTCCGTCATCAGGATCCCTTTTTGCGTTTTTGCAATAAGGGTTGCCTTTGTATTTAACCAAATGCCTAAGGCCCCTTCCGAAATCGGAAAGTTTTCTGTTTGTAACTTGAGCTGAGCCTCCATCAAGGACAACTCTTTCAAGATTCCCGAGCCCGAGGCTTGAATTTTTCCCACCTCCGCATTGGCAGTCAGATTTTTTAGTTTGACTCGTGTTGTTTGATCTTCGGTTGATTGCAGTTCCAGGTCGAAGTTGATATTCCTGTACAACCTTGGGTCCGTTCGAAGGCCCAGCTGAGCTTCTTTCCCCTTCAGGATCCCTTCAATTTGAAGTTTACGATCTGGCCAGCTCATATGAAGTTCTGCATCAAAGATTCCTTTGAGGACACGGGGGCCTCGCTTGGGGGCGACTCTTGGTTCGAAATCAATAACGAATTGGTTTGCGAAAAGAGAAACCGTAAACTTCTCCCTTTGAAGCGGGATAGGGAGCTCGATATTGATGGAAGCGCTTCCCGAGCGACCAAAAATTTTTGTGGAAACTTCAACCAACTGGTTAGCTTTATAATAAGCATTGACTTGAATCTTAGGAAACTGCCAGCCCTGAAACGCTCCCTCCTCTAAGGTGAACATGCCCTCCCCCCTAGGCTTGGAAAGGGGGCCCTGAATTTCCATCTGTCCGGACAGAAGACCCGACAGTCTTCTTTCTTCGGTCGAAAGAGAGGCCAGTCGGTAAGGAATAGCGTGTACGGTAAGATTAACTAAGGACTGTTCCCAAAATAAAGGGGTCACAATTTTGTCGACCCAGCTTCCCTGCAAAGGAAAGCTCAGGCTCCCTTGTGCTTTAAGGAGGGGCTGGTTTTGTAGGTCTGCCTGCAAGGAGAAATCTGCTTCTCTCTTTTGGTAGTTCGCTTGGAAGGAAAGGTTCCCAAAGACCCCCCCTACCTGCTTGATACCGACATGGCTCATCTTCAGATCTAAAGCAATGGTAGGTTCTCTCAACGGTCCTTCTCCACGTAGGGTTCCAGTACAAAATCCTTCTGCAGGGAAAAATTGATTGGGAAAAAGAGACCGCAGCCATTCGTTGATAGCAATGTCATTCAGTGAAAGATCAAACTGCAGGGGCATGGTGACAATGCTTTGATGAGCTTCGTGCACGCTGCCAAACAGTTTATGGATCGGTAAAGTGAAGCTGCTGGTAAACCCAAGATGACCTAAGACAACCCCATCCTCAGCACGAACTCCAGATTCAAAATCGACTTTCCAGAGCGACCTTCTATAATCCACTACAAATTTTGCCCCCCTCCCCTTAATCACGCCAGCTTGAAATTGTCCCGTCGTTGCTTCCATCTGAAGTTCTGGTTTAAGAGGAGTCCCTGAAAGGACACCCCGAAGAGATACGCGTCCCTCCAGGTGTTTCATGGCAGGAAGAAAGACGCGGGCAAGTTCTAGCGGAACCTGACCGGTAAGCTCTGCCCAAAGTCTTTTTCTCTCGGAGAGAGGAATACGGTAGTTTACTTTCAGATAAGACCGAGGGCTTACCACCTTTGCCATCCCTTGGAGATGCCCATCTGTATATCTAGCTTTGAGCTGATAGCGTGCATTTTTCCAACCAAGTCGAGAAAACGCATGGGCTCGTCCTTGCAGAGAGACTTCGCCTTTGAGCCGATCAAGCGACCCTTCTACTTTTGCCTGCAGAGCAAGGTTGGTTGCAGGTACAGGGGCAGTTCCATAGATGAACCGGGCGATCTTTTGTAAATTGAGATGGTCGGCCTTCAAATTTGCAATTACCTTTTGCTCGCTCTCCTCATAAATCCCCTCAAGGTAGATCTTCTGTCGTCCTGAAGAAAGCAGGGTTGGCTTTAGCTCAATAGACATTGGAACCTGGACGTTGATCCTTAGTGTCGTCTTCTCTTGTAAGGACCACGATTGGTAATGACGCTGCATGGAGAATCTTGACAGCGTGCCCTCTAAACCCGATGGATACCCCTGATGGAAGAGAGGCGCCCCTTGGAAGGCAAGGTCAAACCTTGCCCCATGCCCTTTCCCCTGAACCTGAAAGCTTCCTTCTTTCGAATTCCCCTCCCCTGTTACAGTTATCGCTCGTAGCCGAACGTTCTTCAGCTCGACATCGGTTCCCTCCCCACGCAGCTGAAAATTGCCCTGGTCTAGATTCCCGCGAAGGACCAGTTTTCTAACGCTGACCTCTTTAAACTTCAATGTCTGGCCTAGAAATTCTCCTTTCACCGAGAGATTGTTCTTTTCTTGTTGAATCTCAACATGCGATGACAGAGTTCCAGAGGAAAGTGGCAAATACATTGCAAACCAAGGATGTGCTGAAATTTTGCGTAGATCTGGGGCCTGTACATCTGCTTTTAGCGAAAACTTAGGCGCTCTCCCGAAATCAGCAACCAGTTCTCCTTGCAGAGAGGCTGTCCCCAAGGAAGATTCCCAAGAAAGCTGTTTTGCCTTGATCTGCCCCCCTGCTTGCGTACCTTGAAATTCTAACCCTATGTGGAAATTCCCCGGAGGAAGCTTCTTTGATAGCTGCTCTAGGTTTAATTTTCCACCAGTTACACTCATCTTTAGTAGTGCCAGGGCCAAGTCCCATTCTCCCGCGATTTTCAGCTCACCTGCCCTCGTATGGATTCCTCCGTAAAACTGTAAATCCTTAGATGACGAGCTATAGAAGTAGCCCACCAAAGATGCATCCCCCTGAAGAGACAGAGGGTTCAAAGAAGGTTGAGGAAGCAAGAAGGCCGCCTGTGAAAGAGGAAAGCGCGCGGTTAGCTTCGAAAATGGGATCACTGTTGTGCCGTTTTGGATCCTGTACCCCCCTGTCAGTTCCCCATCAAAATCGTAGGGAGGCACTGCATGAAGCGAAACCTTCACTTGAGAAACATCCACCCAATCGCTGGCGAGGAGGAATGCTCCTTCCGCTTTCATTTGGACCTGCACAGGGACAAGCGGAACCCCGGTAGGTTGAGGTTGCTTCTCAAATAAGAAGCGAGTGCTCCCATGCAGAGAAAACTGATCGACTTGTACTATCATGGCAGGAGAGGACGCAACCTTTGTCAAGGAGGGAGAATGAGTACGGAGCAGCTTGGGCAACTTAGCCCCTTTCTCATCAAGGAACCCCATCAATTCCACATTTTCAAATTGTAAGTGATAGATATGAAATTTCCGGGAATAAAGAGCCCAAATATTGTAGGTAAGATTTACTTCTTTCACTTTCGCAAAAAAATTTCCTTCGCTGCTTTTGAAGGAAATTTCCTGTAACCTCACCCTAGAAAAAATATCGGTTTCTAGTTTTCCGATACGAATGCTTCCCTCTAGGTTCGTTTGCAGCTCCAGTTCTACCAGGGCCTTTATCTTTTCTTGGCCAAACTTCGATTGAGCGATCATCAGCCCGATACAAGGGAGACCCAACAGAAGAACCCCCATAAAAAGAAGGGTGTATCCAATCCATGTTTTCCATGTACGAGGTTTTTTATTCTGAGACCTCATCCTAAAATGCCTCCCCTATGGAAATATGGTAAGAAAATCGGGAGTTTGGGTCGGGATTATTGCCTACGGGCTCAAGCCGGTTTAACCGTACCCCTAGATCAAACCGTAGCGTCCCAATTATGGTTCGATACCGAAGCCCGCCTCCCACAGCCCAGTGAAGATTCCCTAAATCAACATTGTTTCCTAAATCAACAGAATTTCCTCCGCATTGAATCGTTCCGCAGGTGACGTAGCGAGGCGCCGTGACATCTCCCCCATCTACAAATCCTACCATTGATAGCCAGTTTCCAAAAATGCGTGCCACATTGACCCGGACTTCCGCCTGAAAAAAAAACATTTGGTCTCCACCGATAGGAACCCGAGCTTGGTCGGTCGCTATGTACTGTGCAGACAGACGATTGTAGTTAAACCCTCGATGCGAGTTGGGGCCGCCCAGATAAAATCTTTGCGTAATAGGACTCCCTGTATTTTCATTGGAAAACATCTGGCCGAACATCATACGAGCAGCAATGGTTACTCGACTTCCTAACGGCATGTAGGCACGAGCCTCAGGCAGAATTTTTTGGAACTGAAATGCGCTTCCCGAGTAAGGGCCTCCCTCTTCTGCAACAAAGCTCACATAAAGCCCTCGACTGGCCTCTACTTCTCTATCCCGTAAATCCAGAATAAAACTTTGTCGAAAATAACCAAGTAGGTAGGGGTCTTGATATCCAAACAAAAGCCCTGCTTTCTCAGGATCGTTTTGCAAAATCTCATTGGCGGCATCGATAAATTTAAAAATTTTCAAGAACTGGAAATGGTAGGAAAGTCCTAGCAGGATTCGTCGACGCCATAAAGAGCGCTGGATACTGACGTTAAACCCAGGCCCATGGTATTGGTACGCGGGTTCCAAGCCGATGTTGTATCCAAAGTTGAAACGAAATTCCGAATTTCGCCCTAACAAGTCAGGTTGCGTAAATTGCACCTCCACTCCTGCAATCGGACCATGGCCTTGGATCTTGTCTGACCAGAATGCCGGCGTCGCCGCATACCCTAACTGCCCTGTGAGCTTTAATGTACGTAGGCCCCCTAAAAAATTTCTCTGGGTGTATCCACCTTTTAGCTGCACCGAGGTAAGTAAAGGCTCAATACCCAGTCCTAACCCCACTTGGGCTTCTTTGGACTTTCCTTCGATCACAGTCATTTTTACGTTGACCACATCCTTTTTAGAGGGATGGGGAACAAGCTGTGTTTTTATTGAAGAAAAAATACCAAGCGCGTAAAGCTTATTCTTGGCGACCTCGACCTCTTCTGGGTGGTAAAATGCCCCCCTCGGAAGAGCTGCATGAAAAGCGACTGCCTTTGGATCCGTCTGTTCGCATCCCTCAACTGTGACCTCACCAAACCGCACTTTCTTGCCAAGGTTCGGTGTTAAATCAACCTCGGCAATCCTAAGCTCTCGATTTACTCTAACCTCAAGGCCAACCTCAGCAAAAGCATACCCTTGCTTTTTTAGCCAAAGCTCCCACTGCTCTTTCTGTTCTAAGTAAGCCTCTCGATTCAGGACATCTCCAACCTTTATTTTTAAGAGCGACGTGAGTTTGGTACGTTCTTCTTCAGAGAGTTTTTCGAAACCGATAAAATGTAAAACAGAGATTTTGGTGGGAGAACCTTCTTCAATTACAAAATGAACATCAACCACACGCTTCCCTTTGTAGGGCCGGGCCTCTGCCGAAAGTACTTTTGCATGGAAGTATCCATGGTCTCGGTAAAATCCCTCAATTCGCTCTTTATCAAGGTCGATCGCGAAAGGATGATCTAGGTAGTTATCACTGGGAGAAAAGCGAATCCAGGCTTCATTCTCGACGAGAATTTTTTCTCTAAGTTTACTCTCTTTGATATACTTAATTCCTTGAAAATAGACTTTATGGATTAAGGGTCTCTGCTCATCAGTAATATTTTTTTTGTCTGAACAGCCTGCAATGAGGATAAGAACGATAAAGAGAAACGTGAAGGTCCGCAGGAATCTCCCCGCCCAGAGCACAAGAAGCCAATTTCTGGGAATGGGAGAACGGTTCATGCATCCTCTCATGAGATTCGGGTTAACGATCGTTCATAAATTCTGGTTTTTTGTAGGGCACACCATAAGCCAAGCTTACAATCAGATGGCCTGAGTCTGGTACCTTCTCACGCTTTGATAGCTCTAATGGAGAAAGGCCCTATTTGGCTGAGTGGTTTAAGGCACCTTTTAAAAGGTGGCTTGGTTTAAAGCTTAACACCCTGCGTGCCGAGATCATCAATTTTTTCCCGCTCTGTGGATTTCGTCCGACACGTTGACGTTTGCTTCGAACAGAGAAGTTTCCAAATCGAGAGAGCTTGAGATTCTCCCCTTTCTGAAGGATTTCCTTCATAGTTTCGAATACGGTTTCCACTACATCAACCGCTTCTTTTTTAGAAATCCCCTTAATTTGTTCATGTACTTGTTCTACAATATTTGCTTTAGTTAAAGTCTTAGGCATAGGAAATCCTTTTGAATCATAAATGTAGAGTTTTATTGTAAGGAAAATTTGGTTTATTGTAAACGGATATTTGTGGGATCCATCTCATTGATTTGGCTCGGATAATGTCAAAATCTTGAAGAAAAAGGAGGCCTATTTTTGTAAAGTTTTGTTCACTTTTCTTAAACCTTTCCATGACTTCTGAAGTTAGATCTTTAAGTAAAAATTTGCGAAAAATCTCCTTGGAAAAATTTCTTAAAATATAGGTCTGATTCCTGTTTTTAGTATTGCTTTACCTAGGGTTGGAAGGATTTTTGGGCCTCCCGATTGTGCAGATTTTTCTCAAATCGCTCAATTCTTCACTTTACGATCTTTATTTTGTTTCTTCCCTTCTTTGTTTAGGATACGCTTCGGTTTGAGGTACTTCCTATGGATCATCTTTTTGCTGCCCGAGCGCAGATGGCACTTTCCCTAGGCTTTCATATTATTTTTGCCGCCATTGGGATTGCGATGCCTTTCCTTATGGTAATTGCATATGGGCTGTGGCTTAAAACCAAAAAAACCTCTTATCTTCATCTAACCAAAGTCTGGTCCAAAGGCGTAGCGATTTTCTTCGCCGTAGGCGCAGTCTCTGGAACGGCATTGTCCTTTGAGCTAGGGCTTCTTTGGCCTACCTTTATGAAACATGCTGGGCCAATCATTGGAATGCCTTTTTCTTGGGAAGGGACAGCGTTTTTTCTTGAGGCGATTGCTTTAGGAATTTTCCTCTACGGTTGGGGGAAAATTCCTGCTTGGATCCACTGGGGAAGTGGCCTTGTGGTTGGACTCAGCGGAGTAGCTTCAGGTTGGTTCGTTATCTGCGCCAATGGGTGGATGAACAGCCCGGCCGGATTTGACTGGCTCCAGGGTCAAGCAATCCATATTGATCCTTGGGCTGCGATGTTTAACAAGGCTGCATTCAGTCAGGGTCTTCATATGACCATCGCCGCATTTTTAGCGACTGGCTTTGCCGTAGCAGGTGTCCATGCTATCGGTCTTCTGAAAAATCCTCACAGTCCTCTCCATAAATCCGCCTTAAAAATTGCTCTTTCCGTTGGAGCGATTGCAGCCCTTCTCCAGCCTCTTAGCGGAGATCTAAGCGCACGCGATGTGGCAAATCGGCAACCTATTAAGTTCGCGGCGATGGAAGCCTTGTTTATTTCCTCAAAACCTGCCCCTTTCTTGCTTGGGGGAATTCCCTCCCAAAAGGACAAACAGGTTCGCTACGGCATTCATATCCCCAAACTTCTCAGCATCCTAGCCTATCATGACCCTGAGGCAAAAGTCGTCGGCCTTCATGAGTTTCCAGAATCCCTATGGCCCAATGTTAAGGTGGTCCATTTTGCATTTCAGATCATGATTCTCATTGGAAGCTTCTTGGCGGTGCTGGGACTTGCTTCTATCTTCCTCTTGCTTCGAAGGCAGGACTTTCTTTGGCACAGGTTGTTCTTATGGATGCTTGCTTTGTCTACCCCTTTGGGCTTTCTGGCTATCGAGGCTGGCTGGACGGTCACTGAGGTAGGAAGACAACCCTGGATCATCTATGGTGTCCTGCTCACAAAGGATGCGGTAAGCCCTATGCCTGGCCTCTTTTACTCCATGCTTCTTTTTTTAGGCATTTACTTGTTTCTCAGTGCCGTTGTTCTTTGGCTTTTGGTACGGCAGTTTCAGCAAGTACATAAGCTAGAACCTTCGATGCTTTCTCTGTCAGTAGCATCTTCGATAATTCCTTACCCACAAACAGAGGCCCCCCTAGAGGAAAATCCTCTTCGAGCAACCGCTCCTCAACAAACGTCTACACCACGACAAACATCCACATCACAAGAAACGCCCACCTCTCGAGGAATTTTATGAGGCACCACCCCTTCTTCCTCACAGGTGTCCTCTTCTTTTTGGCTGTATCCCTGTATCTATATTGTCTGTTTGGGGGAGCAGACTTTGGTGCTGGCATTCTTGAACTATTCCTGGGAAAACATCAGCGGGAAGAAAAGCGGAGCCTTATTATTAAAGCTATGGGCCCTGTTTGGGAGGCCAACCATATCTGGCTGATTCTAGCCGTCGTTATTCTTTTTTCCGCATTTCCGGGAGTATTTTATCAAATTTCTATCTTCTTGCATCTGCCTCTACTAGGATTGCTTTTTGGAATTATTTTGCGCGGCTGTGCGTTTACGTTCCGTTCCTATGACGCTGTTAAAGATCGTTCTCAAAGTTACTATACTTTTCTTTTCATTCTTTCGAGCCTTCTTACCCCTCTGACCTTAGGAATCCTTGTAGGAAGCGTACTCCTTGGAAGATTTCCCTCTCAACAAAACCTTTTGCAGCCCTATGCTGGTGTTTCACCATCTTATATGCATATGTATGTGTGGCCTTGGCTGAACTGGTTTTCTCTTTCCGTAGGAATTTTCTGTTGCGGTTTATTCACATTGACGAGCTCGGTTTATCTTTTTAGCGAAACCGTCAAACAACCGCTTGGAACATACTGGGCACGGGCTGCAAGAATTGCAGCGATGTTTTCGATAGGCAGTGGAGCTTTTGTATTTATTACGGCTGGTTTAGAAAAGTTTCTTCTAATAACATTTTTTCTGCAAAACAAGGTCCCGCTCTTCTGCATGGGAGCAGCTACCTTGCTGCTGCTTGTTCTGGAATGGAGTATCAGAAAGGCAAGGCCTTGGATAGCTCGGGTTACTGTAAGCAGCCAGGTGGGTCTTATTCTAGCGGGTTGGTTTTACTTACAATGGATGAGGAGCCAGCAGGAAAGCTTTCCCAACCTGCTTGCGGGCTCAGCACCTGAAGCAACTCTGAGGCAACTGCTTTATGCACTGCTTGTAGGGAGCTTCATTATCTTCCCAGGGCTGATTTATCTGTTTAAAGTTTTCAAATTTCAGAAGGTGTATAAGCCCAATTGACAATCACCCCTGTCTTTCCTGTAACCACTGAAAGGATTTTTAATGATGTCTCTACCAAAGCATAAGAAGAAGGATTGGGTTGCAAAGCTAGCCATTTTTGCCCTAGGTTGGCTGATTTTAAATTTTTTGGGATTGATTCTTATCGTCGCTATAAGTCATGTATGTTATGATTTGAATGTTGCATCATACGAGAGATGGAGGCTGGTATGGTCTTCTCCCTTAAAATGGTTTTGGCTAAAAGGGCTGCTGATCCTCTTATTGACCGGAGGCCTTGTTATAACGGGAGTTATAGTTCTGGGGATGATTTTCTTTTCCCTTCGGGACGATTCGTTGCCTAGTAGAGAAAATCTTTTCAAAAAAACAGGAAAAAAGTTAAGCTTGTTTCTTTTCGGTATTGCATTCTCTCTAGGGGTTGGTGGGATATTCCCCTATGGAATCGCCCAACAAATCTCCTCGCTGTTATCTGCTCAATCGGTAGCAGAGGTTTTTACCAATGAACAGGCAAAGCAACTAGAGGTTGTCTCTCATCTTGGAGCTCTTTCGGGTCCACGTGAGGTACACCCTTTTGATGAAATTCATGCCATCCAAATTCAAATCCATCGGTATCAAAGATTTGCGAAAGGTAGTCCTTCGGGCCACCAAATTCTCGAGGCAGAGCTCCAGCTTCATCTAAAATCAGGGAAGGTGACTCCCGTAGCTTTCACCCGCTGGCAGATCTCTTGGTACCAAAGAGAAACACCTCCCTCAGATATAATTTATCATCCTAAGCTTACTACCTTTTGCCAGACCCTAGGCCAGCAGATAGGCGTACCCTGCTCGATTCAAGTTGACCAAACCTCCATGTCTGGAAAGCCTCTTTCTGCAACGGGCTTGTTCTAATTTTAAGGAAACCGTTTGAATTTCTTAAAGTTGGGTGGACGCTTCTCCAAAAAGGCATTCTTCCCTTCACGTCCCTCTTCGGACAAATAGTAAAGCAGGGTTGCATTGCCTGCCAGCTCTTGCAGCCCGGCCTGCCCATCGCAATCTGCATTAAAGGCGGCTTTTAAACAGCGCAGGGCCATAGGGCTAAGCTGTAATATCTCGCGACACCAGGCTACAGTTTCTTCCTCAAGCCTTTCAAGAGGCACCACGGTATTTACTAGACCCATATCCAAGGCCTGTTTGGCATCGTACTGACGGCACAGGAACCAAATCTCTCGGGCTTTTTTTTGGCCAATAATTCGAGCTAAATATGAGGACCCATACCCCCCATCGAAACTGCCGACCTTTGGGCCTGTTTGGCCAAAGCGCGCATTCTCTGCGGCAATCGTCAAATCGCATATTACGTGCAGCACGTGACCCCCACCGATGGCATAGCCAGCAACCATAGCAATCACAGGCTTGGGGAGGGTGCGAATCTGACGCTGCAGGTCAAGCACGTTTAGCCGTGGAATTCCGTCTTTTCCTACATAACCGCCTTCTCCGCGAATGCGTTGGTCGCCCCCGGAACAAAAAGCATCCTTCCCGGCACCTGTTAAAATAACAACGCCGACGTCTTCATCATCGCGAGCATCGTTGAAAGCTCGACTCATCTCCTCTACAGTTTGTGGTCGAAAGGCATTTCTCACTTCGGGACGGTTGATGGTAATTTTCGCGATCCCTTCGGCTTTATGATAAAGGATATCTTGGTAACCACTGACGGACTCCCAAGCAGGTATTCGATCTTGTTTCATATAAACTCCTATCGTAGGATAAACTTTATGGATTGATAATCGCTTTACGCAACCACCACATTGAGCAAACGACCCGGAACATAAACCGCCTTCTTTAACGTTTTTCCTGCCATATGCTCAGCCACGTTGGGCACTGCAAATGCCTGTGCGCGAATCTGTTCTTCCTCTGTCTCGGGGGCTACGGCAATCTCTCCTCGTTTCTTCCCATTCACTTGAATCACAATGGTGAGCTCTTCTTCTTTCGCCAATGTATCGTCGTGCTTAGGCCAAGGGTGAAGCGCCAGCAACTCACGATGCCCTAAGGCTGACCCTATCTCTTCGCAAAGATGAGGCGCCATGGGATTTAGCAGCAAGATCAATGATTCCAACGCTTCTACAAGGGCCTTGGTTTGGTACGAAGAAGAGTTCACATGCTCACTCAAGGTGTTGGTCAATTCCATAAGGGAAGCAATCGCTGTGTTGTACTGCTTCCGCTCGAAGACATCATGCGTTACCTTCCGAATCGTTTGGTGCGTTTTCCTGCGCAGCGCTCGTTCTTTATTTGCGTCTCCTCCACGATTCGTCCCTCCTCCAGGGCCACCTTCTTTATTCTCCGCTCGCTCTTTGCTTGCCTCTGCTTCGTAATCTCTCCTCTCCTCAGGTACGCTGCCGGTCTGCTTCGGTAAGGAAGAGATGCGCTGGGCCAAACGGTAGACACGCTGTAAGAAGCGGTGGCTGCCCTCGATGGAAGCATCGCTCCATTCCATGACAGAATCTGGGGGGGCAGCAAACAAACAAAACACTCGTGCAGTATCGGCTCCATAGGTCTCGATGAGCGGCATGGGTTCAACTACATTGCGAAAGGATTTGGACATCTTCATTTGCCGAAGATGCTGCGCCTTTTTTCCGCACTGGGTACAGTGCCCATCCTGGGTTACCTGCTCGGGATACAAGTAATCATGCTCAGGGCAGCGGTATGCATCCTTGAGCACCATTCCCTGGCTGAGCAGCGACCGGAAAGGCTCACGGAGATCTTTTGGCAAATGTCCAAAATCGCTCAGCATCTTTGTAAAAAAGCGGGCATAGATCAGGTGTTTGGTCGCATGCTCGGCCCCTCCGATATATTGGTCGACCGGCAAGAATTGGAGAGCCTGCTCATCCGCAATCGCTGACGGATTGTGGGGATCGGGGTAGCGTAAAAAGTACCAAGACGATTCCATAAATCCGTCCATGGTATCTGTTTCACGGACGGCAGGCCCCTCGCAGATTGGGCACGTGGTGTGCTTCCAGGTGGGATGGCGTGCAAGTGGGGAAGGACCTCCCGGGGTAAAGTCCACATCCTCGGGTAACTGCACAGGCAGCTCGCTTTCAGGCACAGGCTGATACCCGTGCCCCCCATTTAGGCACTGTACCATGGGAATAGGGCAACCCCAGTATCTTTGTCGGGAGACGAGCCAGTCGCGCAACCGGAATTGCACCTTGGCTTGCCCAAGCCCTTTGTGAGCTAACCAATCTACGATTTTTGCCTTTGCTTCCTCGCTGGAAAGGCCCGTGAACTCGCCTGAGTTGATAAGCCAACCCGGACCCGTGTAGGCTTCGTCTGACGGATGCGTTTCTTTCAGCGTGCGTGATTCCTTAAGCGTTTGGGTGTTCTCCAAGGGAGAAGCTGGCTTCGTAGAAGCTGTCGACTTAACTGCTGATGGTGATTCGGAGATAGCTGATGTAGAAGTTGCTGCCGATGTAGAAGCAACTGTCGGCTCATGCTGGCTTCGAACCACTACCTTGATAGGAAGCTGGTACTGTTTTGCAAAATCGAAATCTCGCTGGTCGTGTGCCGGCACTGACATGACCGCCCCGGTTCCGTAATCCATCAGCACAAAATTTGCCAGATAGATGGGAACCTTTTCTTGCGTCACGGGATGGATGGCATAGGCACCTGTAAAAATCCCTTCTTTCGGGGCAGACTCGGCCGAGCGCTGGATTTTATCCTGGGCTTTCATTTTTCCAATAAAAGCAACCACGTTCTCAGGTTCCTTGCTGTGCTTAGCTAAAGCAAAGGCCAGAGGATGCTCTGGTGCTAACGCAAGATAGCTTACCCCAAACAAGGTATCAGGACGGGTTGTAAACACCTCAATCTTTGTCACATTGCCGATTGCATATTCCAACGGAAACTGGACCAATGCACCTTCGGTACGTCCGATCCATTGTTTTTGCATATTCAAGACCTTCTCGGGCCACTTTCCCTCAAGCGCCTGTATGTCCTTAAGCAGCTGGTCGGCATACGAGGTAATCCCAATAAACCACTGCTCTAGGTCCCGTTGCTCTACCTGAGATTGACAACGCCAGCACAACCCATCTTCGACCTGCTCATTGGCAAGCACGGTTCCACACGTTGGGCAAAAATTGACCTGCGCTGCCTTACGATAGGCAAGACCTCTTCGAACCATCTCGATGAATATTCTTTGTTCGTGAACAAAATAGTTGGGATCGCAGGTCATGATCTCTTTGGACTCGTCGTAAGAAAGCCCCATCCTCAGCAGGGGCCCTTTCATGGCAGCGATATTCTTTTCCGTCCAAACACGAGGATGGACCTTAGCCTTTAGCGCCGCATTCTCGGCAGGCAACCCAAAGGCATCCCATCCGAGAGGATAGAGTACTTGGTATCCAGCCATGCGATGGGCGCGTGCCAAAACGTCGCCCAAACAGTAGTTTCGCATGTGACCCATGTGGAGGCGCCCCGATGGGTAGGGAAACATTTCTAGCACATAATACTTTGGGCGAACGTGAGGACCCGATTCTTTGGTATTTGCAACAAAGATTCCCGCCTGCTTCCAAGCAGCTTGCCAGCGCGGTTCGATCTCTTTTGGCAAGTACTGCTCGGGAAGCAAACGGTTCTCGACGGTTTCTTTGGAGGATGGAGAGATACCTAACGACATAACGGCACACTATAGCCGAAGTTTTGTCAGAGCGAAAGTATGTATATGCATATAGATGTATACACATAAAACCACATATGCATATAGCTGTATATGCGACTATGGCGTATGCCATAAAAACAGAGGCACAGAGACATAAGACGATGCACGGGCACAGGGACAAGACAAAAATGGTCCCTCAGGTAGATTCTGATGAAAATAATTATTCTCTCCCGGCTGTGAGAGGGGTATAGTACCAATCATGCACAGTGTTTCTTCCAGGCTTCGTTTCCCGATTGGAGAATCGGACTTTCGCCTTCTGCGAAGAGAAGGGTATACCTATGTCGACAAAAGCTTGTTCATCGAGGAGGTGATTGAGTCTGCGGCTCGCGTCCTTTTGCTCCCTCGACCCAGGCGCTTTGGCAAAACCCTCAATCTCTCCATGCTTCGCTACTTCCTCGAAAAATCCACCGAAGATCGACGTGACCTGTTTGTAGGATTGCAGGTCGAGCAGTCGAAGAGTACGCAGGCCCATTTCCAGAAGTACCCAGTCATCTTTCTCACCCTCAAAGATGCCAAGCAAGATACCTGGGACACGTGCCAGAAAAAAATCCGGGAGCTTCTTTCGAATCTCTACAAAGAGCACGATTATCTCCTCGATGTTAACCAGCTCTCTGAGGATGAGAGAGAATTATTTACCGCGATCATCAAAAAAGAAGCTTCGATTTCGGATTGCGATAGTGCGCTCTATAACCTCTCCAAGTACTTGCACGCCTACCATAAGCAAGCCCCCGTGGTCCTCATTGATGAGTACGACAGCCCTCTGCACGCCGCTTTCGACAAAGGGTACTACGAACCCGCCCTCTCGTTCTTTCGCACCCTTCTTTCGGCGGTGCTTAAAGATAACCCCCATCTGGCCAAGGGGGTGCTCACCGGTATTTTGCGCGTCACCCGGGAAAGCATCTTCTCCGGACTCAACAACCTCGCCGTCTTTACTCTGTTAGACCATCCGTTTTCTCGTTGGTTTGGCTTTACCGAAAAAGAGGTCGAAGAGTTGGTAACCCAATCAAACTTGACGCACATGCTGCCTGAGATTCAAAGGTGGTACAATGGCTACCTCTTTGGGAAAACCACGGTGTACAACCCCTGGTCCGTCATTCGTTACCTCGACAATCCCGAGGATGGACTCAAGCCTTACTGGGCTGCCACCGCTTCCAACACCCTGATTCGACATGCCCTGTTTCAGCGACCTGGGAATGTTCGCGCCCAAATCGAAGTCTTGCTCCAAGGCGGCTGCCTGGAGAAACGCATTGACGAGAACATCATCATGCAGGACATCCCGGTGAGCGAGGATGCTCTGTGGAACTTCCTCTTGTTTTCTGGCTACCTCAAGATCAAAGAGCTGTTTCAAAAAGTAAATCGTCGCTTTGCGCTGCTCTGCATCCCAAACCTTGAAGTCATGGAGGATTTTCAAGCCATGACGGAGCGCTGGTTTGCAGAGCTGTTCCGGCCCACCGAGGACCTGCGTGCATTCTTTCAAAGCTTGCTCGAAGGGAACAGCGAGCGTGTAAAGACCCGCCTGCAAGAAATCCTCCTAGAGAGCCTGTCCTACCACGACCTTGCTGCGGAGGTGGCCTACCACACGTTTATGCTGGGCCTCCTTGCCAACCTCAGCTCCGATTATGAAGTACTCTCGAACCGAGAGGCCGGCTTTGGGCGGTACGACGTACTGCTGTCCCCTAGAGAAAAGAACCGCCCGGGCGTCGTTATCGAGCTCAAGGCACTGAGCAAAGAACCAAGCGAAGCCGAGGTCACCCAGATGATGGACCAAGCGCTGCATCAGATGGAGACAAAACAGTATGCCCAGGCGGTGAAGGCAAAGCAGCCTTCGAGCCTCCACGGCTATGCCATGGTGTTTTCGGGCAAACAGGTGTGGGTCAAGCACCAGCTCCTCTCTCAGTCTTAGTCCATAAAATGGACGTCTCTCAAGAAATCTGTTAGAAAGGCCTCTTTTTCGAAAGATATTAGATGAGTAATTCTATGAGTGAACGCACGGCACTTCTTTTAGGAGCCACAGGTCTCGTTGGTGGACACTGTCTTCGATTGCTGTTACAAGAACCCTCATACCAGATGGTTCACGTGATCGTGAGAAAGCCCCTCGCCAAGCCACATCCCAAGATGCGGCAGCATGTGATCGATTTTTCGCAACTTGAAGCGACGGTGACACAAATTCAGGCGGATGATGTTTTTTGTTGTTTAGGAACTACCCGCAAGCAGGCGGGTTCGAAAAAAGAATTTCGCAAGGTTGACTATGATTACCCTCTGATTGCTGCAAAAGCAGCCTCAAGCTATGGGGCCAAGCAATTTCTCCTGGTCTCTTCCATCGGTGCGGATCCAAAGTCTTTTTTCTTTTACAACCAGGTGAAGGGCGAGATTGAGCAGGCCATCTCCACGCTCCCTTTTGAAAGCATCACCATCTTCCGTCCCTCCTTCTTGCTAGGCGAACGTAAACAGAGACGGCCGATTGAATCTGTTGCGAAAGCATTCATGAAAATCGTTTCTCCTCTGTTTGTTCGAACAATGAGAACCTATAAACCCATCGAAGCAGAAACGGTGGGTTGGGCCATGCTACGAGTGGCGTTAGAGAAAAGGCCAGGGGTGCACATTCTTGAATCGGCAAGAATTCACGCACTGGGGCAATAATGGTAGATTTTTCCTACTGGGTAAATTCCCTCAGTGTGCCAAGGATTTTGTCGTAGTGAGCATTGGGGTGCCTTTGGGCCCAACGTTCTAGTATTGATAAGAAGACCATGGCATCCTCCTTATAGATATGGGGAGGGCGGTACTCGATGACAAAGCTAATCATAGCGTCGAGAAGGGTCGTAAAGTTTTCAGGGTAGTCATGCTCCTCTTGCACGTACTGCGTTAACCTGGAAGAAAGCGTATATCGGGGCACAAGGGGATAAGGGTCTTCCAGCGACTGGAAGAGAGCGGGTAACACCGAGGCATCTCCTAAGTATCCTAGGTTTTTGCAGCACAGGTACGACAGATCCAAGGGTCGCCAGGCTGGAGCAAAGGCAACACTGCCTTTATTACCTTCTGATGCTCTTTTATCTCGATTTCTCAAAAGCGCATCAAAGCTTGATGCTTCCTTTTTTTCGTCTCTTGCTTGCATTCTTTGATTAAATGACTTTATTGTTGTTCACAGATCTGCTCTCTCACGTTGGCGCTCCTTAATGAGGCAGTCGACCTTGTGCATGCGGTTCAAAGACTCTACTCCTTCACAAAAATATACCACAACCGCTTGTTTTCATAACCAAAGGTCTTTCCACCAAGACGTCTCCATCCTTCTTTAATAAAAGCGCCAATAAAGGATTCTAAATCGTATCGATGAAGTCGAAGCATGTTAAACCGCGCTTTTTTATCTCCATCTCCGACCAAAGCATGGATTTCAAGAGTATAGGTATTGGGGATAGGGGAAGTTGTATGAGACAGGACTGTTTTAAACTCAGTTTTTTCTTTAGAATTCCGATAACGATTCACTGTAGAAGCTAACCAGGTTTCTAACCCCTGACTCCATCCTTTTGCAGTAAACCGAGGATCTAAAGAATAGATTTTTTCCTTCTGATCGGAAGGAGCAAAGCCTGTCATAATATCTGTAAGAAACAAGTCTCCTGCTTTGAAAGCCTGAAGGCTATTTCTAATAAAATGGACTTCATTCTCAAGATTCCCTATCGTTCCATCGAGCATACACCCTACCCTGAGAACATTTTCAGCTCTTTCTGAATCAAAAATATCAGCCATATGAGGAAGCTTCCAGAAATCTGCATGATGCTGTTGAAAGGTGACCTGATCGGAATGGGAAAATAAAGTATCGAAATGGTCGTGAGATACAGATAGAAGCGGATAACTCTTATCAATCAGATGACAATGAACCTTTAGATCTGGATTAATCTCTAGCAAACATTTAATCAAGGCAGCTTCTTTTTTTCCATCACCGCTTCCAATGCCAACAATATCAATCTTATTTTTATCAAACTTTGTATCTTCTAGATGAGTTAAGATATTCTCCGCAGCAATAGAAAAGAAGCTTTGATTTCCATAAGCTTTTGCATACTCTTCTTGGTTCGTAAGTTCACACCAACTTGCTGCTGAAACCCCATCAAAATAAAGAAATGACTGTTCTATCGAGCCTCCGCGGCTTGAGTTAAAGCTTCGAATCATTTCTTTCGAAACTTGAATAACGTTAACATTTGGTTCAATTCCTAGATGTGGTTTCATTTGCTTTAAAACTGATAACAATTTACTTGGGAAGGTTCCAACAAAAAAATCGCCATCCATTCTCATATTCCCCACAGGGAGGATTAGCGGACTTTCTTTACATAGTCAACCCAATCTTGACATAATTATCTAAAAATATTCATAAATTTTTCGATCTCAAGGATATCCCTTGATGCTCAAAAGGCATCTAACCAACGACTCGATTCCGGCCTTTCTTTTTTGCAAGGAGCATTTTCTGGTTTGCTTCTTTTAAGAAAGACTTAAAGTCCATATCAGGGCGAAACTCGCTGACCCCCAAAGAGATTGTCACGCTCACCTGTTTGGTGTCATCTACGATAAACGGCGGGTCCGCAACTTGGATACGAACTTCTTCTGCCACTGATGCCGCTTGTTCACCATTTGTATCCGGTAAATAGATGATAAACTCTTCCCCTCCGTAACGG
Organism: uncultured Myxococcales bacterium; assembly: GCA_964537055.1. Classification (GTDB taxonomy): domain Bacteria; phylum Myxococcota_A; class Polyangia; order Palsa-1104; family JAEUJZ01; genus CAZHYV01. Next base: position 34,386 of record CAZHYV010000007.1, read on the forward strand.
ACTAAAATATCTGTAGATCGAATCCGTGTTTTAATTCGCTCCACGACCCCTTTTAGCACTTCGTCCCCCACCTGGTGACCAAACTTTTTATTAAAATCTCCAAAGTGATCGACGTCTAGAAAAGCGATAGACATCGGAGGCATCGAACTAGCTTTATTTTTTCGCCGCGAGATGATCTTCTTTTTATATCGGCTGATCTCCCATTCGACAAGGCTTTCTAAATATTTTCGGTTGTAGGCTTTTGTAAGAATGTCTTCTTGCCGAGCTTTCTCGGTATCTTCAAAAAATTCATACTTTGTCCCTTGGGCAGAAGAAACCTCAAACCCCAGATCGCCAATTTGAATCACATCTCCGTCACTGATTTTGAACTTTTGGACAGAGACTCCGTTGATGGATAGATGATTGACTGAGCCAATTTCACTTGCGTACCAAGAATCATTTCGACAAAAGATCTCGACATTGCATTTTTCTGCCCAATGCAACCCTACAGGAATATCTACATCGTCCGTATTTCCCAAACGAATCTTGTTTTTCGTAATTCTAAATCGACGACCCAGGTCAAGAGAACGAGTCTTGTCTGTCTTCACAACCACCAAAAAAAGGCTGTCGTCAGATCCTTCTAGGAAATAATCCATAAAAATAGTCTACGTGAAGCCAGAAGATTTGCAAGGGAGACGCTAGGGGTTATCTATTTACGAAGCACATGCTAGGTATCATTCGAGGAAAAATCAGGTCGCGTGACGGAAGTGGACGATTTCGCCATCCTTGACGATGTATTCTTTGCCCTCAAGTCGAAGCTTGCCCGCCTCCCGCATTTTTGCTTCGCTTTTAAGCTTTACAAAATCCTCAAACGGCATCACCTCGGCTCGGATAAACCCTCGCTCAATATCTGAGTGGATCTTGCCTGCCGCCCGTTGCGCTGTTGTTCCCCTTTGGATGGTCCAGGCCCGGCATTCATCCTCTCCTGCCGTGAGGAAACTGATTAGATCCAGCGCAGCGTAGGTGGTTTGCACAAAACGCCCTACCGCAGGCTCGCTTAGACCTAAATCTTTAGCAAAGGCACCCTGCTCTTCTTTGGGGAGTCGTGCAATCTCCATCTCGATGGGACCGGACATAATGATGAAGCCTAAATGATGCTCTTTGAAATAGTTCATCATTTCGTTAGAAATGGGTTGGTTCAGCTCAGCTTCGGCGACATTATAAACAACAATCAATGGTTTCTGGGTTAGAAACCGATACCCTGCAAGCCGTTGTTCCTCTTGCTCTGTCAGTGAGAATTCCCTGATAGGTTTTCCCTGCTCGAGCTGATCTTTGATTTTCTGAAGCAGCTCTGCTTCTCCTGGGTATGTGCCTTTCTCTTTCTTGAGACGCTCTAAACGCTTTTCAACGGGAGCGAGGTCAGCCAAGGTCAACTCGGTATGAAAATCCTGTAGCTCTGCCAAGGGATTTGCCAAAGTCCCATCCGCTGCTGGAAATCCACGAACCACAAGCGCCAGCGCCTCTACCTCGCGCAAGGTCACAATGGTGCTGGTGTCGAGAGTCCGAGAACCCGAAGCTGCTCCTGAAGGAATGTCCATAAACACCATTTCAGCCAAGGTTACTTTGCGGGGCTGATAAATTTCCGCCAGAGCATCGATACGCTGGTCCGGTACCTTCACGGCTCCTAACACGGGCTTTCCCCCACGGCCCGAAAACCCAACTTCAATAGATTGTCCGGTAAGGGCGTTAAATACAGTTGTTTTTCCACTGCCAGGAAATCCGGCGAGGCCTACCTTCATTCTTTCTCCTTATTCTTCACGGTGATTCCTCATCTCACACATTTGAACGCTAACCCATCATCTGTTCATCTGTACCGCGTTCATCCAGAATTTGATCGCGTCTTCTTTTACCGCAAACCTTGGCCGCCGTCCACTGGTAAACACACACCCGTTAAAGTAGGTGACAGGAGCAAAAACTCTACGACCCTTGCAACTTCGTCCGCAGACCCCATTCGGCCCATAGGGATTCTTGCAAGCAATCTTTCCTTCTCGGCTGGATTAAAATCATCCGGGGAAAAAATAGTACCTGGCGCAACCGCATTCAACCGAACCGTTGGCGCAAGCTCTTTCGCCAGTACTTTGGTCAGATGGAGAAGTGCCGCTTTGCTTACTGCATAAGCAGAAAATTCCTTCCAGGATTGCCAAGCAGCAATATCAACAAGATTCACCACTGATTCGACCCCCTTGGAAAGGGCTTGTTGAATACACAGCATGGGGGCCGTTACATTGATATCCATCATGTCCTGCCATTCTTTTTGAGACAAAGAAAGAAACGGGGTCCGGTGGAAGGCAGAGGCATTATTAATCAAGGCGTGGATCTTCCCTTGCTTCGTGTGGGCTTCTATCTCCGAGAACATTCTCTCGATTTGGGAAGGTTCGCCTAATTCTGCACGAACAGCAAACGATTCGTTTCCCAGCAGATGTGCAAGCTGGTGCGCCTCGTCCTTCGAGCTTCGATAATGTACAGCGATCTGTGCACCCAGCGCAGCCAGACGAGTGGCAATGGCACGCCCGATTCGCTTTGCACTTCCGGTGACCAAAATAAGCTTCCCTGAAAGGGGTAAAGGGTTGGCCTCACTTCCGATAAAATCAATTTTGTTCATAGCGCTCAAGGAAAGGCGGTATTTGGTTGACGATTCTTGGTTCGAGCCCTAGCATAGTACAATGACGACTGTAGTTCCAGATTCGCCTCAAAATCAAGCACCGATTCATTCCATTAGTGAACTTGTCGAGTACTTCCATCGAGGAGCAAAACCTCCTTCGTCGTTTCGGGTTGGGCTAGAGCACGAGAAAATTGGGTTTGCCCAATTGCCAGGTGGCCGTTTTGTCCCTCTTCCCTATTCAGACCTCTCATCTCCTAGCATCGTCGATCTGTTTCGAGAACTTACAAAGCATGGGTATACTCCTCTCAGCGAGCACGGGAACGTCATTGCCTTAAACAATCCAAAGGGCTCAGTGACGCTAGAGCCTGGGGGTCAATTCGAATTTTCTGGAGCACCGAAAACAACGGCCCTCGAGGCGATTACTGAGATGGAAAATCACCTTAAGGAGCTCCTTCCTCTTGCAGATTCGTTGGGAATTCTTTTTGTTCAAGGAGGATTCCGGCCCCTGGGACTGCTAGGGGATGTGCCTAAAATTCCCAAAGACCGATACCACGTAATGCGTGTTTATCTGCCCAAACAGGGAAGCCTCGGGCTTGAGATGATGCACAGAACTGCCACCGTACAGGCAAACCTCGACTACAGCAGTGAGGCAGATGCGGCAGAAAAGATGAAAATTGGGTTTGCTCTCGCCCCTTTGGTCACTGCCCTGTTTGCAGCTTCCCCCTTCAAAGACGGGAAGCCAAGCGGATACCAAAGCGTCCGCGCAGCCTGTTGGCTGGATACAGATAACCGTCGATGTGGCATCTTGCCCTTTATCTTCCAAACGGAAAATCTGTTCTTGAATTACACCAACTGGGCGCTGGACGTACCCATGTTTTTTGTCTACAGAAACCACACTTATCATGAGGTGGAAAGCTTTACATTCCGACAATTTCTACAGAAAGGGTTTCAGGGACAGCCCGCTACCATGAACGATTGGGATCTGCACCTATCTACGCTGTTTCCAGAGGCCCGTCTTCGTCATTATATCGAATTTCGTAGTGCTGACTCGGGACCGTTATCCCTTGTAAAGGCGCTTCCCTGTTTTTGGAGAGGATTGCTTTACGCAGAGGGTGCCAGGCAAGAAGCCCTCAACGTTGTTGCTAGCTGGGATTACGATGAACTTACGCAGCTGCGCACACTGGTGCCTCAGCATGGAATCCATATGACCTTTCGAAACCGCCCCTTGGTCGAGATTGGGAAACAGCTTATCCAGATTGCCAGCCAGGGGCTTTTGGACCTAGGCGCTCTCGAAGAACAAAAGCTGCTTGAGCCTCTTTTTGAAATTATCGATACGAAACGATCGGCAGCGGACCACATGTTGTCCCTCTTTGAGGAAAATCCTGAGGACCCCACAGGAATGCTTACAGCGCTTCGTTACCGCTAAGTTGTGTTTCTCTAAATCTTCGTTACCAGCAAGTTGCATTTCTCTAAAATTATTCTTATACTTATTTACTTGTCTTCTTTATAATTTTACTCACTTAAATCATTAGGCTTTTTCATGCGGATCTCGCTACTAGTAAAACTTTTTGTTGCGTTTCTTTTGGTCATTGCCACATGCCTTGTCCCAAGCTACCTCTTTATGAAGAGGTGGCAATCCCAAATCGTCGAAGAAGAAACCCGTGACCTCAATGGGCGCGCAGAGTGGGTGTCCCGCTGGCTCGCCACGATCCCCCAAGAACACTATGATGTTGAGGTTCGCAAAATGGCCGAAGCCTTAGGAGTTCGGATCAGCATTTTCTCTTTGGAACGGCAACTGGTCGTAGACTCAAGCCAAGGTCCTATCTCAGACGCACTCCCGAATGCCGAAGAGCTCATGGGAACGCTAAAAAGTGCCAATGGGTATGGGCAATCGATCCGCCCCTTTGGGGGATATGAAAACTATTTGTATATCGCAAGACTTTTTGTCAGCCCCTCTCATCAGACTGGTATTGTCCGACTTTCAAAACCATTTACGGTCTCTGCCTTGCGTAATCTAGAAACGGTGGAGCGCTTTATTGCTGCAGGGGCTGCTTCCCTGGTCTTTTTGCTACTGATCCTGTTCTTTCTATCGACCGTCCGGGGGCTTAAACAGCTAAAGCAGCATATCCATTTCCTTTCCGGGGGGGATCTTACGCATTCTCTCTCTTTGCATCGAAGTGATGAGGTAGGACAACTGGGACAAGCGCTAATTGCCCTGCAAACACAAATGCAAAAACAAGCACTCACCCATAGCATGAGTGACGCTAGTTACGAAGAATTGGTGCGTGTGCTTCCCATTCCGCTGGCGATTTTACAACCGACATTTGGCATTAAGCATATGAATCCCGCATTCAGACAAGCCATGCTCATCGATGCCTCCATCGAGCATGCCCGTCTGCATCGCCTACGGCTTCTCCCTGAATTTATTGCTGCTTGTGAACAGGCGAAAGTAGCGCGTGTCCCTCAGCATATCACCCTCAAGGCACCATGGCTGTCGAGACGGATTCCTCTTAGCATCTGTCCGCTTCCCACCAAACAAGGCGAGGTAGAATGGGCCCTGATCGTCCAAGATCCCCAAATTTTGGTTCCGCTTCATCTCAAAGAGGTAAGAAGGATTCTTACATATTGCCGGACCCTTCTTGAGAAAATTGTTCAATCCGACCCAGCAGATTACCAAGTCTACCCCGAAAGATTGGTAGCGAGGTTTACAGAACTGCGAATTTATTCGGATTTGGCCAGCGTGATGCAGACGGAAGAGGTCGGTTCGTCCATTGTCCCAATCGATCTTCAACTTCTGTTAAATTATGTAATTACAGATGTCCAGCCTCTGCTTACACAAACGAATACGCTTCTAGAATGGACCAAGCCCGCGGAAGCGGTTCAGGTGGCAGATAGTGAGAAACGAGTTGAATATGTGTTGCGAGCGTTGCTAGCAAGAGCAATCGGGCCTGCGACCGTACAACAGGCAGGGACCGCGGAGCCTGTACAACTTTTGCTCCTCACTGAATTGGATGAGAGGTTCGTCCACTTATACTTGGCTGGGATCAAGCGAGAAGTTCTTATCGAGGATGTCGATAGGGTCTTGGCTCCTTTAGGAGGAGGGATTAACCCCTTGAATGAAGATACATCCTCTGTTGAGTCGCCGACTGCCTTGCCTGAACTTATGATGAAGGATGAGACTTTATGGATCCGTCTACGCAGGGCGTAAATCTGCCAGACTCCCCACTATCGAAGGCACTGCCTTCCTCAAAGCAAGAGGTCCGTGTTGATTTTGAGATTCACGATCGGCAACAGATCGAAATTGAATTCTCTTATCCTTTGCATTCCAAAGGGACCTCAACCTACTTCGTCGACCTTTTCCTTTTTATTCCAAGGAACGTAGGGCTAAGCCGTCAAAATTATAAGAATGAGACCTTCTACCAAGACTTAACAGCGTATCTGCGCATGGATACACCCCCGTTGACCATTGAAGAGCTTGCCAATGACCAATGTTCGTTCTCTCCCCTCCGTCAACTAAAAGAAGGCATCTCTTCCCTAGAACAAGAAACCCTCATTCCGAGAAAATCGCCTCCTATTGCAGCCACCGTGAAATTGTTTGGTCATGCGTTTCGTGAGTCTATCCACACAGCCTACCAAACGCTTAGGGGGCAGCTAGAGGCTGTCTCAATGAAAGCTGTTCCCGGAAGAAATGACAAGAACGAGAAAGAGGCCTCTCTGTTAAAATTGCTATCCGCCTTTGGAGAACAGGGGATGCGAGCCCTTGCAAACTACCATGCCCTGTACCATCGATTTGCTCCTGTCTCCGGGACCCAGCCTCCCCACACCAAAGAGCTTTTCGAATATGTCCATGAGTACATCAGTGCCTATTTTATCGAAAAGCTAGCCCATTTGGCAGACCAATGCAAAAACACAACCGCTCTTCATAATGGGAGTTGTTTTGTAGCCACAGCGTTACGAAATCTTCATCGGGTCGCTTCGCAGGTAGCCAAACTGCGTCTGTTTGAGGGCTTTGTGAACCCGGATCCTAAGCATCTTCGCACTGCAGAGTTTTTCACCTATCGACGAGGGCAGATCAAAAAATCGATGCAGCAAACGTTTTATTTAGAAACCCGGGCATTGCGCAGAGACCACTTTCGTCGAAACATTGCTGCCATGCTTGCCGCAGGCCTGGCCGCCATCTGGATTTTTTTAATTCCCAGCCGGACCTGGCAAGGATTTACCGATTTGACCAGCATTCTCATTTTGGTCGCTATTATTATCGGATATATGCTTAGGGACCGGACGCAAGAACTTGTCCGTGCCTATTTAGGCCGAAAGCTTCATAACTACGACCATGACACGGCCATTTTAGGGGAAAATTTATCGCTTTTGGGACTTCGCGGATTGAAAGGGCGGGTCCGCGAAAAGATCGACTGGGTTCAGCCCAGCGAGGTGGATGAGCCGATTAGCTATCTACGCACTCACCCTCGTACTGTAGCTGGCATCGACATTACGACCGAGGAGGTGCTTTTTTATCAGCGCGCACTCACATTAGGTTTAGAAGAAAAGGCACAGGCGTCCCCGGGGTTTGCACTTCGGGATATTTTACGGCTCAACCTTCGGCATTTTATGACGCGTCTCGATGATCCTATGGACGAGGTCCGTTACTATGACGCGAGCCAAGATCGATTCAAAAATGTGCTGAGCCCTAAAGTTTACCATCTGAATTTTATTCTGCAGGTTCGGAATTCGGTCGATGGTAAGATATTGATGTCGCGGCACCGGGTGGTATTAAACCAGGAACGGATCCTACGTTTTGAGAAAATTGAGCCGTCGGGGTAGAAATTAGTCGTAAAAATGAGGACACTTAATCTGATCTTCATCCTGAGCAACAAAATGACAAAGCTGCGTAATCATGTGAACTGACGTTTTTTGACCTTCGCTATCACGGGTGGACAGTGTCAATGATCTCTGGAAAGGCTCGTCCAAATTACAATTTGCCTGGACCACCTGGAAGAACCTTCCCTCTTCTCCAGTCCGGTCGTATGTAGGAGAATTTGTAGAGACCGAACCACTGGCTTGGTAGGGAACTTGTGCCAGAGCGTAGCTTCCTTTACCAGCGATATTATATACATAGCAATCTCCTGTATAGGTCGAAGCAGGCGCTACAGTATAACTTCCCTCATCCACCACATCTCCAGCAGGCCCAGTGACCTGGATGCGATAGGTTCCTTCAGAAGCATTTTCGAGCGTTTTGTAGGTATGAGGAAGAAGGGGGCCAATAATTTCGTTATTGATCTTAATGGTTACCTGCATATCCGATGCGTTATCCAAAAGAACATGCGCTTTGGTGTAATTAGGTTTCTGATGGCCAAACATCTTCACAAGTACAAAAATTCCCACGGCTGCGCCGAGCAGGGCAAGAATACTAATAAGTTGTTTCCGGTTCATGGATGCTCCTTTCATTTGTAGGATGCAACTTGCAATATACCAGTCTATTAAACAAGACAAATCAATGTGACCACACCTGCAGCGATACCAACGATTCCTTCGAAGAGCTACCACCCAAAGTGCTGACCGTCGCAGCTTCTTCCAACGGTGTGCATTAGCACAAATCCCTGTCTATAATAGCGTAGGCACCGCAGAGAACGTTAATATACGGTCTATCTTACCTCCAACTTTTTGTAAGGTAAGAACATATTTTCAAGCCGCCATGTGATTTTCTTTACAAGGATAGGCTGAATAAGTTTATCAACCAGACGGATGACCTTTTGGCTGTGCTTCAGGCACTTATTTTACTGGAAGAGCGAATGAGCTCTACCGTAACCGGACCTTTCCACGTTTTCCATTCTTGGTTGGCAGTTAAGGCAGTGGCATCGTAATGGCTGGCAGTGGCAAGGCAGACGCGATCTCCTAGGGAAAATCCTAAAGATCGCGTAGAAGTTGCAAAGGTAGCACTTAGGGTAGCCACCGCTTCCGTCAGTGGAACAACAGTAAGTTGAAGTTGATCAAGAGCGGCCAAACTTTTATCGACAGGAAAGCCTTCAAGAATAAGGCGGTTCCCTTCTCAAATAATGCTCATCTTATCGATTCATAAATCTTCCCTATTTTAGGGAAGCCTGCATTACAAGTTGTCTTCCTTGCGTGTTATGCTAATACTTCGTTCTATGCTGACAAACAAAAGGCTCTCTTTCCTTGTTGAGGCTCTTTTAGTAAACTTTCTGCTCCTTAGTGGAGGTTGTTCCAAGAAACCGACGTCAACCACTACGTCTCAATCGTCAAACACTTCGTTTCAGTATCAGTGTGAGTTTAAAGAAAGAAGGCAAAACCACTCTCGATCGATCACGAAGCATCTTAGATTTCCTCTTCAAACAGCTATCGAAGTCGAGCTGCCTGAAGAATTACAACCAAGCACAGACCCCTCCGCGAAAAAGCCTATCTTTCGCGTTGAGCCATCCAAAGAGCACCCTGAAAATGTGCTGATTTCCTATGGTTTTTCAGGATCGCCTTTATCGAGCATGGAGTTCAATCCGTCCCCAGGAGGGGCTGATAAAGTAGAGGAACAACCAAGCTCCCCTCCAAAACCCGATGAGAGGCTGCTTTCGGTACACTGCAAATCATTAAAGTAACTCCTCAAAAAGTTTGTGGCAGAAAAACCAAGTCCTTGATTTATTCACTTCATGATCGGACTGTAATCACCATGTCCGGCTTCTATTTCTTCTGGGTAGCTTGCCATTCAAGCCCTTCTCCAAGAATAACCTATCAAACTAGCAGAAGCCCTCAAAGGCTCCCGCATTCTCAAGCGGAGTAGACTTATTAACAAAATTATGTTACTTCATAAGCCATCACACTTTCATCAATAAGGAGCTTTTTATGAAAATGACTTCAATTATAAACGGTTTGTTAAGTGTTTTTCTATTTGCCTCGCTTGGATGCACAGGATCTCAGGTCCGTTCTAATGAAGACAGACCCTTGACTTTGGAAGAACAATGCCAAGCAAAAAATACAGGCGCAACAAGACGGTGCACTTGGAATCAAGAAAAGAACCAATGCGTGATGACGAGAGGTTATGCAGAAAAGGTTTGGGCTTATGACCGAAACGGTAAAACCGCAGAGCAAAACGTAGCGCTATTTCCTTACTATGGAAGAGATGAACAAAAAATAGGTGATCCTCTCACATGCGGAATTGGAACAGGCAAAACTTTTGGCGACGAAGTGATTGAGCTTCTACACTATTAATACTCTCCTTCATAATTACCTTATTACCTTGTTTCCCAGGGGCTGCGAAATTTATTCTTGTTCAGTTTGAAATTCTAGCTTCCTACGTCTTGCTGTTGAAACGCGTTTCGAATCTGCTTTTGTAGGCGGGCGAGGAACCAAAGGCTGAAAAAGAACGCAACGATACAAAAAGGCCAGGAGTTGATAAGCAGGTCATTAAAAAAACGTCCCACACCAAGACCCTGAATTCGGATGCCTGTGGCATCTACCTGAAACGGCAAACTCATCGCCAGAGAAACGACCCATCGAAAGCAAATCACCATCAGAAAATATCCTGGGATGATGAGTCGCAGATGGCGAAACCTCCACCTTACCCAAAGGGAAGCCACAAGAGAGGCAAGAAAAAAGCATATTCCAAAATACATCAACATCCCCATTACAACCGACATCCATCCCTCATATCCAAAAAGAAATATTTTGATTTTATAAGAAACTGAGAGATCTTTCCGGGGAAAGAACGAGAATGCGTTTGGAAGAACCGCTAATGTGCCTACCAAAAGGCTTCCTAAGAGCGCATCCCCTAGTGCTCTCAAAACTATCTTGACAAGCAAGAAGAATTTTTTGGGCATCAATCTTAATTCTCTCTGAGCGCCAAGCTGGCGTTCTAAAATATACACAAGAGGACAGTAAAAGTAATCAAAGAGTTTTTCCTAGATTGCCAGAAAAAAGTTCATTGCCGTTTCTCGATATCTTTATGTTTAAGTAACGGGTGTTTTGTATAAGAGCGAATCCTAAAATTTCCTATAAATTTTTGCTACTTAGAGAAATTGTCGTATAAGACATATTTAGCAAGGAGGTTCCCAATGCGAAAACGTATTTTACATGTACTCACCTTAATCCCTTTAGCCCTGATGCTGACCCTTCATTCTTGTGGAGCTATCGAAAGGACCAAAGACGACCTGTTAGGAGCTGTTGATGATGCTTTAGAGCGGTTACAAGTAGAAAGCAACAACTGGCAGCGTGTTCTTCGTGATCTGATCTCTCAAGTGGATAAAACGGCTCACGAAACCATCCATGCAGACCTGCAAAGCCTACTCAATCGAAGCATTGCCTCGGTAGGAGTTGAGGCAAGATGCGGAACCGACTTTATCGGGAATCGGGTTGCCCAAGAGCTACAGCGCCTGAGAGACATCCTTTTGGGGAATCCGCCCCAAATGACGGAAGTCCCCCCAAGTATTTGTAATTTGGACCCGGCGGCTGTAGAGTTGGGCCTAGATCCAAGCCGAAGGGCCGCCCTGATTCTTTATGGCTACGATGTCTCTAATGCGAATTTGGAGGTAACGCTGCTAGAAACCACCGGTGCCACCAAGGTCACTCAACATCTTAGTGTTTCCTCGCCTTACCAGATGACCTTGAATCTGGGAAGCAATGGGGTTCCTCTCACCAAAAATAGCCAGAAGCTCATCTTCTCTTGGAAAGGGAAGGACATTTCGGTCGTCCCTGTGGTCCAACCAAACGTGCCTCCGTGTAAGACTCGAAGCCAAGATTTTATTCCCAATGATGTCGATTTTACTGCAAATACGTTGCTGACTCCGACAAGTCCTGATTTTACTCCACTTGTTGTTGGTGCGAGCACTTTAGATGTTCTGCGGCCCATTGACGTTTCTGGAACCGTAAAGTTGGCACCCAAAGGAAGGCAGTTTTACGTAACGGTCAACATGACTGCATCGGCAGCGGAAAAACGGGTCACTGTTACATTCCCGTACATGACGTCTAAGAGGATTGATCCAACCACCATCACTGGGACACAAACTCTTTATGCAGGGAGTGTGGATGCTGGATGGAATATCATCGGGGTAAGCTGGCCGGAAGATACGAACGGATTTTCTTATCAGCGGTTTCGAACTCCAGGAAAGGACGATGAATTTGATGCGGGTCCCCAGCAGTTTGTGAAGAAATGGTACTTCCATATTGATAAAGGTGGTCCTGACGCTGGCTATACGGGGGTACGGATTCAGTTTCGTCCTATGATTCTATCGCTACAAGAAGACAACAGCGATGGCCATTGTACAACGCAGCGGCCGTAGGAAATCCTTCTAGCCTTCCATTCAAAGTACTATATGAAGCCCTATGGGTTGACACATGTTTGTGATGCTGCTAAGAGTCGTTGATGCAGCACATTGCACTCATTGGTGATTACAACCCTGCCATCAGCGCTCACCAGGCGATTCCCCTGGCCCTTCACTTAGCCGCTCGTTCTGTTCAAACATTAATTCAGGTAGAATGGCTTGGTACAAAGAGGCTGGCTTACACAAACCCAAGCGAATTAGAACAGTACCAGGCATTTTGGTGCACCCCGGGAAGCCCCTATCAACATATGAACGGAGCGCTTTCTGCGATTCGATTTGCCCGAGAATCTCTACGCCCATTTTTGGGCACCTGTGGAGGGTTCCAGCACGCGCTCATCGAATATGCCCAAAATGTCTTGGGATACAAAGAGGCCGACCATGCCGAATCTAACCCTGATGGGCCAATGTCACTTGTTGCGCCTCTTACCTGCCCTCTCGTAGAAGAACGGGGGCGCATCCTGTTACAAGCAAACTCTTCTTTGGCTCGTATCTACCAAACGCTTGATATCGAGGAAACCTACCATTGTCGTTTTGGCCTAAACCCGTCGTACCGTCACCTTTTAGAAGAGGGAGGGATTCGGTTTTTGGGACTGGATGCCCAAAACGAGGTGCGGATTGCTGAGTGGCCGAATCACCCCTTTTTTATCGGCACCTTATTCCAGCCCGAGCGTTCTGCGCTTCGAGACGAGGTACATCCCCTAATCCAAGCCTTTGTCAAGGCAACGCTTGAGCAACTTTAGCTTGTTCGCAGCGCGAGATGAAGAAGGTAGAGGTGAAGAAGGAATCATACGTTGTTTCATTTAAGTTTTGAGACCCGGCTGGAAAGAATCTTGTATTTGCATGGCTTTAAACCAATAAAAAAAGAGAGAGTATTACTACCCTTGTTGAGCTGGCTCCTTTCTGAAGGACGTCTTCGCCATCGACTAGAGACGAAGCCAAAGAACAATACAAGCTAACAAAACCATCTCTGCGAAGTGGCGGGCAAACTTGTCATATCGTGTTGCTACCGGCCGAAATCGCTTGAGGTGACAAAAAGTATGCTTGATGAGAGTACGTACCTTCACATCATGGACGTGTCCAGCGGAGACCTGAAATCGGTATCGATTTCCATGTGCACCACAAATTAGATGTATTTTCGTTGTAGCACCACCAGCAGACCGTCCAAGTGCCTGAATACCTTCTTTTTTTGAGCGCCGTGGGCATGCTGATGCGCCCGCACTAGTGGAATCAATTAAGAGCCATTCTAGGTTTGCATCTTGTTGAAGCGGTTCCAACCTTTGGATCACAAGCAGCCCAGGACGTTTTCGACGCGAGAACGAATAACAGGAGCGAGAACTTAACAACAGTTGAATAAAAGAATTTTCGATTTTATTGAACCAAATTCTTAAGGCTTTATTTCACTTGAAAACCAGCCTTTTTAAATTAAACTCATTTCAATCTTCTTTTGGGGAGAGTTTATGAAAAATAGATATCGCTATTTTTTTACATGGTTCGCCATCTTTTTGTCTATTAGTGCATGCACCGACCGGAGTTCAGCTTTTTCTCCTGAGAAAAAGCCTGTGGTTGCTGCGAAAAAGAATAGCCCTTATCGCCATGCACTCAACACATGTCTTTATGGAACGCAGCGAATGAGTCCTTGTTCTTTATCCGAACTTCCTTTCTTAGGCCAGGACAAAGAAACTCCTACCTTAGAGGACCTGATGAATCGGGTTGCTGTCTCAGATGATTATTTAGGAGCGAATTTTGAAATCTTGCTCAAGAAGCTACCAGAATCTGCCCAACATCAGATTTTTCTTCTCGCTCGATCTGTCACAGGAATTGTCATTTCGGACGATATCGATAGAAGCTACTACTCATCGACAACGGGTGCAATTTATCTTGAATCTCGTTATCTTAACCTTGATTTAAACCTATGTGGCTTTCGTACCTCAAGTACAATTACCCAAGCAGAGGAAACAAAATCAATTGAGTCTGTAAAACAGTTATCTTTTGTAGGACTTTTTGGGTTAGTTCGGTCCAAACCTGTGTTAGATAACATAGATTGTTTAGCTCAAACTTTGTTCCATGAACTTTCGCATGCGGCGGATTCTTTACCAGCAAGCCTGGTCTCTCATGCACCCAGAAACCAAAATGCGGCGGAACTGATTCAAACCACACGGGGTCAACGGGTCTCAGATCTAATAGCGAAAAAGTATCCTCTCCGTTCGAGATTATTACATCAAATCGCCACCATTCTATATCAGAATCAAGTTCCTCATGATGAAGAGAAACGTGCGACCGCACAAGAAATTGCAGAGGAGTTTGAAAAGGACCTAGCCGTCAGCCTTTACAGCTATACATCGCAGTATGAAGACGTGGCGGAAATTTCCGAGGCTTTTTTGTTACTCTCTACACTGGGCATTTCAAAATTGATTGTATTTGCTCCAGCCACCGTGACCGTCGATGAATTGAACAACCACTGCTATCATAGTACGTGGGGAAGATACCGCAGGTTTATGGAACCTTCGATGCGAGAGAAAGTAAGATTTATTATGGAACGGATTCTCCCTGAGTATGCAAAAAGTGTAGATTGGAATGCTTTGACATCTTCTTCAGTTGTCTCTCCCAATACTTGTTTTATTGTGCCTATTGGATGAGATTTTATCATCTGCCCAAGAATCCATAATCATCTCACGCCTAAAGAAAATTTAGGAAGTCACCCCGTGTTGATATTAAAGTGAAGCATCAAGGGAGCCCCACGACTCGGGCTGTTCTTCGCATGATCCTAGAGAAAATGCTTGTACCGAAAAGAACGGTCTCCACTGACATGGCTACGCTCAAACCAAATATGCACTCTCGTTGTAGGAGCATAAACAAGGATACAACTCAGACGAGTTTCGAGAGAGGGTCCGGACAAAAAAGAGAGGACCCCTCAATCCCGAGTGCATAACATCGACCTCTATCAAGCGCGCTGCTTAAAACAATTTCGGGCAATTGCGACTCGTTAGGACAAGCTGGCCAGAAACTTTGCCGGGATGGTGTGTTTAGCTTGCATTTTCCTTTGGCTCAGCCTTGGAGTATACGCCCCAATACATAGCAAACTTTTGAACAACCTTCCCTAAAATTTGCTCTGCCCCGTTTTCCCCACTAAGTTAGGGGTTGATTGCCTATTTTATTAGCGATGAAAAAATATCTCCCTCTTCTCACCATTCTCTTTCTGCTTTTTCTTGGGGCTTTAAGCTATTTCTTCTTTTGCTCTCCCCCGGTACCGACTTCCGTTTGGTATAAATGTCGTTGGGAAGATGAACACGGAAAGCGACTCTTAGAAAGCGGTCAGTATCTCCCTCCTTACACCCACGATACAGAAAATTGTCTCATCGAGGATGAGTCCCAGGATACATTGGGAAAGTTTTCCTGCGGTCCTAAGACAACCACGATCGAAGAGAGCTCGACGAGTGGATTTGGAGAAAGCAAATACCGCGGGTATTTTCTTCGTCGCATTTGGAGCATTAAAGACCCCAATGCCTTACAGTACGAGTTTGGATATCGAGAAAATTCTGATGCTCCCGAGACCTTGTTTGCCAGGCGGAAGGTGACTCCTATCCCTAAAGCGTTCACGCAGGTGTTTCAGCATGGAAACGTCTTTCTTAGAATCCAGTGCGAAGCCAAAGACAAATCCTAATGAGGAGCAAATTGCTGAGTACCCATAAGAGTTTTGTCACTTACGTTGCTCCTGGTTCCGACAGACTTCCTTAGTATCCTTCAATCGCTGGCTCAAGGAGAATTCCTCTTCAACAAAATCTTCTAAAATAAGTTCACCTTGTAAAAGCCACATATGTAGTATATAAAATTACATGTGTGTCTTTTAACCAGAATGGTCTTGCGACTGTGAATCTCTTATCTGTAGGAATAAATTAATGAAAAACCATTGTCGAATCATTGGATTTTTTGTAGCTTCCCTTTTCTTACAAAGTTGCTTTTCTGATACCTATGATGACATGGACCCAACACTGGATTTAGGTCAAGACGATGTAAGGCATCTGGCTCTTCGAGCAAAAGTCAAGGAATATGAAGAGAAATTCAATCAACCTCTCTACGAAGAGCCAGAGCTCCCTCCCGGGACGGCCCTTGGTATCATTGGGCCTGTTTCTGGGCCAAGAGGACTTGCTCGCATAGGGCCGCGGGATACCTTCGGGCGGCCGGGAGCAGCAAAAAGAGCCGCTGCCGAGGCAAAAGCCAGCCCTGAAGTTAGATCTGCTGCTCAAGAAGAGGTCGAAGCTGAGGCTAGACTTGCCGCTGATGCGAAGGCTGCTGGACAAGTTACGGTTCATCAATCCGTTGAGAATGGGAAAAAAGTGATTCTCGAAGTACCAAGACATATGTCCCCTAAGTACTACAATGCGGCAGAGGAAGCGCTGGGATATCGACCTCGATAAGGGTCACCTACTATTGAAAGTACCAGGTGAGCCCCACACCTGCCTGTAAAAACATTCTCACGCTGCCATATACAGGACCTTTGTAATTCTCTGTGTCCACCACTCCATCTGGACCTAGGCGCACATCGGCATGCAGCGCTAGGTGCTGACCAAACCGGAACTCTGCCCCTGCCCCAACATAGGCACCTAAGGTAAAGAGGTTGTAGATGGCAGTCCGAAGCTGCGCCTCATCCGAAGAAGGAGGAAGCCGCGATTCCACCCGAGGCATCAGGATTGAAAACCTAGGTCCGAAGACCACATAAGGCATCACAAACATTGATTTTGGCTCCATACGAGGCCAGCGCCGCAGATGGATGCGAGCTCCTGCGGAGAAAACAACCTCTTGCAGCGCTTTCCCTTCTAAATCTTTTGAAGGCGAAGCAAGGTATCCTGCTGAAAGCTCGAGGGTCCATCGCTGGTGCACGCGGAAGAAGAGGTTTGCTTGCACGCCTCCTTGGTACCTGTCGATGGCTTTGTCCAAGAAGATCGTTCCTTGAGCGGGAAGGAACGACATTCCAAGGCCTACTTGGAATCGAAAGAGAAAAAATTTGGGATCTTTTACAGCAACCACTGGCTCCAAGGGATCTTTACCCTCGTTGGAAGCTGACGTTGGAGGATCGCTTGCCTGAGCAAGGAGAGAAAAAAGGCATACGCCGATGAAAAAAAGGGAGTGAGAAAAATATTTCATAGGGTTTCTTAGGTTCTTAAAGATCATGCCTTAACTGACTTTTACAAAGCAAGATTGTGCACACAATAGATTGTGGCCCCGTCCTCAAAAAGTGCATTCTCTAAAAGATTTGGTGAAATTCTCTATCTAAGTTATTTTAAAAATTCCTATGAAGACAGCTCCGCCATCTCCATGTTCACGCTTATTTACTACACCCTTCTTAGGTACTTTTCTGGGTATTGGCATGCTCCTATGTTCTCGTTTTGCAAACGCCGAGACCCAGTTTCAAATTGCACCCCTGGAAGGATGGCTTGATGTCTCTCCTAACGTAGAAGAATCAGCAAATCTAGAAGAGCTCACACCACGACTCCATCCTGTTATTACATCCTTGCGCACTAAGCCAGAAATAAACTCTTTGTATGTCCATCCTAAATTAGAAACTCTTTTCCGGGTCTCCTTTTTTCCTTGGGATCGAAGCGTAGACGAAGAAAAACTGGCTGACTTTTTCAAAACATTTTTTGCCCTCGCCAACACAGAAATGAAAAAAGAAAAGACGAAAGATTCCTCAAAAGTTTCATTCCAAAAGAATGGTTTCCTTCAAGCAAAAGGCCATAAAATTCCATGGGCAACCTTTTATAGCCCTGGCAAAGAAGATCAGGTGTTTTCTATATACTACATGATTTTTGGCAAGGGGCAGGCTGCCGATATCAGATGTATGGGTTTTGTAGCCGCATACAAACAATCTAAGAAGAGATGCGACCAGATGGTTCAAGCCATTAAAGTTTTAGAATAGTTTTATTCGGATTGAAGATATTACTAAGGACGCAGCATCGGGTGTACGATCCTCTAACAAATGCTTGGATCACGAGAGCTCCTAAGCCCTACGACGTCTCTCAGGATGCAGCTGCCTCGGCAGGAGGGGTGCTCTACGCAGTTCGAGGAGGCGATTTAGCAGGAAGGTCGCCTTCGGTACGACGATGTGAAGGACGAGACAACAATAAAATCTAATGGGTGGGTGGATCCGGCGATGGGCATCGGAGGCCCATTTACTTCTTCCCTAGGAAGCGCAGCAAAAGAAAGATCCAGTACCACCAAGTTGTACCGAGAAGAAGATAAAGCGAAAGAAGAATCGCAAGTTGTTTTTTTAAGGGCGACATCAGAAGACGGCCCAGACGGCGAGAGACCTCTACGCTTACACGTGCCGTCACTTTTTCGAGAGAGATTTCTCCGGAAGAGCCGTTCGCCTGAAGCTCTGCCCGATAAGCAGCGAGCAGTTTGGTGCTAATAGATTCCGCCACTCTCTTTTTGATCTGCCGGAGTACCCAAGGCGTACGGCCTTGACTATCGGTCATATCAGGTATGGTTACATATTGCGCAACGACCTGCTTGAGCTTTTCTTCAAACTGCTGCAAGGGGAGATTGCTTACTGAGTCCCCAAGGCGATCTTTTAGAAGCCCCAAAACCTGATTGAGGATATACTTCGTCAGGCCCAGCTTCTGCTCAAGCGAAAGAGCGGCACGCACTGCGCCACGATGCATGCCATGCATAAAAAATAGTACTGCGCCTAAACCAACCAGGGCAATAGGTACTGGCAACAGATACCCAAGCAGGATCGCAGCACGATCAAGAACCAAGGCTGCTAAAAGGAAGGACAACGATACTACAACCAGTCCTATGACCAGGCCAATGGTGCCCCACAAGATTCCTCGGGTCGGCACATGCTTTATGACAGTACCAGCGATTGTTCCGGCTTTTGCAAAAACTGAAGTTTCTTCAGACTGCTGCATCCTTGTCCTTTCTACAATAACAAAATAGCTACCGTTCTCCTTAGCCCACACAGCTTAAAAATTGGCACACACAACCCACGAATTTTCAGACAAATCCATCCCCACCTACTACCTAAGAAAGATGAATAACGGAAGATGAGTAACCTTAATATAGGGCTCATCCTTTCACAACGATGAACGCCAACAATGCAACCAATGAGCCCAGAGAACGTTTCGATTTTTCCACTTCCAAAGATAGACAGTTTTGGGAAAAGAACTTCTGCTGACAGACGAGAGTGTCTTCTGTCCCTGTTTAGGTAAGATCTAGATGATCCTTCTCAACTGCATCAACCTGTAGTAAAGGAGAAATCATGCGAAGTAAATTTGCCTGTCTGTCGTTCCTGTTCGTTCTTGGGTCTGTTTGCACCCAAGGTCTGTTCCCTTCTTTTGCTGGGGGCGAACTTCCCGCACCAAGCCGTTCTCGGATTGCCGTGTTTGCCCAGGTAGGACCAGGGGTGTTCCTTGAGCCATATGCGCGGTCTTCTCAGGTTGACGCCTATCCTACCTTATTTTCGAATGTGGGTTTGTCTGTTTATCTTTTTGATCAGTGCAAGGCCCGCAAAACACAAACGTGCACAGAGCTCTTGGGCCACCTAGGATTTAGTACAGAAACTTTCTTCTTACACGAAGCAAACAATAAGCCAATGCTAGGGGGTCTTGTTGGTTTGGAACCACGATTTTATTTTGGCAGACAAAGGCGTATTTCATGGACCTTACAGGGATACCTAGGAGCTGCCAGTTATCCAGGCGTGCTGCGGGGAATGGTAGGAACAGGTCTTTTTGTTTCTTTCCCCTCTCAAGGGATCGGACTATCTCTTCAGATGAACTATTCACCCAATCTAAATTACATCTTTCATCTTTTGTATTTCCCCTTAGGTTTTCACTATCGATTCTAACTGACAGTTTCGAAAACCACCGCGATGACCGGATCCGTGCAAGGCCTCCGATTCGATGATCTAGACATTGGCATTTTCAAATCCGAGTAGAATTTTTGTTTATCTATGGGTGAGGACCATTCGGTTGCGCCATAGGATTATACAAAGGCAAAAGATCCTTGACATACTAACATTGTTAGCTAGACTAACGGTGTTAGCGCAGGAGTTCACCATGAGCATTAAACCGGTCTCTGCTATCCCAGCAGTCCCCCTGACCTCCCAACGAATCTTCCAAGCAGCGCTTGATCTGCTAGACGAAGGTGGCCTTGATGCCTTTAATATGCGAGCCTTGGCAAGCAGACTCAAGGTGAAAGCGGCCTCGTTGTATAATCACGTGCCTCATAAATCTGCACTGCTGGATGGCGTACAATCGCTCGTTTTCTCTCAGGTGAAATACCCTTCCACTCGTCTTCCCTGGGATAAGCATCTCTTTAAGCTAGCGGGTGCCTTTCGCAAGATACTCAAAAAGCATCCCAATGCGACCCTGCTTTTTGCAAGCCGCCCCTCCATGTTTTCTACTGCTCTGGTGCAAGCAGAAAAGTCCTTGCAAGTGCTCACACAGGCTGGGTTTTCTAAAGCCCACGCGCTTTATTTATATCAGTCAGTCGCTGTTTTCGTGTTAGGACACGCGCTGGCTGCCATGGATCCCGAGGGCTTGGAAAAGTATCCAGATAGGAGAGAGCCAGACGGGAGAGATAATGAAACGGCGATGCTCCTTCCCAAAGAGCAGTTTCCTATCTTTTCAGCGATTCCGAAGCAAACTTTTCAAAACACAGATGCCTGGTTTCGGTTGGGGATCCAGTTCCTTTTGCGCGGAGCGCAGGTTTCTCTTTGTGAGCCTGGCTCAGAAGGTTCTTAATGACATTACTCACTGCAATAGCCATTCTCATTCACTGTGCCTATATTCTGGCGATGGACTGGATTCATCTTCCAGGATGGAATGACAATATTACCCTAGACGCTTTGAGACCGCGTGCCATCAGCAGCCTTTGGCATGGAACAATGGGTTTGCTCTTCGCCATGGCCCAACTCTCCAGTATCCTTTGGCTTAGGATCTGTGGCGCTGTTTGGTTTTCCATTCTATTGCTATTAGAAATTAACAATTGGTGGGTTCCTTATTTGCTGGGAATCTTTAAGAGTGAAATAAGCAAGGAAATCTTCAGGAAACATTATGCAAGCAACTATACCTTCCTGCCCCCTAGGAAGGACCACACCATCATTCCAGATGCACAGCACGTTGTCATGCAGATGATGACGCTGTTGGTAGCCGCGCTTTCTTGGGTATCGGTTTTCTCAAAATAACTTAGATCATCTTAAATGAAAGTTGATATGCCGATCCAGGGGCCAAGTCGCCCTACGGGGAGAGTAGTCAGTCTATAGCGCCTGGCTACAAACGCAGGTGGATGACTAAGAGGTTTTGCGTAGGCGCGTTGAAATGGCCTGGTTTAGAAAAATCTGGTCCAGTCTTCCTTAAGAGTAGCACGTCCGAGGTCGAACAATTTTGCATAGGCTCTCACTTTGTAGCTACCATCTGTCATTAGGCTCCAAGCTTTGTAATGAGCGGCCCCTCCGGTCCCTATGTACTCAAACATAGGCCTCTTGCCGAACGGTCTTCGCGTTCCGTATGTAAATCGACATACGACTCGTAGTTTCCAACAAAAAGCGCCCAATTTGCATTGCAGGCTTTCGAATAAACAAGATACAAAGTCCCCCAATTCTTCCTACCTACGTTATAGGGTACGTCTCCGTAACGTTTTCCATCTGCATCACATCCCATAAAGTGAGGATCATTCCCTTCATAGCTCGCTCCATAGCAGCCTGCAGCCTCTGCTCGGCTAGAAATCCCGGCAAAGATAAAGAGTGTAGGTTGTTTCTATCATCTGTATCCTTGGTCTTTCAATCACACTCCAGAGTGCTTTCTCTATGAAGTCGCTTTCGCCTAGGAGATTATTTTTGGCCAAGAGAGGGAAAGAAGTGCTCTAGATTGTTCTAACATCTGAAACCAAGGGTTTATTCGAAAGAGGGAGTAATGAATAGCCTGCGAAGTAGGTTTCTATGAATTGGATTTACAACAGCTCGAAATCAACACTCACTTCAGCATGAATCACGATAAGTCCAACCTGAGCGGATTGAACATTCATTCCTGTTGCCTCTAGATCGTTAGTTATATTTAGTGAAGGAATTGCTGCTCCATAATCTCCCTGTCCTCCTCGGCTTCGATAACTACCAAAATACCAGCCTGACTCTTTCTCGGTCAAACTCTGCGTCTTGCCTATATTTTGTCCTAAGGTTTTTGCAAGCAAGGTGGCTTTGGTCTTTGCGTTCTGTACAGCCATGGTACGAGCCTGGTCCTTGTACTGAGCAAGATTGGAATTACAAAACTCAATGTTCACAATGTCGTACTGCTTATTTAACAAAGCTGGAATGAAGGATGCCAACTTCGATACGTCGCGTAACTTACCGGATAATGTTTGTTCTACGGTGAAGATAGAACGCATAGCGTTTCGATTTTCATCAACATACTCTCGACTTTCGACAAATCGGTAATCCACAAACTTTATGTCAGAGCTAGAAATCTTATATAAGGCAAAAAGCTCTTTTAGCTCGCTTACACGACTTACATTCCTTCGCGCAAATTCGGGAAGCTTTGCTTTATCTTGATTACTAGCTGCTACCTTCAGGGTCAAAGTCACTTCATCAGCAGGTACCTGAATCGCAGCCTCCCCAGAAATGTGGATCAATCCTAAATGTGTAGATTCGATAGCTTGCCCAGATGAGAGAGTAGCAGAATACCAATCCCGATAAACAGTGTACGAAATGTTTGCATAAGTTACTTCTTAACGTAGATAATATTTTATTAGGATGAAGTAAAAACTGAAATTGTAAAAAGATTGTAAAGTTTAGATCATCCTCTATCACCAGGGAAGGCCTTGGGCACGGAATAGCGGTGAACTTGTTCCTGATCGATGAATATAGAATTTTCCGTCCTGGTCCAGAACCAATGTATAGTTCGCTCGAATAGAAATCTTCTCGAACTGGAGTATACAATCTACTGTATATCCAGATCCTTTTTGGAAGGGAGAAAACGTACCACGAGCACTATAAATCTTATGATCCTGAAGGCGACCATATGTTTTGGTGAGTGTTTTGTAATGTTCGACAAATTTTTGCAACGGCTGTTGTTCCTTGTAAGGACCATCATAGAAATTCCAAGCGTCGTAGAATCTTCCTTCAGCAATTGCACTCACATACGATGAGAAAACCTCTTTGTCCACGAGCTTTCGATGGCTGGGTCCAATCAGTGCTAGATACAAAATTGCGACAAATCCTAAACTGGGAAACCCAATTGCAACAAATGCGCCTATCCATTTTTTGAAACCAAAATAAGATTGATTGGCCATTCATTTTTTGGTTGTTCCTCCTTCCTGGACTCAGGTTCCGTCCAACCCGGCTTTGCTCAAGCTTCTTCTCAGGAAAAATCTGTCTCCGTCTCTTCTCCGATCTGTCTCCCTATCAACGTATGTTAGGAGGGACTCCTGAACTTGTTGATGGCCAGTTAGGGTTTGCAGAGGGAGTTCCTTTCCCTGCGTTTGAAGAGGGGGCTCCTTCGTCTGAGTCTGGTTCAGAGGCTGCACGAGGATGCTTCCTTCGAGAAACCATTTGTACAAAAAGGGTCCAGCACACATGCTTGCCAGCCCTATGAGAGGAACTGCCCATGGAGGCCGACCCCACGCTGGAAAGGCTCGTCCGGATGGGCGGGTTTGACGAGCACACGCTCGCCAAGGGTAAATTCATGGTTCATGAAAGCTCCTAACACTTAGAGAGAAATTGGGGTTTTGGGGACAAGCTCTTCGATGGTGGGACACAGCAAAGCATCGTAGGTAATGCCACTGCCATCAGTTCGGGTCACCCCAACCCGCAACCGGCCAGGTTCAACCAGAGGAGGGTCTTCATCCAATGGAACAGCCACATAGCTAAACTGGCCGTCTCTCCCTAAGTCACGATAAGTATCTTGGTTGGGTAAAAACGTGTATGGTTCTAGGGTACTTGCCACAAGCACCCCATCGACCACAGCAACGCCGGGCGAAGGGGCTTCTGTAAAACCTCCACCCCAGGCAATCCGATAGCCTGATTGCACGTAGTTGTTTCGGTCAAAGCCTTCTGCCTGATGCGCATCGGCCAATGTGAGTTGGAGATCGGCTCCTTGTAGGGAGACAAGATCTTCGTCTGCTCGATGAACCGAGGCTCGGACGACCACGGGAATTTCTGCCACAAACATGCGCTGCGATAAATCTTGGTCTACGATCTTGGCTTGTCCCTGGATATCGCAGTACTTGACTCCTGGAGACAAGCCCAAATTACAACCTGCGAGCAAATATCGAACATCGCCAATCATTCGATCTAGGCCTGGGTCGGTCTCGCTCTCGATAGCACTCCCTTCTAATGCTTCATGGCCTGGGCGTAAATTGGTGCTCAAAGCATGAATCACGTAGTGCAGATTGACATCATAGACGCTCCCTGGCACCGTGCTTTTGGTTTTAAGGTCATCGTGCACCCATTCCACCAGGAATGCAGGACGTTTCGCAAAAATTTTCTCGAGCTCCTCGGCTTCTTCCCCTTGAAACCGCTGCACTGCCTTGGCATAACCACTCTGAATTTGATGCAAGGGCCTCAGCCGGTTGGGTCCGAGGAGGACCTTGCTTTGCAATTTCACCCAACGTCCGTTGTGGGACCGGTCGTCCGGCTGCACGATTTGTGGAAGTGCCTTAGGTATCCTGGAGTAAAGCAAGAAGCGGTAACAGGCATGCTCGCTGAGGACAAAACGTAGACTGCGGTCTAAGAGCATTTGCGTAGGAACATGCTGGAGCTCCTCCACAGTAGCAAGGGGCGTGTGGCGAGAGCGGTAGGCCAGGTCCAACGTATCCACCAGCGCTTGCGTCACCTGCGTCACATATGTTCGAATATCAAGAGGATTGTTTGACACTAACAGAGCTGGAAATGGAAAATTTGATAATCAATCTTTAGGATCAGTTGGCTTTGAGAATGAGGTTTACCAACTGGCGTACTTTTTGCGCAAGAAGATTATTTTTGCCTGGTCCAAACCAGTCTTTTGCTGTCAGGGTTTCATCAGAAGTGACCTGTTTTGCCCATTCAGCTTTTCGTTTTCCTGCAGTCTTAAGCTTTGCTTTCTCTTGTCCTACTTCGAGTAATACCTCAAAAAAAGGCCTTTCTTGGTTTTTTGGAGTGAACAGGGTATTAACAATATCCGAGCGAAGGTCCCATAGATTCTCAACAGCCTTTTTAGGGTAATACCACTCGATTTCGTAGAAGTCGGTGATGATCATATAATCTTCCATGGAAATAGATTTTAGTTCGCTTCTTAATCGCGCAACTGCATCTTTTTCGCAAGCATCTTTGTCACATACAATTGAGATATTTCTACAAATTGAAAAAAGATTAGTTAGATGCTTCTGGTTTGGGTCTACGGAGTAATAGGATAGGAGGGAGCCAGCAGTCATATGAAATAGAAAGTGTTCTTTCTCTCGGAGTTCGGGAGCCAATAGGCGGATCCAATGCCGAAATAAGATGACTTCAGTAGGTCCTTCCACACAAATGACAAAATTTGATTGCAATAGGGTACTGGGCTGAGTGCCTAAATAGTCTAAAATTTGATGTTGATCTTTCAGAGACAAACATTTGTCTACCCGGGATTCACTTTGAGGCTTCGTCAACCGGTATACGGTAGCGTCAGGAAATCCATTCATAAATACAGGGCTATGGGTCGAGATTATAATCTGTCGATTTCCCCGATGTTCGGAAATTTGCTGAATTAACCGCCTCTGGGCTCCTTCCTCTAAATGACTTTCTGGTTCTTCAAGAAGAAGTAAAGTCGCTTGGGGTTCACCAAGAAGAACAGTGGCAATCGCAAGTATCTGCTCTACACCACCCCCTGAATGCTTGAGAGGAATATTAGCCCCCTGCTGGGTTTCAAAGGAGATAGCAACCATTGGGTTTCTTCCATCTTGGGAAGAGCTCGTACGTGCTGGCTTAATCTCTCCAATCCCAGGAAGGACGGTATTCATAAACTGATTTAATCGATCTCGAAACTGAGCGTCTTCGACAATCAACTGATCGATCCTTGATGCTAAATCCTGAGCGCGTGAATCTAGCCTATCCAAGGCTAATACTTCTCTCTCCCAGAGGGAAGCACGATGATGAGACAGAAAAAAAACTCCCCGAAGGAAATCGACTACTCTTTTGCGCACAGATTGGGCTTCATCGGAGATTTGTGGACGATTGAATTGGATCGAAGGTGAAACGAGACTTTGAAGCGAATAACGAGGTAACTTCGGTGTCTCACCTGGATGGCCCCATATCTCACTATCTTTGTAACCCTGAGCCTTTTGTATGAGGGGTTCCGGGGTGAAATTTTTCTGTTCTTTCTCTCGAATATAATAGTGTGGATGGGATTTTTCAGAATCAAATATAAAGCCTATTCTTACTTCTTCGAGGGTTTGAGACGAAATCAAATCGTTCGCTAAAAATTCAATGGTTATCTCGTGGCTGTTAGAAAGACCTTTGCCCAATTCTCTGCCTGTTTGTTTCCCAGATCCAAACAGAGAATTTATTCCTGGGCTTTTTTGGTATCGTTTCCACGGCTCGAAGCCGTATATTTCCTCCGGAGATTGATTATAGATTTTTTGAAAATACTCTGAGAGCTCATAAAGTGCTTGAAAAACAGAGCTTTTCCCTGTGTTATTGGGGCCCACGAGGATATTGATTTCACTCAATTTCTCAAAACAGGCATTTTTAAAGGAACGATACTGAAGCTGAAGATGATTGAGCATTTTCAAAAATGTAACAGACTTTTGAGAGGTTGGAAATGAGAACGATTAGAAATCTACTTCGTCTTTTTCTTCTGTAATTTGA
This sequence comes from uncultured Myxococcales bacterium, assembly GCA_964537055.1. Classification (GTDB taxonomy): domain Bacteria; phylum Myxococcota_A; class Polyangia; order Palsa-1104; family JAEUJZ01; genus CAZHYV01. The sequence continues at coordinate 61,165 of CAZHYV010000007.1, forward strand.
TCCACTTTTCCATCATGTACGCTTTCGCAATCTCAGCTAGTTTCTTCAGTCGCGCTGGCGTCCATTCCAAAAACGTCCGTGCTTTGATCTGGGCTCCGTGACCTGCCGTACCCCCCTAATTATGGATCCCCGACCAGGGAATCCAGCTTTGGATGACCATTACGTTGCTATTCGCTTCGACCACGATGCTGCTTGCGATCTGTCCTAAGATTCGCCCCGATTCTGCCTCCGCTTTCTGAACCGAACGCTGGAGCCGTCCTTGTAGGCTTTTCATCTGCTTTGGGTGCAAAGAAGTTTCGTCGATCGTTCTTCCCTGAGACAGCGTCTCAAATTCCTCTAATACTTGCTTTCGTACCAGCAAGGTACTCAGTTTTCCTTTGCCTTGACGGAACCGTCTCGCCGCCCGCTTGTAATCCTTTCGCAGTTTGATGGTGAGACGACTTGTAGCTCGCTTTCGGATCCGCTCTGCCGTGGCTTGGGCAACGGAAGCATTGTGGGCCTCGGTCGATTCTGCACGTTTTGGCCAACCTGGCCCTTCGCGCTCGAAAACCTCGGTGACTTCCTTGCGGATGTACCCTCCAAAACGTTTGAGGATGGGTTTGACATCCTTCAGGCTATCAATCAATACCTCCAAGGTTTGCTCGACTCCTTCAAACTCGTAGTGAATCTTAAGATGCACGCCGTATTACCAGAGGACGGCGCGAACTTCGACAAGATCTCCTGTCACCCCGACTGCATCTGTTTTGATGCCAATGCGTAAAGCTTTGGCAATGGTGTCCTCTAGCGATGGACAGGTGACAAGAAAAGTCGCTTCACTCCCTGCGAGAGGAGCATTTATCGAAGGTTCGGTATGGGTTAACCCTGCCCCCAGATGAAGGACCGTTAAGACTTTAGCATACTCAGTTGGCAGGTCTCGGTATGCAGCCTCCAGGGTACATGTCACGGTTTTGAAAGCAGAACCCACTGCGGCTTTTTGGATCCGCAGGTAGAAACCAGCATGCCTTGACTGACCCGAATATTTGAGTGGGCTACTCTGGGTTGGATCCGCTTGGCTATACGTATAATTTGTAGTCAGCGCCGGTCCTTCCAAAGCCAAAACCACGCCCTTATCCCAAGTGTTTGCCATGTCCGCTCCTTATGCAAACCATTTCTGAAAGCCGCTCAAACTCATCCGCCTTTGGTCTGGATCCATCTCGACCCGTGTAATATTTGCCTGGTGCGAAGGATACGCTGGCGGCGCTTCGATCGAGAGTTCGAACTTCCGAATCTTCTCCAGGTCTTCGAGAACCCGCACCTCTAGCTCTCGAATCTGCTCAGGCATGGCTTGACCACTCGTTCCGTACCGCCACACTTTGACCACGGTCAGATCCGCAGCGAGGTATACCAGCAAAGGATAGTTCGACCAGGCGTCTCTTCCTACTGCCACCGCTTGTGCAATGGCCTGTACCTGAACGACCACATTGGCCCGCGCTGCCACTTCTTCTGAGGCTTGTTTGATAAAGCTTTGCAGCGAAGGAACATCATAGCTTCCTGTCCCTTTGGGATCGAGCGCCTGCGCTAAAGCGGCTTGCCCTCCAAAACGTTGATAAATATCTAGCTCTGTACTAAACAGTAAACTCATTGGTGGGGTCCAGCGTGAAGGCTTTGATGCCGGCTGGGCTGACAAAACCAAAAAAGGCACGTTCACAGAAGGACATAAGACTTTAGCTGGAATGAAACGTCTCGTCTGGTTTCATGACCTACGTCATACCTGTGCTTCCCATCTACTCATGGGTTCTTGGGGGAGCGCTTGGCGCCTCGAAGAGGTTCGTGACTTCTTAGGCCACGAGAGTATTACTTCCACCCAACGTTATGCCCACTTAAGCCAAGACCATTTACAAAAAAAGGCCCTATTGATGAACGAGATTCACTACAATATGAATGGAACCAAAAACGGGGGGCAATCCTCCCAACCGATGTATTCAGATCGCTTACTTCAAGAAAAGGAAACTGCCATGAACCTGATTAGCCCAAACGTAGCCCACACACAGCCCACGAATCTTCAGATGTTTTTAGGGGGAAACGAAAATCCTCGACGGGAAGGAGGGATGGGTCCGCTGGGATTCGAACCCAGGACCAACGGCTTAAAAGGCCGCTGCTCTACCGGCTGAGCTACAGACCCGAAAAACCGGAATAGACTACGCAACAATTGTCTGCACGTCAACTACTTTGTGAGAAGGGTCGTGGTAAAATGAACCATCCACTCCCTTTCTTATCACCTAGACCCTCCTGCCATTTAGACGCGGAGCAATCCGCGGAATCCCCGAGCCGCATAATAAGAAGAGGCACCGTTGTGGTACACAAAGACACAGTTGTACCGACGGTCGGCAAAAAGGGCCCCGCCGAGTTTTCTCATTTCCGGAGGGGTTTTGATCCAACTCGACGTCTTTGTATCAAAGTCTCCAAGCGTTTGAAGCTCTCGATATTGTTCTTCCGTCAGAAGCTCAATGCCCATGGCAGAGGCCATATCCATCGCACTATTCGCTGGTTTGGCTTCCTTCCTTGCTTCCTGTCCTTCGCGATCGTAACAAACGCTTCTGCGGCCTTTAGGGCTTTCTAGAGAACAATCGCAAAAAATAGATTCGCCCGTCTTTTTATCATGACCAATCACATCTGGTTCACCGCCAGTTCTTTCCATCTCATGAAGAGACCACAGCTTTTCAGGATGAGCTTCGAGCTTTGCCTGTACTTTTGCCCATGAAAGCCCTTGATGGCGATGCATGTTTTTCTCAAAACGAGTTTTCAACCCCTTAAGGAGGGCTTCATGTTCTTCTAATGATAATTTCTTGTTGGCGATCTTCTTGTTGTTCATGCTTTATATTACCCTTGCTTCTAAGTGAAGCAAGCATATCATTGTCTAGATTTGTTTCAAAACTTCATTTTTACTTCATTTTTCTTCGCTGGAATCTAGGTCAGATGAGGGTCTCTCTTTCTGTAAAGCCTTCACGACTGAAATAAGTTCCCAAACTTTATTGCTCAGCCACTCTGCCTGGTCCCTAGGACTTTCCTTTGCCTCATAGAAGCTCTTCTTTGAGACCCACCTAAGCTCACCCTTCTCATACTGGAACAGCCTTGCTTGCTCGATGAGCTCGCGAAACGAGGATTTTGCTACCACTGGGATGGAATCGCTGGCCAGGCCTTTGAGGGTTCGCTGAAAAAAAAGCATCCCCCAACAGTTTAGGCTCTCGAAACAAAAAGAAGCGTTTGTGAAACGTCGGAATCGACGCTTCTGTCCCTTTGCGAGGATTGAGCCAAAGGAGAGCCGTTCCGAGGTAGGTTGCCTCCGTATCTGGATCAATCATCAGCGTTCCCAGGAAACCATCTATTTCCAAAACAACGCGGCCAGATTCAGGGATGGAACCAATTATCGGATGAGCATAAGGTTTTCCAGGAAGATACAAGCCCTTGAGCAAATCGGCAACCCTCTGTAAAAGAGAATCCCCCTGCTCGATCCGTTCTCCTCGCGCTTTTCTAGAAGAGTGCGAGATCGCAAGACCACCGAATATGGATAGAGGAAGAACGAGTCCAGCGATGACTAATGCAACCAGGGTCGGAATTGGCTCGCTCATCTGCATAAGGTAAGTTTAACCAAAAACGCACCCAAAGTCACGCCGGCCGTACAAAGACCAGATGCCAAGGGCAAGCGTCTCTACTTAAGACACTGCACTATTTCTGCTTACGACCGAGGAGCTGTTTTAAAGTTCACCATCGCGGGATGGCTTCTATCAATACGGCCCGTCCAACGCTCACCTCGGACCTCGATCGACGAAATTCCCTCAGGAATTTGATAGAATCGGTATCGACCCTCTCCATCGGTGTAAGTAATTCGTTTGCTACCATCAGGTAATTGCATTGTAACACGCTCGTCGATCACAGGTTTCCCTGAAGCATCAAGTACAATTCCCGTAGAGCGCAGAGGGGTCACAGGTGCATCTACAAGCAGAAAGGTTCCAAAAATCCGATCAAAGTAGACGTCGTAAAGCCCTGCAAATGTAGTGCTTGCGGTTTTTAAAGAAATCTCCGCAGACTGCGTTTTGCTCCAGGTTGTGTCTTTGCTACTTGCAAAGGTCCAGGAGTACTTGGTGGATGTCTTAAAGAGCCTAAGGAGCCCCCCTAGCTTAACGCCACCGCTATACCCAACATCGATTGAGATCTGAGTAGACTCCTTCTTTTTGACAGAACTGGAATCGACTGTTTTCAAGCTACTGCCGACCCTTCCATCCAGTGGCATCGAGATCCCTGTAGGTTCAAAGCGGTCAGAGCCCGTAAGCGGAATTGTGCGCCGAATGGTACGAGTTGCCACGTCTACATAAGGATTGAGTGACAGAATCGCATCATAATCCTCACGGGTCAGCTTTGCAAAATAGGGTTTGTGGCCGTCCGGAATGGTCGTGGGATCAATCGCATTATAGACCGTTAAAGGAACAACGCGAGTGAATCCGCTTGAGTCTGGATGTAATGTCCACTCCACATTGGGAAAGCCGACAGTATACATAAGATCCACTTCGGGATTGATCCACACAAAAAATGTATCGTTTCCATGATCAATCGGGTCCACGGTAGATTCGACAGGCCACGAACGCATCGTCGATTTTGTTACCTGCAAAGAGGTTGAGGAAGAAACAGTGCCGCTCACCCCTGCCGTTACAGAAAAAAACTTTGGCCCCACGGTAACAGAAACATCAGTCTTAAAAGTTGAAGAAGACGAAGTTTCTGTCCCAAAGCTACTGCTTCCTCCATAGGTAACAACACTTTGTTTCCCTGGAGCTGCATAGGCCAAAGCAAGAACATGAAAATTGGGCTTGATTGTCTTGGTTTCAGAAGAGGGATAAAAACATCCAACGCTATCATCAACAGAGATACGGGGTCGTGATAGAAAGTACTTGAGATGTACGCAAACTTGGGCCCCCTGGCCTTCCACCATCATTGACGTGATTTTATCCCGAGAAGAACTAATCGGTCCACTAACGCTGTAACTGGTGGCAGGGAGTCCTCTGGAAATTTCCAACCAGCCTGTACCCGTGGCTCCAGCGGCAGGAAGCGTAAATCCGTAGAGTTTGGCCCAGGTTGCATGGCAGGTAGGAGAATACGAATATTCAATCGTCGCGACGGGCAGCCCAGTCCCGGTATAATCTTCGCTGCAGAGGTCAAAATCTCCACACCGATAAACATTCACATAATTCAACCAGTCTACGCTTGTATTACAACCCGTCGTGCTTGGATTTTGGCCTTCGCATGACGCTCCATAGCAGGCAAAGGCCGTCTTTGGTGCCAGAAATACAAACGCTGACAGTATGGCTATGACTATGCTGACAGCAGTAATTTTTGAATACATTCTCATGAGTTACCTCCGTAGCAAACACCTTAGGAGGACTACTTAGGGTTGTCAATAAACTTGAAGATGAAGTTCGGAGACGAGATACTCCCCTATCTTCAGCGAGTTAGAAACGGCTATCACGTAAATGTTTGTCTTCTACATGAAAGCAGCGCTTGATTTTTATGGCTGTTTCTTACAATAATCGATCTTTCCCTCTTCTCAGGAGATCATTTGTATGCATACGAACATGGGCCCTTTCTTTCTCAGTACCGTAGCCCTTCTCACCCTGCTGAAACCCGTGTTTACATTTGCTAACGATTCTACTGCAGAGCTGCAAGCAGGCGGTATTCAGTTGAAGCAGACCGAGCATATCCAAATGCTCTCAGAAGACTTGCGGATTAGTCAGAAGAAAATCTCGGTGGCGTACGTTTTTGAAAACCAATCTAATCAAGATATTAAAACCATTGTGGCGTTCCCCTTGCCTGCCCTCGCCGCAGGTGGAGAGGAGCAGGATCTTCCTCAGATCGACATATCAAACCCCGCAAATTTTTTAAATTTTACCGTATCTGTAAATAACCAGAAGGTACTTCCTAAAGTAGAGTGGAAGGCACTCTTGCAGCCTCTCCAGAATGAAGAATCCTCGTCGAAAGAACAAGCTCCTCAGGATGTTACCGACATCGTAAGAAAATATGGATTGCTGCTCTCCCCATTTGATCCATCTTTTTCAAAAAAATTACAGGGTCTATCTTCCCAAGATAAAAAGGCTCTAAAACAGAAAGGGCTGCTCACTGAAGAGGATACGCCAACGTGGAGAATTCAAAGCATTCTGTACTGGGAACAAATCTTCCCTGCAAAAACGAAGGTGAACGTATTCCACCAATATACCCCAGCTGTGTCTTCCTCATTGTCGGGGGTACTTTCCTCCAAGGCCCACTGTCCTATGGATTCGCAATCTGACCAATCTGAGTTTAAAAGAATAGGCGCCTCTACCAACGAACCTGATACGGCATTTGGGGATAAAAAGAATCTCGCGAACACTGCGAAAAATATAGATTACATCCTCACCACCGGAAACAACTGGAAGGGGCCCATTGGGTCATTTCAGCTTACCATTGCACGAGACTCTATAGGCAAAAAGGGATTACGCAAGCACATTATCGGATTCTGCTTGCCAGGCAAAGGACTCAAGGTACGCAAGACCAACACCTTAATTGAAGTGAAAGGAACGGATTTTGTACCTACCCAAGATTTACATATTGGCTATCTTCATCGAGACGCCATGTAAAATTTGCATTCCGTCCCAGACTGCATTCGGCCTAAGATTAAATCGAATTCGAAAAACGCGCCCACCCTAAAGAATATTCGTAGGCACCTTTTCCCGAGTGTGGTACACCATGCTTTGTGGACCTGTTTAGCCATTCTCTTCAGCAAGACCCCTCACACATGCCTTTGGCAGAACGCATGCGACCAAAGACCCTGGCTGAATTTGTCGGTCAACCCCACCTGCTAAAACCAGATGCCCTGCTCTCTCGCTTGCTTACGCAGAAGGAAACTCCCTCCTTACAGCTTCAGCTTCCGTCGCTCATCCTGTGGGGGCCGCCAGGGAGCGGAAAAACCACGTTGGCTCAACTGATCGCAAAACAACTTCAGTCAAATTTGATCACCCTGTCGGCCGTACACAGCGGAGTCAAAGAACTCCGCCAGGCCATGGAGGAAGCAAGGGATGCCTTACACCAGTATCACAAACGCACCGTCTTGTTTATCGACGAGATCCATCGATTTCACAAAGGTCAGCAGGATGCTCTCTTGCCTCAGGTAGAACAAGGTACCGTTCTTCTTATCGGGGCAACGACAGAAAATCCTTCATTTGAGATGAATGCTGCTCTTCTGTCAAGGTGCAAAGTGCTACGGCTGGAATCATTATCTGAAGAAGAGATATATACGCTATTAAAGCGGGCCCTTAAAGACAAAGAACGCGGGCTTGGGAAGCTGTCCCTTGCAATTACCGAAGAAGCGCTTGTTCTGATCGTACGCTATGCAAATGGAGACGCCAGACGTGCCCTCTTAACCCTAGAAACAGCCGCGCACATGATAGCATCTTCTTTGCAAGCTCAGCCAATGAATGAGCCTCGTCTGATTAATGCTGAGTTGGTTACCCAGGCACTTCAAACCAAGGTCCTTCTTTACGATAAAGCAGGCGCTGAACATTACAACGTGATCTCTGCCTTTATTAAATCAATGAGAGGTTCGGATCCCCATGCAGCGGTGTACTGGATGGCCCGCATGCTTGAGGCAGGCGAAGATCCTATGTTTATTCTGCGCCGTATGGTGATTTTTGCTGCCGAGGATGTTGGCTGTGCAGATCCAAAGGCGCTGATGCTGGCCACCTCGACGGTGGATGCCTTTACGCTGGTAGGGCTCCCCGAAGGGGTGCTGCCGATGAGCCAACTTGCCATTTATTTGGCCACCGCCCCAAAGTCAAACTCGGCTCTAACCGCTTATCATGCTGCCAAAGAGGCCGTAGAGAAGTATGGGAATCTGCCTGTACCCTTGCATCTCCGGGACTCCCATTCGAAGGCAGGACGGGCCTTGGGCCATGGAAAGGGGTATCAGTACCCCCACAATTTTGATGGGCACTATGTAAAACAGCAGTATCTGCCGGACAGAATTGCCGAGGCTCAGTTTTATGTTCCGTCAGATTCTGGGGAAGAGCTACAGGTGAAAGATCGTATTGAGAAGAAAACGTAAGATCTGCGTTTGTAGAAGGATGAGTAGCCGCGCTTATTCCATCCCGCTTAGTTTGGGGCAGTGCAAGTAGGCTGACCCTGTGCATCTCTGTAGGCATAAAACCCCTGCCCTAAAGATTCGATCTGCGGGTCAGCAGACCCAGATGTAGGCCCTGAGCTGGCTATATTAGATTTCTTGAGCTTTCCCTGAATACACGCCCAAACATACCCTGGATCTTGAACCGTTCCCTCGGTAGGTAACTCATCTGGCGACATCCGCGCTGTACAGGGGGACCAAAAAAAGTAGGCGGTCTTCCCTTGGGCATCAGGGAAATACTCTTCTTTTCTTGTTTCTGCTTTCTCCAAGTTTGATGGGCTTGTGGGGTCCGATTGATTTAGATGAGAATGGGTACCACAAGCTCCCAACCCTCCTACAAGAAGTGCCATCCCTACAAAAAAACGTTTCATATATCCTCCAGTCATTTAAGTATTTTTGTACTTACACTATTTTAAAAAAATTTAAGCAGTTAGCAAGTAGAGATAGAGCAGCGCTGAGAATCCTACCTATTGCGGTTTACATTCAGGTTTTCCGTCTTTTCCTCGAGACGCATAGGCCCCCCATCCTAGATATTGGGCTGTTGAATCATGAGCAGCAGCAGATGCTCCGCTTACATTTGCTAGAACCAGCTTACCTTTTTTAATCGTTTTTGCATGACGGCCTTTCCCCTCGTCATAAATACATGCCCATACATATTTAGAATACTCACCCCACACGGACGGTTGCCACATCTTATCTCTAAACGGAGACCAGTAAAAATTAGCACGATTTCCCCAATCCTCCGGGTTGGCGAAACCCACATTAAGCTCTTCGGGCTTAAGGAGAGAAAGATCAGGCTGAGATCCATCTGGCTCTAGAGAACTACCTGTTTCTATTTCAGGCTCGGGAGGGTTTGGGGTATCATCCGATCTTTGCATCCCCGGCACATCGACGCAGGATCCCAGAAGACTTACCGTGATTACGAGAAGAGAAAAATATCGTTTCATAAGAAAAGATGGTACAAAGAATGATTCTTTCTACTGTAGTTATATAGCACATCCTTACCAAAGGGCCACGAAAAAGCAAGACTGATCCAATATGCACATTTTTGGGAGCTGTATCTGGATCAAAGAATTCGTCTTTGTAAAATCCGGCACCTCAACGGCCCTAGAATATTTTAACTTGGAGTTAAGTTTTTTTGATTTGTAGCTCTAGAAAAACGTTATTTTACGATACACTTATACGAATTGCGATAACTACTTGGAAGTCGGCTGCAATCACCTGGGCCACAATCATTTCCACATAGCTCTTCTTGCCTGGTATACCCAGGGGCGCAAACATCTGCTGCGGTATACGTATAACAAGCCACATACCAGAGCCCCGTATTTAATTGACAGGTATAATAATTTGGTACTGGTGGGTTTCCTGGAGAACAGGGACCGCATTTGCCACCTGGGGAGGGATCGCAAAATTTTCCAATGAGGTGATAGCCGCTGGGACACGAGGCCGGACCAGTATTTAAACATCCTCCGGTCTCATATGGCTTTGACGGGCCGGGTGTGGTAGGCGTAGGATTCTTGGATTCTTCACACTGAAGAGCATTTGTTTTACCTTCACAGGGCCCACAATTCTCATCACAAATAAAGTCATAAACCTCGTATCCCTTTGGACATTCATTATCGCAGCTAGGGAAGGTTTTTTTTGTCTGAGGGATATATGAACAGACCGAAGCATTTGTTTTGCCTTGGCTACAATCTCCGGTACAAGAACCATCGCAAATCTTTGCGGATTTATAAGTACCTTTAGGGCAATTCGGCCCACAGACCTTTTCCGGGCCGCAACTTGTCAAAAGGACTACCATGATGATGAATTGAAAAGAGAAGATTTTTGTCCGAATGGCGTTCATTGAAAAGTCTCACTTTCTTATAGGTTATCTACACTTGAATAACGAGATTCTTATTTCTCGTCAAGTCTCAGAGCGTTGTAACTGCCTAGAAATCTCTAAAATAAGCACCATGGCCTGCCTTGGCGTGAGGTCCTCCACCGCAAGAGTACGCAGTGTATGGAGGATTTCCTGCTCGCTTTCAGAAACCCCCAAATCTGTAGGTGCACTTGAGGGAGAGGTCTGCACTAAAGAAGGAGGCATGGCCCCTTCCCTCTGCCAGCTATCTTGTTCTTGCGTAGGCTGTCCTTTCTCACGCTGAGAGCCAAACAGTGCAAGCTGAGGTGCTTGGCTTATCAGGCTGCCGTGGTGCGGAAGCGAAGGCCCACTTTCCCCTGTTTCAAGGCCGTGCAGCACAAAGCGAGCTCGTTCAATCACCGCGTTCGGAAGCCCAGCCAGTTTGGCAACTTCAATCCCATAGGAACGGCTGGCGCCCCCGGGAATGAGCTTATGCAAAAAAACAACCTCGCCCTGATACTGACGGACAGCGACGGAGGTATTAAACACCCGCTTATGCGTTTCAGACAGAGAACACAACTCATGGTAGTGGGTGGCAAAGAGCGTCTTTGCAAACACAGTATCGTGCAGATATTCGGTCACAGCCCAAGCAATGGAAATACCATCGTAGGTAGACGTTCCGCGCCCAATCTCATCCAAAATCACCAGCGAACGTTTGGTGGCAGATTTGAGAATCTGTGCCGTCTCCCTCATCTCAACCATAAAGGTGGATTCTCCTGCAGACAGATTGTCCGAGGCACCTACCCGGGTAAACACCCGGTCCAAAAGACCAATCTTTGCCCGTTTTGCGGGAACAAAGGAGCCCATCTGCGCCAAGATACAGATAAGCGCTGTTTGCCTCATGATAGTCGATTTTCCAGCCATGTTTGGTCCGGTAATCAGGCAAATCTGTTCTTTCTTTGGATCTAGCACAATGTCGTTGGCGATAAACGTGGCGCTGGGCAACAGTTGCTCCAATACCGGATGGCGGCCCTCTTCAATCTCTAAGCGAAGACCTTGGTTCACCTGGGGACGGACATACCCAAAGCGATGCGCCACCTCGGCCAGGCTACACAGTGCATCCATATTCGCAACTTTGGCAGCCAGCGCCAAAAGTCGTTTGGCCTTAGGAATCAAGCGTTTGCGCAGCTCTTCGAACAATTTTTGCTCAAGCGCTAAGCGCTCCTCGTCAGCACTTAACACCTTAGCTTCGTAATCACTTAGCTCGGGGGTAATAAACCGTTCCGCCTGCGCCATGGTTTGCTTTCGAATATAGTCGGGAGGAACTTTGCTTAGATGGGTACGTGTAATCTCAATGTAGTACCCAAACACGCGGTTGTAGTTGACCTTCAGCGATGGGATGCCCGTTCGGATCCGTTCTCGCTCTTCAATTGCAAGGATCTGCTGTCGTCCTCCGCTGGCAAGCTCGCTGAGTACATCCAGTTCTTTGTGGTACCCTCGTCTGATGATCCCTCCTTCTTTGGTGGTGATGGGAGGTTCATCGACCAGCGTTGAAAAAATCTCTTCTTTGATATCTGCTCCAAGATCTGTTCCTAGCTGGAGCAGTTCAGGCACATGATTGTTTGTATCAACCAGGTCCTTAGGGGCTAGCTCAAGAATGTTCCGAAGAGAAGGTAGCACAGAAAGAGCCTGACCCAGCCGAGCCACATCTTTTGGGGTAGCGACCTCCAGCGTGAGCCGGCCGGTCAACCGTTCGATATCATAGACTTGTGCGAGTTCTCTTTGGAGCTGGTCGCGCACTTGGTGACGAAGAAACAGCCACTCAACCCCACGAAGACGCCTCTCGATAGTGGCAAGGTTCTGCGAAGGGGCGCGCAGCCACGTCCGCAAAAGCCGCCCCCCAAGGGCCGTCTTGGTTCTATCAATCACCGATAACAGCGACCCTTGAAATGTTCGTTCCAAACTCGTATGAAACAGCTCGAGATGCCGCGTGGTTGATTCATCGATCAAAAGCTCATCCTCGGATTGGTAGACCCTAAGCTCGGTCAGCGGCAGCACGCCTCCAAGCTGGGTCGCTTTAGCATACCTTACGCAGGCCGCCGCCGCTGCCAAAAGAGCGGGGCTTAGCTTCTCGATCCAATCATGTTTGGAACCTCCAAACGTTTGGACAGCCTCTCTCAAGAATTCCCGATCCTCCTGCGGGCTAAAGGAAGCACTTTGCCCAAGGGGCACCCGGAATCTTTCTTGGAGCTGCGATTTCAGTGATTTTCCAGTGCTTGGCTCGGAAACAACCGTGCTTGTATCAGAGCCAACATATAAAATCTCTTTCGGTTGGATACGACCCAATTCTTCAACGGCAATCGAAGCAGCTGTTTGCGTCGCAGCAAACTCACCCGTAGACACATCCAAATACGCAATCCCTACTGTACCTTCGTCCTTCTTTATTCCCGCACATACTGCTGCCAAGTAATGCCCTATCTTGGCCGAGAGCTGATCTTCCTCTAGTACGACCCCAGGGGTAATGACCTGGATTACGGCACGACGGACAATCTTTTTCGCTAGTTTTGGATCTTCGACCTGCTCACAAAGCGCCACCTTTTTTCCTAGCTCGACCAGACGGCCAATGTACTGTTTTGCCGCATGGTGGGGCACTCCGCACATAGGGATGGGGTTTTCCTTACTTTTGTCGCGTGAAGTCAGAGTCAGATCCAACGCCTGTGCGGCAAAGATAGCATCGTCAAAGAACATCTCATAGAAGTCGCCCAAACGAAAAAAGACAATACAATCTGGGTAGCGCTCTTTTACTTCCATGTACTGACGCATTACGGGCGTATCCGCAGAAGGATGTAGGATCGTGGTACTCATGAAAATGGTGTATCAAAGACTGAAGGAAGGTGCAAGCGGGGAAAGGATTTAGAAGGAAGTGTAAGAGCATCACAAAACATGCAAGCCCTTTGATGTTCTTCTCGTGAGAAAATGGAATGGAGAAAGCAATCCTCATAAGCTCGAATAGAGGTTTACCCTATCGATTTCGTGGAACCAGCCTAAGCCCGCGCACCCGCTCTTCTGGCATATCTAGAAACTTCGCGCTCATTGCTGCGGCAAACCTGTCAAAGAAGTACTCGATCGCTGCATGAAGCACCTTTGCCCGCTTCAGCGTGCTTGCTTGGGGTATGCCGCCCGCTTGGCACTTCTTTACCCACTGCTGAAGAACACGCCTCTGAGCCTCTAAACCTTTCAGCTGACCGAAAGAAATTCCCGCCTCGATGGTGTAATCAGGGTGTTGTGCTGCTGCGCTTAAGAAACGCCCAATTCCCTTCAGAATCTGATCGACGTCCTTCGAATCAACCTCTGTTTGTAAACCAAACGCAGCGCGCACCGGTGCTGCCGAGCTTCCCCGAGCGACCCTTCGGATCGCATCTTGATAAGCGCACAAAAGAACGGCTGCCGTCGAAAGGAGGTCTTGGTTTGCCATCTTTTCTTCTGGAACCACGTGCAGTGAAACATTCGGAAGGGTTTGAATTTCTATCGCGATATATTCGGCAGCCAAACAAACCTCTTTCCCTAAATTCGCCTCGGCAAACCGTTCGGGGTATTCATGGATAAAAGAAAGTACTTCTACCATCGCATCCAAGTAGGGCTCGATCGGTAGGCGGGGGTAGACTTTATCCTCAACTAGATTTTCTGCATGTGTGAGAAGGTACCTCGTGGCAGATTCGACATCAGGAAATCCTGCTCGCAACGGCTGCACAGGCAGTACAGAAAGAATACGAGACAGAACAAGGGGAAGGTTTGCAGCTTGTGGGGACATAAACGCTCCTTCATGTAGACTTAATTCATACAAATTCTTACAATCACCTACATGTAAGATTCAATGCTACATAACCTTAAAAAGATCGCAAATTTTTCTTTATTTCTCTTTAAGGGGTGCGAACTATCGCCGGCTTCTAGTTCTTCTTCTACGCTTCCCGCTTCCTACGATAGGATAAAGGTTTGCGGCCTCTGTAAAATCTGCTCGTCTTTTTGCTTTTCTTTGTGGTACGATGGAGGCGTGGCGCTCTCTTTTTCTCCCCCAACATGGGTTTCTTGGTACTCTTTCCCTGTAAAGTTTTTGCTAAGGTTTCTCCTTCTAGGCTTTACTCTCATTGAGACTGGCTGCACCTCGAAGAGTGATTATGACCTTGCTATAGAAGGGTGCTTCGACGGATCCCCACCAAAAAAACAAATCATGACTGAAAAGTGCGAAACCACGCTGCAGGGCCTGATTCATTTTGATGAAAGCTTTAACCAAGACCCTAGCGGCGAGCAGAAAAAGCGGGTTACGACCGCGCTATATGTATTTTTAAGCTATCCTCTTTCTCTACCGTTAGAAAAGAAAGTCTATGGGATTGCAAACGCAGACGAGTTTATCGCCAAAGACATCCAACGAATGTATGATCAGGACCCAGAAAAGAATGTAAATCGAATTCTATTTAACTATATCCTTGGCGCAGTACAAACGGTCAAACTCATTGTGAACGAAAAAGCCCCTTTTGAAGCTTGGTATAATCCTTTTGATCGTAGTATTACATTCAAAAGCAAATCCCCGGATGAGAAAACGAAATTTTCTGATGCAGGAACCCTCCTCCACGAGTCTCGCCATTCTGAATATTTCGATCATGAAATCTATTGCCCCAAATTAGCCTCTAGCATGAACGCCTGCGACAAAGGAACGAACAAGTCTCATGGGTGGGAGGCTAGTTTCTATTGGGCTCTTCTCCAAGGACATAGCAAAGCTGCACTTTCCCCATGGGAACTACAGACCATCGAAGACCTTTTGCTGATGCGAACCCGTTTTCTCTACCTCCTCCCCAGCTCTTGGGAAAGTTTAAAAGGCCCCGTTTACAATCCTTTGTCCTATCAGAACCTACCCACCCCCCAAGATGTTGTAAAGCTCGAGGAATTGCCTTCTTTTGAGCGCGATTACTATGGCGAGGTAACAACCGTCTGTGGACGTAATGTAGGCACAAACGCTCTTGAAACATCTTATGATGCCTGTGACGCAAAGATTCGCAGCATCCTCACCTTTGATGAATACGCTACCTCCCCCGAGGTGACACGCGTAGAAACAGCGGTGGTGGACGCTTTACATCTATTGCTTTTGCGCCCTATGGGGCTTCCTCAAGAAACAAATTTGATGACGCTTGCAGCAACCAGTGAGCTTTTGTCACCCGATCTCGTTCGCCTCATCGAACAACACCCTCAGCAAAGTTTGAACGCTCTCTTCTTCAATTACATCTTAAATGCCATTCAAACCTTCAAAGTGGGAGATCCAAAGAATCACACCCTCCAATACCGGTTTTCTGATAGAAGCCTGTCGTTGCCCTTGACTGTGGCAAAGCAGGGACCTATGGATGATTGGGACCTGGTAGTCTCATTGATTGAGAAGGCCCGCTCTTCAGAGGTTTGGCCCCAAAGCCTTAGTTCTGAGTCTTCCCAGAATACCGTCAAAAAAGAGCTAGGGATGCAAGGTCCTTATGGATGGTCCACAATTTACTTATGGTCATTGATCAAACAGCCCGATCAAAACTTTTTGTCCAGCACTGAGGCAGAATACCTTACCTATTCGTTCTGCCATAAGCTCACCTGGGTCGATCGGCTTCCAGATTATTTTGAGCATCTAAAGTCGCAGTACTGTTTTGAGTAATCTTATGCATTTATCTTTCAGGCATCCTACTAAACAATCGTATGTTTTTCTTTTCCTAGCGAGCCTCATTTTCGGCACCTTAGGTTTTGCTAAGCCTTCTCTCCATCAGACAAAGACTTCCCAGCCAGAGCATACGAAGACTCCACAGCAGTTTCACCTGTATGGAGCCGCTTACGTAGGAGCCCTGGTCCAGCCTTCCTTCTTTGCACAGACAGATGGATTTCCCCAGATCCAACTTGATTTGGTAGGAACCTGCCGCGCTACCCAGACGTGTGATCGATACCGGCTCGGCTTTTTAAGAACTCAGGTCCAAATGGCTTTTTCCAATAATCCTTATGAAGAAGATCCAAGATTTCTTTTACAAGATGGTTCTAGCAAAGAGCATCACCTGCCCTATTTCTCTCTCCAGCTCCGAGCGCTGGAAATGTTCCCCACAAAGCGACTCTATGTAAGTTTTCTTAACCTCGATCTTTCTCGAGGAACTCGTATTCTGGATGAAGCCTTGAACGCGCAGGTCGTAGCGGGTCTTCTTTCTGTCTCGTTTGGGAAAAGAGAACGAGGGGTCTTTCAAGGCCAGTGTTCGTTTGGAATGGCTGGGCCAGGATTCAAGAGCGTTCAGTACCGGTCGGAGGCAATCCCCTTTTCCGGTCTATACCTGACAGGGATCCATCAAAGTTGTGGGCTTTCTTTGGGGAATCAAACAGTAGCTTGGTCTTTATTATATGCAATCCAAAGCACCCTTCAGATAGGACAAAGTGGTGCAGGAAATCCACATCAACCAGGGGGATTCGGAGCTCTTAATTCCGAGAGTCGTCTCACCTTTGAAACAGGGCTTTGGGTTCGCGCACCCAAGACGTTCGAGCGAGCTGGGATTTTAGGCTTCACCCTGCAAATGGCCGCTGTCTTACGCTACCATCTCAATCGTGGATGCGTCTCTAACCTAGATGAAATTCGACCCGCCTGTGGGAATAATTCAAATGGGATGGAAGTGCGTATCCCGCTTTGGATAGGGGTTCTCTTTGGCTCAGGCACATCATCGAGTCCCGCACCCACACCATCGCAGAATACCCAGGTAGGCTTTTATACAAACCCTTGGGTGACCCCAAGCCGAGGGCTATAAGAACTCGAGTTCTTTCATCCGGTTGCTTCAATTGAAGTTCAAAGATCCAATGGGCGCTTGAAGATTCTTTGAATGATCCCTCTAACGGCTTGATGATTCTAGTGCAAGGGGCGACTTATGCTGGTTCGCCTGATATAAAGAAACCCCAAGCCCCGTGGCTCCGCCAATGGTAAGACCCACCCCAAGTCCCAGCATGGTTCCCACCAAAGCTTTATTTACACCGATAGCACAGCGCTGTTCAAGGCCATTTCCAAGCGAACAATAATCATTGGTAAGGTGCCCATCCGTCGATAGAATATAACTTTCGGCAATGATTAACGAAATCCCTCCAGCCATGGCCAAAACACTGGGGATCAGAATCCGATTCCTCTCTTGAAGAAATTTATCGACGCGGATCCTTTCCTGATCCAGCTGATAGCGGAACCGCTCAAGCTCTGAGAAAAAAGCTACTTTGTCCTCTGGCAACAGAAACGGAAGCACTGCTTGCTTTTGAAGACCCTCCTGGATACGCTCACTCCATATTCGATATTCACGTTTGGTAGATTCGTTCATGGACTTCTTTGGATACCCAGGTTTCTCCGATAATTTGTAGTAGGATTTATACAGCGACCCCGACTCAAAAAGGTAGTTTTCGCAATCGGTCTGGGAAAATCGCTGAAAGCTCTTTTCTGCAAGACGAAGGAATAAGGCCGGTGGCTTATGCTGCTGTAGGAAGGAATTCTTTTCTTTCTCATAACTACTTATATAATTTATCTGTGTCGGAATTGATTCCCCACATACAGGCTCTGCGTAGCTAAGGACTGGGGAAGTAAAAAGCGCTAGTCCCACCAACGTAGAAATAAACAAACGAAGAGGAAACAGGCGAAGAGAGAAGAACTTCCAAAGACGTTTTTGCATTTTAAGTATAGGCTACCGCATCCTTGTAAAATTGCTACCTCAAACATAAGTTCTCGATTTTAGAAGGTAGGAGCCTATTCTAAAGCATTCTGATTAAACTCCTCCTGAGTTGTTACGTTATTCTCACATTCTCTCCCAAAACTCTCTTGCTTAATCTAGACTCCTATGCTACTACCTTTGCCCCTATGAAAGATATGCTAACTTATAGAATAACTTCTCTTTTTCTCGCCACCATCCTTCTTGCAGGTAACGTTACAGCCTGCACTTATGCAAAAGTAACGACACAGGAGCTTCACACGTCAACAAAGGTAGCTCCTGCAGATTACATGAAGAGCGAAGGTGGTCTCAAAGAAGATTCTGAGCAGTCAGAGCTAATTGCCTCTGCCCAGCACAAGGTTGTCGAGTATTACAAAAA
This sequence comes from uncultured Myxococcales bacterium, assembly GCA_964537055.1. Taxonomy (GTDB): domain Bacteria; phylum Myxococcota_A; class Polyangia; order Palsa-1104; family JAEUJZ01; genus CAZHYV01. The sequence continues at coordinate 79,302 of CAZHYV010000007.1, forward strand.
TCTTCTGCGGCATCATGGTCGATCCCTCTGCAAAGGAGAATCTAACAGCGATATGGCCGCTTGTTATCTAACGTGTACCGAAAGAGCCCTCGATCGGCTTTCTCGCCTTCAGGGAGCAAAGAAGAAAAGGGCACTCCCTTCAAATCCGGCATGCCCTGCAAACTTCAATGAGGATGACGATATTTTATGCTCTTCTCACATCACCTTCCGGCAAGCTTTTGAGATCCATCAAGGCTGTGCGGGGCTGATGAGATACTACGCAAACGGCCAGCAATACGTAGAGAATGAGGCCATACATGATGGAAATGCAATCCCTCAAGAGGAGTCTCCTCAAGAAGAAGATACACAAGCCTAGGCCATTACAATGTCCCCGCTGATAGCAATGCTAAAACTTGCCAGCTATTTCTCGGAGCGAGTTAGGAAGATGACCCGCTTGAAAACAATAGCCTTCTGATTTGGAGGACTCTGCCATTGCTTTCAAGGAAACGCATGCTAGACTGTAGCCATGAGGATGACATTATCCTACCTATTAAGAATGCTGCTGGGGCTTCTTCCGGCCGTAGGCTTTGTAAGCTGCGAGAACCAAAAAGATTACTATAGCATTATTATGGCAAACGGATGCCAACCTGGAGAGACGAAGCTTACCGAGGCCTGCAAACAGGCAATTTTATCCTACGCCCCCATTGATGTGCCCTCGTTTAAAGTGGGAGATGTAGATTCGAGTGAAAGGTATACAGCTGAGATATCTCTTAACATGGTAGTGAGGAGTTTACACACGCTGTTAACGACCCCGCTTTCTTTTCCCAAAGACAAAAAGATGTTCGGTTTAGCCACACTTGAAGAAGCGGAAATGTATGATTTTATTGAAACATTTCTTCAGAATGAAAAGGCAAATTTGAACCAGTTAGTCGTAAATTATGTTCTAAATGCAGCACCTGTCATTCAGTACGGGTGCTCGGCAGGAATCAAAGCTCGAGCTTACTATACACCTTGGGGAATTCATATCTGTGATGCTGTATATGGAGGTATTATTGAGCCCATTTTTCCAGAGACTTTGCTTCATGAAGCGCGTCATCAAGCCGTCCAGCATAATGTGATGTGCAATGGAGCATTGGATTGCGATAAAGGAATGGATGGTGCCCGGGGCTGGGCAATCTCGCTTCAGTGGGGGATGCTTCAAGGCCAGAAGGGGTTAAACACGAGTGATAGCGAAATTTCTAACAATGAAGAAGTATTGGAAGCCCTGGCAAAGACGATGATATTTGAGATTCAGCATAAAATCTTCGCGTTGCCCAAAGCCCTGCAGCCTGTAAAGACACCAGGGTTTAAAGAATTCTACCTAGATTCTTTCTTAAAAATCGAGTGGTAAGTATTTCTCGTTGATGCAAATGTAGAAAGGCATTTTGATGCATTGCTATTTATTAAAATGGGTAAAAATTAGTTTTCTTCTTACGCTCTTTCTCTTTCCTAACCTTCTTTGGGCAAACGAACCTCCTCTTTTCCGTATTCAAGGCAGTGGGGGTCTGGGAATGTTGGCAACATCAAATTCGATCCGGGCTCGCTTCGCAGGGGTTTTGGATCTCTTCTTCTCTGTTCAGTGTAAGAGAGGCGTTTTTTGTGAGAAGTACCAACCTAATATCTTTACCACAGAACTTCGTTTTGCTTTGGGTAACGATAGTTTGTCTTCTTATGTTCCCTATGTTGATGCATCCCTTCGAGGATTCCAGGTGGGAATGAAACCTTGGCTCAAGGTGGGAGCAGGTCTTTTTCATTTACAGCGTAACCCTAGGTTTTTGGATACAACCGTAAATCTAACGGTACAACTAGGAGAAGTACGATTCTTTCGCTTTCGCGAGTTTGCTCGAGGCTCGTGGGAATGCGGAGCAAGCATCAGTGCACTAGGAGGAAAGTATGCCGATCGCCGAACCTCTTCTCCTTCGTTTGCCGGTCTGGCTCTTTTGGGGATTATGCCCTCCTGCCAGGTGCAAGTAGGAAAACAAAAGGTGAAATGGGACTTAGGCTTTAAGCTGGGTATGCAAACCTCGGTAGGTGCTAGTGGTCATGGCAGGGCGGATGCACCTGGCCCCTTCGGGGCGATGCTTTTCGAACCGTGGACAGAGCTATGGACACAATTACGAATTCGTTTAAACAAACAAGCGGACTCGGAGATACAGTGGTATGTACGTGGAGATTTCCGATACCAGACCCTGATCGATACCGGCACCCAAGGGTTGGATATGAGCTTCGTAGCGACGGTGACCTCGGGACTCGCATTTTAGGGGTAGTGATGCTTACCCTGCCCTAAGTGAAATGTCTCTCCAATTTCTTAAAATTCCTACAATCTCTTGACATTGCTCTGAAAAAGGACCAGCTTCTCCTTCTATGAAACTGGTTGCCGACTTACATATCCACTCGCACTACAGCCGTGCCACGAGCAAACAGCTTGATTTGGAGCATCTGTGTCTCGTGGCCCAGCAAAAAGGGGTTGGGCTGATTGGCACGGGGGACTTTACCCATCCCAAGTGGCTAGAAGAAATTGAACAAAAGCTTGTTCCGATTCCGGGGGAAGAAGGTCTTTATGAGCTGCGGGAGGACTTACGGAAAGTGGTAGAAAAGCAAATTCCTCCGTCATGTCGGTCACGGGTACGGTTTTTGCTGTCGGTGGAAATTTCAAGCATCTATAAGCAAGACGATGCGGTACGCAAGGTGCATAATCTGGTGTTTGTTCCTAACTTTTCGGTGGCAAAGAAGCTAAACCAACGCCTCGCCAAGATTGGAAATCTCCACTCTGACGGCCGCCCAATTTTGGGATTGTCCAGTAAACACCTTTTGGAATACACGCTCGAATCAGACCCGCTATCTTATCTAATACCCGCCCATGTGTGGACCCCTCACTTTGCGGTGTTTGGCTCCATGTCAGGCTTTAACAGCATCGAGGCCTGTTTTGGAGACCTAAGCCAACATATTTTTGCCTTAGAAACCGGCCTTTCCTCAGACCCCGCGATGAATCACCGCATCTCGATGCTTGACAAATACACCCTTATTTCAAATTCGGATGCGCACTCAGCAGCAAAACTAGCCCGCGAGGCAAACATCGTCGACATTGATCCTTCATTTGGGGCCCTTCGACATGCTATGGAAACTGCGGATCCGAAACAATTTTTAGGCACGATTGAATTTTACCCCGAAGAAGGAAAGTACCACCTTGACGGACACCGCAACTGCAGTGCCCGTCTGTGGCCGAAAGAACGGATGAAGCGGAAAGGTCTTTGTCCCGTCTGTGGCAAGCCTGTTACGGTGGGTGTGTTATCTAGGATTGAAGAGCTTGCCGATAGGCCCGAGCATCCCGCAGATCTTCCATCGCGAGCCCGTCCTTTTATAAACCTTGTCCCTCTTTCTGAAATCATCGCAGAAACGCTTGGGGTAGGCGAGGCAAGCCAGGCGGTCCAGCGGCTTCACCATAAACTGCTCGCTCATCTTGGAAATGAACTTTCGGTTCTACGGGAGATTCCTCTGAAAGACATTGAAACGCAAGGGGGAGCTTTGCTGGCAGAAGGAATACGCCGCGTTCGCGAGGGACAGCTTCATATTGAGGCGGGGTATGACGGTGAATATGGCACGGTAAAGATTTTTTCTCCTCAGGAACGACATGCCAAAACGCCACAAATTGCACTTTTTGCGTAAATATGAACGGCCTACGTCCCCCATCCCATCACACCTTTGAGGGAGCTCCCCCACCGATTGATAGGTCTTCGCCAACGCTTGATGGGTCCCCACCAACGCTTGGGAACCTTCACTCGCGTTACGAAGGGCTCACCCCACAGCAAATGCAAGCGGTACAGCATAACCAAGGTCCGATGCTGGTTCTTGCAGGTCCCGGTTCTGGAAAAACCAAAACCCTCGTGACTCGACTCGCCTACTTACTCGACTCAGGCAAAGCACTTCCCGAAGAACTTTTGGTGGTCACATTTACCAGGAAGGCCGCCGAAGAAGTAAGGTCTCGCCTTTCTCGTTTGGTGGGCACTTCTTTAGACCGAGTCACGACGGGCACATTCCATGCCATTGCGTACCAAATCCAGCCTCCGTCCGGCACTCTCTTAAGCGAGGCAGACAAGCAGGACCTGCTGACGCTTGCGGCGAAAGAGACGAAAATTTCCTTGGCCACTCTTGAGCAAGCCCTTGTACATATTCAGGAGACCCCCGAGAAAAGAGCAGTTTTGTCACCCGGAATCCAAGCAGGTATTGATACGTACCAGCTTCTCTGCAAGCGATTTCGTTTGTACGGGATGGACGATCTCCTGCTTACAGCCCACGATGCCCTTTCCCAAGGCTTCGTCAAGACCCCATATCGGTATATTTCCGTCGATGAGTATCAGGATGTAAACAAAGTTCAGCGAGACTTGATCAAACTCCTCTCGGGTCCTGACCAGAATGTTTTTGCAATTGGCGATCCCAATCAATCGATTTATTCTTTTCGAGGAGCGCAAGTGAAACATATCAAAGCGTTTCAGGAAGATTTTCCTAAGGCACAGGTGGTAGAGCTTCTGCATAACTTCCGTTCTACGAAAACCATTGTCGATGCAGCCTGGTCCGTGATTACCAAGAACCCACAAATTCAAAATCCACCCATGGCCAAAACGAAAGATGGGGAGCGGATTCAGCTATTCTCAGCAACGACGGAAAAACAAGAAGCCATTTTGATTGCCCAGGAAATCGAACGTCTGGTAGGCGGAACCAGCCTTAGCTCCTACGACACAGGCTTGGTCTCGACCTGGACTGAAAAAAGCTACGCATTCTCTGAGATTGCTGTGCTTTGCAGGACTGCTTCCCGGGCAGATGCCCTTTCGGATGCATTAGCTCATGCGGGAATTCCTGTACAGCGAGCGCGAACACGCACAAGGCACGAACAAGAGCTTCATTTGCTCAATGCGTATATGGGCCTTTGTGAAAACGATGGCAATCTTCCTCTGCCCAAGCTGCTTAAGATTCTTTCTCATGAGGACCCAGCCAAGGGAAAAGAGTACCAAGCTTCTCTTTTTGCAACCCTCCATTTCCCTCAAATTTCGAAGCTCAGCACATCTCAGCCAAAGTTCGGTAGTTCTTCTCAGACAGAGGGAGATCCTCCCCTCATCAATCTAAAGGAATGGTTGCGCCTCTCCTGCCCCAGTCTGGCTTCTCATATAGAAATGCTCCAAACGAATTGGCAGGCAGATTCTTTTGACCACCGCTTGCAAAAGATAGGTGCGTATCTGGGGTATGCAGAGGAACTCATCCCCCTCCTCGTCGAAGAATATAAGGTACGGGGCGACGTCGTAAAAACACTTGGGATTTCCCATGAGTCGGAGTTTGTCCATTCCAACGCCGAGCGGGTGTCTCTATTGACGATGCACGGTGCCAAAGGGCTAGAATTTGAGGTTGTCTTTGTTGCAGGGTGTGAAACAAACCTATTGCCCGGCACTTCGGTAACGCCCGAGGAGATTGAGGAAGAAAGGCGACTATTCTATGTAGCCATGACTCGGGCCAAAGAGCAGCTCTATGTAAGTTGGGTCACACAGCTTAACGATAGAGAGGGCGGACCCTCACCCTTTTTAAAGGAGCTCCCCGATTCCTGTATTCATCGGAAAGAACCTCCAAAGAAGAGAAAACCACAGCTGAACCTATTTTGAGGTTAAATGATTTTGAGATTGGATGAAAACCAATGCACCCAAAGCCGCTAAAACGATCGAAGGATCTTGCGAACCAAGGACAGATCTGGTTCAAAAGAAGGATGGATGTATCTTCACAAAATACAAAAAATACCTCTTCCCCCAAAGTTCTGGTTGAGCTTACTCACGATGAAGCCCTGATCTTTTTTGATTGGTTGGCTAGGGATGAGGACAGCCAAATGGATACACCCTCCCATGAATCCGAACAGGTGGTCCTTTTAAAGATTGAAGGTCAGCTTGAGCAACTTCTGATCGAGCCTTTCGACGAAGACTATACAGAGCGGCTCGAAGCGGCTCGTGACCGTATTTTGCTAGGAGAATAAAGAGCGCACGGTGAATGGAAATCGAAAATCTGAGGAGCCCACGATGAAAAAGAAGATACTTTACACCATTCTCTCCGCCATGGGAGGGATTTTGCTCTTCCTAGGCAAGCCTGCTCTCTTAGAAGCCCAACCTTTCAACGGTCCCCTAAATAATCCATCGCAGTTTCAGTACAGCGGCGGAACAAATTCAGGAGATTCAGTAATTTGGGCACTCATTAAGGTCCTTGAAGCTTTGTCGGCGGGCTCGAAGTCTATTCCGCCTTCGTCACCAAACACCAATGTTCATCCCACCTTCGAGGCACCCCCTTCTTTATTTAGAAACCAATTTGGGATAGGAGTCACCGCGTTTCCAGCCCAATATTTGTGGCAAATAAAATCAGGTCTTGGGCATTACCAGGCGGGGTTTCAGCTAGATCTATCATTTCGTCATAACCAGCGCCTCACATTCGAGTTAGGTTTAGGATTTACCGGGTACCAAGAGCACCAAGAGTTTATTTCCAATCTTGGATTACGAATTCACATCCATCGACTTCCTAAAGATCCTCAGAAGTTTCACCTGGCTCCTTATTTTGTCCTAGGGGGAAACTTTGCGCTAGGAAGCCCGCCGCAAGGGAGTACTCCTACGAATGTTTACCTAGGAGGCCAGGCTGGTATCGGATTGGAATTAAGGTTTGGAGATCAAGCCACCCTTCATTTTGATGTACGGGGCCTATTTCGAGGAAACATTGAAGCCCAGACTCCCTTCGCTTTACAGGCAGGCCTTCGTACAGGGGTCGGCTTTGGCTTCTATTTCTAAAGCGATGCTGTTGCGCCCGTGATTCTACGCGCCCGTTCTTTTGGCCCGGCCTGTAGCAGCCGTATCAGAGGGTGGTGCGGAAGAAGCAGCCCCACTGTTTTCTTGTCCTGGACGACGGATCCCATGCTTACTAAGCACTGCTGTCTCTATCGCTTGCATGACATCTGGATGTGACTTCAGATACTCTTTCGCATTCTCCCGCCCTTGGCCAATCCTCTCGCTTCCATACGAGAACCAGGCTCCTGATTTTTCAATCACCCCGGCTTCTACCCCTAAATCTACCAAATCACCTTCTTTTGAAATTCCCTCACCGTAGATCATATCAAACTCAACCTCCCGGAAAGGAGGGGCCAGCTTGTTTTTCACCACTTTGATCTTCGTACGGTTCCCAATACTGCTCTCCCCTTGCTTGATCGCACCAACCCGACGGATATCCATTCGGATCGATGCATAAAATTTAAGGGCATTTCCGCCGGTGGTTGTTTCAGGGCTACCAAACATCACTCCAATTTTCATACGGATTTGGTTAATAAAAATGACCAAGGTGTTTGACTTATTGATTGTGCCTGTAAGTTTCCTAAGAGCTTGAGACATCAACCTAGCCTGTAGACCCATATGCTGGTCGCCCATTTCTCCTTCAATTTCTGCCTTAGGTACAAGTGCTGCGACAGAATCTACCACGATCACATCCACTGCGTTCGAGCGGACCAAAAGATCAGTAATCTCTAATGCCTGCTCTCCATGGTCTGGTTGCGAAATCAAAAGGTCGTCTGTTTTTACGCCCAGCTTCCGTGCATAGTTCACATCTAAGGCATGTTCCGCATCAACAAATGCGCAAACACCACCAATCTTTTGGGCTTCGGCCAGCACCGAAAGTGCAATAGTCGTTTTACCCGAAGACTCAGGTCCATAGATCTCGACAATTCTTCCTCTTGGCAATCCCCCAATTCCTAACGCCAAATCAACGGCTAACGATCCCGAGGGAATCACTTTCACCTCTGGTAAAGCCTGGGCATCGCCTAAGCGCATAATGGTCCCTTTACCAAACTGCCGATCGATCGTACTAATCGCCGTATCTAACTGAGCTTGTCTAGCTGCACGAAGGGCTGACCCTTGTTTTGTTTCTTCTCTGTCCGTAATCATGTTTTTCTCTCTTTCTCTCTTTACCCTAACGTATGACAAAGTCCTGACCAATAAAAACTGAAATTTTGTCGGTCTGTGTAAAAATTTTGCCCGTTCTTCGCAAATTTCCTGAAAAAATATTCTTAAAACAGCTTTCCTTCGTTCTTATATGGCTACGTCGATTTTTTATAGATACTGCATCTATAGCGATGCCTCCTAGTCTTTGGATAAATGCTGATTAAGCATACTTAGCGCTGTGTACGCCGCTCTTAAACGAATTTGGGACCGATCCCCCAATAGTGACAAATGCTCTACCAGGGTAAATTTAGGCCCCGATAACGCTATGTAGACTGTTCCTACGGGTTTCTCGGTGGTTCCGCCTGCAGGACCCGCAACCCCAGAAATGGCGATACCATAAGTCGTTTGGTGACGCAGACGTACGCCAACGGCCATCTCTTTCACACATTCCTCGCTCACTGCACCATGCTTTTGTAAAGTATCCTCGGAGACTTGCAAGTCTGATTTCTTCACCTGATTGTGGTAGGCAATGGTCCCTCCATAGTAATAATCCGACGACCCTGCCACCGAGGTAATCAGTTCTCCCAGCAACCCTCCTGTGCACGATTCAGCGGTAGATAGCGTCTCTCCTCGTTGTCTTAACCTCATACCCACCGTCTTTGCTAGAGTTTCCTCTCCTACTCCGTACAGATATCCCTGTAGTCTTTCTAAAATTTGCTCCTCATACCTCCGAAACCGCTCCCTTGCTCCAGCAGAGTCTTTATCCCTTGCCACCAAAATGAGAAGCACCTCAGGAGATGCCAATCGATAATGAAGACTTGCAAACCCATGAAGCTCATCCTCAGAAGAGAGAATCCCCTTTAATCGATCATTTACCTCAGATTCTCCCAAACCGAAAATTCGATACGTTTGGGAGAACGTTTGTGGCCTTGTTAAAGATTGCTCTTGCAAAATTTTTAATGCCTGATCTTCGAACATGGGCTTCATTTCTCTGGGAACCCCGGGAAAGAAGAAGCATGGTACGCCTTGCAACATCACTTGAAATCCAGGCGCTGCTCCATGCTGGTTTCTCATTACCTTGGCGCCTTTCGGAATTCGAACTTGCCGGGTAGAGATATTTCTCAGAGGCGACAGTTTTTGTCTCTGGTTGACTTTTTCCAAATGTTCTTCTTCATAGACAGCCTCGACATCTAGCAGCTCCGCAACCACATCAACGGTAAGATCATCATCCGTAGGCCCTAATCCCCCTGTGACGAATACGACTTGAGACCGGGATACGGCCAAGTGGATTGCATCTTTGATGTCCTGTGCAGCATCATTTACCCCTTGCCTATATCGTACAGAGATACCCTGCTCAAACAGTTTACCACCTATCCAAGCAGCATTGGTATCTGCCACTTGTCCCCAGTTCAACTCATCACCGATACTAAGAACTTCTGCGCATACCTGACCAATCTTTAACATAGAAAGCCCTTTTCCAAAGATGTTAGATACAAACAGAATGTATCCAAATGTTCAGCCTTTTGCAATTTAATACTTGTGTTTCGTTGAAAGTTTTGATTTACAAGAAGCATTCATCCAAATGAAGGAAAGGGATCTGAGAAGAAAGTATGGCTGAACAATATCCAATGACACCCCGTGGTCTTCTGACATTGAAGGAAGAGCTAAAATTTCGTAAAGAGGTGGAGCGCCATAAAATTATTCGCGCCATTGAAGAAGCCCGTGCTCATGGGGATTTAAGCGAAAACGCTGAGTATAGTGCTGCCAAAGAGGCTCAATCCCATAATGAAGGACGGATCCAAAAGCTGGAAGAGATGATTGCACTTGCGAATGTCATCGATCCTCTTTCCTTAAGTGGAACAAAAGTGGTATTTGGCGCAACCGTTCTTCTTGAGGATACAGATACAGGAGAACAGCAAAAATTTGCAATTGTCGGAGAACACGAAGCGGATATTAAAAGCGGAAAGATGAGCATTACTGCTCCAACCGCAAGGGCAATGATTGGCCGCGAGCTAGGAGATACCATTTCAGTAAGGACCCCCAAAGGCGAGCGTGAATACGAGATCTGTGAGATCTCGTTTGTCTCAGTTGAGTAAATTGTAGAAGAAATGCAAAGTGAACTGCATATTTTCCGGAAAAAAATCTCGTTTTTTGGAAAGTTCTTTTAACTTTTTCCAAAATGTAGGCACTGCTATAGGACCTGCCTGCTTGTGTCCTTATCGTTTGCTGTAACCTCTACTTCTTCTTAATAATGCGCCCCGTCTTCATCTGTATCAACATCCATATCCACATCGGCTGTTTTGTCCCACCGACCATGATCACGACGGGATTTTTTGAATCGGCGCGCCTTCCCCGAAGCCTCCGTACCCTTGAGCGATGCAAGCGGCCATAACTTATGCTCGACTTTAGCAAGGCCTGCATCGACCACAGCATCGATCACTTCTTGGGCCGATTTGTAACAGGGGGCCGCCTCATCAATCGGCACTTGGCCGTCGAGATTGACCAAAATGCCCGCCTGCTTGTACTCTCGATTGATCTGGCTTTGTGACAAAGTTCGAGTCGCTTCGCCCCGTGATAACTGCCTCCCCGCCCCATGGTTGACAGAGAATCCGCTTCTTACCGCCCCCGGTAATGGACGCAAAATATAGCTGTAATCTTTGTTGCTCCCTGGAATGAGGACAGGATGGCCCGTTTTTTCAAAAAGCGTCCCCTGAAGCCCCGGGTGCCCTGCAGGAAATGCTCGAGTGGCCCCTTTTCGATGAACCAACACGTCTCCATAGTCGGGGTGCCATTCCCTTTGCACCAAGTTATGGCTAATCTCGTAGACAAGCTCTAACTCCGAACGGAATACCTTGCGGAACGCCTGAGCAATTTCCTCAAAGATAATCAGCCTGTTTAAGATGGCATAGTTTCCCCCTACAGCCACGGCGTTGAGATAGCTTCGGTAGTGCTTCGAGTCAGGGGTAAAATAGCCTAAATCCAGCTGCCTTACCTCTTCTGGTTTTTCTTTCTGCGACAATTGAAAATAGTTGGTTGCAAGCCCATGCCCAAACCCACGGCTGCCCGTGTGAACCTGGACAAACAGCGTGCCCGTTTGCTCAGACCGCTGAAGCTCAATGAAGTGATTTCCTCCTCCCAGCGAGCCCAACTGAGCCATGCCGCGCTCAGGCTTTCCCATCCCGCCAAAAGGAATTTGCCATGCATCTTCCACAGGAATCCGGTGCCTTTCGGCCCGGCTTCGGTCGAAGGAGGCACCATATTTCTCGATGTAGTACTCGGCCCCTCCTCGGACAAGGTGATTAAACTCTCGTTCGTCCACCTTCCCAAATCGGTGACTCTTGCCTCCCTGCCCCATCTCGACCCGTTCCATCACAGCCTGGTTAAACGCCAACCGTTTTTCTGGGGTAGCCTCCTCGGCAGGAACCGTCGATTTTGCGCTGATCATACCGCAGCCAATATCATAGCCAACCGGCCCCATTGCCACAGCGCCATCCTTTGCATCAGTTAGGATGACACATCCAACAGGGACCCCGTATCCGTGATGGGTATCAGGCGTAATCACAACCAGCTTCACTCCTGGAAAACGCGTGGCATTGACTATCTGGTGATAAAGCTCGTGCTCTGCCTGCTTAAGCAAGGCGGGGGTGAGGAATAACCGAACAGGAATATCCAGGGTGTCTTCAGTTTTCAGTTCGTAGTACCCATGCGGGGTAAGCTGAGCGTAGTTTTTCCAGTGTTCTTTTGCAACAAGGGTTGATTTTTTTGCCATAAAGGGATTTATCCAAAAAACATAAATATCGTTTGTATCTTTGACAGACCTAAGTGTTTTGTCAGAAGTTTTTCTTGTAAACCCAAGTTTACCAATACAACGTTTGAGTGGTAATAAAAACAGTTGTACTTATTTGGCCAAACGAATCTTATGGCCTAAGAAGCGGCTAAGAACCTGACTCAGTGTTTCGATCAGTTCGTCATTGTCTTTGGTTGTTTTCCATAGCCCCGAGCCCTTCTCTTCGTCAAAGTGCCAGGCTTGCCGTGCCGCAGCCATCCAAATTTGCCGAGCGGCCCGATGTCGATTAATCACAATCTTCTCTCGGTTGTTCACGGTCAGCGTCAGAATATCCCCGGCAAGCTCTACATCCACCTCATCGGGATCAAATCCCGCCAGAAGCTGTTCAAGCAAGCGCAGCGTCTGATCCGCACGCTGATCAAACTGTTCTTCCTCTTGAGCATGTGGATTCATGGCCTCTCCTACGCAACGTTTCCTGTAGTTAGCTGATTCTGCCTGGCTGCATTAATAATGCAAAGAATATGTAAGACCATTCCAGGAATAATGAAGCACACATACCCCAAACAGGTAAACAAAAGCCATAATACCCCTGCACCAATCTGCCCATTGACCATCTGACCCAAACCCGGCATAAAAAAGCTTAGGAGCGCTGCTTGGGTACTGGTGGTGGTTGAACGGGTAATAGCCGCTTGCTGCTGATTCTGCAAAGCCAGATAGTTCGGCTTCTTCGAGTACATCTCACGCAAGGCATAATCGAGATATTCATAGCAGTGCGGACATTTTTTTGCACTGATCGAAATCACCTCGGAGCAGAAGGGACATCTACCCATTTTAGGTTGCGTTTTTGTCTCAGCTTGAGCTTCCCCAGCTGTGATGGATGCCGCCGCATCTTCTCCCTCTAAAGGAGTTATCGCATTGGGCTGAACCGACAAGGTACGCAGAACCGGATCTTGATATACCATCGAAGAGGAGCCCCCAAACTGCTGAGGAGGATACCCTAAGGAAAAAGGAGCCACTCCTCGCCGAATCGCCGACGGAACTGGTTCAGAGGAAGGAAACTTCGGTCGATTGGGGTACTGATAGATGAGGTTGCCATGCTCGTCGCTATCAATATTTAGCACCCCAGCAACTGCTGCTTTTTGTAAAAGTTCAGAAGCTTCTTCTGTGGGAATTTTGTACAAATATGCAATGGTTGCGGGCGAAATAGGGACATCCGTAGTAAAAATTGTCTCTAAAAGACGCTGTTCAAACGTACGATAATCCATAGAAAGAAACCTCCAACTTCAAGTGATAGATTAGCAACCTTCTGTCAGGATAACAACCTTTATCGTTCTCTTTTGCCCGAGATGCCTCAAGCTAGGATCAGCTTTAGGTCGTATCCTGGAAATGATGCGAATCCTACACATCCCACTATAGCATACCTTAAAGCGATGTACACTCTTTGTCTTCTCAACCCGCGGTCTCCAACCATTTTCTTCGTAGGTAGAGCAAAATAGATTAATTTATAAAAAGAAATATGTAGCGGGGATAGAAATGAGAGCCAGAAAGTTTAATTGAGACACTCTCTATGGATTCTTTCCTGAAGCCCTTTTGCATTCTCAGAATCTTGTTCCTCCTGTAGCATCTTTCCCAGATTGCGACAGCGGGCCTCTTTTTCGGCTTGCCGATGCGCCAAGATCTCATTTGCCAAAAATACCCCACCACCACCTACGGCAACCCCAATGACCCCCGCTTCTGCTGCTGCCCGAAGAGCCGTCTGCCTTTGGTCTAATACGATCCCTTCCAGTGCTGTTATTCTATCGATTTGCACATTAGCCACCTCATCAAGTGCCAGCCGATGCGCATCTGTTGCCCTTTCTACATCAGTTAAAGCCTCCCATTCTCCAAAGGCCTGTCGAGCTTCACCAAGAGCGTGGTCGCGTGCATCTGCAATTCCCGCAGCAAATGAAGATTGAGAGTTTGCTCTCAACATCGTTGGTGCTTCAGCGATAGATTCTCTTGAGGCGATAATTGCGCCTTCCTCAACACCCTCCACCAAAAGCCCACGCAGACCGCATGCTTGTAAAGCAAGCACCCCTATAAAAAGGAAGGCAAATTTTTTCATTGTCTGATAAATTATTTTTACATTTTTCATAAAAAGCTCCTATTTGAGGGTGTTTGAGCAAGCAAATCTATTTAAGACACTCTCTGTGAATTCTTTCCTGAAGCCCTTTTGCATTCTCAGAATCTTGTTCCTCCTGTAGCATCTTTCCCAGATTGCGACAGCGGGCCTCTTTTTCGGCTTGCCGATGCGCCAAGATCTCATTTGCCAAAAATACCCCACCACCACCTACGGCAACCCCAATGACCCCCGCTTCTGCTGCTGCCAGAAGAGCATTTCTCCTCTGATCTAAGATACTCGCTTGTAATGCTAGGTCTCTATCGCTGAACGCTGGAACAAGCTCATCTGCAAGTGCCGAACGGCGTTCTTCAATTGCCATTGAAATTACATCATGGCCCACATTTTGTCCTTCTCTTGCTATTGAAGCAGGGCTTATTTCTCCCCCATAGGCTCGGACTTGGTTAAGGGTTACCTCTGCCTGTTCTGCGCTTTGTAGGGCTTCTCGGTATGCTTGGTTTACTTCTAAAACAGGCAGAGCTTCTTCGGCGATGTAGGACCTTTCAGCCAGAACAGCGATTCTTTCAGCACTCCCACCGAGTAACTCACCTAAACTACAAGCCTGGGAAAGAAATACGCTAATCACAAAAAGAACAACTCTTTTTCTACTTATCTTATTAGTTTTCCTTATCTTCTTCATAAAGCGCAGTATGCCTAAGCTCAAAAAATCTACAATAATTATTTACATCATATTTATTCATCTTAGCCCCACCAGCTTACGAATCTCTGTCATATTTGCTTCTGCCACCGCCCGCGCCCGACTTTCCCCTTCTTCAAGGATACGGTAAATATGGTCCTTTGCGTTTAACAGCTTTTCGCGTTCTTTCCGCGCCGCCGCGAAGGTTTGTTCGTACAGTTCGAACACCCGCTTTTTCACTTCACCATACCCCACGCCCCCCGCTCGATACCGTCCTTCCCAGGTAGAGATTTCTTCTGGACTTGCAAACAAGCGCATAAAATGCAGGACCAAACACGTCTCTGGATCCTTAGGAGCTTCGACAGGAAGGCTATCTGTTTTGATCGACATAATTTTCTTCTGGGCACTCTTGAGCGGTTCAAAAATGTCGATGGTGTTTCCATAAGATTTACTCATCTTATCACCATCGATTCCTAATACTTTCGGTGTTTTGCTAAAAAGCACCTCGGGTCTTTTGAGAAGTTCTGTTTTGTACCTATGGTTAAAGGCTTGTGCTAAATCTTGTGTAATTTCTACATGCTGTTTTTGATCCTGCCCAACTGGGACGACATCGGCTTGATATAAAAGAATGTCGGCGGCCATGAGTACCGGATAATAATACAGACCGATGGAAGAATTTAACCCCTTTTGAACCTTATCCTTATAGCTATGGGCACGGTCGAGTAGACCCTTGCCTCCAACCACCGACAGAATCCATGCCAATTCCGTGGTTTCAGGGATCTGTGACTGCCGAAAAAATACCGTCCTTACGGGGTCAAGGCCTAGAGCCAGATAATCAAGGGCCACCTCAAAGGTGTACTGCTTCAGCAAAGCGGCATCCTGCACGGTAGTCATCGCATGGAGGTCTGCGATAAAGTAAAAAGGTTCGTAGGCCGTTTGACAATCAATATGTTGCTTGACCGCGCCGAAATAATTTCCAAGATGAAGGGCCCCTCTCGAAGGCTGAACGCCTGAAAAGATTCTCATATGCTCTCCTCGATAGTTCTCTAGGAGGGACCTTAGCACAGTTTCCGGTTTTTAACGATTTCTATTATGAACTGATAGAGTAACAACTGCTATTTTTGAAGAAGGCAATGTTTAGGAGACTTCCAAGGTTCCCTATAAACCATAACCTCTAGCTTAGTTAAGGCATTCTTTGATGATCCGTTCTTCAAGCTTCGTTCGAGTATTAGTATCCTGTTCATTTTGTAGCTTATCCCCCAATGTCCGACACCTTGTTTCTTTTTCGTGACGACGATGTTCCGCAATTCCATACCCTATGGCCCCTCCCGCTGTCACGCCACCAATGCCTACTTCACCCATTGCCTGGAGAGCCGTCCTCCTTTGATTTTGTAGCGCAGCCTCAAGAGAGATTTGTCTATCTATGGCGGCACAATTCATTGCTTCACTAGACTCAAATTGTGCTTCAAATGCCTCTCCCCAGCCTCCTAACTCTTGTAGGGATCGCTCACCAAATTGTCTTCTTGCTGCTATCATACCATGATCAGCTTCTTCTGCTATTGCAGCTGCGCTTCTGTATCCTGCAGTTGCCTCTGCAAGTGGCATAGCCTCTTTCGCTGCTTCTGCTGTATAGTACAGCTCGGCCTCTTCCACTCCTCTTGCTAGCTCTGCTACCCCGCATGCTTGTAATAGAAGAATAGCTCCCGTAAAGACCACCAAGCGTTTCTGAATTATGTTATTAATTTTAAGGTTTTTCATAGTTAGATAGATATCCAAACCCAAAACAAGATGCAAGCTAAATTTGAGCCCCATGCCATGTTGGTAAGCCTAAGCGATAGATGCGTTATAAATTCACAGGTGGCTTTTTCTCCCTTCCTATGGTAATGATTTCCTTCGTTCGTTTCTCGCAACATTGCGATGCAGAGCAGGAGCTAGATTGTCATTTCCCAGAAGCCAAGCACTAAAGTCTCTGATGGCCAGCCGGCTTGCCGATGAGACTCATCTTATGCCACCGCAGCCCAAGAAGGCGGTGCGTCTGCCTCTATGCTATCCTAGTCCCTACCACATTGGGATGTCGTCGCTGGGATACCAGGTGATTTATAAAATTATCAATCAATCTTCGTTAGGAATTGCGTTAGAGCGAGCCTTTCTGCCCGAACAAGTGGATGCCTACAAAAAGCTAGGCGGGCCGCTTGTGACCTACGAGTCCTTGATGCCTGTTGGAGAAGCGCCGGCCATTCTGTTTTCGGTCGCCTATGAGCTAGAAATCACGGGTCTCTTCACCTGCCTCGAGCTCTCCTCGGTTCCGGTGATGCGCAGCGAGAGAACCCATCGCCACCCACTTATTATTTGTGGAGGGCCTCTTACGTTCTCCAATCCCCTACCGCTGGGCCCCTTCGCCGATATTGTTGTCATGGGAGAGGCTGAAGAAGTATTGCCTGCGCTTTTACAAAAACTGCTCGATGCCTCCTTTGGCCAGGGGAGCAAGCAAGAACGAAGTCAGCTTCTTGCCTCGCTTGCAAGTGAACCAGGGCTTTGGATCCCTGAACTTCATGGAGAGCAGCTTCCCCAAGTGGCCAAGTGCGATAACTCGCTTCTGCCGGCCACTTCGGCCATCTTAACGCCAAATACTGAGCTTCGGTCTATGTTTCTGATCGAACCCGAGCGGGGTTGTTCTCGCGGATGCACCTACTGCGTGATGCGCAGGTCAACCAATGGGGGGATGCGGCTGGTGCCTCCTGAACGCGTGAAAGAGCTGCTGCCCCAGGGCATTACGCGAGTGGGGCTGGTCGGTGCGGCTGTGACCGATCATCCGAAGCTTCCGCAAATCTTGCACCATATTGTTGAAGAACGTGGCTTAGAGGTGGGAATCAGCTCCCTTCGAGCAGACCGGCTTACTGACGATATCGTGTCTCTCCTGGCCAAAGGAGGCTACCGCACCCTCACGGTGGCAAGCGATGGAGCAAGCAGTCGTCTTCGGCAGCTCATTGACCGGAAGACCCAGGAGAAACACCTCATTCGTTCGGCTGAGCTTGCGAAGCAGTACGGCATGAAAACGTTGAAGATTTATATGATGGTAGGCCTTCCCGGAGAGACGAATGAAGACATCGACGAGCTGATCCGATTTACGAGGGACCTTTCTAAAATCGTTCGCACCGCCCTTGGAATTGCCCCTTTCGTCGCAAAACGGAACACCCCCTTAGACGGAACCGCTTTTGCCGGTATCAAAGAGGTCGAGCAACGGCTGGCAAGGCTTCGGCAAGGCCTTGGATCCCAAGCGGACGTACGCCCTACCTCGGCCCGTTGGGCATACATTGAGTACGTACTTGCCCAAGGAGGCATGGATGCGGGTCATCGTGCTTACCAGGCCCACCTCAAGGGCAGTAGCTTCCATGCATGGCAAAAAGCCTTCGACGGTTGGGAGCAGCAGAAAAGAACTGCTTTGCGGGTTGTGTAAATTTGTTTCTTTTTTCGCTTTGCTATCTGTCGCTGTTTTCCCCTAAAATTCCCCTTATACAAGTCTCGGGTTGTTCAAGCAAAGGATGATGCCCACAGTTTGGCAGCACACTCAGCTTTGACACGGGGAGTAACTCTTTCATCTGCTTGGCCAACATGGTAAATTTCGTGTCTCTCTCTCCCGTAATCAAATGGATAGGGATGCGGATCCAAGGCAACCAATCCCAATAACTTGGCATCTGAGAGAGCCCAAGCTCTTTGATGGACAAAGCCAGGGCCTCGGGTCTATGTGCAAGGCGCATTTTTCGTTGGGCAGCCAGACGTTCTTTGGGAAGGTTCTCTTGAGATTCGAACAGCTCATTTTTTTCCCACTGCTTTACAAATTCCTCTGTACCCTTGGATAATAGCACGTCAATCCATTTCTTCTCTAGTGCTGCCCTCGCCATTCGTGAAGAACCCTCCTGTAACCCTGGTTGCGTACTTAAAAGCGTCCCTTCGGCAAAAAGCTGAGGATACCGTAACAAAAGACCAAGGGCGATCCGCCCACCCAAAGAATACCCCACCAGGTGAACTTTCCCCACATCCTGTTGCTCCGTCCACGACTGAATCAACTTGGCCATTCTGTCAACTTCCCCGAAAAACCCTGTCCCTTCTACGAGGGTCTGTGATGCCGCATGCCCCAAAAGCGCCGGTGCCAATACAGGGATTTTTGTATCCAAAATCTTCGTGAAAGGATCCCACATGCTTGGGTCCTGTGTAAACCCATGAAGCAAAACAAACGCTTCTTTGAAGCTTGGGCCTGCTAGGAAAATTGGGTTTTCTTCCTTCGCAGCAATAACCCTTGGGTCATCAATTTCCGCATTACGCTGACGGGAAAACAGGCCAGGAAGGGCTGACTCTAGTTTCTGTTTGAGCTGACGCGAAGAGTCAGCCGCACTTTGAGGCAGCACCTCTACCTCAATGACAGTACAACCTGGCTTGAGATAGGACGTTTGCAGCGCCGAGGCCAAGCCTTCTCTTGAAGAGGCACATAGATACTTGTGTCCATACGCACGGACCGCATCCTGCAAAGAGACCGCCTGTGGTGTCAAAAAGTGAGTTGCAAGCTGTTCATTCCCTGGGAAAAGCTTGGACACGGGGAGCTGATCAAAAATGCGGCCCCCTTGATTTTGAATCACCACAATGACAACGGGTTGTGTGACCGATGAAAAAAGAGCCATCCCGGAGAGATCGTGCAAGAAACTCACATCCCCAAGAAGTAGCGTTACCGGACGATGAGTCATACTAGCCGAACCGGCAGTGCCTGACAAAAGACCATCAATCCCACTTAGGCCTCGCTGTGACAGCACCAACGCCTCTGCCAGTCCTGTTCTTGCATAGGTGTTGACCTCACGAATGGGAAGACTATTTCCCAACATAATAACAGAATCCTTGGGCAGATGGGCCATCGTTTCGTAAACCGCTTGTGGTTCGGTAAGGGCGCTTTCGCCAAGGATCTCAGCGTCCGCATGAAGCACTTCTTCGATGGCTCGTACAGCCGTAGCATGAGCCTCGGATAGGGATTGTCTAAAGAAGGTTTGTTCTAAGGCCTTGGTACGACCTACATTCCCATTGTGAGAAAGCGCATGGCATAATCGTTCCAACGTGATTTTTACATCAGATAGAATTAGCTCATCTGCAGTACTGTGGGGGTCGTTCCAACCATACGGAGCAATGACAAACCTCTGGCACCCAAATCGAGGATCTTTCGTTCCATCCTCTCCGATCTTTTGATCGAGGAAATGTTCGAAGCCTCCCGAGGTTAATGAAGACCCAAGCTGAATGATCAGGTCAGGCTGAAACTTCTCCAAAAATGCAGGAATGCCAAGCAGCGTATCCAGCGTATCGATACACAGTTCTATGTCTGAATCCTTGTACGCTTCCTTCGCAATCTCTTGGGTCAAGCGAAATTGGCTTGCAGGCTCAGCAAACAGGGGGAATCCTGTAAGGGTCAAAAACTCTTTTAACCAACTCCGAATATCTGCTTGACCGATAGGACCGGGACCGCACACCACAAGGCCTCGCTGCGACTTACAAATGGCCTCTTTCAGCCCCTTTATGGTCTCTTCGCTTGGGGAAAGGACCGAAGCAGAAGCTTTCGTCATCTTACCCCTTGCTATTTCTTTCACTTGCTGAGAGAAAGCTTTTTCTTCCTCAGTCAAAGAAGAAGGTGGCTCAAGAGGCTTGGTAGCGCGGGCATTAATATGGACCGGTCCTGGCAGAGGATGGCTGCTGGTAAACACCGCCTGAGCCATCATCCTTCGCAGAGCAAGCAAACCACCCCTACTCGGTCCTTGGGGAAGGCCCAGTTCAATAAACTTACGAACGTACTGCCCAAATAGCTTGCCCTGGTCCATTGTTTGATTGGCGCCACAATCTTGCAAAGAAAAAGGTCGGTCGGCCGTCAGGATCAGGATGGGCACATAGGCACTGGCAGCTTCCGTGATTGCCGGTAGGTAATGTGCCGCTGCACTGCCAGACGTACAAATAAGCAAACTTGGTTTTCCCGTCATGCGAGCTTGGCCCAGGGCAAAAAACCCAGCGGCTCGTTCGTCGATGATATTGTAACAGCGCAACCTTGGGTTTTGGGAGGCTGCGATCACAAAAGGAGTAGATCGTGATCCCGGACTTACCACCACCTCAGTAATTCCTGCCTCCGCCAAACTATCCATGAGCAGAAAGGCCCATTCGGCCTGCAGATTGTTCATTCGGTTTTGCCTCGCAAGATAAGTATGATACGCAGGTTACGTAGTATTTCGATTTTTTGCAGCTATTTCTTTCTAGATGGCATTGTCTTTCTCCAGAAATCTGGATGATAGTGACTTTCCCCAAAAAATAACAGCAGTTTTCTGGAAAGAACTTTCTTTCTGTAACGCTCGAATTTGATTCTTTTTTACGCATTCTTCATATGGCGCTTGGATACAATATTGAGATTTTATCTGCTTGAAATTGTTTTCTATGATATTTTCTCTGAAAAGGACGTTCTATCGTTCAGCACGTCCGAACACGATAAGAAACCCAAACCTTGTGATTGTTCTGTCATAGGAGGCAATAATGAAAAAAACTGCAAACATGATTCTGTCAATCTCTTTCCTGGTAGCGCTTGGCACCCTATTTGCAAGCTGCAAGGCCTGTAATGAAAATACAAGATATAACTATGACAAGATAGACTATCCCCCTCCAGGCAACAAAGCCTGATTCATTCCTTTTTCATTTACCCTTATCCAAAACAATTCTATGGCCTTTTCCTCCCCGAAATATCGAAGATTCTTCTTTGCTTTTCCCTTTCGTATGTTACATTATTTCTTGGCATGAAAAAGCCTGTTGCTCCTCAAACACCTCCCCCTCCGCTCAAGGAAGAAGTTCCTATCGATCCTCCGCCTGCCGAAGAAATGGCCTTAAGCAAATTGATGGAGCAAGAGCGGGACATCATCTGGAGCAGCCGAAGCCAACAGCGGGCCCTGGGTATTTTCGCCTTGGTGGCAATCTTAGGTATCATCTGGCTTGCGCAGCCTGTATGGATTGGTCTTTTGCTAGGAACCTTGCTTGCCTTTAGCATCGAACCGTTTTACCAACGTTTGCGAAGGCGGTGGAAACGTGCTGAATTTGCTGCTCTCCTCTGCTCAGGCTTAGCAACCTTGGGGGTGCTGGGCGCCATGGTAGGCATTGGGTATTGGTTAGTCAATCGAACCATCGCTCTAGCACAAATGTCAAAAGGTGCCTTCTTATCGGGAGGTTGGGTTTACGAGGCAAGCCAACGAGTGGGGAAGCAATTTTCCCATCTCATGAAAATCCTTCGATTTGAACCCACCGCTTGGATTACTCGCCTCGGTGAGCAGGCCGCAAGCCTTGCCAACCAAGCAACAGAACTTGCAAGAACCCTGGCCGATGCTACGTTAAGTGCACTACTTACGATGTTCTTTCTCGTGCTGACCATGCACTTTATTTTAAAGCAATGGCCCAACATGACAAAGCAGGCCGAGGCCCTTTTGCCACTCCATCCTCGTCATTCGAGAGCCCTTTTAGAAGAGTTCCGGCAGGTGGGACGTAATGTTCTTCTGGGCACGGTTCTCACAGGCATTGCCCAAGGCGTTCTTGCTGGGATTGGTTATTTCCTCATGGGGGTTCCTGAGGCTGCCTTCTTTGGGGCCTTAACCGCCGTGGCTTCTTTGGTTCCTGCGGTAGGAACGCTTCTTATCTGGATTCCAATTGGAGTTTATTTGATTGTGACAGGACATGTTGCTGGCGGCATTGTAGAGCTAGTCTATGGAACGACCATTGTGGTGGGCGTTTCCGATTATATTATCCGCCCCGCTCTGGTAGGCCGCCATGGAAAAACACCAGCCCTTTTGATGTTTATCGCCCTTTTCGGCGGAATTAGTGTCTTTGGGATGATTGGCCTGATTTTAGGACCTGTGATTATGACACTTTCCATTGCTCTTGTCCGCCTCTATATTCGCGAGCGAAGCCAACTGATCGCTTCTCAATCTTTAATTCATCCTATCGATAGTGGAGATTTTTCCTCATAGACGCGCAGAAGCGGGGTCCAATAGAAGCTGGTGTCAATTGGCTTGCGGGTTGTTGACTTCTCAGAAGATTTACCTACTTCTTTCAACAACTACGGTATGGACAGAGTTCTCTAGCTATTTTATCTTCATTTTCCATGAAAAGAAAACTTCTGAGCTCGCTTTTATTCCTTACCACTGTGGTTCCGCTAAAGGGATATACCCAAGGTCAGTATGCAGAATCAAAGCGTGTGGTTTTGAAGCAACTCCCGGATGCTGTATCTCCGTCCCGTTTTCAAAAACAGTTTGGTATTGGAGGAACTATGATTCCGGTGTATGGAGCTTGGTATCTTGGGAGAGAAGGGGGTTACTACGGAGGCGTTCAGCTCGATTTTCTTGGACGGGTGCATCCACAACTTACGTTAGAAGGATCGGTGGGAATCATCGCTGCGGCTCGCTCTCTCATTGAGTTTCCTATCTCATTAGGAATGCGAGTCTATCTGCGAGCCTTGCCCACAAGAATCGATCGTATTTATCTAATGCCTTACCTGACCGTTGGATTCCAAGTGGGGATTCCTTTAGACCGGAGTCGCTATTTCTACATTGATGGATTTGGAGGCTCTTATCCTCAAGTCTATAGTCCAGCGGCAGCGCTCTACATAGGCGCAAATCTAGGAGCTGGTCTTGAAATCCGATTCAAGCGTCATTTTGCGATGAATGTCGACCTTCGATTTACCGGCGATGGTGCTGTAGATATCTACCAATACGAACGTAATATTTATCCTCGATTAGGTTTGCGTTTAGGAATCGGAGTTGCGGGCTATTTGTAAACCAAACTGGTAAAAATAATTACCGGTTTTCAAGAAAAGTGGTAACATTTTTTACCAGTTTTCCTGTAAACATGATCGAAACAGTAAGAATCCTCCTTACCAGAAGCGAAGAAGACGAGAGTACCTTCGATGGAGATACAATCACCGTGACCCCGATTTGGCGGTTCCTGCTTACACTACCCTAGTAACTTAAAGAGAAAACCCCATGGTGTGTGTCCTCCACTTCGGATTCATGTTGTTGACTCTACCACACAAAACAGCTACATACGTTCTATGTTTCAAGAGAGACTTCATCAACTATTGACCCAATGTGACAAGACACTAGCTGTTTTGCTCGTGGGGACGGATGGCATTTTGGTAGATAGTGATTCAAAACTTGAGCTGGACATGGACCTAACGTCTCTTGGCGCAGAGGCTGCGGATTTGCTGCATCAAGTTTATAAATCCACCGAAGTCTTCCAAGGAGGAAACCTTGATATCTTTTCTGTCGAAACTTCCCAATACATCCTCCTTCTGAAACCACTCCACGTAAACTATTTCCTTTTGGTTATGACAAAACCAGAAGCCCTTTTGGGAAAAGTTCGTTTTCATCTTGAGCAAACGGCAGCACAATTACAAAAGGAGGTAACCTATGAGTTTTTTGGAAGATGAGCTACACCCAATTCAACATGAGCCTCATAGTTTGGACAAGGTAAGTCCGCCCAAAATCTTAGTTCTTCATGGTCCAAACTTGAATTTGCTAGGAACCCGGGAGGCAGACTTGTATGGACAGACCACCCTCCAAGAGATCCATCAAACTTTGCAAGCACAAGCAGAGGCACATGGTTTTTTTATCGAAACCTTTCAATCGAACAGCGAAGGTGCGCTTATCGACCAAATTCACCGGGCCGTGTCTGAAAAGTTCAGTGGAATCCTTATCAATCCAGCCGCCTATACCCACACCTCGATCGCTCTTAGAGACGCTATCGCCTCTATCAATCTACCTACGGTGGAAGTCCACCTTACTAACCTTCACCGCCGAGAAGAATTCCGACAGATCTCCTTTTTGTCCGCTGTCTGTATCGGGGTGGTCATGGGTTTTGGAGCCGATTCCTACTCGGTGGGACTCACTGCCTTGCTCCATTATCTGAAACGCAAACGTATGTAGGAATGTTATATAACTATTTACTGCATAACCTAATATAAATTCTTCATTTACCATGGGGAGTATAATCATATGAAAAAGTCTTTATGGGTTCTTTTTGTTTTTTCTCTAGGCCTCGCAGGCTGTAACCCTAACAGCAACATTCTTGAAGCTTCAGGAGGAGTGAATCAAAGTGGTGTTTCTATCCAAGTAAGGCGTTATATTGAACAACTTGCTGGAGGGGAAGGAGTGCCTTCCATCCCCATCTGCGAACTCTCGAAAACAGACCACGAATGCCAACTTTACTATCATGGCAAGGATGACGCTTTACATAAGCTAATCTATGCCTCAGAAGCTCGCTTGGGGATTTTGATAGGAAACGACCAACTGCATAGCTACGAAACAGAACAAAAAAAGAATGCTCTTCGGAAGAGGCAACAAGAGGCGGTTCGTGGATTGGCCCGGTGGCATGCAAATAAACGGAGGTTTGTTCAAAATGAACCTGGTCTCGTGGACGCTACCCTAGATGGAACAGAGTACTCGGTGGTTCACAGCCCCTCTGAACCCGAACCTAGCGACCCAGACCTATCTTCGTAGGCCTTATTGGGTAATGATAAATTCAACGCGGCGATTCTTATCTTGACCCACTTGCGTTTTGTTATCCCCTAAGGGGTTTGCATTTCCATGCCCTACCGAGGTGAGTCGTAAAGGATCGATCCCTTTTCCGACAAGATAATCACGAACTGATCCTGCCCGTTCCGTAGAGAGACGGAAATTTCGGCTCTGGGAGCCACGGAGATCGGTATAGCCCTCGATGCGTAGGTGGATGCTCGGGTACTGCTTTAGCACTCTGACAATCTCATCGAGAAGAGCGTAGGAAGATTTCTGAATGGTGGCCCGGTTGGTAACAAACTGAACCGTTTGTTTAAGAGAAATGCGATCTTTTTCAATTTGAACAAAGCGACCTTGGATGGGACACCCTTGGTTCGCTTTGGGACCTGCCGCCGTCGGGCACTGGTCGTCATTCCCTACGACCCCATCTGCATCCAAATCTGGCTCCATGGCAGGTGGGCGAGGCGGAAGAGAAGGTGAGACTCCAGGGGGGAGAGCTGGTTTTGTCTCTGAAGTAGGTTTTGCTTGCAAAGAAGCAACAGGGGGGGGGCTCTTTAAGGGAGCAGCTTTGGGGCGAGGAGAATCTTTTTGTTCTGAGCGTATCCAAACATAGGAAATACCCACGAATACTCTCCCCTGAGGAAGCCCCGCTGCCGGTGTAAGGCCCACTCCACCGCCCAAGAAAACGCTGATACCCTTTTGTTGCTCCCACTTTGCCCCAAAAAGCATCTCGAGGGGCGAATAAATCTTAGGTCCATTAATCAAGCTAGTTCCTCCCGTCAGCTCTCCCACGGCACTAAACCCAACAGGCAAAGGAATATACACCCCAAGCCCATAGCGAATCTGGTGAGAGATGGTGGTATCTCCAGCGGTTTGGCTGCTGGTGCGGAAAAGAAGGCTTACATTCAAAGCAACAAAAGCACCCTTCCAAAACCGGTAATCCAAGGTCACTTTAGGCTCAATCCCCACTGCACCCGAACCCCGAAAGACAGCCGAGTCGCCCGTTGGGAAAAGGAATTGAGGTACCAAAGCAAGACCAAGACCTTTCTCTCCATCCCCAAGGATGCGAAACTTTCCCCAAATTCGAACATCCCCAATACCCGCGGTATTGTAATTGGGGGCAAAGGGAACAAGGTCTGAGGGAGTCTTCCGATCAAAATCTTGGTAGATAATCAAAGGGATATCAAACCCTAAAAAGATCCCAGACTTGATCCCTAGCCCTCCCATGACATGCCAAGTTACAAAATGAGAGACTGTATCCCCCGAGTTACGATTATTAAGCGGATCATAACGACGCAGCGGATTGAATGCTGCGTCAAACCAGATGGCTGCTGCAGGAATGAGGTGGCCAGGCGGCCTGGTTCCCTCGAGAGTAAATAGGTTCTGTGACCCTAAGGTAGGTTGAAACGTTTGGAGATTCACAAAACCTGCGGGCGAATCAGCATACATTCTCTTCTCAAGGAGCCTGAAGAAAATAAAGACGAACATAAACATTCGATATCGCATGATTCTCTCCTCTGCCAAAGAAGCTCACAATTCTCTTCCTGCGAAAGACAGCTTCTCTAGAACTCATCCCTGTGAAATATTGACAGGAAGCAGCTTCAAGAAAAGCATAAGTCTTTAAAGAAAGAAATCTTCTTTTTCCTAGATAAGAAAGAAATAGATAGTTTAGGGAGGATAGCGACCCTGGCAGAGAGGACACTGCCAGGGTCGTAGAAGAGAAGCTCGTTTACGGGGTTACTGCTGTACGATCGTGAACTCAGTACGACGATCTGCGTCTTGGATCTGTACCTTGGTCATACCCCGTTGTTGCTCGGGTGTAAGAGCAGGACGTAATGGTCCGTATCCCTCGGAAGTTAACCGATCTGCCGAGATTCCGTGATCCACGAGGTACTTGAGCACTGAGGCTGCTCGATTTCTGGAAAGCTGTAGGTTCCATTTGAGCAAACCTCGTTTGTCCGTATGACCCTCGATATGAACCCTCATGGTTGGACGAGATTTAATTACATCCACCACCTCATCGAGAAGCGGGAAGGAGGCAGGCTTGATGTTCCACTTGTTGGTTGCAAACTGAATCTTCTGCAATAACTTAATGTTATTTTGAGTTACCTGAACATACTTCCTCGGTGGTGGACATCCGTCTGTTTCCTTAGGCCCTGGCTCGTAAGGACATTTGTCAAGCCTATCTACAATGCCGTCCTTATCGGTATCTGGTTCTTCTGGAGTTAGAGGACATCCCTCATTTTCAATCGGACCAGGGACCGTTGGGCATTTGTCAAGCTTATCAATCAGACCATCTCCATCGGTATCAGGCTCCTCAGGTGTTGGGGTTGGTGGTGGCACAAGTTTGACGGGGACTGGCTTTTTCTCTTCCTTGATCTTTTCAAACCCAATTCCTACAAAAAGACGAAATGCTGGCGAACCTGCTGCTGCTGCTGATCCGGCCAAAGGAAGGGTTGTCCCAACCCCACCAAGGGCCATAAACCCAGATTTGTGGTTCCAGCGGACACCAGCGTGGATATCCATGCTTGAGAAGATATACTGGCCATTGAAAATACTTGTTCCACCAGTCAATTCTAGCAATCCACCCCAGCTTGAACTTCCAAAGGGAAGGTATCCACCCAACGCATACCTAATTTCGTGCGAATTGAGAGTGGTTGATAAAAATGCATCGCTGGTACGGCCTAAGAAGCTTAGGTTAAAAGCAACAAAAGCTCCTTTTTTGAATTTATAATCAAACGCGAACCGAATATCAAAGTTAACACTGCCGTCTCCTCGGAATTGGTCAGAGTTTCCAGTTGGGAAGATAATCTGTGGCACAAATGCTAATCCAAATCCTCCATCCTGGTTATTAAGAATTCGGAACTTCGTCATTAAACGGAGGTCCCCAACCCCACCGGATGTAAATTCAGGCACATCGGCCAAAGGAGTGTTTCTATCAAAATCTTGATAGGCGAAAATGGGGAGATCAATTCCAATTGACCACCATTTTGTAAGACCAATCCCTGCCATCGCATGGAAAACGAGATTGTGGCGGATCGTTTCTGCAACCGTACCTGTCTGTTGATTGGTAACCACATCAACTTTAAGTAAGGTAAGAGGAAGGTAGGACCAATCCATAATCAAGCTTGCCATAGGCATCCACTGCCCTGGGGTTCTTGTTCCCTCTACTGTAATCACATTTTCTGGGCCTAAGGCAGGAAGAAATCTCTCGGTATTAAATTTTACCAGCCCATCTGCCTGGGCAGCCGTTACGGCAAAAGTACTTATCAACGTAGTCAAAATGGCAAGGCGCAAGCGATGCATCATTGTAAACCTCTATATCTGTTAGTTTACAGCTCTCAAACGTTCTTCAAATCCTTCTTCTATCTCGGAAGAACGTAGATCTGTATTTATGTTAAGTTTCAATGCAAGAAACTTACATCGTGGACCCATGTACGTCAACCGACATTTTTCTAAACCGCTAAGAATACAAAGATATTTTTTTGTTTTGCCTGTATGGAGAATGACTACATATACTACAAAAGTGGCCAAAAATTACAAATAGTGGTAACCGATAAAATGAAACCGATCTGAGAAAAAAGTGCCTCTTTTTGTACGTATTTTAGGGCAAGTCTCATTTTTCTTTTCCAAAACTTCGACTCCCAGTTTACAAGGATAAGAAATAAACCTATTTATAGAAGAATATCTATAAGGATTTTTTGTGAACGAACATGATCGCACCGATGCCTTCACGCAGGCTCTCTATCCCGCTGGTTTAGGACTTCCTTCCGAGCAAGTCCCCCAATCTACGCCTTCAAGACGACGAAGGGTTCGCCAGCACGTCAACCCTCTACAAACAGGATTTTCACGTATACATTCAGATAGAACGGCTCCTCTTTTTGCTTCTCTGCCAGGCCCCTTAGAGGTTGAGTTTGGGTGTGCAGAAGCGGAGTTTCTCTTCCAGAAAGCAGGCCTATGTCCGAATGCTTACTACATTGGGCTTGAAATTCGACAAGAGCTGGTTGACCGTGTAAATCGGAGAGCACAGCGGCAGGGATTTTCGCAGGTCCGTGCTATCCTCACCAACCTCAATCACGATCTCCCTGCCCTCTTTCTCCCTAACCAACTTGAGCATATCTACATTAATTTTCCTGATCCTTGGTTTAAGAAAGACCAGCATAAACGTCGTATTGTACAACTAACATGGGCCAGGCAAGTTCTTTCATTTCTAAAGCCAGGAGGCTCTCTTTTCTTTCAAAGCGATGTCTTTGAACTTGCCCTAGAAGCGATGTCAGTGTTTGAACAAACAGAGGGACTAAAAAACACGAGAGGGGAATGGTCTTTTCTGGGCGCCAACCCTTACGGAGTAAAGTCTCTTCGTGAAATGAGAGTTGAAGAAAAAGGCCTCCCTGTTTGGAGGATACTTTACCAAAAGGATGGGTAGATGGGTTCTTTGATCTCTAGGTTACATGAAATGATATCCTATCTGTGCTGGCCTCGATTTTGTACCGGTTGCGGATCTCAGCTTCCTCCTTCCGATTCTTCTTGTTTCTGCAAACATTGCCAAAACACCCTAATCCCTATCCATCCTCTCACCTCTTGCCCAGTATGCTCGTGCCCTTTTCTAGACGCTGCCTCTTTCTCAAACCATGGACAGAAGCCCCAAAAATTGAGGTGCAAAGATTGTCTTTTCCTCGCTCCTGTCTTTCACAGAATCACTGCGGCTTACGAATATGGGGGTCTTCTAGTTGGGACCATTCATAAAATGAAGTGGGGAGGACAGGATCACCTGGCAAAACCCCTCGCCTCTCTGCTTCTCCCCCAATTCCTAGACTGTATGACTCGTTGCGACCTGGTGCTCTCTATTCCCCTCGATCGTATTCGCTTAGCAAAGCGTGGTTTCAATCAAACGGTACTTCTCTCCGAACATCTAAACCGCTTTGTCAAAAACCGATATCCTATCTATCACCACCTTCTTCTTCGTCTAAAACCTAGCTTGTTCATGCCCCACAAAGATCGAGCAGCTCGGCTAAAACAGACCCAAAATGCATTTGTGATATCGAAACGAGGACCCTCGCTACTCCGAGGACGCAGCATTCTCTTGGTCGATGATGTTGTAACCACCGGTTCGACCTTACAAGCTTGCAGCCTGGCGTTGCTAGAGGCAGGAGCAAACCGTGTAGAAGGGCTTGCTCTTTGCCGGGCATCCGAAAGCCATTCTCTCATGTGATCGTAATGAAACCTACTGATGCCATACTGAGAGTTCCTTCGATCCCAAGAACTCTTCCAACTTTTCGGTTTCATATTCTTTGGTTTCATATAGATTTGTAAAGAATTCAGCAGGCGATCTTATGACAAAATCTTGGGGCCTTGTATTAATGGTACTGTGTGCTTTCTTCTTTGCCTCCATGGCAGTAATAGGAAAGCAGGCCTTCCATGCAATTCCTGCAGAGCAGGTTGCTTTTGTCCGATTCCTTGTTGGAATTCTGATTGTTCTCATCCGCGCACTTATTGGACCTCGTCTTCGCTCTCGGAATTGGAAGATTCTTCTTTTTCGCGGCATTTTAAGCGGAAGTTCTGTTCTTCTTTACTTCATTGCAATGAAGGGGCTCCCTATTGGAATTGCAAGCCTTCTTAACTATAGCTCTCCTGTCTTTTCGTTTTTGTGGGCTGTTCTTTTTCTGAAAGAACATTTCTCCTTACGTTCTCTTTGTGCGCTGGGCGTTACAATGGTGGGCATTGTTGTAATCACCTGGGGTAGTCTAAATTCTGCCCAACCCGTTTTCACCCAAACAGGAGGGGATCATTCAACCCTATTTTACATCATGATAGGTATCGCCTCTGCCGTGGTGGGAGGAGCCGGAGTAGCAACCATCCGGTCTGCGCGGAAGAGCGAAGGAGCCTGGGAGCTTTTCCTCTCATTTTGTATCATAGGAGCGTTTATTACAGGAGTTCCCTCGGTATTTTCATGGAAGCATCCTACGACAACCGAATGGTTTTATTTAGGTGGTGTAGGCATCACAGCTGCAGCTGGACAGCTTTGTATGACGTACGCGCTAAAAGAGGTGAGTACACTCTTGGGAGGCTTAATTATGCTCCTCATTCCAGTACTGACGATGATTGTAGGTATTCTATTTTTAGGGGATCGGATCAATCTTCTTGGAATTTTTGGGGGGACCCTTACCCTCGCTGGAATTTCTTATGGAATGCTTCTAACGACAACTCCTTCTCCTACAAAAATGAGTCCGCCGCCCCCATCGATTCATTCTGATTCGTCTCCTACAGACAAATAGGTATAGATAAAGGAACGGCCTCGTAGGAATACTTGTAGTCTCGCCCTAAGGGACACTACAAGTGCGGGCAGTGGCAAAGGGTAATAGTGACTCAGGGGTAGAGTACTCATGGAAAAGTTGGGTTAGGGCCGCCTGATATTCTTCTTCCCCGATCCAAGACTTCGAGGCTTGTAAGAGAATACTCCCACAAAGAGAAGCGGTAAAATCAGGATCCAAGGTAATTGTTCGATTCAGATATTCTTGGCCCGTTACAAGATCGCGAGCCAGAATTTGTAGATTAGCGCCATTCCATAAGTCCGGAGGGATTCTTTCTGCGGCAGACACACGGTGCCACTGATAAACAGAAAATAGCCAGGGTTGTGATTCGAACCGGCAAAAAAACAAAAGCATCCCATTTTTTGTAACCAAAGCAAACTCTGCCTTGCCACTATGAATTTTTCGAATTTCTTCAAAATTCGGGGAGTCGAGAAAAATGGTCAACTGATGAGAAGATTGAGCAAACGTATAATGGACATAAGGCTTGGCAGAGACTTTTCTTTCTAAACGCCCCTGCTCTAAAGAAGGAAACTGAAGAACAGATGTGAAAAGAGGAATAGAGGATAACCATCTTTTTATAGGAGCAAATACAGTTGGAACCAGGGATGCCGATCGCAGATTCGGTTCACTCATGTAATGCAATGTAGGATAATGTGCAGAAATGAGCAAGAAAAAATGTTTTTTTCACCACTTACAAAGAAGTGTCTAATGAATCCGTCAGATCGATTCCCACGGGACAGTGGTCGCTGCCAAGCACATCCGAACAAATAAACGCATCTTGAAGCCGAGGCAAAAGCGTTTTGCTGATCAGCACATAATCGATCCTCCATCCCACATTGCGTTCACGGGCATTCGCTAAGGGACTCCACCAAGAATAGGCCTCTTTGTCCCCATGCATATACCGAAATGTATCGATCAGGCCAGTCTCTAGCCAGTCTCCGAATAATTTTCTCTCCTCCGGCAAGAACCCTGAGATTTTTTGATTGCTCTTCCAATTTTTCAGGTCAATCTCTTGGTGGGCTGTATTGTAATCTCCCATCACCACCACCTCCTGTCCCTGACTACGTAAAGCATTTAGATGCTGGAGCACTCGATCGTAGAAAGCCATCTTAAACGGCACCCGGCTATTATCCCGCGCTGACCCTTTTCCATTCGGAAAATACACATTCAAAATGGAGAGTTTGCCGAAATCTACCTGTTGAAATCGACCTTCTCTATCGTAATCGGCTACCTCTAGGGATGCTAGGTAGCGATCAGGCTTGCGCTTACAATAGAGGGCCGTCCCACTATACCCTTTTTTCTCGGCATACGCGTAGTATGCAGAAAAATCCTCGGGTGGATTTAATTCTTTGGGAATCTGATGATCGGAAATCTTTGTCTCTTGAAGACCTACGACATCTGCCTTGCTCTGCTTTAACCAAGAAAGAAATCCTTTGTTTTGTACTGCCCGAAGTCCATTTACATTCCAAGATATAATTCGCATGTAACACCTCATGAGTCCTAAAGTTCTCAAGAAGAAAAATAAGAAAAATTTAAACAACTTAAAAATTATATTTATTTTTCTTCTTGCTACTTCGTGTAGTTTATGTAGGAGATAAATGTTTATGGCATCTGCACAACCGCTCCCTTATGCAAAGGTAAAACATCCTAAAGAGCTATCTATCATCTTTATGACTGAGCTTTGGGAGCGGTTTGGATACTACTTGATGTTGGCTCTTTTTACACTGTATTTAACAAGCCACCTCAAGATGGACGATGAACAGGCCTCTAAGCTGTACGGCTTCTTCATCGCAGGTGTTTACTTTACTCCTTTCTTCGGGGGAATCCTTGCTGATAAACTCCTTGGATATCGTCGTTCGGTAATCATTGGTGCAGGACTTTTATCTCTTGGATATGGATGGCTTGCCTTTATTGCTGATCGCATCCATGCCCCTACTTACTCTTTGTATGGCTGTCTGGTCCTTATCACAATTGGAAATGGTTTCTTTAAACCCAATATAAGTACATTGGTTGGGAATCTATATCCCCAAGGCGATCCCAGAAGGGATGCTGGATTTAGTATCTTTTATATGGCTGTTAACGTAGGTGGACTGCTCTCTCCCTTTGTCGGCGTATGGCTTGGAAACAAATACGGGCCCTCTGCAGCGTTCGGTGCAGCTGCCGTGGGAATGTTCATCGGATTTTTGACGTTTACCTTTCAAAGTCATCGCCTGAAAGCTGCCGATCAACGCTCGAGCGTTTCTGCGATTCTTCATGTTCCCCTTCCGAAGCAGTATGAAGATCACCGTGAGCCCCCCGAAGTAGAACGACGAAGAATTTTTGCAATTTTCATTATGTGCGTCGTGGTCGCCTTCTTTTGGATGGTCTTTCATCAAAACGGGAGCACGCTCAACTTTTTCGCACAAAAGCATACGGATCTCACGTTCAATGGGCTTATCCCTGCTTGGGTCTTTGCGGCAAAAGATCAGGATAACAGCTACGCAGGCGCCATCTTGCAAGCGGTGAACCCTTTGTTTGTTATCATTTTTACCTTTCCCTTGATTGCCCTGTTTAACTTCTTGCGAGCAAGAAAAATGGAGCCCACCACCCCCACCAAAATTGGAATCGGAATGCTTCTGACCGCAGCTTCTTGGGTGATTATGGTCATCGCATCGATTCAAGGGGGAAATAACGGACAGGTCAGCCCATGGTGGCTTATCTCTACCTACCTAGTGATGACGTTGGGGGAACTTAACCTTTCACCCCTCGGTACTTCGCTGGTCACCAAGTTAGCTCCAAGGCGGATGACCGCAATGATGCTTGGGGTTTGGTATTTAGCAACTTCCCTAGGAAATTACCTCGCAGGTGCCTTAGGAAAATTTTGGAAGAGATGGCCCCACGACAAATTCTTTTTGCTCCTGGTGGCCACTTCTCTCTTTTCAGCACTCATTTTGTTTTTGTTTCTTCCCTTTTTAAACCGAACGTTACCAAAACAGAAAACCCCTTAACCGAAAGAACATGAGAGAACGTATGACCGCACCTCCTCAACCTTCTCAGAAACACCCCGCACTGCTTTACGTTTTATTTTCCACGGAATTGTGGGAACGCTTTGCCTACTACTTGATGGTGGGTTTATTCACTATTTATCTTGTAGATAAACTGAACTTACCACAGAACGAAGCTTCTCAGCTGTACGGCAATTTTACAGCGTTGGTTTACTTTATTCCTTTAATTGGTGGCTTTGTCGCAGACCGATTGCTTGGATTTCGCCTCACCATCATTATAGGGGCATTACTCATGGCGATAGGCTACTTCCTGATGGCGTACACTGCATACCAGCAAGAGACCCATGTCAGCTATATGCTCTACGCTGCTCTTGGGATTGCCGCCTTTGGAAATGGTCTCTTTAAACCAAATATTAGCTCTATGGTTGGGAATCTATATCCCCAAGGTGATCCCAGAAGAGATTCAGCTTTTAGTATTTTCTATGTAGGAATTAACATCGGAGCCTTCCTCGGCCCTATCATTGGTGGAGAGCTACGGATGTTCCAGTGGTGGTATGCCTTCTTTGCGGCAGGAGTAGGCATGCTTTTAGCCATGTTTATTTTCCTCATCTTTTACAGAAAACTGAAGATGGCTGATATTCGCTCGAGTGTTTCTGCAGTTCTTCAGGTAGCTCTACCCAAGCAATACCAAGATCCGCCAGAATCTCCGAAAGTCGAGAGAAACCGAATTATTTCTATCTTTCTTCTGGCCATTGTGGTCATGTTTTTCTGGATGTCGTTCCATCAAAATGGGACCACCCTCACCTTCTGGGCAAAAGATCATACCGACCTTACGCTTGGTGGTTTGTTCCCCAAAGGGATCAACCCAGAGCACTTTCAGTCCGTCAATCCCTTCTTCATTTTTGTTCTTACCATGCCTGTCGTTTGGGTATACAAGTGGATGAGGAAAAAAGGCTTTGAACCCTCGACTCCCACAAAAATTGGGATTGGGATGATCTTCGTGGCACTCTCGTTCGCTCTTATGGTCATTGCTTCCCTGGCAGGCGGGAACACCGGTAAAGTCCACATGGGATGGCTCATCGCTTGCTACTTTATTATGACGCTTGGCGAGCTCAATCTATCGCCCATGGGTCTTTCGCTGGTGACAAAGCTTTCTCCAGCGCGGATGGTAGGCGCAATGATGGGCGTTTGGTTCATTGCCACAGCCATTGGAAATAAGCTGGTCGGAGTCACGGGAGGAAAGTGGACGATTTGGAGCCACAGCAAGCTCTTTCTTGTATTGACCCTAAGCTCCGTTGCTGCTGCTGCCCTCTTGTTTATCTTTAGGCCGTTTATGAAACGCGCCATGCCTAAAGAAAAATCGTAGGCATCGCTTTCTGAACCATTCTCGTATTCCCTCCTGTCTTAGCATTTCAACCTGATTGCTGGACTCTACCATTGGGAGATTCTGCATGAGAACCCATAAGCCCCCTTTGGTAGGGTCCAATAGGAATCAATATGCTCCACTTAGATCAACTAGACCATCTCACGATTACTGTTAGCGATGTCTCACGAAGCGTTCGCTTCTATCAAGAAATGTTAGGGCTTCACCCCGAGTGGGAGTGGCCCGGAGAAATTACGATGCTTCGTTGCGGCCCTACCTTTATCGCTATCGCTCACTGGGCTCAAGGAAAGACCCAGGGATGCGCCCCTGCCATCACGGTCGACCATTTTGCTTTTCGGGTTACTCGAAAGGGATTTGAAGAAGCGCGAGCCACTTTACCCTCCCAAGGAGTCCCCTTAGAAGGGGTCTCTGATCATGGCATTTGTCATTCCTTGTACTTCCGGGACCCGGATGGACACCAGATTGAACTGGCTTGTTACGAAATGGAGGGCCATCCCGATCGGATGCCTCGACGGATTTGACCTCCTGCCCGTGGCTAGAGATCCCACCTTCGTTCAACGCAAGAAGTCTATTCTCTTGCCTGGTTTCGCTAAAAGTTCTACAGGGCTACAAAAGATGAAATTTCAAACGTAGATCAGACCATTTTCACAAAGTAGGTTGAGACGCTTAGGGGGAAAAGCTAACGTTTCTGTAAAAGCCCTTCCGCCTTCACAACCACAGGATCTTCTGTGGGACAAAGCTCAAGCCGCAAGAGAAGTTGGTGAGCATGACTACAAGCAGAGATTCGTCCCAAGGCTTCAGCGAATTTTTTCACGGACACGTTTGGATGTTTCTCTGCAACCTTAAGAGCCATTTCCTTTGCCTCGCCTTTCCACAGGGGTAAAAAGGCGGCATCTTGCTGAAGCCATAAAAACGACTGATGTCCTTTCTCTTGGGTGATTTTCAGCTCTATCCTGGCAGGATCTGAAACATATTCTCGTACGATCACGTGGGAATGCTTTGCTAGCAGCAGGGTGGCCTGATGCTTCAGCTCAGTTTGATTTTTGCATGTACTCTCTTTGGTTAGATCCGCCGAAAGTAAAGCGACGGGATATTCTATCTTTGCCGCAATCCGAAGAGCTGCCGTCACCGAGTTGGCAGGAGCTTGACGAGAAACGCGAACTCCATATGCATGCAGAAACCGTTTGGTATCATGGTCAGACAAGACTTCTGTCATTTCTTCGCCTTTGCTTTTGTAAAGAGGAGGCGGAAGGCTATTCTGAACATTTGAAAGAAGGGTTTCGTCTGTTTTTACCGCAAAGGATACGGTCTCAGTCTTTAAAAGGGGTTGATAGGCCGTTGCTTGAAATAGGGCGCGTAACTGCTCGGGCTGCCCTGGGTCTACCTGCAAAACCGGACAAGCTGCCTGAACTTGAGGGAGCTCCTGTTTATCTCCACAAAGAAGAATGTACTGGCTCTTGAGGGACGCCTGTGTCATCGCCACCGCGATCTCTTGAGGATCCTGTATATCTAGAGCCTTTGGAGGAGGCAGGTGGTTCTTTTTTGCTTCCTTGGCTACAAAATCTTTTCCACCCCCTACCACAAAAATCGAGATGGGCTTCTTCGACGAGGCCTCTGTCTGAAACACCCCTGCAGCCAACAGGTATCCATGCGCCATCCACTCTTCAAGCGAGGTCACGACCGGTGTTCCTGCTCTACGAGCTACCGCTCGAAGGAGGGATGATTCCTTCCATGAACCTGAAGGAGTATCTATCTCTAAAAGAGCGGCTGGCTTCTTCCCAAGCGCGTTGTGAAGGGTCATTGCTTTCGTTCCCTTGCCCAAAGCAAGGAGAATTCCCCGGGTTCCCGGATCATAAGATAGAAACTGCATTGCTTCTGATGGATCTCCATCACCAACAGAGATCACCCAAGAAACGCCAAGCCCTTGCTTGCACAGAAGAGGCACAATGTCAGGAAGGGCATCCCGCTTGGGAATGATTACTGCTGTTGTCCCTTTCTTAGGACGTTCTGCCATAGGAGCAGCCCATGGTGCAATCCCTTTGAGGTTGTTAATAAATCCCACGCTGTAAGGTCCTAGGGTTCCTGATTGCTCGCCTAGGCTAATCCACGGAGCATCGCTTGGAGCCTCATCCCCTATATATACACCTGCATGCTCATCGAGAGAGCCGCCAAACATCTGTACGTTCTGGGAAATCCTTTGGACGATAGAAGCAGAATTGCTTTTCACTGCAAATTGTGTGGAATGGAGCAATTGCGAGAGCGTGGTCAAAGTTTTAGACGTCTGCCTAGATTTAGGCAGCGATTCAACTTTCAATGGAGCATCCAAAAGACGGACTCGGACCATAAGACCTTTAATGTACCGATCATTTTCTTGGAGATCAAGGATCACTCGAAAAGCAAGTACTTCTTCCGTCGGTGGTATTTTACCTAACCTTTTACGGACTAGGGCCGTGGCCGTTTTACGATGTCTTTGATATTCAACCAATTTACGACGAAATGGGCACAAATAGGAACCAGAAGATCGCCAAAACCCATAAACATCCATGCCAACAGTATTCCTACGAGAAACGAGCTAATCGTCCAAGATAGGAATCGTTTGCTAGGACCAATATGAACAAGCGAAAATAAAAATGCAGAGCCAAAAAGCCCAAGGAAAGTACCTAAAGAGCCAGAGAAAAGACCTTTGAGCCAAGGCAATAGCGCCCCTCGAAAAAAGCACTCTTCCCCAATCGCAGAAGCCGCGGCCAACAGAAAAATCTCTCGTTTGCTTAAGGCAGACAAAAGATGGTGGAATTCATTATGTAGCACCTTTACAGAAGACGAACGTTCCTGGAAAATTCTGGTAACTAGTACAAGAAATAGACCCAGGGCGATCCCCAAAAGGCAGCTACTAAAAAAATGTAGGCTCTGATAAGCAGAAAATGCTGCAAACCGATACAGAAAAAGATTGGGATGCCCTTGAAGTCCTCCCCAAAAAAAAGCGATCACCGTTAACCCACCATAAATAAGCAGGATATAAGCAGAACGGCTAGATCGGATCGATCGGGATATCGCTAATGAGGACACGGGAGTACCAATATACTACTGGTTCTGGGAATCTCAACTTTTTTGAAGGGGTTTGTGAAGATTGCGAAGGGGGGGAATCGAACCCCCATGAGATTGCTCCCGCCAGCCCCTCAAGCTGGTGCGTCTACCAATTCCGCCACCTTCGCGAAGAAACAGCCATAGGTTTTACTTGGATTGCCAACATGTGTCAAGAGAATAGGTGGGGAGATAAAGGTAAATTGAGCCACGGACGTCTAGACAAGTGTCTGGACAGCCGTCTAAACGAGCCTTGACGCAAAGCAAAGCTTAGTTAGTACACACGAGTAATCTCAAGCATTCTTCCCTGCTATGACCATTTATATCACTCTCACCGCAGTCTGTGTCAGTAGCAGCACGGGCTTTCCCAGAGTAACAATCGGAGGCACTGTTCGCAAATTCACCTGCGGCCTGCTTAACAACTTCACGGGCAGGGGGAGGTTGATCAAAAGAAGATACATGGGCCCCAGCATCCTGCTGGGTATTTGCTTGTGCAGGGGTACATCCATAAGATCCAACGGTTCCAATAATACCTAGTATTGCTATTATTTTTTTCATTCAGATAACTCCTTATATAAAATTGACATGCTCCACTGAAGAGCACATCTCTTTAGAAGTATGTTTTATGTAAGTCAGAAAGTCAAATGTATTCAAAGGTAGTCATGAAGAGTCGGACAATCTCTAGATCATAACTATGCTAGGCTGGTACCTCACCAGAAAAAATGAGTAACGGGATTTAGCCATCTTAAGGCGCAAAACCCTTTAGCGCCATTACCTTCTGCAATTCCTCCAGCGTATGCATACCGTGTATTTCTGCCTGGATCAGACCGTTAGGATCGATGATAAATAATGTAGGCACGGTATCAATGTGATATTCGTTAGCAACCACTTCGGTGCCGAGCCCTAAAGGAAATGATAGAGAGAACTCTGTTTTGTATTCTTCTATTTTTTCTTTTGCTGCATTGATTTCAATAGCAATGAACTCAAACCCAGCACCCTGATGGTGCTCATCCTGATGATGAGCCCCTCGATTTTTTTGGTAGAATTGCTCTAACACAGGAAGCATTTCAATACAAGGGCCGCACAGGGTTGACCAGAAGTCGACCACCACCCATTTGCCCCGGTGCTGGGACAATCGAAACTGCCCTCCGTCTAACGTGGTGACAACAAAATCGAACGCCTGCTCATTTTCTCCCCCGGAATGTGGCTGTTTGGAAAGCAACAACCATCCCACCAAAAAAAGAATCGGCAGAATCAGAGGAACAACCCAGATGGCAAAAGGCTTTTTTTTCTTTGGCGTGCTTTCAGAAATAGTGAGAGCGGCAATGTCTGGCTCATTCTCATCCAATGCTTGATTTCTCTCCAATTGAGGCACCATCGTCTAACGACCGTCCGTAATCATAGCAAATTTGTGTACCCCTGCCCCTTTTACCAGATCTAAGATATGCATCACATCCCCGTAAGAAATCCCCTTATCTGCAGAGATAATCGCCTGGACTTCCGGATCTTTTTGGGCTTCCTTTTGAATCACCGAAACCAAGTTTGCTTCATCGGTTGGTTTCTCATTCAGGAACAAAAGATACCCAGAAGTTCCGTCCTTTTTTGGCGTCATTGAAACTGTAATTGGAGATTTCGATGTTTGCTCGCCAGTTTTTGCTTTGGGTGGGTCAAGTTTGATAGACGGATTATTGGCAATGATTGGCGCCGCTACCATCATGATGATAAGAAGTACTAGCACAATATCCACCAAGGGAGTGACATTGATGTCAGCGATGGTGCCCATGCCATCCTGCTCGGCAGCGTACCCAAATCCTGAGGCAGCCATTAGGCCTTCTCCTTTTCAGAAGCTGGGCCTTGTCTATCCTGAGCCTCTTCTCGAAGCAAAGCCAGCACCTCTTCTACAGTAGCATCTGCCTCTGCCATTCTCGTACGAACCAAACGGCTGTAGGCATTAAATGCCACCACGGCTGGAATGGCCACAAACAATCCTACCGCAGTTGCCACCAATGCCTCAGAAATTCCTGACATGACAACCCCGATCCCACTCGCCTGGTTTCCTACAAGATCACGGAATGCTTTAATAATTCCAAGCACCGTTCCAAACAAACCCACAAAGGGTGAGTTCGAGCCCAATGTTCCCAAAAACGAGAGATTTCTTTCAAGCTTAATGCGGGACCGAATCTTTGCCGCCATCATCGCATCTTCAACAGCTGGCATGCCATAATCTACTTCCTCGAGACCCGCAGTAATAATTCCTGCCTCAATACCCCGAGTATCCTGTAAATACTCTCGGGCTCCTCTGATATCTTTACTCCGTAGTAACCTACGCAAGTTCTGAATAAATCTGGGCGTAGGCACTCTTACACTAAAAAAGTACAGAGCACGCTCAATGATAAGAGCAATGCTAAGGATAGAAAGTACCAAGAGCAGCCAAAGCACCCACTCGGCACCCACAAGCGTTAGATTGAGCAATTTTGGCGTAAGTTTCATCATGATTGATCATCCTAAATTTAATCTACAGCGGTTT
Organism: uncultured Myxococcales bacterium; assembly: GCA_964537055.1. Classification (GTDB taxonomy): domain Bacteria; phylum Myxococcota_A; class Polyangia; order Palsa-1104; family JAEUJZ01; genus CAZHYV01. Next base: position 120,700 of record CAZHYV010000007.1, read on the forward strand.
TGTAAACAGAGCCATCTTAAGCAGAGATTACAATAAAAATTTGCCGTTTCCTGCATCATCGGCCTAGACCCACTCTGCCTTGAATCGTGCTTTAGATCAAGCACTGTTTCTGAATGACCAAACAAATGAGCCATTTCGACCCATTGTGCTTTGAAAAATACAAAAGTACTTGACTAAACCGATAGGTCCGGTAACGTTATGCCTCTATTTTGATTTGATCGCTAAAGGAAGTGAGAACATCCATGTACGCAATTATCCAAACAGGTGGGAAACAATACCGAGTCCAGGCGGGAGATCGCCTGCATGTCGAGAAATTGGAAGAACCTGTTGATTCTCAAATTTCTCTACAACCTCTGCTTGTTTCAGATGGTGTTACTACCCAAATCGGAAGCCCTGTTCTGCAGAACGCGCAAGTGATTGCTAAGGTAGGATCACCCTTTCAAGGAGAAAAGCTCCGAATTTTCAAGATGAAACGTCGGAAAGGGTACCGAAGGAAAACAGGGCATCGTCAACCTTATACCACCCTTCACATTCTTGAAATTAAGGCAACCGCCTAGAATTTGGGTTAAAGAGAGGACAAGAAAATGGCTCATAAAAAAGGACAAGGTTCTTCGAAAAATGGTCGTGATTCGCAACCAAAAATGCGAGGCGTAAAATGCTTCGCTGGTGAATCCGTACGGGCAGGCAATATTTTGGTGAGACAAACAGGGACAGTCTTCCACCCAGGCATAAATGTTGGCCTCGGACGTGATTACACCTTGTTTGCTCTTGTAGATGGTACGGTACAATTTCAGCGCGGCCGACAAGATCGGTGCCGTGTTTCTGTACTACCCGCTCCTGCTTCTGCATAGTCTCTAGAATCCTTCTAAAATTTGTTTTCCTTTGGTACTTCCCCCATATAACAACCTCTCGAAAGTAACCAACAAGTTGGGCATATGAACTTTATTGACGAATGTAGCATCTATGTACAGTCGGGCGATGGCGGAAATGGTTGTGTCGCCTTTCACCGGGCACCCAATCACCCCAGAGGAGGTCCTGCTGGTGGAGATGGAGGGCGCGGGGGACACGTCATCCTCGTAGCCGATCCTCAACTAGGAACGCTACATGATCTTGCTTACCGACGTGAGTATCGGGCTGATTCAGGCGAGGGCGGACAAGGCCGCGACAAGTATGGGCGCGCCGGGAAGGATCTGCTTATCCCAGTTCCCGTAGGCACGATTGTCAAGGATCAGCAGGGGAGCACAGTTTGTGACCTGAAAGAGCCCAACCAAACCTTTATCGTCGCCAGAGGTGGAAAAGGTGGCTATGGAAATATCCATTTTGCTACTTCTACTAACCAAGCACCTATGCGCGCAGAACCTGGCGAGCCTGGGGAAGAGAAGGTTTTGCGGTTAGAGCTCAAACTTCTGGCAGACGTCGGCCTACTAGGCTATCCAAATGTTGGAAAATCCACGTTTATTTCTAGTGTCTCTGCGGCCAAACCCAAAATTGCCAACTATCCTTTTACAACGCTTACTCCTCACCTTGGCGTTGTCCGTCTTCCTCTAGACAAACCCAAAACCGATCGAAGCCTCATTGTCGCTGACATTCCTGGTTTGATTGAGGGAGCCCATACAGGAAAAGGACTGGGGCATCAATTTCTAAGACACCTCGAAAGAACGCGTGTTTTAATCCACCTGCTTGAGCTGACTGGGGAGCCTAACCGAGACCCCAAACGAGACTTTGCGATTTTAAATGAGGAGCTTGTCAAGTACGATGCCCGTCTAGCATCCCAGCCTCAGCTTGTCGCCTTAACAAAGATGGATTTGACAGAAACCAAGGAGCATTATCCTATTTTGAAAGAATGGTTTGCCCAAAAGGGCATCTACCTCTACGGAATTTCATCGGTGACCAAACAAGGACTAGCGGAGCTGCTAGAGGATGCTTATAAGCTGGTGTTGCAAGCAAAGGCAACTGTCTAGAGTATTTAGAAAGCTGAGAAATCTGATGAAAGTAAATCTACGCTTTAGAATTTTTCTTGGCACCTTCTTCTTTGCCTCCGCTATGTCCCTTTTGCTGCTCATTTTGTACAAGCACACAGAATCGCGAGAAAGGCTTGAGAAAGTAAATCATTGGCCATCGACAGTAGGATCTATCACCGGGACACAGAAGGTCCAAATATTCAAAGGACAAGGAACCTCGATCCAAGGAACCTATACTGTGTCGGGCAGAACCTATTCCTTTCATGCTTTCATGGGGCGAGATACATGGATAGAGGACCATTGGCAAAGCCCTCAAAATATACCTACGGTTGGGGATACGATTCGTCTTTTCTATAACCCGAATCATCCTGAAGAATCTGTTCTCGATACACCTATTTCATCCTGGAATCCAGGCGCCCCGATCTGGCTCGTCTTAGGAGTCTCATTGCTGCTAGCGATAGTTTTTTGGTTTGGTGTTCCTAAGAAATATTCTCGTAAAAAATAGGCCTTAATAAAATAAAGTCTGTCTACTTTTCTCTTTTGCTCTTTGATGGATTTACCAACGCAAGTTCATGGGCTCGGCGAAGCCAGAAGGACAGTTTTTGGGGTTCGTCGTGAAACGATTCAGGAACAAGCAGCCAGTGTGACATCACCCGATCGCCCGCCTGCCAAGGGCTTGTCCCTTCGATGGCGGCCAACTCACCGTAAGCCTGCTCCTGTGGTAGCTTGATCCCAATCCGCCCAGTTTTCCAAATCAATGCAAAGATAGTGCCCCCTGCAAAAGCGGCATCACAACCGAACATACGACGCCAAGTGACAGAAGGAAGGAGCTTCAGATTTTCTTTGGTTAGATCCGTAAGATGGGTCAAAAGTGAGCTTTCCATAAGGTCTCTTTTAGCACATGGTATCCCTAGCGTATAGCATAGGATGTCCCTGGCATAGAATTTTTTGTGAATCCTTCGAAAAGGCGGGATTACCCCGCCAAAGATATGCTATAAGAGGGCGATCATCATTACGCACGATTCATTGAAAGGAACAGTCTTGAACGGAACGACCTTTTCGGATCAAAATCGGCCTCATCGAAGCCCGTCGAGCTCTTTTTCATGGAGACGAAGAATCTACCTGTTATCGACATTGGTGATTCTTAGCGGAGGGATTTATCTTCTCCTCTCAGATGCGACGGGGCTTGAATACTATAAGCACGTGGATGAAATTGCTCAAAACCCAAGTGCATGGCGGGGAAAGAGTTTACAAGTCCATGGGTTTGTAGTACCGGGAACCATCCAGTCAGAATTTCAAAAAGATCAGAATCAGCATACGTATCGATTTCAGGTGGAAAACTGCGGAAAAAGGATGACAGCTGAATATCAGGGGATTGTACCAGACACCTTCCGCGACGGAGCCGAGGTTGTGCTAAAAGGATCTTTACAGACGCCTGTAGCCCAAACATCTGCAGCCGCCCAAGCTCCATCTGGGTCATCGCCATTCCTCCATATTCTTGTCAAAGAAGTGCTTGGGAAGTGCCCTTCTAAATACTCACAAGATCTAAAGCATCTCAAGGAACAGTCCGAACGATGCATCCAAGAAACCAAGGAGTCGTCTCTATGACTTTTGGGATAAAAGCAGCCCAATTTGGCGAATGGGTTTTGGTGTTTACCCTGTTTGCAGCAGTATACGCAGGGGTTGCTGCAGTCTTAGGGGCTAAACTAAAGCTTGAACGGCTCCGTGCCTCAGCCAATTATGGAGCCTACCTAACCACCGCCTTTCTATCGCTGGCAACTGCGGTTGTCTTTTTCTTCCTTCTTTCGAATGATTTTTCCGTAAAGTATGTATACCTCAATTCAAACGCTTCCATGCCTTGGTATTACAAACTCACCGCGTACTGGGGTGGGCTGGATGGATCGATTTTATTCTGGGCGTGGCTGCTTTCTCTGTTTTCTGCCTTAACCATTCATCAAAATCGCCACCGTCACCGTGATCTAATTCCTTGGGTGATTGTCACCCTGATGGGAATTCTTATCTTCTTCTTAATTCTGCTCCTTTTCTATAAGCGACCCTTTGAGGTATTTCTAACGAAGGCGCCTGTTCAAGGAAAGGGGCTAAATCCTCTGCTACAAGATCCGTACATGGCGACGCATCCTCCCTCCCTCTATGTTGGCTATGTTTCTGCAAGCATCCCCTTTGCGTTTGGCATCGCTGCCCTGATTACCGGACAGGTTGACGAGACCTGGATTCAGTCGATGCGCAGATGGATGCTCGTTTGCTTCTACTTTCTTTCGCAGGGGCTTATCCTCGGCTCCCTGTGGGCCTATCATGTGCTAGGCTGGGGTGGGTACTGGAACTGGGATCCCGTAGAAAATGCAGGGCTTTTACCCTGGTTTACTGCCACGGCATTTCTACACTCAATTACAATTCAAGAGCGAAAGGGAATGATGAAAGTTTGGAACCTGGTGCTAGTGATTCTCACCTTTCTTCTAACGATGGTAGGTACGTTTCTCACTCGCTCTGGGGTGGTTCAATCTGTCCATGCGTTCGGAGAGGACCAAGCGCTGGCAGCCCTTTTTCTTACGTTGATTGGAACCGTGACCGCCATTTCGTTTGGTCTTTTGATCCATCGGCTTCCCCGTTTGAGATCTCGCGAGCATCTTGATTCCGTACTCTCTCGAGAATTTGCGTTTCTCTGTAACAATTGGGTCCTTTTGGGGGCCGCGTTCTTTGTGCTAGTGGCGACGTTGTTCCCTACCCTCTCTGAGACCCTACGGCGAGCACGAATTACAGTGGGGCCTCCCTTCTACAATCGCTGGCTAGGACCACTTGGACTTCTTTTGCTCTTTTTGACGGGGGTGGGGCCCCTAATTCCTTTTGGGAAGAGCTCCTGGAAAAAGCTAGGCCGACAATTTTTTATACCTATGCTGGTTTGTGGAATAACGATCCTGTTGCTGGCCCTTTTCTTCCCCACCTCCCGAACCACAAGCGAGTTTCTACATACTCATTTTCGCCTTCCAACAGGCCTGATCTGCATTGGGCTTTGTGCCTTTGTTGTAGGAAGCATCGCCCAAGAATTCTACCAAGGAACTTTGGCCCGCAGAAAGATGACAGGGCTTGGGAGACTTTCTTCTTTCTTGGGACTGGTTTCTAGAAATCGTCGTCGCTACGGAGGATATGTGGTTCACGTAGGCATTGCCCTTATGTTTTTAGGTTTTGCCGGACAGCCCTACGAAGAAGAATATCAGCTCCTCTTTTCGAAAGCAGGCCAAGAGCAAGCAGCAGGCAAGTACCGGATCCGCTACGAAGGATACACACAATTTCAAGATTCCTTACGAGAACAAATTCAGGAAGTGAAAATCTCAATTTTCAAAAATTCTCAGCTGCTGGATACTGTACGCCCAGCGAAATGGAGCTATCGAGGACACACAGATGAACCCCCTAGAACCATTGTAAGTTTGCGGGCAGGCCTTAAAAACGACGTGTATCTCATCTTCGATGCGTACGATCCCACGCTTTCCATCGCAAGTGTTCGGGTCCTTATCAAACCCTTGGTAACATGGATCTGGATCGGGTTTGTCTTCCTATTTCTAGGGACGGTGATCGCATTTTTTCCTGAATCTACCTTTCAAAGAGGCCTCTTTCGATCTTCCCCGTCTTCGATTGCTTTATTTCTTTTCGTGACGGTAAGCACTATGAGCCCAGTCGTCCTTTCTAATCAGGTCCAAGCGGAAGAAAGTGTACATACAACTACCAAAACCAACCCATTGCCCACCGCTCCTCGAAACGATCTTGAACGCAACCTAAGACGCTCTTTGGTTTGTATGTGTGGAGGGTGTGGACGACAAACACTGGCCGATTGTACCTGTGGTTATGCAGCGAAAGAACGGGCCGTCCTTGCCAGTTTACTCGATCAAGGGAGAAGTCGAGAGGAAATCCTAGCGTATTTTACTACTAAATACCATGGGGAGTCGGTTCTTGTGACCCCAAGCGATCAAGGGTTTAACCGACTTGCCTGGATTCTTCCTACCTTGGGGATGGTAGGGGCACTTGGACTGCTTGGTGCTTTCGGATACCGACTTAGAAAACGGAATCTCTCTCACAAGCAGCCCGATTTGCCCCCCCAACCTAAGCAAACCAGCCCTTACGAGCAGCGGCCAAGTCTGTACGAGCAAAAACTAGATGAGGAATTGGATGACCTGGGCTAAATTCTACAATTCTACACTGCCCAAGCTTTTGCTTGCTGCTAGCATTTTGGGCTGCATGGTGCTCTTTCCTTTGCTGCTAGGAAGGGGTCCTGGAATAGCGCTTGCCCTTGCCGCCTCAATCTTGGGATGGATTGGCTACCTCCTTTTTAAAATGGCTCGTGTTCTTACGAAAAACAGCCCTTCTTCGCAAAACTCTTTTGAGGAAGGATTCTTTGAAGAAGGAATCTCAGAGGGGAATCTCTCGTTACGGGAAACCAGGCAAGCCTATCATACCATCAAAAAGGCGCTCAAGGAGCTCGAGCTTGATTACGAGATGGGCAAATTATCTTCTCAGGATTATGAAGAACTGCGAAATCAATACCGCTCCCGAGCACTGACATTGCTTGCCCAGCTAGACAAGGCCGCTCTCCCTATAGAACAAACTCCTTCTCGCCCTAAGGAGATTGCGCAGACAGAATCTCCTCCCCTCCCCAGACACGGGGGGATGTCTGCCATGGTCATGCTTGCGTTTCTTTCTTTGACCACCCTTTTATCACCAGGTCTCGCAGGTGCACAACCTTTACCTCCTTCGGGAGGATTTTCCCCAGCCCAAATGTCTGGGATTCCTCGGCTTGATCCTTCCTTACCTAAACAAACGATTGTGGTACGGCTGATTCAGGAGGATTTTCAGCACAACCTCGCGCAAACTGAAGTCAAGCTTGTTTCGGTGGATACTCATACAACCAGAGTCCAACGTACTGACGCAGAGGGCCGTAGTACATTTACCAATGTGGGTGAGGGTACTTACAAGGCTCAAGCTCGCTACCAGGACCAAGAGCTGACCTCTCAACCCATACAGGTGACAAAAACTTCAACCGAGGGGTTTCGGGTGCTTTTTGTCTTTTCAGCCGAAAATAAAGCCGTTCCGCCTCTTCCAAACAGAGCCTCCTCTCTCCAAAAAACAGCAAGCTCCACCCAGGAGGCGATGAATCATTTGTATATCGACCAAAACTCCTACCTTTGGATCGAATTCTATTCGGATGATTGGCTCATGGTGCGAGAGTTTATTGTTTTGCAAAATCCCCTCCCTACCGCTGTTGTTCCTGGAGAGCAGGGGCTGGAGATTGCTCTGCCCGAAGGGGCACACCTCCCTCAAATTCTGATGGCGGAAAAAACAGCAGCCCTTACGATCGAGCAGCGGGATCCAAACCAACCTCCCTCGTTATTTATTTTTAGTCCGATTCCTAAAGGGACCCATCAAATTGAACTAGGGTTTTTCCTTCAGGGCAAAGAGACCTTCGTATTTCGTCAGCACCTTTCTTTGCCTTGGCAACTCCCTACCTTGATCCTTGAGCATTATCCTGGAATAAAATTCGATAGTGCCTTCTTTCCAAACCGGAAATTTAATAAACTTCATGATATCTCTTTTATGGTCGCTTCTGCTTCGTCCGATTTTCCAAAGGGAGGAGATCTCACTTTCTCCTTACGCTTAGAAAAGACTCCATGGATCTCGATCATCGGAGCTGCGGCTTCGATCCTTCTTGTATTGGGGGGCATTTTTCTTTTTTATCTAAAAAAAGCACGGAGCTCATCGTCTTTAGGCGCCGAAACATCTTTCACTCGCGAGGATACACCGTGAGCCTCACCACGTCCCCTCTCCGCATAGAACGGGTTGGCAAGCATTACCAAAATCGGTGGGTGCTACGAAATCTCTCTCTCTCCTTTGAATTTGGCCAAATCGCCCTTCTTGCCGGATCGAATGGTGCAGGAAAGACAACTCTTCTTGGGATCTTGTCTACCCTTCTTGTTCCTGACCAAGGAAGCTTGTTTTACGAGGGCTCCCCTCTTCGTGAAAATTTTTTATCCGATTATCGAAAGAAGCTAGGTATCGTCTCTTACCATTCGGGGTGCTATCTACACCTAAGTGCCCTTGAAAACCTCCTCCTTTTTGGGTCCCTTTATTTTATGAACCGCAAGGAAACGTCTCGACGTGCTGAAACTTGGCTCAATCAGGTCGGTCTCGCTGACGTTATGCATCGTCCAGTGAAAACGTTCTCCCGAGGGATGCTCCAGCGGCTTGCCCTAGCAAAAGCCATGCTTCCTTCTCCAAAGATTTTGCTTTTGGACGAACCGTACACAGGCCTTGATGCAGGCGGGAAGCAGCTGATGACCCACTTTCTTCGCGAAAGCAAATCAAACAATGTGATGATCATCCTTGCAAGCCACGAAGTAGCAGACATCGCCCCTTTTTGCGACCAAGTCTTTCTTCTGGACCGAGGACAGCTTGCCCGTCAAGCAAAATTTACCGGAACTTCTTGCTCGATCGAAGCCATTGACCAACTTTCCCAGACTGTCGTTTCCCCAAGTAAGATGCCAGCAGAACGTGAGGTGGCAGGGTGAGTTCTCTACGGCCGTTTCTCACTTTGGTACAGAAAGAAATTCGTATTGAGCTTCGATCGAAAGAGCTGTTTCTAAGCGCTGCGTTTTTTTCACTTCTGACAGTTCTCCTGTTTGCATTTGCCTTTGTAGATGGAGGGTCTCTCTCTCCTCAACTCCAAGCGGGCATCTTATGGCTTGTGCTCTTTTTTTGCGGGGTACTCTGCGTTCATCGCTCTTTTCTAAGGGAAAGAGAAGAGAACACCCTCGAAGCGGTTCTTCTAACACCAACGCCTGCGATCACCATTTATGCAGCAAAAGTAGTATCGGTCCTGCTGCTTTTGGGCATGGTCCTTTTGTTTCTTCTTCCCCTGCTCCTCCTCTTCTTACACTTTCGCATTGCCTCTTTTGGGGTCTTTTCCTTGATCCTCTTTTTGGGACTTTTTGGGTTTGCTGCGCTTGCAAGTGTATTCGCGCTTCCGTTGGGGCAAAAGCAATCCGGAGCCCTTTTGCTGTCTATCTTTGTTTACCCTCTGTTGGTGCCTACGCTTATCGCTGGTGTTAAGGGCACGTTTTATGTACTATGCGATTCTACGGTTTCTTCAATGCAGTGCCAAAACCATTGGATGGAACCAGGAGTCAACGCTGAACTTGGACGGTGGATCAAGTTCTTAGGAGTTTTTGACATCTTTACTCTGCTGATCAGCGCTTGGCTTGTAAAACCGCTTTCGGCAAAAGAGTGAGGCTTTCTTGATGGAACCACGAAAGAACTTGTTTTTAGAAATGCATGAACCTAACAAGAAGACCCTCCCGGTCTCTTTGTTCCTTTTGCTTGTTCTCTGTGCGGCCTCTTTCCTGGCCAGCATTCATTATATCCTGCGCGCACCCATCGAGCCGACCATGGGACTCATTCAGCGTATCTTTTACTTCCATGTGCCTTGTGCCTGGGTAGCAATGCTGGCCGCAGTCCTCTGCGGAATCGCCAGCTTGTCCTTTCTGCTAAGGCCAAGCGATCGGGCAGACCGCTGGGCCGTATCCACGGCAGAGCTTTCGGTGATTTTTGGCCTTTGTGTGCTTGTCACTGGCCCACTTTGGGCCAAAAAAGCTTGGGGGGCCTACTGGCAGTGGGACGTTCGACTTACCACCACCCTCCTTTTGTGGATCGTATTTGTGATGTACTTATTCAGCAGAAAGTATGCAGGACCTTCGGGGAAGCGCCTGGCCGCAGCCCTCGCCGTGTTTGGCATGGTGGATGTGCCTCTGATCTATATTTCTGTCTCGTGGTGGCGTACAATCCATCCTAAAACGAGCGTAGTTCCCACCCTGCAAGCGGGCATGAAGGTTGCTTTTTGGGTATCAATGGCCGCATTCACACTTTTGTTTGGCCTACTTCTTTGGTTGCGGATCCGGCTTGAAAAAGCACAGCAAATTTGTAGCGCGCTCGAATTAGAATTGGATGAGCCTTTAGACTCTTTCCAGGGAGACTTATCATGACATCGCAAAAAAAGAATCTTCTGTGGATGCTTACTCTTATCCTAGTCGGACTTTTTGCAACACAGACCTTTGCAGACTCACTAGGTGCAGCAGGAAGCACAGCACCCCATGCTGATGAGAGTCTAACCGCTAGCTCATTTTTATGGCTTGCCTACCGGTTTATTTGGCTCGCGATCTTTGCATTTATCGCTACCATTGCCGTGAGGTATCGAAGATTGGATCAACGGCTTTGGGAACTGCAAAAACAAATGAGACCCACTCCGGGCAAGGCTGAGTAACATGCCTACCCTGGCCCATATCATTTATATTCCTCTGATTTTGATGATAGGGATTGTGATTGGGTACATGTTAGCCAATCACACTGCCAAAGAGAGTAAGGCCGCCGCCTTGGCTCGCAAAAAACGAAGAGTGCAGCAAGCTGCAGATGCTGCTACCTCAAATCCGAATTCTTCCTACCCGCATGCCTGATGTATGCACGATTGACGCTAGCCCGTTGTCTCATGAAGGCCGTCTTGTTTCCTTGCAGATTCGTTCATTTTGCGTTACACAGTGCTTCATGCAAGCGTTGCCGGAATTACGAAAAGATCTTCGAAGCCTCAAGGTCCAAGACTCGATGGGTGTCGTTTACTACGATGTGTATGACCCCAAGTCGCTTGCGACGTTACGCCTCTATGATTTTGAGTGGCATTTGGCAGAAAAGCTCAATGAACCAAAGACAATGCCCGAAATGATTGCTTCCGCGAAAGAGGTGCTTGGGTTTGAGCCCACTCCCGAAGAAATCCATGTTTTCTTAGGCCACCTCGTCAAATACGGTATCTGTGAAGCCCCCTCATCTCCGAACAAGCACCTTCCCTTATTGACTACAAAAGAAGTGCAAACTTCCGAAAAGAGCCAGCTTTCTGATGCATCTGTTTCTCAGGTTTCCCTGACGCCCAAGCCATTGCAGACGTCCCTTCAGCCCCAACCATCGCAAGAGCCATCGCAGGCCCTCTTGGCCCAAAATCCAGCGCAAGATTCGCCTCCCACCAAGGCTTCGTTGATACTTTCCTCTCGACATGTAGTGACCGGGCTGCTAGTTCCTCTTTTGGGGCTGCTTATTTATTTATTCACCCTTCTCTTTCAAGCAACGCATTAGGACATATTTATGAAGTTACTATCAGAAACTCCCTTTTTGACCCCAGATCGCATGATTCGTATGTACGAATTTCCTAACGGACTAAGGGCCCTCCTTCTTAAGGATGCAGCCGCCCCAGTCGTAGCGTACCAAACTTGGTTTCGGGTCGGCTCCCGTCGTGAGAAACTTGGGACGACGGGCATAGCCCACCTCTTTGAGCATCTTATGTTCAATGAAACCGAGCATCTGAAGCCTGGTGAGCTTGATCGGATGATCGAGCTGCGAGGAGGACACACAAACGCTGCCACCTGGGTCGATTGGACGTACTACCAAAACGATCTGCCTGCGAGTGAGCTTGAACTTATTATCCGGCTTGAAGCAGACCGGATGGCCCACCTGGTGCTTCATTCTCCCCAACTAGAATCAGAACGCGAAGTCGTCATGAATGAGCGGAGATTTGTGGTTGAAGACAATGTGGATGGGTTTATGAGCGAACAGCTGTTTCAGCTTGCGTTTACGAAACATCCGTACCACTGGCCTACCATCGGGTTTATGCAGGACATCCAAGCTATTTCTCTTGAAGATGCGCGTTCGTTTTATAGAACGTATTACGCTCCCAACCAAGCAACCCTCGTGGTGGTTGGAGACATCGATGAGCAAAAGACGCTCGATTGGATTGAACAATATTATGGGCAGATCAAACCTCAATCAATTCCAAAGGAAGAATTCGTTAAGGAACCTCCTCAAGAGAAAGAACGTCGGTCCACCTTTGTCAAGCCAGTTGTTACAGAGCGTCTTTTGATTGGGTACAAAGCTCCAGAATTTTTAGATCCAAGGCACCTCCGTTTGCAAATTCTGGCAGACATCCTCCTAGGGGGACCCTCCTCAAGGCTGTATCGAGAACTCATTGTCGAAAAAGAGATTGCCTCCTCTGCGGACGTAGACATCACCCCCTTTCGCGACCCTGGGATGTTCCAGATTCGGGTCACCCTGCAGCAAGGGCATAAGGCACAAGAGGCAGAGGAATGTATCTATGCCCAGCTTCGTAGTATCCAAGAGCACGGCCCGACGCAGGATGAGGTAGACCGAGCCAAGGCTCGGTTTCTGACAGGGTTTTATTTGGGCTTGCAAACAGCCCATGGAAAAGCGGCGGCGCTGGGTGAGCATGAAATTACTGCTGGGGATTACCGAAATCTGTTTCGTTCGGTGGACGAGTTCAAGAAGGTCTCTGTGCAGCAAATTCAGGACGCTGCACGTACGTTCTTTCGCCCTGAGGCGAGAACAGTTATTATTGCGACACCTGAGGCGCAGCCTTCCCAACCCCCACCAAAAACCGCACATCCTTAATTTGGCTCCCTCCAGGTTGCTGGTGAATTTTACTAAGTAGTTCCTCTTTCATCATGGTCATTTGCTGAAGCCAGGTCGAATGCACAAGACGAACATACAAAATGCCTCGAGAAATTCGTTCGGCCGTTGCATGTTGTGCCATAAAAGAACCACACGCCTCAGTAAACGCCTGAAGCGCTTGTGTTTTTTGTACCTGTCCTAAGACCCCAAGCTTTCTCAGTTTCTGAGTCACCAGCGTCCGAATCAATGAGGGTTCTTCTTGCAACTTTCGTCTTGTCATAGGGGTACGTGCGTTCATAACACACTGTGCAAAAATTTCCCGAGAATTTTCAAAAAAATAAATTTTGTAAAAATGTCTTGTCTCATCCAAGGGCTTGCTTCAAGCTAGGCATTTAAAGAGATGTCGAGATTACATATAGCCTTAAAAAACAGGTTTAGGTTCAAAGAGATAGAAGCGATCGGGCTAGGAAAGCAAGAAGAAATGGTTGCATATGTAGGGAAATCGGCGTAAACTGAATATACGAGCGGTCAAAGGTTGCCGCAGCCTCTCGGATCAGGAGGGATATTTTATGAATTCACATTCTACATTTCGATTACGCATTCTCTCTCTCTCCTTGCTATGTTTGGTTGGGGCAGGCCAGGCCGCATTCGGGGGTAACAATCTTCAGCCCGGCGGTTCGAATGGGTTTGATATCCAGCCTTTTCGTCCCACGCCGGCTCCTAGAGACTTGATCATTGCACCTCAAACACAACCGATTTCGCATTTGTCTGTCTCGGCAGGAGTTTATTTAAGTTTTTCCTTAGACCCATTTTCTTTTAAAAATACCGGCGCCGCTCTTATTAAGAATCGAGTTCAACTGGACCTTATGGCCGCGTTTGGTATTGGAGATTGGGTTGAATTTGGGGCGGTATTCCCGATTATTTTATTCCAAGATACAGATATTCCCCGTTCTCAAGGGTATTTAAATACGACTGTAATCGGTGATTTAAGCCTCATGGCGAAGGCTCCTATCATCAGGCGTCGCTCTTGGGAAAAAGGCTGGGGGCTAGCGCTCGCCTTCCGGATGAATTTCCCAACGGGGTTTCAAGACGATTTTGCAGGGGATGGAACATTTACTTACAACCCAACGGCCATTGTTGATTACCGGTTTGGCACCGGGATTTTGATTACCTTTCAAGCAGGCGTTTATCTACGGCCAGGGATCTCATACGATCAATTCTCGATGAATACTACCTTTACCTCAGCGTTGGCAGCTGAGGTTCCCGTCATTCGTAGCCGAGGGCTTGGTCTTTTGGGCGGAGTCTATGTAAATGTACCCACCTTAGACCTAGCTACATTGCCCAACGAAATGCGTAATCAGGCCAACGCACGAAAAATTGCTGCAGAGGCGATGTTTGGTATCCGTTGGTATAGCTCCATGGGTCTTACATTTACTACAGGGCTTAACTTTGGGATGGATTGTGGCTTTGGTATTCCCACCTTCCGGTACTTTTTAGCCGTAGTTTGGGTACCGAAAAAATCAAGAGAATATCAAGCCATTGAAGATTTTAAGAATCCGCCGGATATCGACAATGATGGCTTGGTGGGCGATGACGATCTATGTCCCGAAGAAGCAGGGCCAAAAGAAAACAAGGGTTGTCCAGATACAGACCGTGACTATGATACGGTGGTTGATCGTCTGGATAAGTGTCCTTATGTTCCGGGCCTGCCTATCTATCAAGGCTGCCCACGGGTCTACATCGAGCAGAACATGATTAAGCTCATGGAAAAGGTAAACTTTGCCACAGACCAAGACGTCATCCTCCTAGAGTCGTTCCCTGTCTTAGACGATGTGGCCAAGCTTCTTGTTGCGCATCCTGAGATTCTGGAAGTTCAAATTCAGGGGCATACCGATTCTCGGGCAAGTGCCGAGTTTAACTTGGATCTCTCAGAACGCAGGGCTAAGTCGGTAAAACGTGCCCTGATAGCTCGAGGAATTTCAGAAAAACGGCTTGAGACCAAGGCCTTTGGAAAAACCATGCCTATTATTCAAAACGCGCAGACCGAGCAAGATATGGCGGTGAACCGTCGGGTTGAGTTCGTGATTATGAAGCAGGGGGCACCTCCCATTCAGGCAGCCGCAGCAACCCGAGGCACGACCTCGGGTGCTAATGCCCCAGCCACGACCACCTCTTCCAGTACCTCGGCTTCGAACGCGCCAAAACCTTCTCCAGCATAAGTATCTTCTCCTCCAAAAAAGAGGACTCGCTAAGATTGGTTTGCTTAATATTGAAACTTATCTCATATTACAACCGAACATCACCTCATTAGGCACTGGGATGCCTAATACTATTCGAGGTGTTCACACAAACGCATCCTGCTCCTGAGCTTTACCCTTTATCTAGCTGACTTTTATCTTGATTTTTGGAAGCGCCTTATTATATGGGGAATAAATTGAGGCCGATTTCGTAAATTTCTATCGAAACTCAAGATTTTTAACATCAGTGGTAACCATTCACTTTAACCAAGGAGGAATATATGTCTATTCTCTCAAAAAGAATCTTTTTACTCATATTAAGTAGTATGGGAATCTGTTTTCTTTCTAATAGCAACGCATTTGCACTTGCGGCTTTAGCTTGCAATCCTTACCGTATTGATTTTGGAGTGCAGAAAATCGATGCTCCAGCGGTAGAAAGGACCATTTTATGCCAAAGCATACATCCCAATCCTATCAAAATCGTAAAGGTTTCTCTAAAGGGAAATAGTTCTCAATTTGATTTGAAAAAAACTCTCTCGGTTCAAGAAGGCATTTTTCGTAATGGAGAAACATTCGAGCTAGTGATTGGTTTTGTCCCTACGGAGCAACCCATAGGTCAACGTTCAGCATTTGTTGATTCTCTTCAAATATCAGTTTTTGATGTCACAGCCAATAAAACGCTTGAACCCTCTAATACAATAGATCGGCCTATCACACTCCGAGGTGCAGGTACTCCTCTTGATTACACCTTAGATCAGTCCCAACTTTTCTTCGAGAAGCCAAGCAGCCCTCCTAATGTTCCAATTCCAGTCAAAGGTTCTCTTATCTTGACATATATAGGTACCAAAAAGGGATATTTTAAAGCTGGAGGACATAATCTAATTCCATTACCAGTAGGAGGAACGGATAAAGACTCTTTTAAGCGTTTACTTTCAGAGAGTTTTTCTATGGAGCCTGGAGAATCGCTTGAGATCCCTTTCGAATTCCAGGCAAAAGATGACAAACCATCCTATGAGGCTCAGGCAAATATTTCTGTAGGGCCCTATGATCTCCCAGACACTATTCAAATTCCCCTAGTAGCATCTGCTTTAAATCCTGGAGCAGATCCTCCTGAAAGTCTCTACTTTAATTACCGTTCAGGTGGGTTTTTCAAAACAGCTGGTACTTGTAGCATGACCCCCTTAGGTATGGAAAATCTTAACTATGGAAGCTTACCATTTTTAGGAATTGCTGTAATGATTTATGGCATGTTGGCACTTCTTCTCTACCGACGAAGTTGCGGGGCTGCTCTCCAAAAATGAAAGCCTAGAATCTGCATAATTTTGCTTCCCCTGAAGGCCGCTCCCATGATTTTCCTAACCTAACCTCGTAGGATCTCCTCTTCCTTCAAGGGCTTCTCTCTCTTCTTTTGTTAGCAACTGATCCAAGGAAAGCGATAACGCTGATGCTATCGAGGGCATCGCATGCGCCCAGGTACAGCGGTTGACAAAAAGCATCCCTGCGGTGTCCAAAGTTCCTCCCTGGTTGAGATACCCTAAAACCTTCGTGGATTTCGTGCACAATGGCTCAAGAACTCCTCTAAGAATATGGGGCCGGGTATGACTAAAAAAGATCCTGACCGCACTAGAAGAAGGGAACAGGGCCTCTTTCACTTCTTTAGGGACCATGGCCTCCCCCTCCATATCATCGCGCGCTTCTCTAAACCTGCCTGGTTCTATCATCGAAATCACCCGATGAGGGATCGAATGTTCTCGAAGCCGGTCGGATGCTTTTAGCGCCTCCAACAGCTGATAGGCTCCAACCGCTATCAATAGTACCTTCGCCTGAGCAGCAGACTCACCGCACCCCAAAACAGCAGATTCATCGCGCACCAATATGGCCCCGTTCTGTACAAGTTCCCGGGCCTGCTCCTTGGTAAATTGGCTGGGTACAGGACGCTTGGGTACAACCAAGGTCCAAATCCTGCCCTGGGTTTGGTAGACTGCTTCCAGCGCCGCTATCGCGCTGTTTGCATCCACTGGAAACAGAACTCTCGAACCATCGCTCATCTCCCCCAAAAGTGCCTCACACATCGTTGGGTCTTGGTGCGATTGTTCGTTTTTCCCATTCTCAAAAGTATGGGATGTTAAGACCAAAGGCACAGATAACCAGCCAGGAGATTGGTCCAAAAGACGCTGGTGTCTTGCAAAAAGAAGCTCCTGCCGGACAGCCCCCAGCATCTTAGGCGCAAATGCCTCGTATGTTACGACAAGGTTGAGCCCTCCCTTGTTTGCCAAAGCTGCACAAACAACCGCCTCCTCATTCAGCGCGGTAATCACACTTCCATCCACTGCCTCAGCCACGGAAGGTTCGGGCTGGGTCACCCGATGTTTTAGGCGATCCAAGGTCTCATTCATTCCATTCGAGCGTAACTCGTCAGGGTTCCCTACACGCACCCGCAAATGAGGATTGGCAGCCACCAGCTGGCAAAAGTAGCGATCCAAACCCGTCATAGGAGAAAGCTCTTTCACAAACCTTTTACCGGATGCGCGCTTATGAGAAAGTATCTCTTCCTGACCCTGCCTAGAGGGCACCTCCGTCTCGTTCTGATGAGAGGGCAGCTCCGTCTGGAAGGGTGGCTCGATTTGGGCATGGAGCGACACGTTGCGCTTGGCACAAGCGTGGTCTTTTTCTTTAGGCCGTCCTGTAAATGCATGGTTGTTGAGGAGCCTTACTGCACTTGTAAGCTCGGGAAGCGGGACCCATAAGCCTCGGCTTCCCTGGTTAAATTGGTGTCGCGCCTCTTCGTCTGTTTTTGGACTTTTCCCCAGGGGAAGATTGTGCGCCAGATTTGTCCCTGCACCCGGGAATCCGTATCCCTTGATGGTTTCAGCAATCCCGTAAGGTAGCTTGATCGGGTACGAAGTTAATCCCTGTCCCGCCGCATGTCCCGCCTGCTCTAGCCGCTCTTCCATTTCTAGAATAGCCCAGGCGATATCAGCCGGGTCACGTCCGTCGATTTCAACAGGATCAAATCCATGCAGGCGTAAATAGTCGGCAAGCCACCCAGTGCCTCCTTCTTGCGCGAGCAGGCTCCGCTGCTCGATTCTCCTTCCATTTGCAATCAAAATCGGAGTCACAAGCCCACAGTCTTCCGCGCGCCACCACCTTGGTGCCCAATCGCTGCCTCTCTGTTCCTCAAAAGCTCCATCTGATAAAAACGCCACAAGCCGCTCTTGAGGTAGAGGGGTATGGACATACTGAAGCTCAGCAAAGCCCAAAAACCCACCTTCTAGGATGCCCCCCGCCGTGTTGGGATTGACGTGACTGCCCAGCGGAGAACTGGGGATGCCGCTTGGGGTAAGTTTGTACGAATAAAAATCCTGCACAAATTTTGTCAACCCCTCATCAGAGAAAGAGTAACGTGCTGCATGAGAGGGCGTCATATTTTCGACAAGCACATTGGTTGCATCAATCGCAGAAACGCAATGCCCTTGCCCCATCATCCATGACCGGGTAAGTCCTGTTAAGGCATTTGCTAGGAGGTACCCCACATAGGCAGGTACCATATTTAGCGATCCTCCTGTATGCCCCTCAGGGTGCTCTTTAAAGTCATCAGCCTCAAGACCACGCCCATCAGTGTACACACGACGTGCATAGGTCGCATGAACCACCAGCCACATTCCTGCGCAGGCAATTCGGTCTGCCGCAGCCAAAAGTGCATAGGCCTGCTCAAGGCTAGGAATGCGGCCCTGCGCATGAAGAAGCAGAAGCTTCTCATAGAGCCGAACCTGCGTGCGTTCAATATGCCGGATGACCCCGTAACCTGCTGCAAAATGGGCAAACAAGGGTGTATTTTCACGGTAGAGGCGAGCAAGTTCAGCATACTCATAGGAAACAGCAAATCGATGTTGGTTCATAAATGTACTCTACCCCCCAAATCCCGAAAGTAAAGGGCTTGCATGCGCAAGAAGCAGGTCTTCTTCTTGGGTAGGGGTGACCCAAACTTCGACGTTGCTCCCTTGCGCATGAATGGCAGAGTTGGTCCCAACGACTTGCCTATTGGTCTCGGGGTCTAGCACAATACCAAATAAGTCAAGTGGTTTCAGGATCCTCTCCCGGATCATGGGTGCATTCTCACCAACGCCACCCCCCATAAGAATTGCATCGATCCCACCCAAAATTGTTATATAGGCACCTATATATTTTCGAACTCGATAGCAATATATGTCGATCGCGAGCTGTGCCCTTGGATCTTGAGAATCCAATAGGTCTCTCATATCCGAAGAAATACCGGATATTCCTAAAAGGCCCGACTGCTCATTTAAAAGGGCCTCAAGTTCATCCAAAGAATAGTGATGATCTCGAAGCAACGAAAGGAGGAGTCCCGCATCTACATCCCCCGACCGGCTTGCCATAACCAATCCCTCAAGCGGGGTAAACCCCATCGAGGTATCGATGGGCTGGCAACCTTTGATCGCAGTGATCGAGCAGCCTGACCCAAGTTGTAGGGTAATTATGCGAGCCTCCCTCTTCGAGCGTGTCGTTTTCTTTAGCCACGTTTTCCACATTCCCTCGTGGGCCAACCCATGAAATCCGAACCTACGAATTCCAAGCGATTCACACAACGAATACGGAAGTGCGTAGGTTGCAGCGACCGAGGGAAGATCTCGGTAGAAGGCAGTATCAAACACCCCGATCTGACGAGCCTTTGGGAACGATCTGCGACAAATTGCTATCCAGTCTAGGGCCCATTTATGATGAAGAGGAGCTAACTTACCAAGACGAGCAATCTCAGCCTCGCTCTGTTCATTCAGCAAACAGGGGGATGAGAGCATCTTTCCCCCGTGAACAACTCGATGAATGGTTGCGAAAGGAGCCTCGAGGTTATGGAAGGCAGAAGGCAGATCAACGACCACTCCCTCTTTCGGATGATCCTGGTGATGCACCAGGAGACGCTTGTAATAACCCCCTTGTTTTACAAAAGCATGAATGCGCACCGAGGAGCTACCTACGTTTACTGTAAAGAGAGTACTCATAAAAATTGCCTTTCAGAGGATCAAGAAGCAGAAGAGAAACCCATGTGACCATCGAACCGATTCTGGGTCAAGCTTCGTTTTCTTTGCTTTGAGTTTCTTTATTCTGTATTACATCTAAAGAGTTATCAAAGTAAGAGTTATCAAAACCACAAGATCCTTTAAAGATAGGAATCTGGTCAAGAAAGGAGCAAACAATGAAAGTCCTTGTTACTTTTGGCTCTCGTTATGGAGGTACGAAAGAAATCGCAACTACGTTGGGGGATGTCCTTGCACATTCGGGCCACCAAGTCGAGGTTTTATCTGCTCATGAGTCGCACCATCTTAAGAACTGGGATGCCGTCATCGTGGGAGGGGGTCTTTACGCAGGCCGGTTTCATAAGGATGCCAGGCGTTTTATCCATCGTCATCTCGACGAGCTTGTGGAAAGGCCTGTATGGCTCTTTTCAAGCGGACCCCTGGATGACTCGGCTCATCAAAAGGAGATTCTTCCCACGAGGCAAGTTCAAAGGCTGCTTGATCTCACCGAGGCCCGTGGACACAAAACGTTTGGAGGCCGCCTGGATGAAACGGCCAAAGGCTTCATCGCCAAATCTATCGTAAGGCAAGGAAAAGGGGGAGATTTTCGCAATATGGAGGATGTAAAAACGTGGGGCCATCAAATTTCTTCTGAGCTACAAACGATCCCTCCATCGGCCCAGGCTGCCCGTCGGACAAATCAGCGTCCTGTGCGCATCTTTCTCTCAGCCCTCTGCCTGTTTACCGGCCTTACCGCCCTCTTAGGAAGCATCGGGCTATTAGGACACATTCAGGGTTCTCCACCAACGACACCACCTTTGTCTGTCCTTCAGCACACACCTTTCCAGACTTTTCTGTGGCCAGGAGTCTTCTTGCTGCTGGTCAGCTTTCTTCATCTGCTTGCGGGAGTATTCGTAGTAAGACGTTATCGAAAAAACGAGGTGATCGCTTTTACTGCAGGCTGTAGCATAAGTATTTGGATCGTGACCCAAATGGCAATGCTTCGTTCTTTCAACTGGTTACAGGGGGTTTATGCAGGCGTGGGCCTTGCAACATTGATCGCAGCTCTATGGCTTTATGGAAAGAGGCGGAAGCATCCTAATAGGGGTTCGTCCTCCAACTAGCTTCAGGTGCGGGATTGTGAACTTAGGTCAAAACTCCGTTTATTTTTTCTTCCCTGCCGTACGTTCGTGAAGCCAAATCAGCACAGGGCTTGCGACAAAGATCGAGGAATAGGTGCCTACGATAACACCCACGTTCATCGCAAATCCAAAGTCACGGATGACTCCGGTCCCCCAGATGTTCATGGCAAGCGTAACGATAAAGACAGTCGCTGAAGTTAGGATCGTTCTAGATAGGGTCTCATTAATCGAAAGGTTCACTACTTTACGGAAGCTCATCTCTTTAAATCGGGTTGTATTCTCTCGGATGCGATCAAACACGACGATGGTATCGTTCATCGAGTAACCGATGACGGTCAGAATGGCGGCAATGGTTGTAAGCGAAAATTCTTTGTACGAGAGTGCAAATGCCCCAATGACTAGGATTGCATCATGGAGAAGAGCAACCACGGTCCCTGGTGCGTACCGGAAGTCGAACCGTACCAGAACATAAAGCATGATAAATCCGATGGCGGCCAGGAGCGAAATGACTCCGTTATCGCGCAGCTCTTTTCCTGCTTTTGCTCCTACTGAGTCTCCTTGGCTGCCTGCAACAGTGCCTGCCCCAAGTTTCGATTCAAGCGCGGCCCGCACTTCTTGCGACAGGCCTGGAGTAGAAATGATGTAGGTTTTTGATTCATCAGGAGAAGTGGTGGTTTGGATCAGATCTTGCGAGACCTGAATATGAGAGCTCGCTAAAATCGTCTGGATCTGTGAGACCTCAACCCCTTTTTGTAAGCGCAGCACAATCCGTCCATCTTCGGTCTGGTAACGAAACATCCGGAGGTTCTCTTTTCCTAGCTGTGTCTCAAAAGCGGTTTTCAGCTTCTGCTGTTCGGCATCGGATAATGTCGAAACGGCTGAGAACCGAACCAAGTAGGTATTGGGGAAGTCGGTAATCGGAGACACTTCTGCCTCCTTAATCCCTCGCTCATCTAGGGCTGAGATAATCTGGCTTGGCAGAACAGGCCGAGTAAACTGAATCTTCATTTCAGTTCCCCCTCGGAAATCAATAGAGAAATTCAGAAGATGGCCACGGCTCTTGAGGACGTATCGGTTGACTGGCAAAAGGACAATCGAAGCGATACATAGCAGCGTCGAGAATACTAACAACCATCTGCTTTTTCCCACAAAATCGATATTGTGGTTGGGTTTAATGAGTTCAAAAAATTTTGGTTTGTCCGCCATAACGCTTTACCTTAAATACTAAGTTTGGTGATTTTCTTGTGACCGGCCAGCCATTCAAACATCGCTCGGGAAAGCCATACCGATGTAAACAGGTTACAAACAATCCCAGCAATTAAGGACACAGCAAAACCTCGAATGGGGCCTGTTCCATAAGAGTAAAGCACAATCCCTGCCACCAAGTTGGTTACGTGAGCGTCAAACACGGTCCAGAAAGCACGGTTAAATCCTGCATCCACCGCACTTCTTGGAAGTTTGCCTGCTCGCAATTCCTCTCGAATTCGCTCATAAATGATAATGTTGGCGTCCACCGCCATACCCACCGTTAAAACAACCGCAGCAATACCTGGTAAGGTTAACGTCGCTTGGAAAAGTGCTAAAATGGCAAGCAGATAGAGGACGTTCAAAATCATAGCGATATTGGCGATAAGTCCGGATTTCCGATAATAGATCAGCATGAAAAGAATAACCGCCAAGGTCCCTATGATCATGGCGATTTTTGCTTTTTGCACGGTTTCAAAACCCAGCGTTGCACCTACATGCGACTCAGATTTTTTCTTGAGCGGGGCTGGCAAAGCACCGGTTCGCAGGACCGTAACGAGGTCTTTGGCTTCTTTGATCGTTTCTTGAGGATCCCCACCCATTGTAATACGGGCCCGGCCTCCACCAATTTTTGTTTCCAGGGAGGGGGCAGACATCACCTTATCATCCAAGATAATTGCCATTTTCTGGCCTACATGATCTCCGGTCACCTTTTCA
The DNA here is from genome assembly GCA_964537055.1 of uncultured Myxococcales bacterium. Taxonomy (GTDB): domain Bacteria; phylum Myxococcota_A; class Polyangia; order Palsa-1104; family JAEUJZ01; genus CAZHYV01. The sequence goes on from CAZHYV010000007.1 coordinate 143,538, forward strand.
AATAGGACTGCGCCTTCGCTATTAAATTCGATATTTACCTCAGCCCTATTCTGTCCACGAAGATCGTTTGGATCCTTAGAAAATCCGAAGCCTGCATCCACCAAGTACTCACCGGTGAGTTCCACTTTCTTAAAGAGGTAATACGTTCTCCAGATTCGATCCTGGGTTTCCTCCCCTTGGGCATTTCGTTTTGTGGTGTACTCAAACAAAATTTGATGATCGGAAGGAGTTCTGTACTCTTCGGGAAGCGATGCTAAGAACTTGTCTAATGTCTCTTTCTGCTTTGCTTTAAGGACATATTCTCTGTGGGGCCTACCCTGTTTATCGGCCCGATCCTCAACGTCGTACTCAAGCCCAGGAAATTCATTCTTTTTTCCTGCAGCGTACACCGATAATTTTTGCATGTAATCAGATTGGTCATCGACGATTTTAAATTCGAGCTGCGCTGTTTTTCCGATCAAGTTCTTAAAACGCTCGAAGTCTTCTTCTTTGACCCCGGCAAGCTCGATCACAATCCCGTTTTTCTGATAGCGCTGGACCCCTGTTTCGGCCACTCCAAAGGCGTTGATACGGTTATTAATCGTCTCGATGCTTCGATCAATTACGCTTTTCTGAAGATCTTCAAGATAAGCTGGACTGATTCTTAGAATTACACGCGTATCTTGGTGCTCAAGGGTGATTTCCGTTCCCCCAAGGTCTCGGATCAGGGTATCGTCAAGTTGATTTGCCTCGTTTCGGCTGGCAAAAATCATATGAAGCTCGACCTCGTCCCCTTGGTTGACCCACTCTGTTTTAATGCCTTGGATCTTCTTATCCTTGGCCAGCTTGTCAGCCACCTGAGTTCCTAATCGATCTAACTTGTCCGTCACCACTTTGTTGACGTCAACTTCATAATAAAGTCGGAGACCGCCCTGTAAGTCGAGGCCCAATGTGATTTTCCGTACAAATGTCTTTCGGAACCACGAAGGCAGGCGATGGGTTTGGTGAAACCAATCTGCGACCGATGGTACCAAAACAACAATCGATAGCAGGGTTATTAGTGAATACGCAATCACGCGGTAAGTCCAGGACCGCACCATAGGTTTTAGATCACTCCTAAGTTAAAATGATGTAGATGATTGGTTTATACGATTGTCGCAAACAACGCAAGCTTTCCCTGCATTTCCAGGAAAAAATTTGCGCCTAACCGAAGGGCTTCTCTTGCGTTTCCCTAGACCCTTTCTTTAGAGTCTCTTGTTTATCCAGAATCTGCTACGAAGACCCTCTAGCGACACCAGGCTACTTTTCTTTCTCTTTTTTTTCTTCTTTTGCCTGTTTCACTTCTGGAGGCTTGCCTGCAATGTACGAGCGAAGCATTCGCACACGAACCTTATCCTGAAGTTCTAGAATGACATAGGGACTGTTCTTCTCAGATTCATAAATCTTTCCGTACAATCCACCCGTGGTAATGATTTCTTCACCACGACCGACATTTTGAATCCAATTCTCTAGTTCTCGCTGTTTTTTGTTTTGCGGACGTTGATAGACGACGTAAAAAATACCGAGACAGATAGGCAAGAGAAGCCAGGGGCTGGCCAATAACTCTTTGAGGCCTGCTGCTGCTAACATGGAAAGCACGATTCATTCCTCCGAAAATTTCCTTGATTGAGTACCAGAGGAATCCCTTTCCGTCAATCAGAATCCGTACTACTTGCGAAAGACGAATGCATGGTTCCTCGCTTGATTGGCACCTAGGTTCTTTACTTGCTTGTCGCCTAACATTTCAGTACCATTTCTCTATGAATTCTATCCATCAAATCCGGAGAGCTGCCTTTCTCAAACAACTGGGGCCAAATCGAGCCGCGGTTGTCTTTGGATCAACCACCTCTCTTAGAAACGGGAGTGTCTCTTATCCCTTTCGGCAGAATTCAGACTTCCTCTACCTTACAGCTTTTCCCGAGCCCAATGCAATTGCGGTATTCACCCCGGGCCAAGAAAAACCGTTCACGCTATTTGTCGAACCTCGGGATAGCCGTAATGAGCTTTACACCGGCCCAAAGCCAGGTCTCTCTGAAGCTACTTCCCTTTACGAGGCAAACCAGGTGTTTCCCCGGGAGACGTTCGAACAAACCCTTCCCGATTTATTACAAGGGTATTCTGAGGTCGTCACCTCCATAGGGTCTTACCCTTCTTTGGAAAGAATAGTCCTTGATTCTATTTCCAAGCTCAAAAATGTTGAACGGCGAGGGGTAAAAGCTCCTTATCGCCTGGCAGATCTTCGGTCCTTTCTCCACGAACAGCGCCTACGTAAAGATGAGGATGCCCTCGCCTGCTTAAAAAAGGCAGCCTCGATCACCAAAGATGCCTTTGTCATGGCCATGAAGGCTGCGCATGGAAGCGGTCCTACAGAACATCATGTAGCCACCATGATTGATATGACGTTTAGGCTTCATGGAGGAACTCCGGGTTACGAAAGCATTGTTGCCTGTGGAGACAATGCGCTCATCCTCCACTATATGAATGGACAGACTTCTCTTCAGCATGGGCAACTTCTTCTTATCGATGCAGGTTGCGAATGGCAGGGCTTTACAGCAGATGTTACACGCACGTTTCCCATCAGAAAAGCCCTGGGTGAGCCGATCTCTTTCTCCCCTGCCCAACGAAAAGTGTACGATTGGGTGCTTCACGCACAAATAGAAGGGATCCGGCAAGCGCGCGCAGGGTCCACGCTGGATCGAATTTATGAAACCTGCCGCAGGGTTTTGACAGAGGGCATGGTAGACCTAGGTTTGCTAAAGGGAGATCCAGAAGCGCTTATTGAACAAGGAGCTTACAAAAAGTTTCTTCCTCATCTGACCAACCATTGGCTAGGTTTAGACGTGCATGATGTCGGCGAATACTACCCGAATGGGAAACCGCGTTTTCTAGAAGATGGCATGGTCTTTACCATTGAGCCAGGACTTTACATTCCGATAGAGGATACCATACCCAAAGAATACCAAGGAATTGGTATTCGGATTGAAGATGATATTGTTATTGATTCTACGCAAGCCGAGGGACACATCATTTTGACCAAAGAGATCCCGAAGGCTCCGGAAGAAGTCGAGTACTTTCTGAACGAAGGAGTCCACCTCCGCTAGGAAAAAATTCTGCTAGGGCTTTCTATCGCCAAGATAAAGAAAAAGGTTTCCTAAAGGAGATTCCTGTTTTATAACGAAAGGCCTATGCCCCGTATCACTCTTATTTTTTCTCTTCTCTTTATTTCTCTAGGAGTTGCTGGCTTTATGCTTACAGGCCATAGTCACGTCACCGCCCTGATTCCTGCCTGCTTTGGACTTGTTCTCCTCTTTTTAAGTTTGCTGGCTCAAAAGCCTACGTACCGGATGCATGCCATGCACGCGGCCGTTGGAGTCGCTCTTTTAGGTTTGCTTGCAACGGGCCTTCATCTATTCCTTCTGCTGAGGGCCCTGCCATCCTACTTTGCAAACGAGCTCGCCCCAGCGATCTACGACCTCTCTGCGCCAAAGCTTGCAAAAGGGTTGATGGCCTTGCTGTGTTTGGTCTATATTCTGATCTCGCTCGGTTCTTTTGTGAGAGCGCGTGTTCTTAAGAGTTCCACCCAAGGGAGATAGCGATTGATGCCCAAATCGAAATTCTTAACCTGGCCCTTTTTACTCAGTCTTCTTCTGCGTCTGATTTTGGGAAGTATTCTTCTTTATGCAGCTATCAAAAAGTGGCAATCGGGACCCTACGATTTCGCTGTAATCATGGCAAATTTTCAAATTCTGCCTGCAATCCTGGTTCCGCTGTTCTCGGTGGCTCTGCTCGGGGCCGAAACCTTGTTGGGGATCGGGCTGATAATCGGGGTCTGGCAAAAACAAATCGTTTGGTTGACTGTTATTTTATTTTTCACCTTTTCCACTGCTATGACCAGCGCCCTAGCACGCGGGCTGAATACAAATTGTGGTTGCTTCGGGGATAAATCAAGTACTGTAGGTCTAAAAACATTAGTAATTGATGACCTGATTCCCCTCGGTCTATCGGTGATCCTTTTGCTCCTTAGTTACAAAATTGCATCACAACGCTTGGCAGAACAGGCGTCCTCATGATAAAAACGGCTTTTCCCTATGTTAGAAACTCTAAGTAAAGGCTTCCGGGCCGCACGGGCTCGTCTGACCGGCATCACAGAATTAACCGAAGACAATATCGAAGACGCTTTGCGGGATGTCCGCATGTCTTTGCTTGAAGCAGACGTTGCCTTCTCCGTTACCAAAACATTCCTTCATCGCGTGAAGGAAAAAGCTTTAGGCCAGCAGGTGAAACTGCGTGCCCAGGCCAAAATCGCAGGAAAAGGAGGAGAGAAAACAAAACGCGATCTTCAGGTTTCCCCCGAGCAGCACTTTATCCGGATTTGTTATGAAGAGCTTGTGGAGCTCATGGGTCCCGTGAATACAGAGATCAAATGGGCCAAACGCGGGCCGACGGTGATCATGATGGTAGGCCTTCAGGGATCGGGAAAAACGACTACGGTCGGCAAACTGGCTCGGCACCTTCAAAAGACGTACAAGAAGCGGCCTATGCTGGCAGCGGCGGATATCTATCGGCCCGCTGCTATACAGCAGCTTGAGGTACTGGGGCAAAGGCTAGAAATGCCTGTGTATTCTGCCCCGGGCAAATCGCCTCCAGAGATCTGCGAGGAAGCATATAAGCTTGCCTATAGCAAGGGCTACGATGTCCTTCTTTTAGATACGGCAGGTCGTCTTGCTATCGATGAGCCTCTGATGCAAGAGCTTGAACAGATCCAGTCTAGGGTAAAACCCCAGGAAATCTTTTTTGTCTGCGATGCTATGATTGGTCAGGACGCTGTCACCACGGCCAAGACCTTCCATGATCGTATCCAAACGACTGGATTTATCCTGACTAAGCTTGACGGAGATGCCCGAGGTGGTGCAGCCCTCTCTATCAAGGAAGTGACCGGTCAGCCAATTAAGTTTCTTGGGATGGGAGAGAGCCTAGAAAAGCTAGAAGAATTCCGCCCTGATGGATTGGCCAGCCGTATTTTAGGGATGGGCGATGTCGTCGGTCTAATGAAAGATTTTGAGCAGGTAGCCGATGCGGAAAAAGCCGAACAGGACGCCATGCGAATGCTCCGCGGGAAGTTTGATATGCAAGACTTCCTTGAGCAGATTAGCATGATTCAACGAATGGGGTCTTTAAAAGATCTGATTGAGAAGATTCCAGGCCTAGGAGGCAACCTCCCTGAAGGTGCAAACGTTGATGATCGCGAGCTTGTTCGGATCCAGGCCATGATTAATTCGATGACTCAGGAAGAGCGCCGTCATCCTGAGAAATTTTTGGAAACCTCGTGGCAGGATGTGATTGCGGGCGGCCAACAAAAAGCTCAAAAAAAGGTCGCAAACTACCACATGGACCGAATTCGTCGCGTAGCAAGAGGCTCTGGGCGCAAAGAGGGTGAGGTCGTTGAGCTTTTACAAAAATTCGCGATGATGCGACAGATGATGACTAGCCTCGGAGAACAAACAGGCCTTTTGGGCAAAATCCCAGGCTTCCGCAACATTGCGAAAATGCGCCAAATGGCCAACATGGATCTAAGCGCCATGATGGGAGGTGGCCAAGCGGGAATGCCTCAGCTACCGATGAAAAATTCGGGTCCTCCGCAACGTACCAGCTCAGACAAAGCCAGAGATAAGCGCAAACGTAAAGCTGCTCGCGATGCCCGCAAGAAGAACCGCCGGAAATAGGAAAGAACTGCCGGAAGCGGTAGGATCCGACTGTTCAGGCAGATTTTGGAGAAGGCCCAGGGTTTATCCCATCTTCATGGTAACCCGTACTTTCATAAAGCCCTTGAAGACGTCTACGTCGTATAGGTGCAATCAAAAGATGGAGAGTCCCAGCACCAAGCCCCAGAAAAATACACCCACCCCAGAGCACAACCGATCCAAGACGATGTAACACGACCGTTCCAAGCAGAGGGGCAAGGAATGCCGAAGTAGCTACCGTAAGTTGGTACCCGCCTTGGTAAGCGCCACGCAGATTAACAGGCGCTAAATCAGAAATAATGGGCGGAACCATACAAAACATAAGAATTTCTCCCACGGTCCAGATAACCACCGAGACTGCAACCAACGGGATGCGGGTCGGAAGAAGATTCATACCGAACCCAATCCCCATCAGAACGGCACCCATACAAAGCACATGGGCACGTTTCATCGATTGAGTTTTTTCTCGGAGCCAAGGTTGCAAAATAACAATCAGTGCCCCATTAATTCCCATCAAAAGCCCAAAGGAGCGCGCAGAGATTCCACGTTCTTTCATATGGAGGGGAAGTGACGCATTTCCCTGGTATAAGATAAACTCTAAAAGAAGCTGTGTGAGCAAAAATGAAATAAATACCTTGTCCCAGTAGGGAAAAAATTCCTTCAATCTTTTTGTAATTGAAAATCTTTTTTGAGGGACTTCTACCGTAGCGACTGGAGTGTTAGGGTAAATTTCAGGAATAAAAATAAGAATCAGCAGACCGAAAACAATCGTTGTTGCAGCATCTACGACAAATAACCAAGTAAACCCTACTCCCGTTAGCAAACCCCCTAACACGGACGCCCCTGAAAATCCTAAATTGGCAGCCCAGTAGTTCCACCCATAGGCGCGTGAGCGCTCTAAAGGTGGCACCAAATCGGCAATGGCCGCATTGACTGCTGGCCGATAAAGATCACCTAGGACCCCAAGCAAGAATGCTGAGAGCATAATGTGCCATTTTAAACTGGCAAACCCTAGCTGCAGCATCGCGCTTGCCCCTACCACAGTGGCAAAAAGCATGCTTTTCCGGCGGCCCAAGCGGTCAGCAAGAAAGCCGCCAAGAGGCCCTGCAAAAAGAGCCCCCGCCCCATAAAGTGCAACCACGATGCCTGCCTGCTCTTTTGAAAATCCTCGTCTTTCTGTGAGATAATAAACGAGAAACAGGTGCAAAAAGCTTCCCAACCGGTTGATAAAAGTCCCCACAACCAAAAACCAAAAAATAGGAGATAACCGGCTGGCTGTAGGGGAGCTGCTCATAAATGACCTATATACGAATCAGATGTTCAGTGTCAAGTTTGTTTTGTGCTTATTTGATGCTTCTCTTTTAAGCTGAAGATGAGGCCGATGGTTCTATTAATTCATACGAGCCATACAGCGCCTCAATAAAAGCTTCTGCATCAAAGGCTCGTAGATCCTCTACTCGTTCCCCCATACCTATAAATCGAACTGGGATCTGGAGCTCATGCGAAATTCCTAAAATGACTCCTCCTTTCGCAGTTCCATCAAGTTTGGTAAGTACAATCCCCGTAATATTCATAATTTCTTTAAAAGTTGCTGCCTGAGCAATTGCGTTTTGTCCCGTCGTTGCATCTAGTACCAGCCATGTCTCATGAGGTGCCGAAGGATCCGCCTTTTGAATGACACGACGAACCTTACGCAACTCTTCCATAAGCTCGGATTTCACATGAAGACGACCTGCAGTATCTGCAATCAGCACGTCTGCGTGTGCTATCTGAGCCTGCTTGATCGCTTCAAAAATGACCGAAGAGGGATCCGCTCCTTCTTTTCCTCGAACCACTTTGATTCCGACACGTTCACCCCACACAGAAAGCTGTTCTACGGCTGCAGCCCGGAACGTATCGCCTGCTGCCAGCATGACTGTTTTGCCCTGCTCTTTTAGCAGAGCGGACAACTTACCAATGGTTGTCGTCTTTCCAGCTCCATTGACCCCAATCACAAGAAGGACAAAAGGTTTATGGGATGAAAAATCCAAGGGCTTTGCCTCTACCTCAAGCAGCTTCCTAGATTCTTCTTTCAGTGCTTCAAACATGGTGGCCCCTTGATTTAAATCGGATTGAGACAACCTATTCTTGATACGCTCAAACAAAAGTTGTGCTGTTTTTGTACCAACGTCGGCAGTGAATAAAGTTTCTTCCATTTGCTCAAGCAGATGGGCATCCACCTGCTTTTTTCCAAATAAGGTTGCGAGGCGAGCAACAAATCCCCCTCGCGTTTTTGACAAACCAGCGGTTAATACCAAATCTGCCTTAGCAAGAGGCCCTTTCGATGGAGGAGCTTTTGGTAAAGCTCTTTGAATTTCAGTTGGAACGGGAGGAGCTTCTGCAGACGAGGGCAAAGGACGAGCACTCGACCTCCTTGCCAATCGGATCACCCCCCAAAGAGACAGAGAAAAAAGGACCAGTACCAGCCCCATGAGGGAGAACCAGGCGGTTTTTTGCCAGGGTGCAGGGATCCAAGGAAGCAGAGGCAACACCAACCGATCAAAGAAAACAACATGTTCACTCATAACAAAAAGAGAGTAAAAGATAGCAAGACTTGGGTCAAGGCGTCATTCTCTGCTATGTTATTTTTATGGATCGTCCTCAAAGTGAACTAGGAAGCTTTTCAAAAGAGCTCCTCACCGATTTAGAGCGACTTCGCCCTGGCTGGCCGGTGGAAGCAACCAGAGAAGAAATGACTTCCCTCATACGGCATCGAATTCATACGAGGCTTAGAGAACTTTTTCGTGAACGTTATGGCAACATAACTCCTGAGCTACAGGAACAACAGACTCTTTTTGCTCGCGAAATTGATCAAATCTTGGTTCCTCGATACGCTCTCTTAGCGGAACAGCAGAACCAACGAGAGCTTACCCCAAAACGCTTTCTTCGAGGGAGGGATCTTTCCAATCGTATCTTTTACACAGTGCTCTTCTTTTTGATCGGCCTTTTTTCGATTTGGGCACCTTTTATCCCGATCTGGGAGAAATGGTTTCCCTTCCTCCTCATGTTCGTCGCACCTTTGGTAAGTCCCTTCTTACCCGATGTGGCACAAAGGCTAGAAAATCGACGCTATCGATTTAGCCTTACCCTGCTAACTTACGATCTCGATCAAGCGGGGTTACGTCTTCCAGAAACACCTATTGACACCCTTCTTCTTGAGAGCAGAGACTCTAGACCAACATCTTAAGGACCGCTACTTTTTGGAACAAACTCAAAAGTATACATCGGTACGGCAGAGGCAACATCGTTCTGAATCAAGGCTTTATCTTGCAAACCAGCCAAAATGCAAGAAACTCCTATCCGAGCTAGGCATAACGCTGAGGGTGCGGAGGCTTTGTGATGGATTCTGCCCTGTGCTAAGTTTGGATAATAGGTAGGACCATCTCCACAGACGGTGACTTCTCCATTGTACGAACGAAGTATTTGAAGTAATTCTCCAGGCTCCCAAATTTGCTCAGAGAACAGTCTTCTCTGGGACTCAATAAAGTCATCTACCCTATTCACAGAACCGTCTTGCTGAGAGCAGGCACCGTCAGATCCTTTTGGGGGAGCATGGCACCTAGAAGAATCACCCAAGTATCCTGAAGGAGTATCATAGAGCTTTGCATAGACTTTTCCCTGGTGAGCATTCATGCAAACCAGAAGGGGCCATTCCTGCTTCCATTCTTCGGCAAGTGCATCCAAGGAAGACACCATAACCAATGGAATCCCTAGGGCAAAGCATAGCCCTTTTGCCGTAGCGGCACCGATTCTTAACCCTGTGAACGAACCTGGCCCTGCACCACACACAACCGCGTCCACTTCTTTTACAGTCCAGCCCTGTTTTTGAAGACAAGACTGAATTTGAAGAAGGAGCGTTTCAGAATGAGCAGAAATTTCTTGGCATTCTCGTTCGCTCTGCCCGGTGGGGTAATGGTAGGTAGCAACTTCGGTAAGCCGGGTCGACGTATCGAACGCAAGAATGTTCATGCGCTGGCCTACGAGCGGCGCGTGATGAGCCCACGGTTTGGGTCATAGGGAGAAACCCCTACACTGACCTGGTCACCAAGCACCACACGGATTCTAAACCGTCTCATCCGGCCTGAAAGCCTGGCAAGAATTTTATGCCCATCTGGGGTGGTGACCTCAAAGTTTCCACCAACCATGACGTTGGTTACGGTACCCGACATTTCAACTAGATCATCTCGACTCAAATGATTTTCTCCATCTTTACGTCTTCTGCATAATTGTTTTCGCTTCACGTGCTGCGGAAGAGTTCTTATATAATCACGGCAAGCTCATAAGATGCAAGGTTTTCTCAAGCCTGCTCTCAATTTTCGGTTTAAAGCGTGTGCGAGCTTTTTATTCGCTCATCAAGGACGCCACACTTCTGTGGGTTCCTTCGAGAATTCTGCAAGAACCGTTGATAAGAAAAACTTGCAGCTAAAGCATGAACCGTTTTGACGACTGTCTGGAATGCACTAGCTGCGTCGCATCATCACATTAGGTAGCAATCTTGGTGTACATCAAGAAGGAAAGGAGGAATGCGTAGATGACCAAGGATTCGATAAGAACCAAGGACAAGAGGAACATGGTAAACATTTTATCGGCTGCGCCAGGATTACGTCCAATCCCTTCTAAAGCAGAGCTTGCTGCTCGGGATTGTCCGATGGCACCACCAACGGCAGCGGATCCCAAGAGAAGGGCGATCCCGAAAACCAGGTACTTGTTCTCTTGAATTTTCAGCAGCTGAAGAGGCGCTGTAGCTTCTTGAGCAAAAGCAACCGTGCTTACAAGAAATGTGCTAAGCGCAGCAAAGATTGAGAGTAGATATTTCTTTTTCATCGTAGGACTCCTTTAAGGGTGTTTTTCATTATGGTGATGGTTTTGCCCTGCATGATCTTCGTCGCCATGCCCTTCATGCGAGATAGCGAGTTGAATATATACAGTAGCGAGTAAACAGAAAACAAAGGTTTGCACAATGGCGACAATTAAGCCGAGTACTAAAAACGGAACAGGGATCAAAAGAGGGACCAATCCAAAAAAGACAGCCCCGATTTTATGATCGGAGAACATGTTCCCCATAAGACGAATCGATAACGAAACAGGTCTGGCCAGATGACCGATAATTTCAATAACAATAAAGAGTGGAGCCAAATACACAATCGGACCCGTGAAATGTTTTAAGTAATTTTTGGCACCTTGTGCTTTCACGCCCTCATAATGAGTGAGAATAAAAACAGAGAGAGCCAATGCCAGATTGGTTTTCAAAGCAGCCGTCGGTGGATCCATCCCTGGAACCAGCGCCATAAGATTGCTAAGTAGAATGAAGAAAGCCAGGGTACCAATAATGGGGAGATACTTCTTCGCATTCTTCTCCCCCATAATGTTGGTCATAAACCCTAAAATGCCCTCGGAAATGAGCTCGAACAGATTTCCAATGGATACAGAAGGCGAAGGAACGATCGCATCTGTAGATTTTTTCGAAAGGCCTATTCGGAATCGGATGGCTGCTAATGTTAATAACACCAAAATCAGTACGACGGACAATACATGAATTAATGTAAAATGTGTGTCGGTGAAGGGAGGGACTGTCAAAAATTCAAGCTTGTCTCCCTTCTCACGTCCTAGATAATGTTTTGCCCATTCTGTAAGTCGGTGGAGCCCAGGTAGTAAATGAAACCACGTAACTTCTTTGCCCATCTATTGCCGTTCTCCTTCCTTAGAAGCGGCCGCAAACCGGTCCTGCCCTGTAAGAGTTTTCATAGTACGGAATACAACCCAACCGAATGCCGCCATGGGAAGGACCAAGAGTCCGATGAGTAAAAAAAGTGGGTTTACAGGTAAAAATCGCACCATACAGTAAAGGGATCCAACCAGCAGAATCAGCTTTGCATGTCCCAGCAAGATCAGCTTATAGACGGCCGGTTGGGACTCTCCATTACCAAAAAAACTTTGCTTTTGCAAGAAACGACTGATCAATCTACGCCAAAATGCGAAATTTCCTACCATGAGGCAGGTTCCTAAAACCATTCCCAAGCGTTCCTTAGGACCTCCTAAAATCGCAGCGCCGATACACAAAAACGCAGAGAAGATCCAAAGAAGGCGCTCTATTCCTTGTAAAGATTGAATGGAAGACAAAGACTTTGGTGATTCTGAACTCATGACCCTTTACTTTCTGTACTTTCTTTTGTAGAAAGCACCTCACCTTTTAATTCTGAACCTTTTGGTTCTGAGAGAGACGCTGATTCTTTTTGGTATTCTTTTGCTACCTTAAACAATTCTTTTACCCAGGCTCCTACTCCCAACAAAAATCCCAATAGGGACAACCAGGGAAATGTATGAAATATCCGATCAGCCCAGGCACCAGCTCCGTAACCAAGCAGGCTTGCAACGATCAGAAAGATTCCGATGTAGCTAAATTTGCTCCCTCTCAGCCAATTTTGAGTTACATTTTTTCCAAGCGATGCAAGCGAAATTGGAATCCCTCCCCTCTTAAGGTGTCATGTTCATCCCCGATGCTCTAGCGATCGTAGATTCTACTAAGTCACAGCTACCATACAGGCCGTATAAAAGCAATCTTCATTCGTCAGTCATTCATCAATCTAATTCACACGCTTCAAAATTAACGTAGTTTTAGGTCCTTTAGCTTGAGTAAAGCGTTAAAATGTATGAAGGATGTCCTAGCTCCCTTTAGAAATCTCTTTAATTTGTAGAAGTCTTGCATCGCCCATAAAAAAGGGCTATGCTCTGTACGCTTACATGGAGGTATGCATGAAGAAAAAATCATTGATTCTCATCTCAGGACTCTTAGGGCTTACACTCTCTTGCAGCGATTCCGCACTTTTTGGATATAATAAGGTCCCAACGCCTACAAGCAAGCTATGTGAAAGCAATCCCTCGATTTCTTGCAATCCTATGAAGATGGAAAGAACTGGGTTTTCTCAAGTGATTGCTTTTCCTGAAGACTCATTTGGAGGGAATTCCTCCCTGGGCATCTCTCTTATAGGGAAAGATATTTCCACAGGGGAACGTTTAGACATCCCTGTATCCTACGAAATTCTTGATCCGCGAACGATTTCTATCTCGATTCCTCAACAAGATCTAAATCTTTTTAGCAATGGGAGCGCGCTGATTAAAATGATTCTGCGTGATCTTAATGAAAATCGACCTATCTGGGGGCGAACAATTGATGTAGAAATCATGGACGTTCAACCTTCTCCATCTCTCTAAATTCGTCTAAGTCCTTCTTCCTTTGTTTCCTTAGATCCTAAGACCCTCTCACTCTACTGGTAAGCGCTGTGCTCTCTTCTCCGCTGGCTTGTGAATCCCTCACTTGTGTTTTCGCTGATTAATTCGTACAGAATGGCACGCTTCCCATTTCTTTTCCGAAGGATCCGGCCGAGGCGCTGGACATGCTCGCGGACAGAGCCGCTTCCAGAGACTACAATGGCCACATTCGCATCGGGAACATCCACTCCTTCGTTTAAGACCTTCGACGTGGCTATGGCTCCATAGGTCCCCTCACGAAAGGCAGCAAGAATCGCGCTTCGTTCCTTCAGTTTGGTTTGATGAGTAATCACAGGAATAAGAAATTGCCTAGATAACTCATAGACCGTCGCATTGTCCTGCGTAAACAGGATCACCTGGTCCTGAGCGTGCTTTTGTAAAAGTTTTGCCACCTGATCAAACTTCAAGGGAGATGTGAGAGCAAGCTCTCTCTGCTTCCGATAGGCAGCCATCGCTCGTTGTCCCTCCTGACTGCGGGAGGCGAGCATGATAAACCTCGACCAACCGTTTGGTTCTGACATACGAATTCCTTGGCGAAGGAGAAAATTTCGATAGATCGCCCGAGCCTCTTCGTACTGTTCCCGCTCCTTAGGCCCCAGAGGAATAATCATTCGTGTAGTATCGTACTCAGATAAATAATCCCCCGATAGTTCGTGAATGTCTTTCCGAAAGACGAGGGGGCCTACCAAATCGTAAAGTCGTTGCTCTTGGCCGTCCATTCTCTCCGGGGTTGCAGTCAGCCCAAGCCGGTATGGAGCCAAACAAAACTGGGCAGCAAGCGCGTAGGATTCACTTGGCAGATGATGACATTCATCAAACACGATAAAGCCAAACCGGTTTCCAAGATGCTCCATATGTAAGTATGCAGAATCATACGTAATCACTGTCAGGGGTTTTACATCGTACTCGCCTCCCCCGATGACTCCCACATCAGTCGAGAATGTGTTCCGGAATAAATCGTACCATTGCCTCACAAGCTCAAGCGTAGGAGCAACCACCAATGTACTCCTCTGCACCTTAAGCATGGCCATCACAGCCACGTGCGTTTTTCCTGCTCCCGTAGGCAGGACAACAACCCCATTCCCAACCTGCCTCATCCAGGCAGCCAGTGCTTCTTTTTGGTAAGGGTGAGGAGTCCGTTCGATAGAAGAACGAAGCTGTAATCGTTCGTAGGACTTTGCTTGGTCAGCGTAATCGATATTTCTTTCTCTCAGGGCCAATACGACCTTTGCATACTCTTTGGCCGGTACTCGAAAGCATGCAGTTCTGGCATCCCACATACAAGTTTTGGGGAGGCCCTCTTGATAAGGAGGCAATCCATGAATCTCTAAAGTTCCTGATCGAAAGTACAAAGAAATCACATTGACCTCGTTTTATCGTTATAGTCGAATAGAAAAGATTCAGGAAACATTTCTTTATCCCCTGAGGAAAATCCTAACTCACAAAATCTTGACGTCGTTTGATCGGATGCTTAGTTTGGATTTAAATTCAAAGGCAAAGTCGGAAATGAGAGCTTTCTTTACTTTAGAAAAGTTAAATAGTTTTCGTATCTTCGTCTTTAGAGATAAGGCGGCTGGTAGATGATCGGTTGTTCTTAGCCACGATAGCAAGATCACCGACTCCCCGCAAAAACATAAATAAAAATGAACAAGGAAAAGAACGAATATGGGCAAGATTATTGGGATTGATCTAGGAACCACCAACTCTGTGGTGGCTATTATGGATGGCAAAGAACCAAAAGTAATTACGAACGAAGAGGGTTCACGACTTACCCCCTCGGTGGTTGCATTCGACGAAAAGGGCGAGGTTTTGGTAGGCCAAATTGCACGACGACAAGCAATTACAAACCCAGAAAATACCGTTTATTCGATTAAACGTTTCATGGGCCGCAAATATGATGAAGTAACCGAGGAAGCAAAGCGGGTTCCATACAAAGTAGTAAAAGCTTCTAACGGAGATGCGGCTGTAGAAATTCGTGGAAAAAAGCACTCCCCTCCTGAGATTTCATCACGTGTCTTGGCAAAACTCAAAAGGGCCGCCGAAGAATACCTTGGCGAAAAGGTAACTGAAGCCGTCATCACGGTTCCAGCCTACTTTAACGACGCACAACGGCAAGCCACCAAAGATGCAGGAAGGATCGCAGGCCTCGATGTAAAGCGGATTGTCAACGAACCTACGGCTGCTGCGCTGGCCTACGGGCTTGACAAAGGAAAAGATCACCTCATTGCGGTTTATGACTTTGGGGGAGGAACGTTTGATATTTCGATCCTCGAAGTAGGCGAAAAGGTGGTTGAAGTTATTTCTACCAATGGTGACACTCACCTCGGTGGAGATGATATCGATCAAAGAATTATTGATTGGCTCATCGCTGAGTTTAAAAAGGACCAAGGGATCGACATCAGTAAGGACAAGATGGTTCTTCAGCGGCTAAAGGAAGCAGCAGAAAAAGCCAAAATTGAATTATCTTCGGTCATGGAGACAGAGATTAATCTGCCCTTCCTCACCGCTGATCAAACAGGACCTAAGCACCTCCAAATCAAACTATCGCGGAGTAAGTTTGAGCAAATGGTTGGGGACTTGCTCACACGCTCGTTAGAACCGACCAAAAAGGCGCTGGCAGATGCGGGGAAAACCGTAGCCGATATTGGTGAGGTCGTGCTTGTAGGTGGGTCGACCCGTATTCCCATGGTCCAAAAGTTGGTGAAAGAGTTCTTCAAAAAAGAACCTCACAAAGGCGTCAATCCTGACGAAGTCGTCGCGTTAGGAGCTGCGGTACAAGCTGGTGTTCTTTCTGGGGAGGTGAAGGACATTCTCCTCCTCGATGTAACTCCACTTACCTTAGGCATTGAAACCCTAGGGGGTGTCATGACTTCAATGATCGCAAGGAACACAACGATCCCTACCAAGAAGACAGAAACTTTCTCGACGGCAGCAGATGGACAAACCTCGGTGGATGTTGTGGTCACGCAGGGAGAGCGAAGCCTTGCGCGGGAGAATAAAATCTTGGGAAGCTTCCGGCTTGATGGGATTCCGCCAGCTCCACGAGGCGTTCCTCAAATTGAGGTCACCTTCGACATCGATGCGAACGGAATTGTTCACGTCAGTGCGAAAGACAAGGGAACAGGCAAAGAGCAGAAGATTACGATCTCGGGAAGCTCAGGTTTGACTGAGGCAGAAATTCAAAAAATGATCAAGGATGCCGAGCTTCACGAAGCCGATGACAAGGCCCGTAAAGAAGCAGTTGAAGCAAGAAATCAGCTCGACAACACGGTCTACCAGGCAGAAAAAATGCTAAATGAGAACCGTGAGAAACTTCCTGAGGCAGAACGAGCTGAGATGGAACGTGAGATTGAATCTGCGAAAAAGGCGCTTGAAGCAAGCAAGGACCAGACCGATGCAGGACCTCTACGTGCCGCAGAAGAGAATCTGAAGAAGGCTCTCTACAAGATTGGCGAGACGATCTACCGTGCCTCTGGAGGAGCTGCCGCACAAGGGGAACCGCAACCAGGCTCTGCAGAAACCCAAACATCGAGCAACAAACCCGATGATGGTGTCATTGATGCAGAGTTCACCGAGCAACGAAGCTAGATCCCCTGATAAGGCAAAGTAGCTATAGCGAGGCTTCTTTAGATGAAGCCTTGCCCCTTGATGAGGTCTTGCCTCTTTTATGGGAGCTCTAAAGAGGATTCTTGATAAAAGAGGGCTTCTGAAAGAAAAGGGAGGGCAGGTTTCTGCTCTCCCTTTCTTCTTTATGGCTTTCCTCTTTTGACGAAGCTAAAATTGATTGAGGCCCTGAATGATTCTTCTTCGTAGACAAAGGCACTTTGAACATATAAACATACTTTAGCCCGGTCAGCTCTAATGCTTTGGCAGGGCCGGGCAAGAGATCCAAAATTCCTCGCCACCGTTCCCCTCGTTTAAGATGCTTTCTCGCATGCCAGCGTCCTTTTGCATCGACTGCTCCAAAGGGTCCCCGATCAACAACCCAGGCTTTGGTACAAAGGTTTTCCTTCTTCGTACAGATAATTAGAGGTGTGCCACAAGGAAGCGATCGGTGCGCAACCCCATGTCTGAGCATATTCTGCCAAGACTCGTCCCCCACCTGCTTGGCTAAGACGGATTGGCAGGCGTATTGAGGCTTTCCCGCATACCGATCTCCAGGATAGCCATAGCGTGCCGCCAGTCCTGCATCTACAGGGGTCTGAGAAAACCCCAGCAACAAAGCTATTAAGTGCATACATAACAGCTTAATCATTCTTTGAGCAATATAGGGAAAAAACGTACATGCCGGAGAATATTCAGGCAAAAGAAACTGAACACGTGGTCAGGTTTCTCTTAAAGATTGATTGGCTGTTTTCGATAAATCTGCTTTTTTTCAGGAAACTTTCTTAAGAATCCTCTTACCTAAGTCGGGGTCGCTTTTATAGGATTTTCCTGATTAGAGGTCGACCAACCGATTGATCACCTCTAAAAGGAGCGCAGATCGGTTGACCTTTCCCAACGCATTGAGTGGAATCTTATCTAAAAACACTAATTTCCTAGGACGCTTATACGACGCCAAATGGGTACGGATATATTCTTGGAGCTGTTTTTGCTGAAAGAGCGATGTTTTTACTACAGCGATAGCCACAAGCTGTCCCCAAGTCTCGTCTGGAACCCCGAACACAACCACTTCTTTGATGCCTGGATACTGTTCTAGAATGTGCTCGATTTCCTTTGGATAAACATTCTCACCTCCCGAAAGAATAAGATCTGTCCTACGGCTAAGGATATGGAGTTGGCTCTGAGCGTCGAAATAACCCAAGTCTCCTGTAGAGAACCAACCATCCTCCAAAAAATCTTTTTCTGCGGCTTCTTCCTTCCTCATTTTCCCTAGGGCTTCTTTCTTTGTTCCCCCCCACTTGCCTTTCACTTCTCCCTCTACCTCGACATTCTGTTCCATGATCGCTCTTTTGTTAATCTGCGCTCTCTTCCCCTCCACTTCTTCTATCCCCTCAACCTTTTTCGTCTCTTCCTTTCTTTCCCATCTTTCCTCTCCCCCTGCCTGTGAAGTAAGATATCCACTAAATAAGGAAAGCCCTCGAATTTGAACCTCTCCTTCCTTGACCCTTACCTCCATTCCTTGCACGGAAAATCCCACTCCTTGTTCTAACGAAACTGGCGTGCCGTAGCGCTGAACCGTGACTTGCGAACAGGCTTCGGTTAGTCCATAGGTCGTAAGGACAGGCAGCTTCTTCTGGATGATTTGAGAAAGAAGACTCTTTGAGGAGGCCGCCCCTCCTAACAAAATGGCCCGAAGGCAAGAAGGGGCTTTCCAGGACGGCTCCTCATCCAACATCTTCTTTAGCATGGTGGGAACCAAGGACACGAGAGTAACCTGATGATGATCTATCTGCGAAAGGATTTTTTTGGGATCGAAGGAGGGAATGAGCCCATCCGTACTGCTTATCATCACAGGGCGCCTTGCAATCAAACAGCGAATAAGGATGGAAAGGCCCCCCACATGCGCAATCGGCATACAGAGAAGCCAGCGATCTTCCGGTTTCCAACCAAGGTTAGCAGCACTTGCGAAAGCTGATGCTAAAAATGCCCTTCGGCTTAGAATGGCCCCCTTTTGCTGACCCGAGGTACCTGACGTATACAAAATAGCCAAAGGATGTTCAATAGGCGGGTGCTTATATAGAGGTTGGGCGGAAAGAGGAGACTCAACCAAAGGTTGCTTCATCGGCAGGGGTGAAAAAGGTAATAAGCTCTCTTCGAATTGGAGAGGGAGCTCCCACTCGCTCCCAAAGAAGAACGAGACTTGGCTCTGCTGCAGAATCCTTTTCTGTTCTGTCTCTGTCAACCGTGGATGGATCATCACAAACGGAATCCCTAGTTCTATGAGTGCATAAACCAATAGGATCGTTTTTACCTGGCTTGTTCCTAACACAGCCACTCGAAGCTGAGGATGCAGTTCACGAGAAGTAGCAGGAGAATACAATCCGAGAGACATCAGGGAAGAAATGACCCTGGTGACGATAGGCACTAACTCTTGAAAGGTATAAGATTTTTGGTCAGTAATAAGAGCATAACTCTCGGGTTGTTCTTTCGCGGCCGCCAGGAACGAGAGCGATTCTTCCCTCATAGATGAAGCTATTTCTTCTCGAACTTTGCCCCCATCTAAGATAGCCATACGTTGATCTGCTCCGTTGTTAATCCTAGGCCTACATAAGTTCCGGGAGAAAGTACATTGTTCTTCCGTTGCGGCAAAGCGGGATACGGTCTTGCCAAGGGGACACAAGGCCAATCTAAGCCGCAGGCGATGAGACAAGGAGAAGAAGAACATAAAAGGGCCAGCTCGTTTACAGCGCTTAACCCAACCGGCCCCTCAAATAGATGGCTGATGGCAATGCGTCCTCCTAAGATTTGCGCCACTTCGAGGAATTCAAGACATTTTAAAATTCCCCCTAATGCCGATGGTTTCAGGATGAACACTTGAAATTTCGACCGTACATACTGTGAATTTAGGAACAGAGAAGCTTCTTGGTGGTACAAAGATTCATCAAGGGCCATGGGAACCTTGGTATCCAATGCTAGCAGCTTCTCTCTCTCCTCAACCCGGCAAGGTTCTTCAATAAATTCTGGGTAATATTCGTCAATTTCATAAAGGTACTGAGCTGCCTGCTCATAGTTCCATGCTTGGTTTACATCCAGCCGCAAGACCAGCTTATCTCCATACTCTTTTCTTAACGCCTCTACGATCCCTTTTTCTGTGACCCAAGCCCCAGGTCGCCCAATTTTAAATTTTACCGTGGTGATCCCACGAGAAAGAGCCTGCTCGACAGAAGCAAAAACAGCGTCCCTGGTACCTTCAGAGATCATCGCACTCAGGGATACCGAGGTTTGCGGTTGTGTAAACAACTCCCTAAATAAGGAGGAAAGGGGCACTTGGTTCCGCTGAGCCACCAGATCCAAAAGAGCTGTTTCGATAGCAAATCTTATAGAGGGAGGTTTGCTTACAAAGGCTGCCATGTACTGCTGAAGCGAACGTTTGAGAGTCCCAGTGATGTGAAAAGAAGGAAGGCCCTCCTTCTTAAGAAGCCGCAGGATCTGCTCGCATTCAACCTGTGATTCTACGGAGTATCCAGGCAACGGGCTTGCCTCCCCTTGTCCGATGGCTCCCGTCTGATCGTGTAATCGAATGATCCAGCCTGTTCGATTCCACCACTGGGCCTTCGCATTTTCTACGCGTTGTAAGAACTCGTACTGAAATGGAGTAATATCTACTCTTGTAATATGGACCGATAGTGTAGGGATCGCATCCATACTAACCTAAGGCAATTCCCGTGGCCCAAAGAACTGCATAGAACAATACCAATTGTGCCGTTCGCTTCAAAAGGGGATTTAGGGCCTTCCCTGTTTTTGTAAGCACCTGATAAACAAACCAACCTGCCATCGGCATCGTTAGCAGTGGAAGAACACCCGACCCTCCTAGATGACGGGAAAGCACCAAGATCAGGGGGATGAGATAAGCGATTCCCAAAAGGCTGCTATATTCCACAATCCCAAATTCTCGTCCAAATCGTACAATCAATGTCTTTTTCCCTGAAATCCGATCGGTCGATTCGTCACGAATGTTGTTCACCACCAAAATCGCAGAAGTCAAACTACCCACGGGAATGGACAGAATCCAGGCAACGGCAGGAATCCTTCCCGTAAGGACAAAAATCGTTCCACCTACTCCAACCATCCCAAAAAACAGGAACACAAACACATCCCCAAGCCCGTTGTATCCAAGAGGATAAGGACCTGCTGTGTAGAGAATGCCTGCAATTATAGAGACAATGCCGATCAACACGACAAACGGTCCTGCCACCCATGTCAAATAAGCACCGACGATGAGTGCCACACCAAAAACAAAAATCATTCCTCGGATGATCTGGGTTTGGGTAAGAAGCCCGGCTTGTACCGCTCGTGTCGGGCCCAATCGTTCAGAGGTATCAGCACCCTTTCTAAAATCGAACAGATCATTTGCAAAATTCGTTCCGATTTGGATGAGACAAGCAGCAAAAAGAGCAGCGAATGCTGGAAGCAAATGAAAGCTTCCCTCACGAATCGTGTACCCACATCCCACAAGGACAGGAGCTACCGCGGCAGTCAAGGTAGCAGGTCGGCTTGCCATAACCCAGGCTTGCGCCACGGAAATCTTCTTTTGCCCTGTAACCTCGTTTGTTTCCATGTATTTACCGTAATGCAAAACGGCTTACCAATCAAGTCGATGTTCGTATGTATCTTTCTTCATCTCGCTAAATGATAATCTTTATTTCTATTCCCTGTTCTAACCTATTTCTATTCGAAAGAAATTTGTTTCAGCAAGGGCCTGCTTTTATGGTAAAGAGATTCTATGTCAAACAAGGCAGCCGAACTAAAAACCAAAGCCGAAGCGACTCAGTATAAAGAAACCTCACGTCACAGTGATGTGCTTTCATTTATTGAGTCATTAACCGCCCAAAACCTACTTATCCATCAAACCACCTTAGGAAAAAGCGGAGAAGGGCAAGATATGGCAGCCCTCATCATCAGCGACCGGAACTGCTTTACTCCGGAAGAAGCGCGGAATCAAAAGAAAATGGTGGTCATGGTCGAAGCAAACATCCACTCGGGCGAAGTCGAAGGCAAAGAGGCAACCCTTGCCCTAGCACGCGACCTTACGCTGACCGGATTGGATAAGGCCCTCTTGTCCCAGCTCTGTCTTGTTTTCATCCCAAACTTTAATCCTGATGGAAACGATCGAATTAGCCCTTCTAACCGAAAGCTAAATCTCAAAACTTTAGAAGGTCAAGTCAACCCTGAGGGAGGAGTGGGCACAAGGTACACAGGTGAAGGTTGGAACCTCAATCGAGATGCGATGAAGCAGGAAGCCGTGGAAACCAAAAACCTTGCTCGATTCTACCAATATTGGCAGCCAGATGCCTTTATTGATTGCCATACCACCGATGGTAGCCTCCATGGGTTTGATCTAACCTTTGATACGTCCCGCTCGAACCAACACCTGTTTGGAAACTTGCTAACCCGCACAAAGGATCTGTTAGAGTCTACCAATCGGCGGATTGAATCCGAGTATGGTTACCGTGGATTTTGGTATGGAAACTTCCCAAAAGAAGAAGAACCCACTTCGGGTTGGCATACCTACCCAGCGCTTCCTCGATTTGGTAGCCACTATCGAGGGCTTCTCGGTAAAATTGACGTTCTTTTGGAGACCTACAGTTACATCTCTTTTGAAAAACGATGCAAAGTCACCTATGCATGGCTGCTCGAGTTGTTCCGAACGTTTGCTCAGCAAAAGGATATGTTGCTCGAAGCCATTTCCCAAGAAAAGGCCCACATTCTTGAGCGGGGAACAAAATATAAGCCCCAGGTCCACGTGGGAATCAACTATGGAGTCGCCTACCGCGACGAGCAAGGCGCCCTTCTGTTTGATTATCCAGCCTATCAAACCGAGGGAGATGTAGCCCACATTGTCTCATATGATAAACCAAGCCTCATCGAAAGAATTTACCCAGGCAAACAAGAGCAGCTTTACCAGGTTCCCCACTTCCGGACATTTCTTCCTGTCACTTCTGTGACGACGCCGGCGGCCTACCTTGTGCCTGCAAGCCTTGCAGAAAAGCTCAACGGGCACGGCATCGCCTTTGAACCCCTATCCCAAGAAACCAAAGTTTCAGTGCAGGCGTACCACATCCTGGCGATGGAAAAAACGTTTAGTCCGGATGTGGCGGGCATGGTTCCACCTCCAGGCCAGGCAGAAATCCCGCTTAGCTTAAAGCCACCACCAAAACGTTTTGAGACGGTGCTTACCGTTCGGGCAGAGCGACATACCATTTCTGTACCGGCAGGAACCCTGGTAGTCAAAACAGCCCAGCCGACAGGAACGCTAGCCGTATACCTGCTTGAGCCTCATTCAGACGATGGATTTACGCGCTGGGAGTTTCTTGATCCGATGCTCAAGGTGGGTCAACTGTTCCCGATTTCCCGCGTTCTTCACTTGGAAGATCTTTCCTCGGCAAACCCGCCTGTGCAGCGGAAGAACAAACCTGAGTAGCTACTACAGATGCGATGAGGCAAGTATAGAGAGGTAATGCTTTTTCAGAGGCTGCGGGGCTTAGCTAGATAGAGCAAAGGTTTGCTAAACTGGAGGTTGGTAGTTTGAATTGGTCTGTAGTCATTGGTAGTGAAGCTACCAATCTATTTTGGTCGTGAGATCATATATGTACACCTCTAAGTAACCTTACTTTTGAACATCTCATGGGATTGAGTGTTCAAATGTAAGTCAATTTTTCTTTCTAGAAATGACTTTTGAATTTCAGTTATTAACCGGTTCTCATGCTTTACTAAAGAGAAAAATTCAAAGATCAGCTCCATAAGCGTTTCTTAAATCATAGCGAAGACTTTCAATGCTATAGTCGGCGCGGCTGCCCCATTTTGCACGATACCTCTTATCTATTAATTCTACTAAACTTAGAAGGCTTCGCGCAATGTCAAGCTCTGTCGTCGTCTGGTTACAGCGATACTGAAAGGTATACTTAATTAGCTGTAGAGCTCCTGCTAGCGTGAACCGTTGGCCTTGCTCTCGACGAAACGGGAAGATGCATCTTTGTTGTAGTATTGGAAAGTAATTAAGTTGAAACCACTTTCCCTGGAGCCCTTTCGGATTTATACGCAGTGATTCAAACTGTTTAGGACAAGGAATAGTGAAACGCGCCAGACCACTAGTAAATCCAACGATTTCGTCAAGAAGTATCTCAAAAATTCCCATTTCACTAACAATATCACTGAGAGGAGCCTTAGAGAAATTCCATTCGTACACCACGTACTTTTGCCAACCATTATCCTGGGGGCTGGCAGTAACTAATTGCACACTCCTATCATCTAAGATACCAAGAGGCAAATTGGATAGACTATTGATTTTTATATTAATTTGCTGCGAGTTATTACTGAGCTTGCATGGCAACGCAACCTGACTCCTTTTAAAAAATGGCTTCAATGTCACATCTTCTTTTACGAAAATATTTTCCGCTTCTGTTAGTTTGCCTAATGTTAGTGAAGTGCCATAAAATGGCAGCGTCTTCCACGAAGCATCGTCTTCTGGCAGGGGATTCTTGCCCTCGAAGAAGGCATCAGTTTTTGCTACTAGGGCTAGACGAGCTATCGTCTCTTGCTCATTTTTATGCTTTAGTGATTGATAATACAGGGGCAAGACGGTCTGTAAGGACGAACGGATACGCTCCCGAATCTCTTCTTTTGACTCTAACCGAACGTTTGATCTATCAAGAGTCAATATTTCAGCTGCATCATCACGATGCCAGTCAACTCGACCACCAAGCCCGAAGTCTACTGTCCAATCAGTCCTGCGTCCTCTGTAATAAAATTTTAACCCTGCACCACTATGTTTTTCGTCACTAAATGTGAATTCAATGCCATTGATTGCATCAAAATATCGTTGTTCTTCAGTTTGTTGATCCTTAGGTGTAATTGCTCTGCTTAAACTCATATTATCGGTAATAAGCTCGAACTTCGCTAATGCCGTATCTGCAAACTCCCTTACTGTGTCATAAACTTCGCTAGGTAGAATTAGCATCTCATCATCCAGTAAGGGATCATAAGAATAGAGGATCCTTTTTGTTTCTTCAGCTTGACCAGCTATATAAGGAATCTCGACTGGCACCTTTTCTGTACTAATTACAAAAGATACGCGTGTACCAGACGATAAAAGTCCTTTTGCGCGAGGAAGCGTTTTTAACAGAATTTCTGGCTCTCCTCTACGAACGCCTTGCTCAAACGTCAACTCAATAGTGTCTAGAGAGTCATCCGCACGAGACAACAAAACTACTTTGTTGCTAAAAAGGAAAACACTCTGCAAGCCTATTCCAAATGTTCCCGATGGTCTCATCCACACTGGCATATTCTCCATTCGAGCATGGCGGCGAGGATTCTTCTTAGATGCGCCGACTCGTTGCAAAAAAACAACGTCCTCCTTATTTATACCTATACCGTTGTCCTCTACTTCGACTTGCCACTTAATTTCTTGCGAAGAGGTATCGACCTTCTTGATTTTGACGGAAATCGGATATTTTTCTAGCTCAGAGCGAAGTTTGTCTAGCAAATCTTTGTCTGGCTGCTCAGCTAGCGCTCTCCATTGGTTTTGATTCTCGTTCCAAGCGCGTAGAAGCGTAGCATCCACAGCATTTTGCAACAGTTCTCGGATACCGTCTAGATGGCTCTTATATAATCCGACACTGCGCACCATGTTTAGCATCGCTTCTTTGTCGACACCAAACCGAGGCCGCTGACCATCAGGAAAAGTATCATAGCCCTTAAGTTTAGCTTCTATGATACTAGCACTTGGGACTGAGCTAAAGTCGACTTCTGGACTGATTTGAGCCCAATTTAGACTCTGGTTTTGTAATTCCTGTCTAAGCCATGACAGCCATTCTACTGTTTCATCATAAGCCCGAGGAGTTTCGCATTCGGCAATTACACGAATTTCCTGCTGGTTGACCAGAAACTCTTCAATCGAGTGGTGCTTTTCTTCATGAGCCAGCGATAATGGTGGAAGCCCGCCAAAAGTATGAATCATAACCGGACAGAAGCGGCCGTCATCAAGGTCTAATAAGTCTCCAAGCCTTAGCATGCAGGCGACAAACCGTGGATGAGCCGTATCCATAGCAAAGCCCGATTCTTCTCTAGGGAGTCTCATGGCATCTGCAAATCCTCCACCATGGCTTTCACAGATTCGGCCCAGTAATCTCCAAAATCGATTGGGCACAAGTTGCGTTCTAGGTGAATTGAAAGATACTAATGAGGGAGACTCTACTATTTGACGGGAGCGCCCTGGATGACCAGGTCTTGCATACTCTGCTATCACTAGGACTAACGCTCGACGAACTAAGAAGGGCCAATCTTTACTTGCTTTTAAATCCACATCAGGGTTGATCAAGAGCTTAGCTGACTTAGCTATTTCACTATCATCATGTTGAGTGAGTTGTTCAAGGAAAGCTCTAAATTCCGGTTTTGCCCACCATTCACGCATGGTTGGCTCCGGCACAATCATGCCTATATCATGATTATAAGCTGACTCTAAAATCAGCCAAAGGTCAGTGGCGCCTAGTTTCTCGATGCGTCTAGGCCCAAGTATTCTAGCAACCTGCTGAAGGATAGTATCTGAGTGAGACGCATTATGGCGACTATAATGAGGGAAAGTGAGCGCGACGCTTTCAAGCGCTCTGCTGATTAACTTCTTATCAAAATTCCATTGTGACCAAAGCGTCGCATATTGCTTATTATCGTTACACTTCCTTTGAAGGGCATCTTCCAATTCAAGCTCAGCCATAGGAACACAGTAGACCATCTAGGGAGCCCTGTCTATGCTTCCAATTAATAAATAATACTCACGACATACGCTCTACCAGATTTCGGGTAATATTCTCTTCAACATCTGAAGACTGCGTTGGATTCACTGAACTAGTAGAAGCAGATAAGACGGATGATGTAATAAATCCACTTTAACATACTAGGAATGGCTCGAAACGTACCTTTTGAATAATTTTGGGATTGCGGAAGATGATTCAAGCAGTGCCTAAGTACAAAGTAGACCATAGACCCAAATTGTTAGGTAAATCGGTTTTTGTGCCCTCACACCTGCCACGGCCAAAGCGATGACCCTAAGTCCATTTTATGTACTTCCTACCAAGGATTCCCTTCAGGTTTTTGCTGACGGGCTATTGGCTGGGGCTTATCTACTCAGCTTTACCCTCATCGGATGAATAATCAGCGGGGAGGTAAGTCTTTCCGAGCATAGCGGTACAGAGCCACTCCTAAGCAGAGGAACATCCCAATGGAGATCAGATCTCCCCAAGTTCCTAGATTTTTCCAATACTCGTGCCCTAGATCCAGGAGCTTGGCCGTGGAGGGGAAAAAGCCGCTAAAAAATCCAAAGATCATGCCCGCGAAAGCCCCCCCGGCCACGAGTCCCGTCGCAAATAACATTCCTTTACTCAGCTCATTCTCAACGGCAGACAAAGACTTCCTTTGCTGACGCTTGACGAACCAGCGCAGGAGCGACCCAAGGAAGATGGCTGTCGTCATCGAGACAGGCAGATACAGCCCAATGGCGACCGATAGAGCCATAGCCCCGCACAGTTCCAGCACCACAGAAAGCCCGACGCCTACCAAGACCAAGCCCCAGCTCATTTTTCCTCCGAGCATCGACTTGATAAGCATGGCAAGCAGTGTTGCCTGCGGTGCACCAAATTTAGGTCCCTCTTGCCCTGGGGCCACATACCCAATGGCATGGGTGACCTGAGGGATGGATCGATCGACGAGCAAAATGGTTCCTGCCACCACTGCTGCTGAAATCAGAACACCGAGGATTAATCCTAACTGTTGCTTGTAGGGAGTGGCACCAAGCAAGTACCCTGTTTTCAAGTCTTGCGAAGTCGCCCCTGCATTGCCGGCAGCAATACAAACGACGGCTGCGATTGGAATCACCGCTAACTGATAAGGGACCGAGGTCCAGCCAAGGAGGAGCAAGAGAACTGCGGTGGCCATGACCGTGGTGAAGGTCATCGGAGTAATGGGCTCAATCGTATAGCCCGCCACGCCCACAAACCGGCTGGAGACGGTGACAAAGAAAAAGCCAAAGATCACAATCAGGAGGGAGGATAAAAGGGAGCCTGGGAATTTGCCTGGGAGATGGGGCAAAAGGGCAATGAGAATCACAAGAACCAGAGCGCCCGGAAGGACGAGCCACATGGGGAGGTCCTTGGCAGTCCGGGCTTGAGAAACGTTTCCCCGATTCTTGAGAGAATCCACCACGGTTCTAAAACTCCCGATAATGATGGGAACGGTCTTGAGTAGAGCGATAATCCCGGCTCCAATCACCGCTCCGACCGCAATGTATTTGATGTAAGCAGTATGGATCTGGGAGGCTGAAGGGGGGCCTTGAAGAGCAGCAGAGACCCCTAAATCTTGGAGGGTGGTTACTACATCCTTCGCTCGAAGCAAGGCACCCAAAGAAGGGAACACAGAAAAGAGAGGCACAAGCACCAACCAGGCCAAAAGTGCTCCTGCCATCATCTGCGTTGAGGTTCGAGGCCCAATGATATAACCAATCCCCAAATATTCAGGGGTGGCGCTTAACGTCAGCGTCGCGTTTGGATACACCCCTTGGGCAGCCCGGTGGATTAAATAGGGCATCTCTTTCCAGAGCCCAAGCAGCTTCATCATCAGCCAATAAATGGCCGCAATCAAGGAACCCACAAAGACAGGGCTTGCAGAACCGCCCTGCTTTTCTCCGGCAATCAACACCTCAGCACAGGCGCTGCCCTCGGGGTAATGGAGGGTTTTATGTTCTCGGACAATGAGACTTCGACGAAGAGGAATCATGAAGAGAATTCCTAAAAGCCCCCCTGCCGCAGCCAGAGTGATCAGCTGCGGATAATGGAAATATCGTTCTCCTCCTTGAAACAGAATAAACGCAGGCACGGTATAGACCGTCACGGTCGCAATCGATTCTCCCGCGGAGCCAATCGTTTGAATCAGATTATTTTCTAGCACCGTACTTCGTAAAAGACGCCTGAGCGGGCCAATTAGCATGGCAGAAATGGGAATCGACCCTCCGACCGTAAGCCCTACGCACAAGGCCAAATACACCGAAGAAGCACCAAAAAAAATAATGAAGAAAACCCCGACCAGAAAGGACTTCCAGGTAAACTCAGGGATCTTCGCGGAAGCAGGGATAAAGGGCTGAAAGGGTTCTTCCTGGATAGAAGATTTACTGGATTTGAAAGAAGCTTGGTTAGGTTGGGTGGGCATCAGCTTTAGGCTCTACCGAAATTCAAAAAAGATGCAAGGAGAATTTGATGGAAGCAGCGGGGGAACGTTGCAGCAGGTGGAGGAAACTTTTCCCTTCGTTATTGAATTCTGATAAAATTCTTTTATGTCGTCTCCTCACGGCAAAAAGCCCCAAATTTTCTTGGTTCTTGTCCGCACGGACAAGGCCCGTGCCTTAGAGCTCGGCCGTCGGTTTCAGGTTTCTTCCGACAGTATTTACTTGGGAAATACCAATGAGGCCGATGTCCCTTTGGGCTTAGGTTGGAACGAACCCTGCCGAGTCCACATTTTCTATACTGCTCCCTCATGGTACGTGAAGGATCAGGAATATTTTAACCATGTTTCTGTTAACGGGGTTTGCTGTCAGAAATTTCAGATTAACGACGGGGATCTGATCCAGGTTCGAGATTTTGCCTTTGAGGTTTCGTTCAGCGGAGGGATCAAATCCGACTTCTTTGAAGAAAATGAACGCGCCAGGCAGCAAGACCTTCTGACCAAGGCCTATAACCGTGGCTATTTAGACAGCATCGTTAACTGGGAAATTGAGCGACACAAAAAGGCTTCGATAGGAAGGCGGAAAACTCGTTCCACTTCGATGGCTCCGATGTCTTTGATTATGTTTGATATCGATCACTTTGGTGCGTTTAACAAGCTCCATGACCATCAAGTCGGGGACGAAGTCCTGAAAGGAGTGGTCGAGCGAGTGAAGGCTCGCGTGAGAAGTACGGATATTGTCGCTCGATGGGGCGGGGAGGAATTTATGGTCTATCTTCCCGAGACCGAGCTAGAACAAGCAACCGAGGTCGCGGAACAAATTCGAAAACAAGTCGGGGATACTCCATATCGAATCGATCAAAAGGACTTACGCGTCACCATTTCTTTGGGGGTGGCTCAGTATGAGGCTGATATGGATATGCAGGAATTTATCCGGAAGGTAAACCTGAACATGCTTGATGCAAAGAAGCAAGGTCGCAACCGGGTCGTAAGTTAGCAGGAAAAATAATCTACAACTTTTGATTATTGAGCAATTTTTTCCCATTCTTCGCTTTGAAACAAATCTAATATGAAAATACTTTTCTTTTTAATATGAATATTAACAAAATGAAAAGCTAATTTTGAGTACAGGATCATTTATTATGTACCCATCATGTGAGAGGAGATTTAGCATCTTTGCGTCAAGACTCTCTCCTGTTGACGGAATATGAAAAATATGGAATTTCATCTGCGCGCCGAACCCGATGTGAGCCCGATACAAATGTCTACAGAACTTTTTCGTCTTTGTAATACTCCTCGGGGTGGGACGATCGAACAATCTTATCTTTATTTTGACGGCATAAGTGCAGCTGGCTGGCGTGATATCTGTAACCAAGAGGATTACTTTGCTTCATTCGATGGGAGTCAGTCACTGGATCTCACTGCAGAACTAATATTAGATCATCTGAAAGATACGAAATATAATAAAAGGGCTTTAGATATTATTGGTATCGGAGCAGGAGACGCAAGGAAAGAAGGAAAACTGGTTCAATCACTCTTAGATTTAGACCCCTCTTTAAAAGTCAATTGTCATCTTATTGATAAAAGTAATCCTTTGCTAATAGCGGCTCATTTCTATCTAAATGGGATTTTCGCAAATACTGGAAGAGTATCTGTTAAAGAGTCTTTGGCAGACTTTTGGAAATTACCTTCTTCCGAGCTCTTTTCCTCAAAAGAAAATCGGAATACTCTTCGGGTCGGGTGTATGTTTGGGTATACGCTGGGAAACCTGGATGGCGACCTAAGATTCGTCCGAGATAGCTTAAGTGCATTTAAATCAGGGGATCTCTTTCTGGTAGATGTAATCCTGGGATTTGCTCCTCATAATGATATCGAAGCCATTCGATGTCAGGATCCGCGCCTTGGGCCAAACAAAGGAGTTTGGCAGCAGGCAACAGAGACTTGGCTCGCAACTACCCTTCAGAGATACCGAATCAACAGCAGTAACATTCTCTTTGAAAATTTCCTCTCAACGACAACATCGTCTTTTCCAAACACGTATACGATTGAAATTCATGCATCTGTCCAGAATGCCAGGAAGCAAGTACGGTTTAATATGCTCCGTTTTCATCGGTATCACCAGGAGTCCTTCATTGGAACGATTGCCAAGGAAGGATGGAGAAAACTGGGTGGGAAGACCTTCGGGACCAACAAAAGCTGTCTCCGGTATTTATTCGTGAAAGAGTAGCCTCAACCTCGGTTGTTCCAAGGCCTTTATCTCTACTTTAGGTTAGGTAACATAGATAACTCGGGGACGATTAAATATGAGATGGTTCAATCAACCCCTGCGTCTGCTACTTCCCCATCAAATACGCCTTCATCAGCTCGTCCAAATCCCCGTCAAGCACCGCCATCACATTGCCAGTTTTATACTCGGTACGGTGATCGGTCACAATCTGGTAAGGTGCCAGCACATACGACCGCATTTGGCTACCCCATTCAATCGCCTTTTTCTGTCCGTGCACCTCATCCATTTTGGCCTCTTTCTCACGAAGCTGCTTCTCGTATAGCATGGCTCTTAGCATCTTCAGAGCGGTTGATTTGTTCTTGTGCTGGGATCGTTCTGACTGACACTTGGCCACAAGACCAGTTGGTTTATGGATCATACGAACGGCAGATTCGGTTTTGTTGACGTGCTGCCCCCCTGCTCCCCCTGAACGCATGGTTTGAATCTCTAAATCTTCTTCTCGAATCTCCACTTCAATCGAATCATCAATTTCAGGGTACACAAACACCGAGGCAAATGAGGTATGCCTTCTTGCATTGGAATCAAACGGGGAAATTCGTACCAATCGATGCACTCCGCTCTCAGACTTGAGATACCCATAGGCCCAAGGGCCTCTCACGGCGAAGCTATAGCTTTTGATGCCTGCTTCCTCACCCTCTTGCAGGTCAAACTCTTCCATCTCGTACCCATGCCGCTCACACCACCGGATGTACATCCTCCTTAGCATATCTGCCCAATCTTGGGCGTCTACCCCCCCTGCGCCGGCGTTGATCGAAACCAGCGCATTGGCCGCATCCTGCTCTCCCGAGAGCATCTTGGCAAACTCCATTTGCCCCACGGACTGTTCTATTTTCGCAAGCAACTGGGTTGCCTCTTCTAGTGTCGCTGTATCG
This sequence comes from uncultured Myxococcales bacterium, assembly GCA_964537055.1. GTDB lineage: Bacteria > Myxococcota_A > Polyangia > Palsa-1104 > JAEUJZ01 > CAZHYV01. Next base: position 175,631 of record CAZHYV010000007.1, read on the forward strand.
TTGGCTTCGACCGCTAGTTCAAGCAGAACCTGCGCATCGCTAATGTGCCCGACCTCCTTCTCGAATTGAAGGACCGTCTGCTTAAGCCGAGCTTGCTCTTTTAATAAGGTTTGGGAAGTTTGCTGATTTTGCCAAAAATTAGCTTCTGTGGATAAGGCTTCGATATCAGCAATTCGCTTTTTGCTTTGCTCGATGTCAAAGATGCCCCCGAAGGACAGTCATTCTGCCTTCGAGGGAGGTAAGCCGTTCTCGGAGTTCTTTTGTTTCCATAGGTAAGGATGGTATTATCACAGTCTGCCTGACCTTGCCCACCAAATTTAGCAGTTTCCTAAAGCTAGCTAAGCGTGGGCTAAGAGCGCTCCGATGAGAACACTAGGTCGCCACCTCGACCAAAGCAGCCGCACCCATCCCTCCACCGATACACATGGCCACGACACCTAGGCGAGCCTTTCTTCGGCTAAGCTCTCTGAGCATCGTCACGACAAGACGGGTCCCCGTGACGCCCAAAGGATGACCAATGGCAATGGCGCCTCCATTCACATTCAGACGATCCTTAGGGACCCCCAGCTCATTCGCACAATAAACCGCTTGGCTGGCAAAGGCCTCGTTGATCTCGAACAAATCAATTTGACTTAGAGAAAGGCCTGTCTTCTGGAGAAGCTTCCGAATGGCTGGTACAGGACCGATCCCCATAATCTCTGGAGGAACGCCAGCCACCGCAAAGTTTCTGAAATATCCCAAGATCGGCCGACCTAACTTCTGCGCTTTTTCTTTCTCCATCAAAACAACTGCAGCAGCCCCATCGGTGAGAGGCGAGCTATTCCCCGCAGTCACACTTCCCGTCGGATCAAAGGCAGGTTTTAAAGCGTTTAGTTTCTCAAGCGTGGTATCTGCACGGGGGCCTTCGTCCTTGGTAACTTGAATGTTTTTTACCCCGTTTTCCTCGATTACACTTGTCGGAATGGAAAGCGTCTCTCCTTCAAAGAACCCTTCTTTTTGAGCCCGGATTGCTTTCTCGTGACTGTGTAAAGAAAATTCATCCTGCACTTGCCGAGAAACATTGAACTTTCTGGCAACGTTCTCTGCCGTAATTCCCATGGGAATATAAACCTCGGGGAGACGATCAACCAGCGTAGGGTTCAGCGAAAGCTTATTTCCGGTCATAGGGATCAATGACATCGATTCTACCCCGCCCGCAAGGCCTACCTCAATCTCGCCGATTCGAATCCGGTCCGCAATCATGGAAACGGACTGAAGACCTGACGAACAGAATCGATTGATTGTCATCGCAGGCACCTCGACAGGCAACCCTGCACCCAAAGAGGCAATTCGGGCCACGTTCATCCCCTGTTCCCCTTCGGGCATGGCACACCCAAGAACAACGTCCTCAACCTCTTTTCCATCGATACCTGCCCGGGTCAATGCTTCTTTCACAACAGCAATCGCAAGGTCGTCCGGTCGGGTATCCTTGAAACTTCCTTTGAGGGCTCGTGTAAATGGAGTTCGTACTCCAGAAAGAATGGCTACATCACGCATACTTCTATTGTTTCCTAAAGTCTTACGGGTCGCAAGAAGTTTTACAAAATAGAAGGAGCAAGCAGACTTGATCGTATCTTACCAACTACCTATTTTGACCTGCGATAAAACTAAACAGGGCCTCTTGAAGAAAGAGAGAATACATAGGGGTGCCTTACTTCTCTTTGCCCAAGATTCGGTTTATCTGATTTTGTAGTAACTGCTGAAGCTCTTTTAACGAGGGCTCCTTTTGCATCTGTTGCCACAGAAGCCCGTTGGACTTTTCTTTCCCACCTTCCCTCCAAGTAATATGAACGAACACTGGATCTGGCCCTATGATCTTTGGTTTCTTTAGATCCCAAAATTGAGGATCTCTCAAGAGGAGGTGAATTTTCTCTACTACTTGTTTTGAAACAGTACCCTCTTTCCTCTGGGGCAGAGATACACCCCGGGATGCTAGATTAGTTAAAGTCACTGTGGCCTTGCCAGAGTCTTCTAGACGAAGGCTGATTACTCGGCCAGGCAGAGTCGAGGTTTCGGTATATTCAACAAATCGAAGGTTGTTTTTATTCTCCTTTTCTTGTGAAGGCTGCTCTGAGGCAGATAGCTTGGATGGCTTAGCATCTCCATGTAAAGAGATGACCAAAGTTGTTGCGAGGGTGAGTAGCAAGCTATCTATTCTATGGTAACAAAAATGCCGAGCTCGGTTCATGTCTTTATTATAGGGCAATTTCTCTGGAACCTTCTCAATCATTTTCATTACAAACCACTTTATGTGTGCGGGGCCTGAAACTTCGCAAGCGGCCTGTAACGAAGTACTCTCTCGCTTAACCTTACCGCGCTAAGAAGGACCTTCTCCCATGAGTTTTTTCCCTTCTATCCTAAGCTACATATTAGGGAAGGAAGAATCACGTTGCGGGAAAGATTTAGAAACCCACCCATAGATGGCAAATGTACTGAAAAACCCTAATGTCAATGCAGGAATGCTACCAAACGCCAGTACCGCCAACGGAACCAAATACGTACGATTCGCTTCCCAGATATCTTTAAAAGGGCTAAAACATACCACTGATATTGTCAAAAGAGCCAATACCATGAGCGAACTTGCCAATCCTTTTGCTAAGCTTAGAAACCAGCGTCTTTGGTAGGCTGCCTTTGCAACCCAAGGCCCCAACCACCATAGAGGAAAAAGAGCTACTCCGATACCGGCAAGAAGACTACCGAGGCTATCAAGACGAAGATAAAGTAAGGCAAGAATAAAGAAAGCCCCTATGCTGCCAATGGCCCCTCCAATAAAACCAATGGTACGACCCATCCGTTTTATTCTTTCTTGCACCAACCAAGAGGGTTGACCATCTGAATTCTGAGTGGAATCTAACATACATCCTCCTTTAGGAAACCAGAACATAGGAAGCCAGAAAAGCTTCCTCTTCTTTTCTACCCAACTTCTTAGAAAAAAGCAACCGCATGAGAGAAAAGCAACATTCTCTTGACAAGTTTTGAGCCTTCAGCTAGCTTACGTTGTGTCGAAAAGGCTTTGACTTCGTCGTCTTAGCCCCAGTAATTCCCACCAACATCACCGACGAATAAATTTCAAGGTCGATACGGGATTTTCAAAAACCCTGACAAAGGATTCACCACACATGAACTTAACTGAGTTAAAACGTAAAAAAATGTCTGAATTGGTCCATATGGGAACAGGCCTTGGGATTGAAGGCGTATCGGGAATGAGAAGACAGGATCTGATCTTTTCTATTCTGCAGCATACTGATGCCCGAGGAGAAAATGCAGTTTACGGAGAAGGCGTTCTAGAAACCCTTCCTGACGGCTACGGCTTCCTTCGGTCCCCTGATTACAACTACCTTCCGGGGCCAGATGATATTTACGTTTCTCCTTCGCAGATCCGTCGTTTTGGATTGCGCACTGGGGATACAGTCGAAGGACAGATTCGCCCACCCAAAGACAGTGAGCGCTATTTTGCTCTTCTCAGGGTCGATCGTTTAAATGGCGATGCCCCAGAAGCAGCCAAAGAAAAGATCCTCTTTGACAACTTAACTCCTCTTTACCCAAACAAGCGACTAAAACTTGAGTACGATCCAAAGAATTACTCAACCCGAATTGTTGATCTCCTCTGCCCCATCGGAAAAGGTCAACGATGTCTGATTGTTTCTCCCCCACGGGCTGGTAAGACCGTTCTTCTTCAAGATATTGCTCATGCGATCACCGCCAACCACCCAGAAGTTTACCTGATGGTTCTTCTGATTGACGAGCGTCCCGAAGAAGTTACCGACATGTCCCGCTCGGTCAAGGGCGAGGTCGTCTCCTCAACGTTTGATGAGCCCCCAGCTCGTCACGTCCAAGTTGCCGAAATGGTCATTGAAAAAGCCAAGCGTCTTGCTGAGCAAAAGAAAGATGTTGTGATTCTGCTCGACTCGATCACCCGTTTGGCCCGGGCCTACAATACCGTGATTCCGCCTTCTGGAAAGATTCTCTCTGGTGGTGTGGATTCCAACGCCCTTCACAAACCAAAACGATTTTTTGGTGCTGCTAGAAATATCGAAGAGGGGGGTTCACTTACCATCGTAGCAACCGCCCTGGTGGACACAGGTTCCCGTATGGATGAAGTTATCTTTGAAGAATTCAAAGGTACAGGGAACGCCGAAATCCATCTCGACAGAAAGCTGATGGAAAAACGTATCTTCCCATGCCTTGACATCAATAAGTCAGGGACCCGAAAAGAAGAAATGCTGATCGATGACAAAGTCCTGGGACGCGTTTGGATTTTACGCCAGCTGCTCCATCCACTCAACGTCATCGACGCGATGGAGTTCATGCGGGATAAAATTTCAAAGACGGATACAAACTCAGAATTTGTCGCCAGCATGTCCGGCTAACCATTCTTCTGAGCAGACGCCTGATCAAACACTATGCTCAGCTTATCCACCTTAGCCACTCCGCTTCCTTCTTTTCCTATTTTCTAACAAACCCTTGGGTGCTATGATGACCCTTCTATGGACACCTTGCTTGTCATCCATCGGGCTTTGATGATCTTCTCCTGGATGGGAATTTCTTTGGCAACGTACGGAATTCGATGGACTCTCTCCAAAATAAAAGGGCGGCCTCAGCAGGAACGCGAGGCTCTTTTTGCATCCCAGGTTCTTTCTTTATTCCGTAGATTGGGTGCCACATTCATCAAAATCGGGCAGATTATGTCGACACGTCCCGATCTTTTTTCTCCTACCTTGATTGAAACATTAACGCATTTGCAAGATAATGTGGGCCCCTTCTCGTTTGACAAAGTAAAAGAAACCATTGAGGTTGATTTAGGAGCCCCTCTAGATTCGATCTTTCAAACATTTGAAACGATGCCCATTGCCTCAGCTTCTGTAGCGCAAGTCCACAAAGCCCACCTACCCGATGGAACGGCTGTCGCTGTCAAAGTACAGAGGCCTCGTATGAAGGAGCTTTGTATTTTTGATTTAGCTGTCATGAGAATCTACGCCCGTGTCCTAAACCGCATCCCTTCGCTTTCCTACCTGGCTCCTTTAGAAAGTTTTAATCAATTTGCCCAGGCCATTAAACTGCAGTTGGACTTTACGATTGAAGCACGGAACAATCATAGGTTTCGGCAAAACTTCTCCGACAATCATGATGTTATCTTTCCTCAGCTCTATCCTTCTCTGTGCTCCCGCCGTCTCTTAACGATGCAGTTTATCGAAGGACATAAGATTCTCGATGTCCATACAGGGAAAGGCGACCGAAAACACCTAGGCAAGCTGGGATTCCAGCTCATGCTAAAAATGGTCTTTCAGGATGGATTTATTCATGCGGATCTGCATCCCGGGAATATTCTTGTTACCAAGGACCAAAAACTGGCGTTGCTTGATCTAGGTTTGGTGGCCGAGCTAGATACTTACTATAGAGTCATCTTTCTCCACTACTTTGCAGCATGGGCACAAGGGGATGGGAAAACCATGGCGAGAATTCTTTTAGAGAACTCTCCTGCCCATCATTGCAAAAGTCCCCAAGCGTTTACCCAGGCCGTTGAAGACTTTGTCCATTCCTTTCACGGAAAAAAGCTAGGGGAAGTGCAAGTGGTTGGCGTCGTCTTTAAAATGTTACAGATTCTGAGAACGTTTCGGGTAAGAGTCAACCCTATCTTTACCATGGTCAATCTTGCCATTGCTCTGACAGAGGGTATTGGGAAACAGCTTGATCCCGAGCTAGACTTACTGAAGGAAGCACTCCCCTTCTTTACTACAGGCTCTGGACGCATATAAAATAGGATAAAGCTATTCCTTCTGCTTGTTTCTCTCTTGTACTAAGTAACAAGCAAAGGCTTTCTCTATGTTCTCGCTGAACCTTTTGCCTAAACTAAGAGGGTTTCAAAGCTGGATCTACAAAACGCAAGGGGGTCTCTTTTAGCCCAGGTCAACTTTGCGGGGGCCCATGATGCCTGCTTCTGTTCTTAAGGCAGAAGCATCGCCTTCGAGACCATAATCACGCATCTTATCATAAAGGGCTCGCCGGCTAATCCCCAGCCATTTTGCAGTCTCGCTATTATGACCCTTATGCATTTTTAATGCCTTAATAATAAAATCGCGCTCCACACGTCTTAAGTGTTCGGCTAAAGGTCCAAAACTTCTAGGTCGTCGTGCTGTTGTCACACATGTAACTTATCAATCCACTCTTACTGAAGCAACAGGAAGTAGCGATTTTCTTTGATTTTTTTTATGTCCAGGAACTTTTTTACTTCTACCGTCGGAGTTCTTTAGTAAAGAAATAGAAGGAAAAATGGTATTTTATAAAATTTTTCTCGGGGTCACTCTAATTTTTGTTCACTAGGAGAAAATCCTTACTTTTTCAGAGCTTGGATCATCTCGGGCAACGCTTTCTCCCAGGTAGACACCAAGCCGTAATCAGCAACCTTAAAGATAGGAGCCTCAGGGTCCTTATTCACGGCGACAATCACTTTTGAGCCCTTCATTCCCGCAAGGTGCTGAATGGCACCAGAAATTCCAATCGCAATGTACAAATTTGGAGCTACAACCTTTCCAGTTTGTCCTACCTGAAGATCATTGGGAACTAACCCTGCATCACAAGCGGCACGGCTTGCCCCTAAGGCAGCTCCTAAGATATCACACAACTCCTCAAGAGACTTAAAGTTTTGTTTCTCCTTAAGGCCTCTTCCTCCTGCAACAATAATTTTTGCTTCAGTTAACTCAGGCCTTTCGCGCTTCTGGACGCGCAACTCTACAAACTCAGCCCCAAGGGATTGAATATCTGGTGCAGGTAGAGTCGTCTGTTTGGACAGTTTCCCCACTTGAGTGGCCGCATGAAACTCTGTTTGTCTTGCAGTCACTACAATGGAATCGGTCTGCAAATCCACAGTCTGCCACAAATTTCCGGCATGCGTTATCCGTCTAAATTGTTTTTTCGCTAAGAAGCCACTCACATCCGAAGCCATGCCTACTTTAAGTAACCCAGCCACACGAGGAAATAGGTCTTTCCCTAAGGAGGTTGCGATTCCTCCAATGAGGGAAGCTTGGGTGTCTTTGGCTACATTTGCTACAAGGGGAGCATAGGTTTCTGCTAAGTAATGCGCCAGGTTGTTATTCTCTATGGTCAATACCTCATCAGCCCCATAAAGAGCAGCCTGTTCTGCTGCATGGGCAAGATCTTCCCCAATGAGCAGGAGGTAAAACTTTCCAGGATAGTACTTCTTTGCTTCCAAACCGAATTGAATTGCTGATAATGCAGAAGAGCGCAGCTTCCCTTCTGCATGCTCGATTACAACAAGTATATTTCCCATAAGCTCCCTTTCTGACGGTAGGCGCACGGCCATGTGCCCTGCTTCAGAATCCATTAGATTACTTTTGCTTCGTGCTTTAGCTTATCAACAAGTTCTGCGACGCTTTGTACCACAACACCGGCTTTTCTCGGTGGAGGTAACTCTGCTTTAGGATAGGTTACCCATCCGCTTGCTTGAACGCCAAGAGTTTCTAGCGGTACTTCTTCTAAAGTCTTTTTCTTTGCGTTCATAATCCCCTTTAAGGAGGCGTACCTTGCTCCCTCTGGGTAGGAGAACGACTCTAAAGTGACTCCATTCTGGACAGCGTGCGGGCTAATAATCCTTAGGTCCACGGTAATTACTGCAGGCAGAGGAACTTTTTTATACTCCGTCCCTAAATCGACCTCCCTACCTACCAACATTGATTTCCTCTGTGAATGAAGATTGATACTCGAAGCAAAGGTAGCCTGGGGCCAGTTCAAATAGGCAGCAAGCCTTTGACCTACTTCGTTGCCCTCGGTGTCTGCTGACAATTTTCCCATCAAGATTAAATCGGGAGATTCTTTTTTAACTACAGCCTCAATGATTTGAGCGATGGTGTGTCCGTCCAGAGTAAGCTCAGAAGCGGCCTTCACTAGGATTGCCCGATCTGCCCCCATGGCCAGTGCTGTGCGAAGCTGTTGCGTCATTTCTTGAGGTCCTATGGATAACACGACCACTTCTCCCAGGCGAACCGTTGGATCGGCAGCATTCTCCGTTAAACGGAGCGCTGCCTCTAAGGCATATTCGTCAAACTGATTGATCTGCCAATTGGCCTTCGTGGTATCTAGTTTTTGCCCTGACAACGTTAATTTTTGTTCCGGATCCGGGATCCGTTTCATTGTTACTAAAACTTTCATTCATCTCATCCTTTCATCATAAAAGGCGTCCAAAAAATTCTTTCCGGCTCATTAGGAGCAGAACTACCCCAACCCCTCCCATGAATGCTCCTGGAAGCCTTATCGTCTCAGATCCTAGGATTCCGAAAGCAGAGCCACATAGTACCACAACAAAAACGAGATGGCTTAAAAACCAAGCATAGTTTTTTCTTCGAAAGAGGCCTATGGCTGCATATAGACAGAGTGTTGCACCTAGTCCGTAAGCCATTCCCTGAAGAAAGTGGTTTGTATGATGGATGATGGTGTTCGTACTTTCGGTCGCTGTTCTTAGCCCAGCCCCTAAAAAGACAAACATCCACAAAAGGAGGATACAGGCAAGGATGTTAGGGATGGCAGTTCTAGGTCGCGTCATAAGACTTTACATAAGAGGCTGCAATCTAAACTTAGACTGCCAAAGAATTGATAGTAGCGGGGAAGAAGATTGAATTCAAGGCTAAGATTTGTTTTTTCGCCTTGCAAGAGAGAAGGGTATGTTAGCCAGCTCTACGAACGTTTTCAGCCTGGGGCCCTTTGGCACCATTCTTAATATCGAACTCAACTGGTTGGCCTTCCTTGAGGGTACGAAAACCATCAGATTGAATTGCTGTATGATGAACAAATACATCTGGTCCATCTGTCCTTGAAATAAAACCATACCCTTTTGCGTCGTTAAACCATTTTACATGACCTAAGGCCATCTTACTGCTCCTACCTGATCCATAAAACCTGTTGTTTACATCAAGCGAGATATCACGATAGGCTTTCGGATCAGAACTATTAGTTACTAAAAATTCGCTTAATGTATTTCGCCACCAAACAAGGTGAAGAATTAAGGTAATGTAGCCTAGGTACAAACAGAAGTCAAGGAAAGACAAAACAATCTTTATAGGTCATTGTGAGCTACCGTCTACGTCGCTGCTTCTAAGGCAGAGGCAGATCGTTCTCTTTCCCTTTCGTTCTATTTTCGGCTAGTATCGATGCATGTCTAAAAAAGATACAGGCCCTCTCGCCGAATTGAAGGAAGCTTTTCTCTCGGGGAACACCCCCGTGGTTTATCTTTATGGAAAGGAACCTTTTTTGATCAGGCAAGGAGTCGACTTTCTTCGAGAAACCCTTCTTGACCCCTCAACGAAGGATTTGAATCTACATCTATTGCAGGGAAGAGAAACATCTGCCTCGGAAATCCTGCAAGTAGCTCAAACGCTGCCCATGCTAGCAAAACACCGGTTGCTTCTCGTCTATGAGGCAGACAAAATACCGGCCCAGGAGTTGAACCAACTTGTGCCCTATTTGGAAAACCCTAACCCCACAAGTTGTGTATGTTTTGTGGCTGAAACTGCAGATGCTCGACTTAAATTCATCTCTTCTCTTAAAAAAGAGGGCCTGCTTCTAAAACTAGACCCCCTATCTACACGGCAGCTGCCTGCATTTATCCAGAGAGAGGCCTCTCTTTTGGGCATAAAATTTTCTAGAGAGGCAATCGATTTCATGGTTGAGGTTGGCGGTTCTGATTTAGGACAACTGCGGCATATGCTCGAACAACTCTCCTGCTTTGCACATGATCGCCTGGTGCAAGTAACAGATGTTGAGCTTTTTGTTGGTAGCCCTCAAGCTGATTCTGTCTTTGATCTGATTGATGCGGTCGCGTCTCAAGATAAGCCCAAAGCGTTAGTACGGTTGGAGCAGCTTTTACGGGAGGATGAACCAGCTCTTCGCATGTTGACGCTTTTGGTCCGGCATACCAGGCATCTTTGGCAGATTCGATCGCTGCTAAATGGAAAGACGTCTCTCTCCCCTACAGAAATCGCACAATCTGTAGGTGTCCCTCCTTTTGTGGCAGTAAAATTACTTGCCCAAGCAAGGGCTCTCTCTAGTCAGCAAATTGAGTCTATTCAGGAAGCTCTCTTTCAAACAGAACAAAGCATCAAAAATAGTCGTATTTCAGATACCCACCATATGGAGCATCTTGTCCTTACAATATGCGAGAAACAAAAGCATGAGGGGACCCATAAAGTAACTGCGTGATTTAGCAAGAGCTTGCGGTAGAGAGCTGCATGCTAGCGTAGAAGCTACGAAGCGGCCAAAGAAGCTTGCTGACCTTGCTTTACTTTTGCTAAGGCTTTGGCAAGACGGGAAATTTTTCGAGAAGCTGTTTTTCTTTTAAGCACACCCTTTTGAGCAGCCTTATCGAGTTGACAGGTAGCTGCGAACACTTGTTCCTCTACCTTCTCACCAGGCTTCGCAAGGGATAACGTATTTATAGCCTTTTTTACGATGGTTCGGGTCTTTGTTAAATGAAAGAGATTCCGTGCTCGTTGTTTAATGCGCTTGCGATTTTGCTTCTCTGCTGAACTTGTATTAGCCAAGAAATCCTCCTACTTCCTTTTCTTACTTTCTAAATAGAAACCCTAGTTGTATACGGAGATTTCTTCATTTTGTCAAGAAGTATGAATCCCCTTGTGAATCCCCGCTTGAGCGAAGATTTAGGTCCCTACTGTATAATCGTCTCGGTAAGCGATCTGCTCTGGGGTCAGAGTATCGATAGAGATCCCCATGGTTCTTAATTTTCTTAAAGCCAGATCTAAATCTTGCTCTTTGGGTAGGTCATGAACGGTCTTTGATAGCTGCTTCCCTTCGCGGCTAAGCTTCAATAAGGCCAAGGCTTGGTTTGCAAAGCTCATGTCCATGACTTCGGAAGGGTGCCCTTCGGCAGCGGCCAGATTCACCAAACGTCCCTGGGCTAAGATATAAATTTTATGACCGTTTGGCAGCGTGTACTCTTCGTTATTGGGGCGAATTTGACGTTTCGATACTGCAAGCTTTGCCAAATCAACCAGGTTAATTTCACAGTCATAGTGACCTGTGTTGCTGATGATGGCCCCCTCCTTCATACTCTCGAAATGACGTTGAATGATGACGTCCTTCATGCCAGTGGCGGTGCAGAAGATATCGCCAACGCGGGCAGCTTCATCCATGGGGAGGACCTCGTACCCCTCTAAGGTAGCTTTCAGCGCTTGGATCGGATCAACCTCAGTAATGATAACTCTGCTTCCCATACCCCGAGCTCGCATCGCAAGCCCCTTGCCACAGTGCCCAAACCCTGCGATAACAAATACTTTTCCAGCCAGCATCACCGAAGTCGCACGAATGATTCCGTCAATGGTTGATTGGCCCGTCCCATAGACGTTATCAAAGTCCCATTTGGTTTCGGCATCGTTGACGGCAATGATAGGATATTTGAGGTCTCCTGCTTTGGCCATAGCCCTTAATCGATGAACGCCTGTGGTTGTCTCTTCGGTGCCCCCCTGGATCTCAGCAAGCCATTGTGAATATTTCTTGTGCAGCGTGAACACCAGATCCGCACCATCATCAACGGTAAGCGTGGGACGAAACGCAAGCGTACTCTCAATACATGTGTAGAACTCTTCTCGGGTTAGCCCATGCCAGGCAAAAATAGAGATTCCCTCGTCGGCTAAAGCAGCCGCGACTTCATCTTGCGTGGTGAGAGGATTACAACCCGACCATGCAATTTCTGCGCCAGCGGCACGGAGGGTTCGTAACAGAACGCCCGTCTCCTTCGTCACATGGAGACAACCAGAGATCCGATGCCCCGAAAGAGGTTTGGTTTTTCGAAATTCTTCTCGGAGCGCCATCAAGACTGGCATGCGGGACTCTGCCCAATCAATTAATAATCGTCCCTGGTTTGCCAATGTAATATCTTTGATCTTAAATGAGGCCATTGCATTCTCTCCCTTACCAAGAAAGCCATTATGCAAATTTTTTCAGAATCGTAAAAAGATTTCTGTCGTTTTGCTAAAATGTTTTTGATCGGATCGAGTCTGTTCATGGCATAACTAACCAAGTGAGCCTTTCTAAGATCATTCCCAAAGAGCAGCTTTCGTTTTCTCAAATCCTTCTCTTGTTTGTTATTACGGTTCTCCTCCTTCTTGGTTTTGGGATGCTTGCAGGACGCTATCACCTAGGCCCTTTTGGGATTGTTTTAAGCCAACTTTTTGCAGTCCTGCTACCGGCAGTGTTTTTTTCACATCATCGACGTGAAGAATTCCTGAAATCGGTCGGTCTTAAGCCCTGGATTCCTTCTTTTGCGATCTTTGGAACTCTTTTTGGAATTTGTTGGTTTCTCGTGATTCTGTGCTGGATTCAACCCTGTGTGGAACGATTTTTTCCTCTGACATTGCAGGAACAAGAAAAAATCCTATCTCTGCTCCGCCCCGATACAAGCCTTAGTGCACTCGCCGTTAATCTTCTCTGCTTTGCTTGGTTTCCAGCATTTTGTGAGGAAATTCTGTTTCGGGGAACTCTGCTTCCTGCGATTGCCTCGATAGAAATTCTCAAGCAGAGTCCCTTTTGGAAGAGAGGTGGGATTGCTCTTCTCCTTTCATCTCTATTTTTTGGAATCTTTCACCTGTCTTTTGGCAAAGGAGTGATGACCTTTTTTTTAGGTCTTGGATTTGGGGTTGTGGTGCTGATTACAAGATCCTTGTGGGCCAGCATCTTTATGCATGCAACGAACAACACGATTGTTCTTCTCCTACTGCGAAAGAACTTAGGAGATGACGGTTTGACACTAAAACAAAAGCTAATCGCTACAGGGATTGCCTTTTTGCTAGGTCTAAGTCTAATAAGATACACTCTTGCTCAAAAAATCCCCTCTGAGGCAAGATAGCGTCAGTGACTCGAGGCATGAATTTATAAGGAAGATAGCGTTAGCGATTCCAGACATGACTTGATATCATCAGCAGAGGGAAGTGCTTGCGACTCAGGAAGCAAATAACGGACTCGTCCTTGAGGGTCAATCAAATAAAGTTCCGATGATGTCACCCCATATTGGTGTGCCACTTCCTGGTTAGGATCAAGCAGCAAATACATCTTATTGCTTCGATAGGATAACATCTTCTTCTGGTAGACTTCTTGTTCTTTCGAATCTTTTCCTGAAATTATCAACATATACGAGGCGTTTTCTAGGCGAGAGGTTATTTTTAAGAGACGTTCCACCCTCTCTTCGCAGGTAGGACAGTCCTTCTTTACAAACTGAAGCAAGATGATCTCTCCTTGGAGAGAAGAAAGAGAAACCTTCTTTCCTTGAGAATCAGGTAAAGAGAAATCTGGCGCAGGATGTGGAAACCCCCCAAGCGATTCATTCCCCTGTTGCGAGAATAGCAAACAAGAGGCTTCTTTTGCTCGCTGTTCGCCAAGCTGCCCTTTCCTTATGGCTTCTTTCAAGATCGAAACGAAGAGGAGGACGATTCCAATTTGAATCAATGAAAGGAGTGCGTAAATGAGAACCGATCTAGCCTTCACGGGTTTCCCCTAGGGGATGCAATCCGTGAGTGCGTAATCCTATTGAATGGCATAACGAATCAAACTTTTCCCTGAGTTCGATGGGAACAGGGACCCGTTCAAACCGAGCTGGGTCTAAGGGAACGTGCACTGTCTGGACGACTGCGACGGCACGTTTCTGCTCCTTCTCCACCAACCGGTAACCTAGCGCGTATTTCGTTTCTCTATGCTTTATCTTCACAAGCTGAACCTCCACTTCATCCAAAAATCGTAGCGGAGAAAGAAAATCAGCCTCTGAATGAACGATCGGAATCACCAGTTTTAATACCTTAAGGTTCTCTTTAAAAAAGGGCCCTAGCGATTGAAAGAAATCCATGTAGGCGTCATGGCAGGCCTCTATGATTTTGGTAAAGAATACAATGCCTGCCGCATCAATATCCTGAAGGCGAACCTGCCATGGATAAGTATGGTAGACGGTTCTCGAAGAAACCAGCTCTTCCCTCGTAAAATGCAGCTCTGACATGATATTGGTTGATAGCAAAATGCAGGTAGATCGTCAATGCGAACTATGCTACGATGTGCAAATTCGAATGGCTGGTCAAGTTCACTACGCACGTTTTACACATAAACAGGTGGTTGCCGACGACACGGTAGAATTTCGCTTTGTGCCACTGGAAGAGTTTCGTTTCCGACCAGGACAGTTTATCTCGATCCAGGCGGGAGTCGATAAAAATGATCATCCCATCTTACGGAGCTACTCGATTGCTTCGATGGCTGATACAAAAGATCTAGTGCTTGTCGTAAGGATGATCCCGGAGGGGCAAGGAACAAAATTTTTTCAAAGTCTTTCTCTAGGAGAAACCATCCGTTTTACGGGGCCGATGGGCTTCTTTGTCAATGAACTCTCTCATGCTGGAGACATTGTCTATGCAGCCACAGGAACAGGGATGGCACCTCTTTATCCTATGATTGAAGAAACTCTCCTTCGGGAAGAGCAAGGGCGAGTTTTTCTTTATTGGGGTGTCAGGCATGAAACGGATCTTTTTCAAAGGGCAGAACTTTTACGCCTGCAAAAAATATCCCATCGCCTTGAAACCTTTATCTATGTATCAAAACCTCATTCACACTATGAAGGACATCGAGGAAGAATTATTGACCCCATCCTGACCAAACTTCCCCATCTGCAATCCCCAACCTTCTATTTGTGCGGGAATGGAAGCATGATTCAAGAGTTAAAGCAGGCGCTTGTTTCGAAGGGCGTCGAGCGAAAGCGACAAATCCGAACGGAAGCCTTCTTTGATTAATGAGAAATTTTTGTGGAGCGCTTCCAAATTTGTGATACATAAGAAAGATTCTTTGAGCAAAGGAGACTGGAATGGCTTCGAATCTTAATGGGGTGAAGGTATTTTCGGCAACGAAAGCAAGGGAACGAGAAGAGTTAGGAGAAACAATTACTCGCTGGATGCGTTCGAATCCAAACATTCAGATTGTGGATAAAATTGTTACCCAAAGCTCTGATCAAGAATTTCACTGCTTAACCATCACGCTCTTTTACGTGGAAAAGCTCACTTCGTAACCCATCTTCTTTTGAGACAACTTGCATGGATAAACTACGAGATTTGGTAAGCCATCGCGTTACCTTTGCCTACGAAAATGAAACGTTCCTCACGGGGTATGTGGCCGCCTGCCGCCCTGCCGAAGGGCCTGTTCGGATCTTACAACTAAGCCGGGTTGAGATCACTGATGATCGTGGAGTTATTCTTGAACAGCACCGCGAGCTGGTGGTCATTCCCTCGGTATTAATAGATTACCGGGTTGCGGAAGGTCCGTCTGCACAGCCGCGGTAATCCCTGAGTCCACCCCTGAGAAAGCCTACTGCCTACCGTCTAGGTTTCTTAGTCTCCCTGCCCCGTAGAAAACCCGAGGACCCCATCAAAGCTGTACAAGCTCTCTGTCTGCACTACATCAAATCCTTGACGATACACCTCTTGGAGAAGAGTGACGATCTCTTGCGAGGGAAGTTCCTTTTCTTGAGCGTTCGACAAGAACCGGCAGCGCCAATGATCGGTGCACAGCGTTTCGGGCAAGCCTTTCGGAAAGACCTGGACGCCCCGGTTTGTGATCATCTGAAGCGAAAGCATCGAGGTCTTGATGCTACGAAGCTTCTCTCCCAGCATCTCTTTGGTGCCTTGGTTCCAATCCAAAAATACATCGACACCCACGAGGGACTTTTTGGCCTTGGGTCGATGTGATGGAGGTTGAACCGTAGCCCAGTGGTCGAGTTTCTGCATAGACTCTTTCTGGACAGAATAATAGACAGCAGGGAGCGTTTTGGGCTCGTAGCCTAACCGCTCAATGACTGCCTGCGCAAAAGACTGTGTGCCCACTTTTTTCGTACTTTTTCCTTCGGTATAAATATCGTACGTATGAATGCCATCCTCCAAGGTACAAAGCCATGCGTTGTGAACTCGGGTGGCGGCTTCCGCCTGGCCAATGTGGACAAGCATCATCACACCAGCAAGCAAAAGGCCCGAGGGATTGGCAACATCCTGACCAGCTCGGGAAGGAGCCGAGCCGTGAATAGCTTCGAACATGGCAGCTTGGGTACCAATGTTGGCAGAACCCGCAAGCCCGACGGAACCTGCAATTTGCGCCGCCACATCTGAGAGGATGTCTCCGTAAAGATTGGGCATCACGACGACTTCAAAACGTTCGGGCGTGTCTGCCAAACGGGCAGCACCAATATCTACGATCAAATGCTCGTTTTGAATCTCGGGATATTCTTTAGCAATTTCGTCGAAGACTTTATGAAAAAGCCCATCAGACATTTTCATAATATTATCCTTGGTGAAACAAGTTACCTTTTTGCGATGGTGATTTTTCGCGTACTCAAAGGCATATCGCACGATGCGTTCGCAGCCTGGCCGGCTGATAAGCTTGAGGCTCTGAAACACCTCTTCGGTCTGACGATACTCAATGCCTGTATATAGATCTTCTTCATTTTCCCGGATCACAACGACATTCATCCCAGGATGAAGAGTTTTTACAAAAGGTGCATACGCTACACAAGGACGAACGTTTGCATAAAGCCCCAGGCTTGTCCGTACTGTCACATTTAGACTTTTGTACCCTCCCCCTTGCGGCGTTGTAATGGGCGCCTTTAAAAAGACCTTTGTTCGACGCAAAGATTCCCATGCACTTGGCTCGATCCCTGTCTCGATCCCACGCTTATATACACTCTCGCCAATTTGGATCGTTTCAATATCAAGCCTAGCACCTGCCGCCTGTAGAATTCTCAGCGTTGCCGTCATAATCTCTGGTCCAATGCCGTCGCCGTAAGCCACTGTGATCGGGGTTGTCTGGGTCATACATCCTCTCTTTAATAAAAACAACCTACGCTAAAGCAAAACCGTAGGACTAGGCAAGCCTGAACTTAATTCGGGCCATGATTTGGGATGGGGGAAAATGAAGACACTTTCTGGATAATCAACAGCGAAGTTGTTGTTTATTTCGATAATCAACAAGAGTGCTGTTGATTGTCCGCACTCAGGGCAATGACAACGTGATTTAAGGCTGGCCTCATAAGCCTGATTTGCCCATCCACCTCTTTATATCGTAGAGCCACGCGAGTTGCTGCTGCTGTATCCTTCGGGGCAGCATCCGCATCATCCCATTTCGGAACCGCCCTAAAAAGGGATGCTGGATCCCCGAAAGCCATCCTGCCTGGTGGGACCACTTCATGATCCGCTCCACCCGAGGCTTTCGCAAGCTTTCATATCTTACAAGCGCTGATTCGATAGTTGTGTCCTTACCCAAACAAGCTGCCAGAACGAACGCATCCTCAACTGCTTGGCTGGCCCCCTGTCCCAAATTCGGAGTCATCGCATGGGCAGCATCACCCAGAAGAGCAATCCGTCCGGTTGTCCATTGTTCTAATGGAATCAAATCGCACAGGTCCGTTTGGATGACCTCTGTAGCCGAAGTATGATTGAGAATTTCACCAATCGGATCGCCCCATGATCTTATAAAGTCTAATGCTGTCTGCATGGTTTGCTCTTTAAGAGAGGGGTCGAGCAAATAAGTAGGCTCGCGTGGGTAAACAGGGTTGCTCGAGGCCGCTGTTTTGTTCTGAGGCTGGATTAGGTACCAATATACAAGTCGTGGACCTACTTGAGAGAACCCGAATCTCCACCCAAGATGCCAAATCTCAATTCCTTGGCATTGTAAGGAAGCATCCAATTCTACAGGGGCAAGGCCTCGGAAGCTAAGCTGTCTAACCCTGCGGATCTTACTATTTGGAAATAGCTGCTGCCTCAGTTTTGAGTATATTCCATCGGCGATGATTGCTATCTCTCCTTCTGCCTGCGTCCCATCTGCAAACCGTAAAGAGACTCTGTCTTTCGTTTGTGAAGCGTCTAGACAAGTCTTGTCAAGGAAGAGACATTCCGGTTGGATTAAAGATAGCAGCGTTTCCTGTAGCTGAGATCGCGAGATAGAAAGCGTAGGATAGGTGTATTTGCCCTTCCAGGAGGACGAGTCGATGGTTTGTATCGGGGTGCGGTTATGATCGCAGATGGTAATTTTATCAAGAGAGATACCTTGAGATAATAGCTGCTTAGTAAGATCAAGCTGATCTAAAAGCTGAAGCGCGTTAGGTGCCAGCCAAATTCCAGCACCAATAGGCCCTAGCGTAGGAGCTGCTTCAAAGATAGTGACATCATGTCCCCGTTGCAGTAAAGTCAATGCGGTCGTAAGTCCACCGATTCCAGCACCAACGATAAGGATCTTCATAGGAGGGACCGTAGCATAGAATAGGGACTTTATTGGAAAGAACCAAAGAAGGAAGTGAAAATTTTATGAAAGAAGTTACAATCGCTACCAAAAAAGTCATCGTATTTCTCAATGGGCTCCTCCTTTGTGGGATCACCTCTTGCGTAAGTTTGAAATCTCAAAACCCTCGAGCACAGGATGAAACGTCTGCACCCTCTCATGGGAAACCTTCTTTAGCGCCAATCAACGGCGCTGCGAGCGAAAGCCCTAAAATTTCTCGACCTGCATTTACCCTAGAAACAGTGCATGTTTCAGGCTGTTTTGCCTACAGCCAGCGTTTACGTCAGTTTGCTTGCAGCCGAACTCAAGAATATGCCCCTGGTGAGCTTGCCTCAGCCAATCTCTTTGTTGATTTTTTAGGGGAGAAGGAAGAAGAAAATAAAAGTTTTGCTCTCAACATTGCAAATCGTGGACCCTTCATTATCCTTGGAGAAAAACCGACCCCTGTCTCGATACGTGCAGTAAACCAGGCCTTAGAAAAGGGTGATTTCTTATGGAACGAAGTATCCCAACCCATTTCTTTAAAAAACGGAGCTTGGGTATCCTCCCCTTTTGCATTAGGATCCTTTCGTCTCGTCACCTTTCCAGGGAAAGCCCCCTGGGGACAAGGGATATACTATCGGCTTGATTATAAGTGTTTTGAGGGGCCAGTAATAACCATAACCGATGGTCTTGATACTTTTGATCAATTTCTGCTCCAACTCAGCAAAGATGGGCATAACGGCGTGCTAATTTTTATCCAGGAGGGGATTGAAGATGCTATTATGACGAGGGAGTCAAAAGCAGAGTTTTTTCATCTTACAGAGAGATGCGCCGAGGAATAAGCAGGGAAACAAGCATCCGTGTCTCCTTTTCAAAAGAAGCGTACAATCTCATTAAAACCGGTACCGAAGCCCGGGAACTGCTAGAAAACCAAACCTACCTCCATCAAAGAAGAAGCGAGTATCCAAGGAAATTCCTAGCCCAATTCCTTTTTTTATAAAAGGATTGATCAGAATTCCCAGCCCTCCAGAGAACAAGAACCCTTCTCTCCAGCCTTGAGGATTGATCCGATGCTCTACTGGAATGTCGGAATTATCCTCTTTAGGAAACCCGTAGGCAATGCCCACGTCCGCCTTAGATGTCAATGCTATATATCTTTGATGCCCGAAATACCAATCTCCCTCAATCCCTATGAAAGCTTGAAATGCAGGGAATTGGCTAGTAAATGCATATCTACCTCCGAAATGCATACGAAGCAAAAGATCGCCACAAGATTCTAGCGTGGATGAGGAGCGCTGGCAACCATCCAACAGATGAAACCCAACGCCGGCAGTTCCGGAAAAAACATCTTGGACCGCAAACATAGAATTGTTCTGAGCATCCCGTGTATAACTAATCCAAAGGCCCCCCCCGGGTTCAAGAAAGAGGGTCAACCAACCTAGTTTCTTGCTCGTAGATTCGCTGGACGAGTTTACAGCGCCAGTTGGGCTCGTAGAACTTGTTTGAGAAGGTGTTTGGGGATTGTTTTCCTGCACAGAAGTTTTAGGGCTCATTGCCTGTGCCTGTACTGAAAAAAGCGAGACTATGGTGGCACAAAATGCTGCTACAAAACGTAGCGAAGAGAAGCTTGTCATTGTTCGGCTATAGCATAGGGATGGAATGATTAACAAGACCGATCCTATTCTATACGCCGTAAAATATTCTCAGCATCGATCATTCTAAGATGCATACCAACATACATATTACCATACATACGTTTGTATTGATTTAAGCAATTATTCATGCTAGATTCCCTTTATGAAGCAAACAGCAGGTATTAAACGAATCACAGTAAATCTCCCTGAGCAGCTTATCAAAAAGGCTTGCGAAATCACTGGCCATGGGATTACCCAAACTCTTTGTGAGGGGCTGGAACGAATCTATCGCTCTTTGGCTTTGGAGAAAGTCTCAAAACTAAAAGGGAAGCTCAACTTGGATATCGACTTGGAGGCTTCTCGTGAGCGCGATCGTCGTTGATACATCAAGTTGGATTTCATACTTTGCAGGAAAGCACGATGCTGTTCTTTTAGAAAATGCACTCTCTTTAGGAAATGTTTTTGTGCCTCCTATTGTAGCTGCTGAACTTTTAAGCGGCACGTTCACTTTAAAGAAGCGCGCAGATCTAGAGGAAGTTTTAAGAATCCTCCCCTGGTGCAATACGGATCAAGATCACTGGATTCGTGTAGGAAATCTACGTTCTTATTTACGAAGCCATGGGATTACGCTTTCTACGCCCGATACTCATGTGGCTCAGTGTGCTCTAGATTACAATGCGCTCCTCCTCACAGAGGACCACGTCTTTGATCGGATTGTAAAGTATGTTCCGCTTAGAATAATACATTCAGATTAACACTGATCGAGCCTATTTCACTGTGCCGCTTGTTGAGGTGCGAGATATATGGCCTCGCATTTATAGCCATTTAAAAATTGCGGTGCAGTACGATTTAGTGCTCATTGATCAGGGAGAAGAGCTTGCGGATAGGATTAGGCGATTTCAGCCAAGATAATCGATAGTAAGCACTTAGACCGATCGCGCTCTTCCGAAGCAGGAAGCAGGTCCGATTAAAGACATCTACCTAAGTTAATCGATCGGCAATGCTAATCAGTAGCTCTCTGCGGTTACGCTTGGCTTTATAATCACCGGCATAGCCAGCATATAATCGTTTGAGAAACTCGCTAACAAACGCACCAAGCCCCGCAAAGAATTGTTTGGCATGTACATCATTCCCACCCATTAGACCTACTGCACCGACAGCAACAAACATATTGATCATAACATAAACCAACGACCCGCCCGTAATTTTTGTCAGTGTTGTATCCTTCCGAAGTTTCTCAGCTGCCTCCCGTAGGCGTTCTTCAATTTCTGGAAGATTCATACCTTCAGCGCCAGCTGCCTGATTAATTATTTCGCGAAATATGGCTAAGACTTCAGCATCTTTTCTGATGCTAATTAAGTCAGGCCACATGACATTACTTAATTGAGGCAACGGAATAGGACTACCGACAGACTGTCTTCCCGGACGCAGCTGCCCACCTGAAGCTATAAAGTCATATAATACTCTGTCCCCTGGAAGGGCAGGCATAAACGTCGATCCCGTATGGAAGGAGAATAAATTGTTAAGTATACCCATCATGAGCACAGGACTTGAATCTGTTAGCCATACTGGCTCACCTATTTTCATTCCTGGTGGGGGCGGGTCCGCAGCCTGCATGCCTATCCCGAAAACTAGTGGGCTTAAACTATACTTCTCAGATGGAAAGCTTGTCTTCAAGACTTCCACTACTGGATGCTTTTTAAGCTCTATTATTGCTTTCCTCATATCCTCACGGTAACGAATTATCAATTTCTCCCAAGGAAACAGCCGAATGATGCCTTCGTCTGCAAACGGCTTCAGCTTTCGATAGGTAGCGAGCATACCAGGAAGATAACGCCTAATGGCAGCCCTCCGTTGCTCTGGTGATACGTCCCATAAGTGCTTCCAATGCGGTCGAATGCCATGATGAGACAAATAATCCGACCCTGTCTCTGGTAAATAGCTCCAGCCTTGTCGTGCTGTTTCTGCTAAAAATGCGTATAGTGGATCTGGTAGCCATACCGTCTCAAATAGAACTAGTTGGCTAGCTAACTCTGTAGGTGGTAGCCTGCCTTCGCAAATGGTAATTCCCTGGGTTACACCAAGATGTACCGATCCTAAAGAGGCTTGAATTTTATTTTCGTCCGAGTAGTAATTATCTAGCGCGTGTGAAATAGATCGCCAATCTTTCAAGCTTAGTCGACCAAGCTTGGGATCTTCCTCTAAGAGATCCCAAGCTTGCAAAATTTGAAAAGTGTTTGGCGAGTTAGGATCTTGTCTTATTTTCTTGGGCATGACTTTCTCATAACTTTGCATATCTCCTCCAATTTGGCAATTCGGCTCTGGCGAAATACCTCACTCCTAGGTTAGAGAATCGATTAGATGTGAGCGAACTTAAATTAACTACTTGGATTAATTACGAGGCATCTAAGCATTCACCGTCATAGTCAAAAATTCGGCACAGCTTCAGGCAGCGAAGTTGTTTCAAGCCATATCAACAATAGGAGCAGCCCATCTCTCATTATTTAGAATAGCGCTATGTCATGCATGTTTATTCTCAGACCGAACTACCCATAGCGCCTGAATCTCCTTCAGTTCCCTTACAGCGATGCCTGGATCGAGACGGGCTCTTTCTAGTATTGGAGTAGCTCTTCATCGCTAACTTAGCCACAAGCTCATTCTTGCGTATCCAAGAAGAATTTGTTACAAAATGTAGATGCGATACTCGCAACTACTCATTCCGACGTTAAAAGAACCCCCAAGCGATGCAAAAACGCCTTCGCATATTTTTCTTATCCGGGGAGGATACATTCGGCAGGTCGCTGCTGGTATCTTTTCGCTCCTTCCTCTGGGCATGAGGGTTGTTCAAAAGGTAAAAACCATCATCCAAGAAGAATTAACTCGCATCGGAGCCGTCGAGGTTCTTTTGCCTATGGTTCATCCAGCAACGCTTTGGCAGGAATCAGGCAGATGGCAGGTTTACGGTTCTCAGTTGTTGAGAATTAAAGATCGCAAAGGTTTTGATTTTGCTTTATCTCCAACGGCAGAAGAAGCTATGGTCTCAATGGTACGAGATGAAGTGAAGACGTATCGAAAGCTTCCCGTTCACCTGTTTCAGATTCAGGACAAATTCCGGGATGAAGATCGTCCTCGTGCAGGGCTTTTGCGAGGGCGCGAGTTTATCATGAAGGATGGGTATTCGTTCCATGCAAACGAGGAGGATACGCTGCGGGAATACAAAGCCACCTACCATGCCTATACCCGTATCTTTACCCGATGTGGGCTCGATTTTCGTGCTGTTGAAGCTGATACCGGTGCCATTGGCGGAAGTTTATCGCACGAATTTCAGGTACTCGCGCATACAGGCGAGGATAGCATCGTGTCTTGCAACCATTGTGATTATGCCGCCAATGTAGAAAAGGCAGTGCTTACGAGGGAGCCTATCGGCAAAAAAGTACTGTCTGGTGAGGCACAACCTGGGAGGGCTCATTCTAATGAGACGGCCTCGCCTAAGGACATCCATACTCCCTCTGTAAAGACCATCCCTGAAGTTGCCTCCTTCTTAAAGTGCAAGGAGTCCGACTTGATTAAAACGTTGGTTTACATTGCCGATGGAAAGCCTGTGGTGGCTGTGCTCCGAGGTGACCGCCACTTGAACGAGCCTAAGTTAAAAACGCTCCTAGGTGCCGCCCAGCTTGAACCAGCCAGTGAAGCTGCAGTACGTCAGCTTACCGGCGCCGAAATTGGGTCGATTGGCCCCCAAAATCTGAAAGCTCCTCTGTATATTGACTTCGAAGTGGCACAAATGCCTTCTTGCACGGCGGGTGCAAACCGTACAGATTACCACGTACAAGGTCTTATCTTGGGCCGTGATTTTGACGGCACCTTAGCAGATTTGCGTGTTGCTGATGCGGGAGATCTTTGTGGGCGCTGTGGGAAAGGGACATACCTTACCCATCGAGGAATCGAAGTGGGACATGTGTTCTTCCTTGGGACTAAATATAGTGCGCCGATGAAATGCGAGTTTTTGGACAAAGATGGGCAGCTTAAGCCTATGATTATGGGTACCTATGGGATTGGAGTGACCCGAGTGATGGCTGCAGCAATCGAGCAGCGCCACGATGAAAAAGGCATCTGCTGGCCGATGACGCTGGCACCCTTTCAAGTATCCATTGTAACGCTAGGCCAAGATGCAGAAATTACATCGCTGGCCGAGACGCTATACCAAGATTTGCAGAGCCGGGGTATTGAGGTTTTGTACGATGACCGAGACGAGCGTGCTGGTGTGAAGTTTGCAGACAATGAGCTGATCGGGATTCCCCTTCGTGTCACGATTGGAAAACGTTCAATCAGCGAGAAGAAGATTGAAGTCAAACGTCGGGATGGCAGTCTGGATATGGCACTACCTCTTGAGACCGCAGCCTCTGAACTTACAAAGATGGTTAAGCAGGAACTCTTCCCAGAATCATGACGAAATCACTCCCACCTTCTCAGAACGGGCATCGAGTCATCTATGGAGTCCATGCAATTGAGGAATTGCTAAGGAGGAATCCTTCTCAGGTGTCTGCGCTTTTCGTACAGCAGGAAGGAAAGCATAATGATTCTGGTTCTTCACTGCGTCCTCTTCTCCAAAAAGCCCAGTCGGCCGGAATCATGGTCATTACCAAAACAAAGTCTGAGCTCGACAGATTATCACAGGCAGGAGTCCACCAGGGGATTACGGCTCTTTGCGGAGAATACCAATATGTAGAGCTTTCCTCACTTTTGGAACAGGCAAAGAGGCATGAATCCCCTCCTCTCTTTCTGCTGTTAGATGGAGTCACAGACCCTCAAAACTTAGGGGCGCTTATTCGCAGCGCCTCTGTCTTTGGTGTACAAGGAATCATCATGCCTCACGATCGTTCGGCATCAGTCAATGCGACGGTCGTAAAAACCTCCAGTGGAGCAACCGAATGGATGCCGATAGCCCGGGTGCCTAATTTGGTGCGTGCAATGGAGACTCTCAAAGAAGAAGGGGTTTGGTTATTTGCGACGGCCTTGAAAGGTCAGCATACAAAAGCACCTTGGGATGTTGACCTCACAGTCCCTGTAGGGCTGGTCCTGGGAAGCGAGGGATACGGACTACGGCCGCTAGTACAAAAAACCTGCGACATGCAGATGCATATTCCGATGCAGGGACAGCTTCAGGGGGCGTCGTTGAATGTTTCCGCCTGCGGTGCGGTGCTTCTGTATGAGGTACTCCGACAGAGACAGACCTTTACCAAATGACGACAGCTCCAGCTTCAAGTTTTTATTTCTTCTCTTTCTTTTAGAGCATATAGTAGGGTGAATGTCGATGATGCCGAGCTCCTCTTCAAATTTTCGTTTTCCTATTGGAGAATCAGACTTCCAGAATCTTCGAAAAAAGGGGTATACCTACGTCGACAAAAGCTTGTTCATTGAAGAAGTTATGGATTCTTCTGCCCTGGTGCTCCTCTTCCCTCGCCCCAGACGCTTTGGCAAAACCCTCAATCTGTCGATGCTTCGTTACTTCCTCGAAAGATCCTCCGAGGATCGAAGAGATCTGTTTGCAGGGTTGGACATCCAGCGCTCACAAAGTGCCCAAGCGCACTTCCAGAAATACCCAGTTATTTTTTTGACGCTGAAAGACGCCAAGCAAGATACCTGGGAAGAGTGCCAGCAAAAGCTTCGGGCGCTCCTTGCAGGTGTCTACCAAGAACATGATTATCTCCTCGATGGAAATCTTCTCTCTGCCCAAGAAAAAGAGGTCTTTACAGCCGTTCTCAACCAAGAAGGCCCTCTTTCCTATTACGCGGACACTCTTTTTCTCCTTTCCAAGTACCTACACAAGTACCACAACCAAGCTCCCATCGTCCTTATCGACGAGTACGACAGCCCCCTGCACGCCGCTTTTGACAAAGGCTACTATGCTCCTGCCATTTCCTTCTTCCGCACGTTTCTTTCGGCCGTGCTTAAAGATAACATGCACCTAGCCAAGGGTGTTTTAACTGGGATTTTGCGTGTGGCGAAGGAAAGCATCTTCTCAGGCCTAAACAACCTGGCCGTGTTTACGCTGCTTAACACCCCGTTTTCTCGCTGGTTTGGGTTTACCGAAAAAGAGGTGGAAGACCTAGTGTCACGATCGAACCTTTCGCAGATGATGCCAGAGATTCAGAAATGGTATAACGGTTATCTGTTTGGAAAAACGACCGTCTACAACCCCTGGTCGGTCATTCGTTATCTCGATAATCCTGAGGATGGGCTTTGTCCTTATTGGGTCTCTACCGCCTCCAATGCGCTCATCAAAAAGTCCCTTTTTGACCGGCGTGGCAGCGCTCATGGGGAAATAGAAATACTACTCCAGGGAGGATGCATTGAAAAGGCGGTTGAGGAAAATATCGTCATGGACGATGTAGCTCGGCATGATGGGGCCCTGTGGAACTTTCTCTTATTTTCCGGTTATTTGAGAGTGAAAGAGCTCTCTGTAAAGGAAAGCCGCCGATACGCTCAGCTTTGCATTCCAAATCAAGAGGTTATGATTGATTTTCAAGACATGACCAGGCGCTGGTTTGCTGAATCACTTAGTTTCAACGAATCAGGGAATCTCTTCTTCCAAAGCCTTATTCGGGGGGATAGCGACTACGTACAGAACCGTTTGCAGGAAATTCTACTCAACACACTCTCTTATCATGATCTTGCAGCAGAAGTGGCCTATCATACGTTTATCTTAGGAATGCTTGTAAACCTAAATATTGATTACCAAATTTTATCAAATCGAGAATCTGGGTACGGCCGATATGATGTAAGCATGATCCCTAAAAGAAAAGGGCTCCCTGGAATCTTGATTGAGTTTAAGGTCCTTCGGAAAAAAGAACCGAGTGAACCAGAGATCGAGAAAGCCTTCAGCGAAGCTTTCAGCCAGATGCATGTAGAGAACTATGCCCACGAGCTTAGGAGCAAACACGTCTCCCCAATTCTTCTTTACACGATGGTATTTTCAGGGAAACAGGTTTGGGTGAAGCACAGGCTCCTTTCAGAGTAGCTTTACGCTGAAGGAAAGTTGGATGAGGTCTTGTCTGGTACTATTTTTTCCCGGTACTATTCAAATCCACGAGTTCTTTCAAAGAACCGAGGCTGCCCATGACGGCATTCGCTTCATACGGCAAAAACACTACTTTTTGTGCGTTGGTCGCAATTTGGCTAAGCGACTGGAGATACCGCTGGGCAATCAAGTACTGGGCTGGTTTATCCTGGCCAAGCGCTTTGGTAATGAGCTCGATGGCCTGAGCTTCTGCTTGAGCCACACGCAGCCTTGCTTGGGCTTCACCCTCGGCCGCAAGAATAGCAGATTGCTTTGCCGCTTCCGCATTAACGATCTGAGCCTGCTGCTGACCCTCAGCTCGCAAAATGGCGGAAGACTTTTCACCCTCTGCCATGGTTACAAGGGCACGTCGATTCCGTTCTGCAGACATTTGTTTTTCCATCGTTAGCCGGATCTCTTGGGGGGTATTGATGTTTTTAAGCTCAACCCGCATGATTTTCACACCCCAAGCATTTGTCGCTGAATCTAAGGCTGCTCGAAGTTGATTGTTAATCGTGTCTCGAGAAGTCAAGGTATGATCGAGGTCAAGGGCTCCAATGACGTTTCGTAGCGCCGATAACGTAAGTTGGTCAATACCCCAACGAAGGTTTTGCACCTCATACGTGGCTTGGACGGGATTTACCAC
Source organism: uncultured Myxococcales bacterium (assembly GCA_964537055.1). Classification (GTDB taxonomy): domain Bacteria; phylum Myxococcota_A; class Polyangia; order Palsa-1104; family JAEUJZ01; genus CAZHYV01. The sequence goes on from CAZHYV010000007.1 coordinate 203,307, forward strand.
CATATAATAGATAACAGCGTCAACCTCCATGGTAACGTTGTCCCTGGTAATCACGGGTTGTGGTTCAATTTGGGTAATCTGCTCTCTAAGGTCAATTGTCGTGCGGATTCCATCGATGAATGGAATGATAATGTTCAAACCTGCATTTGCAGCATGATGGAATTTTCCAAGCCTCTCTACGATCATCACCTGCTTCTGAGGGACAATCCGTACCGCCTTAAATAAAAGGACCAGCACAAAAAGGACAAAGATTCCTGCAATAATAATTAATTCTATGGGCATATCCAAGTCTCCTTTACTACGTTCTTCATTACGATTCTATTTGAGACACTGTTAGTACAATTCCTTCCGAACCATCAATAATTACTTCTGTCCCTACCGGAATAGGATCTCCACTCCTGGCAGCCCAGTCTTCTCCATGAACAAGCACCCGTCCTGTCGCCCGGATGGGGTCTATCGATTCTGTCACCAATCCTTTTAATCCAATCAGCCTATCTACACGATTTAATGGTGTACTGGCGGAACCAAACTTTTTATTCAAGCGAGGTCTTAGAAAAATCAAACAGAGGATCAGCACCACCCCAAAAAAGATAATCTGGAAGAGCCAGTGCGCTCCAAAGAGCGAGCTGACCATTGTCACAAGAGAGGCACCGCTTACAAAAATAAGCCCAAACGTGGGAGACAAAATTTCAGCAATCGCAGTAATAAACGTAATAATTAACCAAACAATCCATAATGAAGGCATGTAGGGAAGAATACTCTATCTGTTTTGATTTGGCAAGTCGGGTTTATTTTGCATAGATGGGAACTTGGTTTTCCTCAAAGGTTGGATCAAAAATGTTTGACAGTCTCTTTCAATTCTCTATCGTAGGATTGGAGGTAAGTTATGAATATAAATCAGAAATTTTTACTCTGTTCCCTTTTGACGACAGGTCTGGCCTTAGGGACCCTTGCCGCTTCTAGCCCAAGCTGGGCTCTTTGCAAAGGTTTTGGCTGTGAGGGCCTTGACCCGCAGGTTCAAGGCTGTACTAAAGATGCGATGCTCCTAGACCATTTCGCTCTACCTAACCTTGAAACGGGGATCCCTGCTGCCACAGTGGTACTCTATTTTTCATCAGCCTGTGATGCCAAATGGGCCACTTTAGACACTACTGGAAGAGCTCAAAACCGTCTCTCAGTGACCCTGGAGACAGACGATGGCGGTGTCCTTTGGGGCAAAGCAGGACGGGCGGATGCAAGCAACCAATACCGATTGGTTACTCCTATGACTCGCGGCATGGACCAGGTCATGGCCTGTGGAAATGGTCTGGCCAGTACCCCAGCTTTAAGCTGGGGCTGCACAGCTTTGCACTAAACCGAATTTGATAATATTCCCATCCCAACTATCGCTTGAAATCGCATCATGCATTACTTGGCCTTGGCAGGCGCCGATGCCCTTACCAATGCAACCTTTAGGGATAGTCCCATCGACTCTTCTACCCCTCCTAAGCATCCGCAAAGATGGTCGTGCTACCCCCAAAGAAGTGCCTTCTGGCAAGGGATGGGCCGGGGGCGACTTAAAAGCAACCCCACCTATTGTGACCTCTATCCTAACGGGAAGAAACGTTGCTGCTATGATATGCGAAGAAGAATTTGGGGCGCGGTTTCGGATGCTGGCTCCACCCAAATTTGACCTCTGGATTACGAAGTACGGCTCTTGTGGCCTTAGCAGGAAAGGAAGAAGGACGAGGAAGTTATTTTTCCACTTCGTATGAAACTCGAAGCGTAGAGCCTTCAGGCTTTATTTTTCGAATCGTCATTCTACGAATCTCTCCCAACTGGCCCACATGGGTTCCTCCACAAGGAACTCCAAAGTCTCCGTACATCACCACCCGGGCAGGTTTTCCTTCAGGGAGATACTCGGGAACAAAATGACATACCTTTGCCATTTGCTCTTTCTCCATAAAGTGCACGATGGTCTTTCGGTTCTCTTCAATGAAACGATTGCACCATGGTTCGATCTCATTTTTGAGCCTTTCCTTATCTGCCCCCTCTAACCTACCTTCGTATTCAATATACGGCCCTTGGGGAAAGTGATATCCCTTTCCTGGAACCCAGGACAAGTGGAGTGCATGAACCGCCATGTCAACCACGTGGCCTGCAGAGTGAATTCGGCTATGAAGCGTACGCCGATCCTTGTCCACCGTACACTGAACGATTTCTCCTGGCGAAAACGTTCCTAATACGATCGTACCAATATGTTTCACCATCCCGTCCACAAAGCGCACTTCTTCGACCGAAAAGCGTCCCAAAGGTCCGACAATCGTCCCCTGGTCGTAAGGTTGTCCTCCTCCTTGGGGATAGAAGACTGTTTGATCCAAAATAATGATCGATTTGCCTGCATCCTGGAGCAGATTGACCACTTTAGCCTGGAGAGTCAAAAGATTCATATCTTCTAGATATACTAAGTTTGTAGAGTCCAATGTTATACTTCCTTCCTAAGAGCATCACAGCAATCCTCGCTGTCGCGCAAACGTTCCAGCACCTGCAGCCGTAGTTGCTGGCCATACAAGGGAAGCGCATCCTCCTTAGAGGATACATTTACCTCCGCCTCAAGACTTGATTCCATCCTGGGACGCAACAAAGTTACGATCTTGCTGCTTGTAAATGTAGGATCGCTCCTAATATGTAAAACTGTAGGATAAGTGGCAATGATATTAAGATCTTGCAAAACTTCAACTTTTGCCATGTAAACTCCGGCTTTTGGCAAAAGCTCATTTTCTCCAAGAACACGGATGGGTTTTCTTCGTAACATGCTCTCCTGCATTTCTGAGGCATGTTGCTGACCTCCTTTCTTCTTCTGCCCTTCATTCTTCAGTACTTCCTCCTCTAGCCCCTTCCCTTCTAGCTCGAAGGGTCTTCCTAATATCTTCCTGGCCTCTTCCACCTGACCAAGGGTTACCTTCGCCCGCACAATTGTAGAGGAGCATCGGATTTTTTCCTCGGGCGTTTCTCCCTGAACCCAAACAGGTTCTACCGCTTCTACTTTGACCCCACATGGTGAGAGAAGGGCCGTAAGGGCTTCTACGGTGCCCTTTTGCTGATGTCCGAATCGAAAGTTCGTCCCTACCAAAACAAAATCTGCGCCCAGCCCTTTCCTTAACACCTCCTTGGCGAAAGACTCAGGAGATTGCTTGGCGAAAGAAACATCAAACGGTTGCTCAATAAGAGTATCGATTCCGCATTGTGCTATCAGTTCTCGTTTTCGGACTCTATTTGTAATACGTAAAACCTTCTTTTCAGGACATAGGACAGAAATAGGATGAGGCTCAAAGGTAAGAACGACAGAGGTTCCGAGATGTTTCCGTGCCCAGCTTACCACTTGACAGAGCAACATTTGATGGCCTAAGTGGATTCCATCGAAATTCCCTATCGTTACAACGAAGGGGCCTTCCCTCAGAGAAGGATTGAACTGGCTGTAGTGAGAAAGAATCTCCATCGTGGATCACCATAACATAATGAATCAGTGAGAGAATAGGAAACCTGCAAAGCCATAAGACAAAAGCAGAAAGACGGAGTGAGTCTTCCTGTGAAACTTTCTGTGCATGATAGAAAATTTGGTTTCTTGGATGTTTGCAACTACCCTTAGTACCCATCAGAGCGAGGAATATTTATGTTTCATACACACAGGCCCGAAACCAGAATCCATTTTGTCGGAATTGGTGGCATCGGAATGTCAGGAATTGCAGAAATCTTGATCAACCTTGGCTATCCTGTTTCGGGGTCAGACCTAAAAGAATCAGATTCAACGAAAAGACTGTCCTCATTAGGAGCCACTATCCGTCTGGGACATGCAAAAGAGCACCTGGATCTTCTTGAAGGGCTAGCCAACGTCGTTGTGATCTCAAGCGCGGTGAAGCCTGAAAATCCTGAAGTTGCTGAAGCAAAGCGGAGAGGAATCCCAGTCATTCCAAGGGCCGAGATGCTGGCCGAGCTAATGCGGCTTAAATTTGGGATTGCGATTGCTGGCTCTCATGGAAAAACAACGACAACCTCCCTGATTGCGACAGTCCTCCATCATGCAGGGCTTGATCCAACGGCCGTGATTGGAGGCAAGTTGCCCCAGCTGGGCTCGAATGCAAAGCTGGGCCGATCAAAATACCTCGTTGCTGAAGCAGATGAATCGGATGGCTCTTTCCTGCATTTAAGCCCGACGGTCGCTGTTGTTACGAATATTGATCCTGAGCATCTGGATCATTATGGGAATTTAGAAACCCTAAAAGAAACCTTTGTCCAGTTTATCAACAAAGTTCCCTTCTATGGATTGGCCGTCCTCTGTCTTGACCACGAAAATGTTCAGGAGTTACTTCCCCAGGTACAAAAACGATATGTGACCTACGGGCTTACCCCTTTAGCCGAGTATCGAGCAACAGATGTCATATTTACAGAGCTTCATAGCAAATTTCGGGTATGGCATAAGGAAACTTGTCTCGGAGAAGTAGACCTTCCGATTCCGGGAATGCACAATGTTCTTAATGCCCTTGCCGTATGGGCAGTTTGTGATTTCTTGCACGTTCCTTTTTCACATTATAAGCAAGCCTTGGCCTCTTTCCAAGGGGTTGGAAGACGGTTCACAGTTCGAGGACAGGTAAAATCAATCATGGTGGTGGATGATTATGGGCATCATCCTGCAGAAATTAGGGCAACCCTGTCAGGGGCCAGAGCCGGGTTTCCTGACAGAAGGCTCATCGCCATTTTCCAGCCCCATCGTTACAGCCGCACCCAGGCGCTGTTCACAGAATTTGCACGTGCTTTTAACGAAGCCAACATGGTTGTGGTTACCGATATTTATCCTGCTGGAGAAACCCCTATCCCCAAGATCACAGGAAAGCTCTTGGCCGAGCTCATCCATGATTATGGACACCGGGATGTGCAGTATATCGGAAAGCGGAGTGAAGTGGCAAAGGCCCTTGCCTCCTCGTTAAAATCTAACGATCTTGTCATTACCCTGGGGGCAGGCGACATCTGGCAAACAGGCGAGGAAGTCCTAGAGTTCTTAAGAAAATCATGATACGATGTTCGCGTGAGTGCACATTCCTCAGACCCTACACAAGACCTTCCATTTGGGCCAAGATGGGAAGGCTTACAAACTTCTTCCAACGAGCCCATTCCAACGCCATCTGAGGAACAGGGGTCTTTCCATTCTTCTTTCCCTGAATGTCTTCTTCCTCCGATAGATCCTATGGCACAAGCGATTGAACTGACCCATCGCATGCGAGATATTGAGCTTCTTTACCAAATGGAAAGGGAAGCCTCTGCAGCCCAAGATTTGAACGAACTTCTCGAAGGACTTTCTCGGCGTGCGGTACAACTTTTATCGGGAGAAGCAGGAATGATTGGACTTGTCCGCAAGGATGGAGATCTAGATCTCACATTCTTCCATCAACCCCCCATTCCTTTTGAGCAAACCGCTCTTCCTCCGGTTGAGATTAAGCATACAGTTCTTCCTCAAGGGCACGGCCTTTTGCCTTGGGTGGTCAACCATAATCTCCCCTTAAGAATTAATGATACAACGAAGGATCCCAGGGTCTCGGGCCGCGGTGCGAAACTTCTTGGACTACCTATGCGCCAAACCGTGATGGCTCCTTTGCACTACATTGAAATTAGCGAAGAAGAGGAATCCCAAGAACAGGTGCTGGGCGTCATCGCTGTGATTAATAAAGTTGGTGCGCGCACAGGAACCGGCTTTGACCAAGTTGACTCGGAGCTTCTTACACTGATTGCCGGTCATGCAGCCCGGGCCATTGTTCTTTCGAAAGCAAAAATGGCCAAGATCCAGCAGAATCATCTTTCCTCAATTGGAGGAATGCTCGCAGGTCTGATGCACGACCTACGTACTCCCCTTACTGTTATCTCAGGATACTCTCAGCTGCTAAGCACCTCAGAGGACGCAAAAGAGCGCACTTTTTACAACGAACAAATCCGACGTCAGTGTGGTCTAGTAGAATCGATGATTCATGATGTCCTCTCTTTCGCAAAAGGCGAGTCCCACCTCCTCGTACGCCGTGTCTTTTTGGACCGGTTCCTAGAAGAGGCAAAAGCTTATCTTCCTAAGCAAATTGCCCCAGTTACGTTGGAAGTAGACGCTCGTTTTATGGGAACGGCGTGGTTTGATGAACATAAACTCATGCGGGTCATCCAAAACTTGGCAAAAAATGCGGCCCAAGCCATGCCCCAGGGAGGCTATTTCCGCATCGAAACCGACATTATCAAGCGAGAAGGAAATCAAGAAGATATTCTCTTTGTGTTCTCGGACAATGGTCCTGGAATTCCCGAAGAAATTCATCGCCGGATGTTTGAGCCCTTTGCTTCCCAAAAACAAGGAGGAACAGGCCTTGGCCTTCCCATTGTGAAAAAGATCATTGAGGATCATGGAGGAACAATCCAAGTCGAAACAAAACCGAAAGAAGGAACGACATTCTCTATTACCATTCCTCGAACTGCGTCTTCACAAAAATCAGTGTAAACGTAGGCTTTGGCTTTGTAGAACTAGTTGAAAATATAAAAACCTGTAGTAGACTTCCTTACATGAAAAAATTATTGGTGGCTCGATCTGCTTTTCTTGCTACTCTTTTTGTATTTTCTATCCTATCTATCGGTTGCCAGCGGAAAGATTACTATACTGCCATTCAAAGTGAACCTAAGTGCCAATCACAAAAGCGCGATATGAGTCCAGAATGCCGTGCTGCCATTTTAGCTCATGCTCCCATTGATGTGGACTCGTTTGTTGAGCACCCCATGCTGCTCGAGGAAGTCATCTATGGTGTTTATCTTCTTATGAATACCCCCGTTGAGTTTCCTAAGGAAAAGAAGATCGCAAGATCGGCATCTTTAGAAGAGCTGGAAATGAATGACTTTATCGAGCGTATCGGAAGTGCTCCTAACCCAAACCAAGCTTTGGTGAACTATGTGCTAAACGCAACCCCGACTATTCGATATGGATGTACTCTAGGTGCCTCTGAGCGAAGTTATTATGCTCCTGATGGAATTAGAATTTGCTCAAGAATTCTAAATGAGTTTGACATGATGCTTACTCTTTTACATGAAGCCAGACATAGCGAAACGGGTCCTCACGAGATTTTCTGTCCGGATGATCCTCCTTTGATTAGCGAGTGTGATATTGGCTTTGATGGGCCTAACGGGTGGCAGTTCGGTCTTACGTGGGGAATGCTTCAAGGAATTGATTTGGCATCAAACCAAGAAACACCATTTCTGTTGCGTAATGATATTCGTAGCGTTGCTTCGAATATGAAATTCTATCGAAAGCGTATTTACGGAGCACCAAAGATTACTAAGAACACCATCCTAGAGTCAGCGAAAGCCTTTAGAGAATCGCTTTATATCGATTGGCTTCCTTATTACGAAAAAATCAATGGAATCAAGACCTATCCTATCTTAGACATAGAGCCTTGGCAGATTCCCAATCCATCGGAAGAAAATATTCTATTAAATCTAATGATCGATGATTGGGATGGTGATGGTTCAAAGGAGCTTTTGCGTATCGGACAGTCCACGCAAGTCCACAAGGTTCTCTTTCAGTTCTACAAGGTTCCCTCAAAATTCGCCCTCGAGCTAAAGTCCACCTACGAACGCAAGGGAGAGTATGCATGGGCTGTCCAAGCCATCGACTTTAATCATGATCGTTATCCAGATTTGGTCTATGTCTTCAATGAAGGGTTTATCATGTACTTAGGAATTCTCCAAAACCGAGGAAATGGAAACTTTGATCTCGTCGCAAAATATGGAGACTTCTCTTTTGATTACCATGACCCAAAATCTATCAAAATTGCCGATATGGACCAAGATGGAAATCAAGACATTGTGGTGGAAGGATTCGATCTTAAGACCCACAAGAAGTCGATCCAAGTCCTATTTCGAGAAGGAGCAGGATTTAAACGTGTGCCCATTTATACTCCTTCAGAAGACACACCCGCGCTTGCGTTTGAGGTTGGCGATGTCACACGCGATGGAATCCCGGATGTACTTTTTGGGAAAGAAGACCACCAAGTTACGGTACTGGAAGGAACAAAGAGCCGCTCCTTCCACCATGAACGAGAGCTTTCATTAGAAAAACGTCGAATGGGCGTCTACCATATAGAGCAACTTCACCTTTTAGATCTCGATCGGGATGGTGTGTTTGAATTATTTGTAGAAGGTACTGCTTCAAATAACCCAAGCCTACGAGATTCTACCCTCTTTCGATCGCAAGTTAATCCTATCTCTGAGAATTTATCTTTCCAAAACATTGATTTTCCCAATTACTCAACCGAAAAAATCTTCTTTGTTGATCTAAATAAAGACCCATTCTTAGATGCAATCAGCTTTTCTAGCCTAAGTAAGTTACAGTACGGCATTTCCCCGGCCGGCTTTAGTTTTCCCTTTTACTTTCCTTTCTCCCCAGAAAAATTGGGGCCAAACTTATCAGAGACAAAAGTACTTTCCTCTGATTTAAACCAGGATGGGTTCGAAGACCTTATCGCTTTCCAGCCCGGGCACAATGCATTTGTTCTTTGGAACCCAGGAGCAAATTCTAGCTTGGTTGTTTGGTAAATCGACTTAGAAGAAGGACCGCTAGGTTCTGGATTTTCTTATCCGTTTTCACTATACTATAAACTCACTATGCGTTCGCCCATCAGCTTGCCCATCCGTGCGTTCGCCAAACTTGTGGGAGGACGTGTGCGATCTCGTTTTACGTTTGTAGTACTTGTTTTTTCTCTTCCCTTTCTTTCTTTTAGGAATAGTTCTGCAGAAGCGTCCGGGACCCACTTAGCGCCAAAGACTCCTCTTTTCACCCAGGGGTCTCTGTCCATGTACATAGCTTCTCTGCAAAAACAACGGCTACCTCAGCCTTTAGCCTCTGCCCAGCCCCCGTCAAGCTCCTTACCCTCACTTCAGGCACAAGGAAATTCTCTAGCAAAAAGGAACCGGTTTTCCATCCAGGGGGGCTTTGCTCTCTCGCTGGTTCCAGTGCGGTACCTGTGGTCAAGCAATGGAGAGGTACATCTCGTTCAGACGGGCTTTTTAGGACATGCCTTCCTTCGTCCTCACCCAAGACTCACTTTGGATTTGGGCTTAGGAATTACGCCAAGTATTTTTACGAAAGCCCTTCCTTCTTTGGTTATAGCACCCAATTCGACAGCACCCAGTTCTTTTGTCTTTGAGCTGCCCCTAACGATCGGATGCAAAGTTCACCTCGAGCCTATTAGTAAAGAGAAACCCTCTTCTCTTTCTCCCTATCTTTCCGTAGATGCTGGGGTCACGTTCAGCCAGCTATTTAATAGTATTCAAGAAGTTGTCGATAAAGCCACCTATTTTGAGGCTCGTTTTGGACCGGGGCTTGAATTCAGGTTCCACCCCAAATTTTCACTGTTTCTCGAGGGAAAAGGAATCTTCCAGGCTCGAATGAATCCTGAAGAAAAAACATTTGTGCAAGGGGCCGATCAAACCCCTGTTTTCTCTTTGGGAAACCTCCGGGCAGGTCTTTGGGTTTCGTTTGGATTGCTTAGCTACTTTTAGCGACTGCTTCTTGGATAGGCTTAGTCTCTCTGCAGAGCAAGGCAACGGCCGCTGCGCATCCCCAAACCATCGCATGACCAACGACGACCCAGGAAGAACCCAACCTAGGCAAGGCTACTCCGGTAAGCCACGGGGCAAAAATGGCAGCCCCTCTCCCAAGCGCACTCGCCACCCCCGAGGCAAATCCCCGCTGCTCAGTAGGAAATAGCTCGGGTGTATACGCATACAGCGCGCCCCAAGCCCCTAAGTTGCAAAGCGATAGAAGCGCCCCCCATAGGAATAGCGCCTGTGCAGAGCTAGAATGCGCATAGCCAAAAGCAGTGATCGAAGACCCTAAAAGTAGGCTTACGAGCGTGAATCGGCGACCCCGTTTTTCGATAAGCCAAGCCGAAAGCGCATACCCCGGCAATTGCGCTAGCGTCATCAGGAGCACATATTTCAACGATTTTATTACAGGAAATCCCTTAGCTACCATAAAGGAGGGCAACCAAATAAACATCCCATAATACCCAAAGTTGAGCAGCATCCATACAAGCCCAATCAGAAACAGACCCTTCCACTCAAGAAAGGCCGTACGCTTTCGTTCCTTTGAAGAACGTGCCTGCAAAGCCAGCTGCTCTTTCCACTTCGGCGATTCTGGCAGCGCCCTTCGAATAAACAGGGCAAGCACACAAGGAAGTCCGCCAAGCGCAAAGGCGACACGAAATCCATACTGAGGGGCAAGCAGATATCCAAGCAGCGCTGCACACAGCCAACCCACCGCCCAAAACGACTCGAGGAGGACCACCATTCTTCCCCTGTGCTTTTCGGGTGCCCACTCGTTCAGATAGGCAGCAGCCACGGGTAGCTCTGCACCTAGTCCAAGTCCCGTGAAGACACGAGCTAGGAGCAAAAGACCAAACCGAGGCGCAAGCGCGCTGGCCATGCTGCCTAGCCCAAACAGCAGAAGCGCCCACTTAAGAACAAACACCCGCCCGTAACGGTCCGAAAGCTTCCCCGCGACAAGGGCACCGACAAGCATCCCCACAAGAGTCGCGCTTCCAATCAAGCCTCCCTCCGCGGGCGTTAACAGAAAGTGTTTACTGAGAAAAGGCATAAGAAATCCAACGAGTCCGATATCCATGGCATCAAACATCCATCCAAGCCCGAGAACTACTAGAAGACGAACAAGAGAAATTCTGCCCGAGGTTTGCAAAGAAGGTGAAGAAGTCATCTGCACATTATGGTTGATTAAAGAAAAAAAGAAATCTTTTCCCCCCATACCGGGGAGATTAGTTCCTTCAAATAGTTACGAAAATAAATAATTTCTCACCAATTCCTTGACACAGATCACATGACCACGTCATGATAAGGGTTTGTTTTTCGGGGCGTAGCGCAGCCTGGTAGCGCGTACGGTTCGGGACCGTGAGGTCGGAGGTTCAAATCCTCTCGCCCCGATTCACCTCCTTCCATTCATGAGCCTCGTTATGAAAACATTTCTTTCGACCCATAAACGAACCCACACTTGTGGAGAATTGCGACAAGAACACCAACACAAAGAGGTTATCCTGTACGGCTGGGTGCAAGTCCGAAGAGATTTAGGGGGACGGATTTTCATCGATTTGCGAGACCGGACGGGACTGACGCAAATCGTATTTGGCCCCGATATTTCTAAAGAGGCTCATCGCGCTGCTGAAGCATTGCGTGCTGAATTTTGTATCGGGCTTCGAGGAAGGGTATCTCTTCGATCTGCCTCAGGAGGTCGAGAGAACACCGCAATCCGAACCGGCGCGATTGAGGTTGAAGCTCTAGAGCTTCATATTTTTTCCCGTGCCGAAACACCTCCTTTTCTGATCGAGGATGAAGTAGAAACTCGCGAAGAGATCCGGTTAAAATACCGGTTTCTCGATCTGAGAAGGCCTAAGCTGCAAAACAATTTTTTAATCCGAAGCAAGCTGTACCGAGCAGCCCGAGAATACTTCCATGACAACGATTTTTGGGAACTCGAAACCCCATTTATGGGGAAATATACACCTGGAGGAGCGCGTAATTTTTTGGTGCCTTCTCGATTAAATGCGGGGAAATTTTATGCGCTGGCCGAATCTCCACAGATTTATAAGCAACTGTTTATGGTCTCGGGCATGGAAAAATATTTCCAAATTGTCCGATGTTTCCGAGACGAAGACCTTCGTTTAGACAGGCAGCCAGAGTTTACCCAGATCGATGTGGAGATGTCGTTCGTCGAGGAAGAAGATATTTTCCACATGGCCGAAGGTCTGATGAGGAGGATTTTACAAGATACCCTTGGCCTCACCATCGCTCTACCTTTTCCTCGCATGACTTACCAAGAAGCAATGGATCGTTACGGCGTGGATAAGCCTGACCTCCGCAATCCCCTCCTGCTTACCAATATTACAAAAGTGGTCAAGCAACATCAAGGGGGGGGTGTTGCCTTCTTTGAGCAAGCGGTGGCGCAAGGAGGCATCGTGAAGCTTCTCCGCATTCCTGCAGAGCATGCAACGAAGCTATCGAACACCGAGGTGAAAAAGCTAGACGAAGACGCAAAGCAGCTGGGGGCCTTAGGATTGGCCAGCGCTCGCCTAGATGCGCAGGGCCAAGGAGCTAGCGCCGCCTGGCTTCAGTCTCCGCTCTCAAAGACCATTAGTCCCGAGCTTCGTTCAGCGATTGCCAATGCCGCCTCTGCAGGGCCTGGAGATCTCCTGTTTTTCCAGTGGGGGAAAAGCAAACAGGTTAACTTGGTGCTAGGCAGCTTGAGGCAGCAGCTTGGAAAGCGTCTCGCTTTGCTTGAAGAAAATGTCTTCCGCTTTTTATGGGTGGTGGACTTCCCTCTTTTCGAGCGGAGCGAGCAAGGAGCCTGGGTCGCAGCCCACCACCCCTTTACCTCACCTAAACCAGAGCATATCTCTCTTCTAGGCAAAGATCCTGAGCCCATTCAGGCACGGGCTTACGACCTGGTATTAAATGGGAATGAGATCGGTGGTGGCTCGATCCGGATCCATCAACCCGATGTGCAAGCGCAGGTGTTTGCCGCACTTGGACTTTCTGACGAAGAACGTCGGGCAAAGTTTGGGTTTTTGCTAGACGCGTTTCAGTACGGCCCCCCACCCCACGGAGGAATTGCATTCGGCCTAGACCGTCTTACAATGCTTCTGTGCAAAGCAGATTCGCTGCGGGATGTCATCGCATTTCCAAAGACGCAGAATGGTACGGACCTTATGACGGAATGCCCCACGGAAGTGTCACAGAAGCAGCTAGATGAGCTGCAGATTAAGACCAAGCGCTAATACATCTAGATTAACTCCTTGATGCAAGTTTCGTCGTCCCAAGACAATGCCTTGCTGTAACAAACTTCTTCCACCTCCTGCATTCCCGCTAGCTTCATGGCAAAACAAGTCCTATATTTTCTTTTTAACCAGGGAGAAGCCGTGCCTATGTCTTTACTTAAGTCTGGAAAGTGGTTCTTTTACTTGTGCATCCTAGGAGCCATGCTTGTGCTTTGGCGGGTTTCTGTTCCTATTGGATTAGGGATGATCTTTGCATTCCTTTTGGAAAAGCCAACATATTGGCTCATAAGCAGACTACGCATTTCAGGGAGGCGAGGCCGTGCAGCCATCTCCCTGCTTATGATTCTTCTGGTTTCGACCGTTGTACTTCTTCCACTCACACTTGCAATTTATTCTGCATCCAAGCAGCTGGTCCAACTTTCTTCGTCAATCAACGAAAACCATGATGTGATGCAAATGTTGATCCAACAGGGACAATTTTTGAAATCAAAACTTGCCAGCATCCATTTTCTTCCCAGCTCGTTTCTAGAACAATTGAGTAATCGTTTAGGTTCCCTCTTCTTCTCATTCACAAACTTTCTCCTTCAGAAAGGCGGCGCCCTTCTAGCAGCAACCCCACAGGCCGTATTAGCCATGATGATCTTTTTCTTAAGTTGGTTTACGTGCCTAACCGCAGGGCCCAAGGTAAGACATGACGTGCTAGAGCAGCTGATTCCCTTTCCCAAAGAGCGTGTTCTTATCATGGATACAACTGAGAAAGTCATCTTTGGACTTATTTTCGCAAACATTCTAGTTGCTTTTATCCAGGCTCTCTTGTCCACCTTCTTTTTGTTTATTTTCAAAATCCCTCACTTCTTTCTGCTTGGGATCCTCACTTTGTTTGCTGCCTTTATTCCAGCCATCGGGACGGCTCTAATTACAGGCAGCGCTGCTATCTATTTATTTGCCCAGGGACGAACAGCTGCAGGCATTGGCATGCTTATCGCCGCTGCGGTTATTTCCGTGATTGACAATATCCTTCGGCCTTGGCTGATGAAGGGGCATATCAATCTGGGGTTCTTTTGGATCTTTGTTTCTCTGATCGGCGGAATCCTCACCTTTGGTGTGGCCGGTATCTTCGTAGGACCTTGGATTCTTTCTCTGTGCATTGCTGCCTTCCGCTCAAGGCAGCTTGAGGACCCCAAAATTGCGGAGCAACTAGATACAATCGAGCCATAGAGGAGGTATGAAAAAGCCAAAATTCTATCTCTTTTACCGATTGAATACCCTTTAAAAACAAAAATTCGATTTAAGGCTTTTCTGGAAATAATGGAGCGGTCCCCACCAAGGAGCCCTGTCGACTCCAGATCTTAACTGTATTGTCTGCATGAGCCGTTATTACTTGCATCCCATCCGGAAAGAATTTTGCCGCAAAGATCCCGTTAATATTCCCCACCAAGGTGTGTTCGAGTACACCTGTCTTGGCATTCCAAATATTGGTTGTTTTATCAAAGCTCGCCGTCACCACTTGCATCCCATCCGGAGAAAATACGGCCTCCTCCACATCAACTGCATTTCTCGGCAAGGTGTGTTCCAGTGCACCCGTCTTGGCATTCCAAATTTTAGTTGTGCCGTCTATGCTTGCCGTCACCACTTGCGTCCCATCCGGAGAAAACTCTGTATATCTTATGTTGTCTATGTGGCCCACCAAGGTGTGTTCGAGCACACCCGTCTTGGCATTCCAGATCTTGGCTGTTTTATCATGGCTCGCCGTCACCACTTGCGTCCCGTCTGGCGAAAATTTTGCATCAAAGACCCAATTTGTATGCCCCCCCAAAGTGGTCTCTAGCACACCCGTCTTGGCATTCCAGATCTTGACTGTATTGTCCGCGCTGGCTGTCACCACTTGCATCCCATCCGGAGAAAACTGCGCGTTATTAACCCGGCTTAGATGATCCAACAAGTTGCGTTCTAGCTTGCCCGTCTTCGCATTCCAGATCTTGACCAAAACCTCAGGAGGACTAACCGTTACGACTTGCGTCCCATCCGGGGAAAAAGCGATGCGATTTACCAACCCTGTATGACCCGTCAAAGTATGTTCCAGTGCACCCGTCTTGGCATTCCAGATCTTGACTGTAGCGTCCCCACTTCCGGTCACCACTTGCGTCCCATCCGGGGAAAAGGCGACACGATACACTGTAGCTGTATGACCCACCAAGTCGTATTGTAGCGCGCCTGTTTTGGCATTCCAGATCTTGGCTGTTCTGTCCGCGCTCGCTGTCACCACTTGCGTCCCATCTGGCGAAATACTCGAATGATAGACGGGCCCACGATGCCCGGTGAGAGTGTGTCTTACTGCGTAGCACTCTTGACCTACGTCGTACTTTACCCCCTGCCGCTTCCGATCGGCCCCCCAGACCTCTTGCCCCTGATTCCCAAACACCGCCCCCAAAAGCCCTTCTTCACTTTCGACTGCTTTACAGAGCACCCCATTTAGATTGTACACAAGCCCTTGGCCCTCACTGGTAATGACCAGCGCTTGGTTCTTCTGCTCGCTGACGCTCACCTGCACCACAGCCGCCCCTCCCGCTTCCCGTGCAAATACTTGCGTGTACCGCTTCCCGGCTCCCCCCATCTTGTACACTCGTATCTCCCCCCGATCCGTTCCGACCCCCAAAAACTTCCCTTGCTCGCTGACCCCCAGCGCTTGCACCTGCCCCTCCAGCACCCCAAAACTCTGAACCTCTCTTTGCAACTTCAAGTCCCACAGCAAAAGACGTCTCTCTTTCACCAAAAGGACCCAAGGGCTGCGAGCCACCGAGGCCGCAGCCTCTAACAAGGTATCTGCTGCATAGGCGTCTAAGGCTTGCATTCGTTCCAGCGAGCCTTCCGCACGAAAGAACGCCAGCTGTCCTCTTTGGGAAAGCACCCACAGTTGGTTGTCAAGCCACCCAGCCGACAACGGATGCTCGCCCCAGCCTTTGAGTTCCACCAAGGCTCCGCTGGAGGGATGAGCAAGGATAAGACCCAAAGAAGCGGTTTGCAGTAAGACATGCTCACGGTCGTTGAGCGGCACCATGTGGACCAAAGAAGAAGACAAGAGCTTCTTGGGAACCAGAGAGGCATCGACAAAGACGGCTCCTTTGGTAGGGTCCAGGTACACAAATCCTTGGGACAAAGGCTGAACTGTGGAAGAAGCAAACGGGGGAGATACCTCCCGGCAGCCTAAGGTTCCAGCCAAAACGAAAAGAAATCCTAGAACATATGAACGTAGCAAGCGGAGAGGAGGGGCAAGGGACGGCAGAGAAGACGTATCCATGTGCGTTATTTTAGCATATCTCTCTATACTGTCAATGAGCCAGCACCCGAGTTAAACCCATAGGACAAAAAAGAAATTAAATGTTACATCGTAGATTTGACTCTTTTTTAGAAAACCAGGATAATCCAAGGATGCGAAGATTTATTGGTGTGTGTATATCGTTCGGGTTTCTTTTTGCATGTAATCGAGCAGCTGAGAGAAAAGTGCTTGGTGGTATAGACGGCGAGGCCTACTGTAAGGCGAAGGGGGCGGTGCATGCCTCCTGGAAACAGACTCCAGGTCAGTTCGAAGGAAAGAAGACCTGGGGCTGTGAGTCGTCAGATGGCTCCTGGCAGCCCTTCTCAATCGGGGTAGCGTGTACGCAGCAATATAAGACGACTGCCCATGCTGAACAAGAACGTCCTGATGATCCACTCTCCTGGGTTTGCGTAGAGGGCGCTTACGTAGGAGATCCAAAACCTTTCTGGAACCGCGCAAATTTTTAGACTCGCTTCTTTCTACCAGGCAACCTACCTGGGAAAATCGGGAAGACCTACTACCCAGGAAGAAAGGGCATTGCCTTTCCAACACGAATTAAAGTAGAATTGGCTCCTTTTAAAGGAGCCCGATGCCTACCTTCCTGCTAGAAGAAGACCACAATCTTCCCCTCTGCCGCATCCAGCTAACGCTTCGCACTGGCTCAAGCAAAGACGAGCCCAGCCAAGGTCGCCCTGTAGGTTTATGCCACTTTGCCACAGAACTTATGCGACGAGGGGCGGGAGGAAGGTCAAGGGCCGAGCTCGATGCAGAGCTTGATCGGCTTGGCGCTAGCTTACATGCGTTATGCAGCCACGATTCGGTTACGTTTGATCTCATCACTCTCAAAGAGAAGCTTCCGGAAGCCATTCCCCTTTTGGCTGATGTGACGTTAAAACCTCATTTTGAAAGACAAGAGGCTTCCCTTCTCCAACGCGAGATTACCGCTGGCCTGGATGAGCTTCGTGACAATGATAATGCCTTAGTCGGCCGCTTTTTTTCAAAAGCTCTTTATGGTAACCACCCGTATGGGAATCCAATCGAGGGAACCTCAGAGAGTGTGAAGCAGCTTACCCCAGAAATGGCTCGTGCCTGGCATCAGACTTACGTCTCGTCAGAAAACCTCATTTTTGGTGCTGCAGGGGACCTTACGCGAGCAGAATTTCAAGACCTGTTCTCTCGACACTTTTCTTCGCTCCCAAGAGGACAGAGGCAGGACACACCCATTCTAGTAACTCCACCTTCCCCGAAGCAAAAAAAGATCCTTTTGGTTGACAAGCCAGCGCGCACTCAATCCCAAATTCTGATGGGACAAGTGGCCCCAAAATGGAGCGACCCCGCCTGGCTTCCCCTTATCATCGCCACAACAGCCTTTGGTGGAACATTTACCGCACGGCTTATGGACGAGGTCCGCGTCAAGCGAGGCCTCTCATACGGAGCTTCTGCCTATGTAGGAAAAGGACGGGAAGCGCATGGGTTTGTGATCCATGTCTTTCCTTCCGCCGAGCAAACGATGGAGACGATGGAGCTGGTGTTTCGGCTTTACAAAGAGTGGATCTCGAATTTGAGTCAGGATGAGATTGATTTTGCTAAAAGTTACCTGAGCAAAAGTTACGCTTTTAGTATCCAAACCCCTGAAGCTCGGTTACGCCGGAAAACCCAACTTGAACTATGTGGGATACCCCTGGAATATCTTGATGAATTCCCAACCATGGTCAAGAACGTCCCCGACCAGCAAATCCAGGATGTGCTAAGAACGACCCTTCATCCAGAGAGTCTGCTTACAGTACTGGTTGCAACCGCAGATGTACTCGAACCTCAGCTTCGAAAGTGGACCCAAGGACTTGTGGATGCTCCACCCGAGATTCAGGTGCTACCTTACAAGCATGAGGGGGATGGGATTCAATAGAAATACTACTTCTTTTTATTTTTTCCATCTAACTTTCGTTCGGTTTTTTGAAGCTGATGGGCGATCTCTTGGCGAGCCCTAACAATTTTTACTGAAGTTTGGCTATTAAATTTCCAAAAGTTCGCTTTGTGGCGACCTGTCCGCGAAGAGACCTCTGGTCTTTTAGGCTTAGCATCAAACGATTCGATTAGGGCTTTTTCACAAATTGTAATCTCGTCCTCTAATTCAATGTATGCTCTCGGGTTAAGACGAGTTGTATTGGGAGATAAAACCTTAGTCACTTTACATGAGACATCAAAGTCTACCCAATACCCATGAAGACTTTTGCCATCCTTTGTGCGGCTTAGTGCAGGGTATCTCCTCCATGGGTCTCGGGAAGAACCCTCTATCCTTTCACCCTCGATAGCTTCTCCATCACGGACACATTTCATACCGTTTGATCCAAAGCCAATTTTGTACCATGACCTTCCATAAACGTCTTGAAGTTAGAACCTTTAGAACCTAGCGAACGAGCCTTGTCTAAAAGTGGAGTGCGCCCCTAGAACTGGACAGTTTTCGTAAGATTTGAAAGTGGGTGGT
>CAZHYV010000008.1:0-184665 GCA_964537055.1 uncultured Myxococcales bacterium
ACCGCCCGGTGATCAAACTCCGCTAAATTTTGTCCAGCCCAGGGGCGCACTCCAGCCCAGTTCTTGGTTTTAAACAAAAGAGCAGCATAATTCTGTCGTACAGATTGTTGGTATGGATCAAGCTTAACGGATTCTCGATAATATGAGAGAGCCTTAGCGTTATCATTAATTTTTAGATATACAAATCCATAGGACGAGTACAAAGTGGCTAAATGCTCTCTTCTTTTATGTAGAGCTATACCATGCTTAAGAAGAATGTTTGCTTGTTCCAACAAAGCTATTTTGTCTTCGTTAGATAGAGTAGAATTAGTGATTGCTTTCAAAATATACCATTCGGACTTGAGTTCGATACTTCCATTCTGCGCTACTTCTTTATCAAGAACCTGCTGCACTTCAGGAATGGGACTACGTGCATAGCTAATAAGTTCATCTCGGAGCCATTGTTGATGATCGGGATATTTACTTCTGAATGCATCCAATTCCCTTTCAAAAATTTTTGCATCCTCAAGGTTGTTGTTTTCTGCCGCGAGAATGTGCGCTAATCTTAGAACGGAAATTTTGTTAGATTCACCACCCAATAAATGAAGCTGATATCTGTGAGATTTCTTAATCTCGGCATTGGCTTCTGTAAGCATATTCGCTTGATAATATAAACAGGCCTTTCTGTAGGATATTTGTGCCAGAAAATGCTTTTTTCGACTATCTGTGATGCCGTTCACTAGACTCTCAGATTGTTCAAAATATTGTATTGCTGATTTGATATCAGACAGTCCGATTCGATCTGCTAGTCTACAGTAACATGCTGAGGCTTGTATTTGATTGCCTGCCACTAGGAATGCATCGGCAGCATATTCTGTATATTTGATAGCATCAGAATCTGACGTGCTATTCAGTCCTGCTAGCGCCTTATAGAGCAAGGCAACGTTGCCAACCTCCATATCTCTCTCTTGAACAAGCAACTCCTTATATATTGCGTAAGCAAGTTCGGGCATCCCTTTCTGCAAGGCACCCTGAGCTTTCAAGAGTTTCAATCGATGTTGGAGATTCAGCTCAATATCGGGATGTGCTTCATCATATCTGCATAGTTCTTCGTAAATCATGGCAGGCTTGTCTGTCAAACCGGCCAGAGAAAACATGAAGAAGGCGACTCTATCTCGGTTTTCTTCTGTGAATTGAGATATATCTAACCCTTTGATAAAGCCTAAGAATCCAAGCAAATCCTCTTGATTGGAAAATTCAATCAATGCATCCCTACTGGCGCTTACTATTTTGGTCTCAAGCTCATTCCATCGTTCTTCAGATTGTAATAATTTAAGCTCGCTTAGAGTGGTCCTGGCTTGGCCTCTGATTAAACCCGTTATCTCTCCAAAAACATGATTCGCTGTGTTTTGTTGTTCATTTAGGTCAATATGTTTATGAAGAGCATGCACGGATGAAGATATATGATTCGTGTCCTCATCAAAGATAATTTCCATTCCTAAGTCTTGGAGGGGGATCTCATCAATATAGTAGTCTGCTGAAGTTAACTTCGATAGTATCTGCCTCCAAACCCGTTCTTCCTTTATTATGTCTGGCTCCTTTAGGTTGCTGGTGCTCTTTGAACTTCCATCGGCTTCTCTATCTAAAAGCAATTCCTTAAGTAGAAAGACAACTGAGTCAATCTTGTCTTTACTAGATTGCTCATCCGCTTGGAAGCCTATCTCGTATTGTTCTTCTGTTTTCTGCAAAGAGAGCATGCAAATTGGTGCTTTATCACCGCTAGTGATCATTGCACGTTTGATTGTCTTTGTAGTCACTTCAACCTCCAGCGCTTGTATATCTAATCTAACAGAGGTATGAGAAGCCTAGTGCCAGCTATCATCATGCGTTTTCGCTATCCTATGTGAGAGTGCTTCTGTTGTAAGATAATGCAAGCAGCCATATTATTCTAGGGTTCACCCAGAAATCAAGGGAGGAATAAGAATGGCAAAATATTAGTATTGAGTGTGAACAGGGGTGATTGAAAGGTGACTGTATGTTATACGCTTTTTTAATGGCCGGGTACCAAAAAGGCTTGCAAAACCCCCTACTTGGTAATCATATCAAACGAATACAAAAACCCATCCGAGTCTCCTTCATTCATTTGCTCGGGGAAAGCCCCAAAGGTGACCCCACCTATATAGAATCGGTTTGCGTAGACGGTAAGCCCCGTTGTTTGATCATTGGCGCTGGTGCCAAATTGTTTTTTCCCAAGAAGGTTGCCTTTTTCATCAAACCCTAACAGAAATGCATCGATTCCTCCAACGCTGTTTATTCCCAATGAACCTTGGGTAGAACCCCCTACAAAGAGCACACCCGTATAGCTTACCGTGGCAAAGATTTCTTCAGGAAATTCGGTTCCGAATTCTTTAACCCAAAGGAGCGTACCCTCTTGGCTAAACCTTGTGGCAAAGCCATCCTTTCGGCCGCCCCTCCCAAGAGCGTAGGGTCCTTGAAAAGGGCCTGTGGCGGTACCTGCTGCATAGAGGGCATTGCCCTCACCCACCGTTACAGAGGTCACTCTATCCTCACCATAGGTTCCAAATTGGCTAAGCCACAGAGACTTCCCATTGCCATCAAACTGCGCAAGCCAGGCATCTTCAAGACCGCTGGATGTTTGAGAAGGAAAGGCTCCTTCGGTACTTCCCCCAAAAAAGACCGAGCCCTCGATCAGCACCGAAACCGACAAGGCAGAATCATTGTTGTTGGTACCAAATTGTTTCGTCCATAAAAGAGCACCCTCCTCATCGTACTTCTGGATAAACACGTCCATCTGTCCTTCGTTTCGGAAGCCTTGGAAACTTCCCTCGGTATCTCCCACAAGAAAGATGTTTCCTGTCGTATCAACCGCGACTCCATGGGCCCGGTCCAATTCAGAGGTTCCTATTTGCTTCACCCAGACAAGCGAGCCAGTGTGGGTATACTTCGCAAGGAAAGCGTCGGCTCTCCCTTGGCTTTTTTGGTTGGGTAAGGTACCGTAGGTATAACCTGCCACCACAACGTCCCCTTGAGGAGTAATGGCAAGGGAAGAGACAAGGTCTGAACCAGAGCTTCCAAATTGGGTGAGCCATTCTAAAGAACCATCCGTTCGGTACTTAATCAAGAAAGCATCATAGTTCCCTAAAGAAGTTTGATTGGTAAACGTACCTGTGGTGTAGCCTGCAGTATACACGTTTCCCACTCGGTCTGTGACCATGGCTTTAATCAAGTCTGTATTTGGGGTACCAATCTGCCGGATCCAGGAAGATTTAGAAAGCATGTGGGTTCCCTCACGGAGCAAGCCAAAGTGCTCTAGGTTTGTAATTCTTATCTCAATGGGCTGGATGCTTTCTTTTCCTTGATGTTTCCCCACCACCTCAATTTTCACGGTCCCCGCTGGAACAGAAGGAGAAATTTGAATAGGGAAGGCGAGGGTCCGCTTTTCCGCAGAAAGAGAGACAGAGAGTTCTTCACAAAAAATTCCTTCAGGGAGAGGATTGCCTTTAAGTCCTCGGCAACCGAAACTTACGGGACTGTTCCAATCTAAAGCGTCTACCAGGATTGCAAGAGAGACTTTTGCCCCTGGGTATGTCGTAATGGTGGTCTCCTCAATGCCCATAAAAAAGTCCTGGTTAAGGCAACGACTGGCAACAAAAGTAAGGATGCCTACCATCAAGATGCGTGCCCGAAAAAACCTGAGGATGCTTGATCTAAAACACGTGAGGATGCTTGCTCTAGCAGAGGAGGAAAAGGGCTGCATAGGACGAATCTCCTTATGAAAAGACAAAAATGAACGTTAGCTATTATTTCATAGTTACCAAATTGCTACAAGCACGACGTTCTAGGTAGTGAGAAGGAAAGGGAATGTAAGGTTTCACTTTGATAGAATCGGGAAAGCTTTAAAGAGAATCTCAGCTAAGAAGGCTCCAATCAATCTCAGGCTGGTTGTGAGCCTTAAGAGCCTGATTCACTTTAGAAAAAGGACGGCTACCAAAAAAACCGCGATGGGCCGAAAGAGGGGAGGGGTGGGCTCCCGTAATGATGGTATGGGGAGGTACGTCGATCAGCTTTGCTTTGGCCTGTGCGGGGGTCCCCCATAGGACAAAGACAATATGTTGCTTCTGTTTTGAAATTTTCTTGACGACCGCATCGGTAAACTGCTCCCATCCCTTATTTTTGTGAGAATGGACTTGGTGGGCCCTTACGGTCAGGACCGTATTGAGCAGGAAAACTCCTTGCTTTGCCCAAAATTCTAACGATCCCTCTTTAGGCATACGAATGCCTACATCGGTCTGAAGTTCTTTGAAGATGTTTCGTAATGAGGGAGGAAAGGACACTCCTTTATGGACGGAGAAACAAAGTCCGTTGGCCTGCCCTTCGCCGATGTAGGGGTCCTGCCCCAAGATGACGACCTTCACTTTGGCAAAGGGAGTGAGCCGAAAGGCACGAAAAACATCTTCTTCCTCTGGAAAAATGGTTACTTGGGTCCGCTCTTTCTGAACAAATCTCATCAAGGCAGAAAAATATGGTTTCTCGATCTCTTCTTTAAGGAGGTTCTGCCAATCTAAGGGTAAATTCACGAGTGGTTTGTTCACGATGGGCTGCTTATCCATTATCATAAAAGTAAGTCTGGGAGTGAAGTACAGAAAGTAGAAATAGGGATGACTTCAATGTTTCCTTCCCAGTACCGTCTGTGTCCGGCATAGATTATTTTTACTTTTGCCTCGGGATAGTCCTCTAAAAACAGGTGGAGGCCTTTGAAGTCCTCGTTTCGAATCCGGGTGGATGATTTTACTTCAAATGCCCATAGACCACGGGGGCCGTACAAAACAAAATCGACCTCCACTCCTTGGTTGGTTCGAAAATAGTAAATTTGGTACTCTAAATGTTGGTTCGCATTATGGGCGCGAAGCTCTTGAAGCACCAGCGTCTCGAAGGCCGCACCTTCTAGCGTCTCTTCCTGTTCAAGAGGTCCCCGAGGCCTAAGAGCACGAAAGACCCCAGTATCAAAAAAATAAAACTTTGGGTGGCTCATCAGTTTCCGTTTTGCTCGTCGTGTAAACACAGGAATATGGACCCCTAGCCATAAATCTTGCAGGACAGAGAAATACCCCTCGACTGTTTTTCGCTCGACTCCGCAATCCCGGGCAACAGAAGAAATATTTAATATGGCTCCTTGGGAAAAACTGGCGGACTCGAGAAATCGGCTAAATGCTCCTAAGTTTCGGGTAATTCCTTCTTGAAGAATTTCTTCTTTTAAATACATCGAGACATAGCTTTCCAAAAATTCTTTAGGATGAGGATCCACATAGGCTGAAGGCAGCTGCCCAAACTTTAAAGAATGACCGATATCGAAATCAGCCCCAAGTTCTTGCGCCGTAAGCGGGTGCATCTCTTTCACAAGGGCTCGTCCGGCCAAAAGATTTACTCCGCTTCGTTTTAGCTTACGGGCGCTAGAGCCAGTGAGAATGAATTTCAATCGACGATTTTCAATCAGCCGATGTACTTCATCAAGCAGCGCAGGAATTTTTTGCACCTCATCAATAATCACCCAGTCAGAAAAATGTGGTGGGATTCGGCGATCTAAAAGATCAGGGGCAGAAAGTAATTCTTGAAACGTGGTCGCTTCTAAAAGATCGAAATAAAGGGCACCAGGAAATGAGGTCTTTACCCATACCGACTTTCCCGTCCCACGAGGACCAAATAGGAAGAAGCTTTTCCCTTGCGGCCAAATAAGGTCTCTGGAATACATAATTCCATTTTTACTGAATTTTTGGAAACGTCAATTCCATTTTTACTGAATTTTTGGAAACGTGACTTCCGGTTTGTAAAAATAAGTGGATGGCTAAGGGAGTGATGCTTGGCAGCCTGTGCCTCTTATAAATCGATTGCTTCACCGTAGGCTGCTTCGATCGAGCCTTTCATAATTTCGGCGTAGGTAGGGTGCGCAAACACTGTGTGAAGGATCTCGGTGCTGGTGAGTTCTGCAGACCGCGCAAGCGTCATTGTGGCCACCATGTCGCTGGCGGTGCCGCCTAGGATGTGTGTACCCAAGATCTCGCCCGTTTTGGCATCGACCACTGTTTTGACCAGCCCCTCTGTTTCTCCGGTGGCTTGGGCTTTTCCAGAAACCTTGAAAGGAAACTTCCCAACCTTGATAGTGTAGCCTTTTTCCTTGGCCTGGGCTTCGGTAAGCCCCATGGAACCAACCTCAGGACGGCAGAAGGTGGCACCAGGAATCGCACTGTAGTTCACTCGACGGATTTCCCGCTGAGGAATGCCCGCGATGAATTCCACGCAGGCAATCCCTTCGGCCGAGGCTTTATGGGCCAGCATGGGGGGGCCAATGACATCTCCAATGGCGTATACTGAGGAAATAGGTTTGCCGCTAGCATCCAGCGTACGGTACCATTCATCCACTTTAATAAAACCACGGTCGGTCTGAATGCCGCATGCCTCGAGGCCCAGGTTTTCGACATTACCAGTGACCCCGACTGCAGAGAGGAGGCGCTCGGCTTTTAAGGTCCGTGCATCGCCGCTTGCATCTTTAAATTGGACCTCAACCTGCTGCGAGGTCTTGTTCAGCTTGGTCACTTTGGCATCCGTAAAGATTTGGATCCCTTGTTTTTTTAGATTTTTTGCCAAAAGATCAGAAATCTCTGTATCTTCACCAGGAAGAATCCGAGGCATTGCTTCGATCAGTGTGACCTGGGTGCCTAAGGCATTATAAAAGTAAGCAAATTCAACGCCGATGGCCCCTGCGCCTACCACGATAAGCGACTTGGGCTGCGCAGGCAGGTTCATGGCTTCAAAATAGGTAATGATTCGATCACGGTCTGGCTCAAGCCCTGGAATAATCTTGGGGCGAGCTCCTGTCGCCAAGATAATATTCTTTGCCACAATGGGTTGATTTTTTACCTGGATTTGGATGCCTCCATCCTTGGCTTTGGCCAATGTGGCGGTTTCCGCAATGTGGGTAATTTTATTCTTCTTAAAAAGAATCCCTACACCCTGGTTTTGCATCGATGCAACCTTGCGGCTTCGTCGAATGACTTGGGGAAAATCGATTTTGAGTCCATTGGCGGAAATTCCAAGCTCTCCCCCGGCTTTTGCAGCGGCGTACACTTCGGCCGTGTGGAGGAGCGCTTTTGTAGGGATGCATCCCCAGTTGGCGCAGATCCCTCCCAGCTCAGCCTTTTCAATGACCACTGTGCGCAGTTTGAGCTGTGCTGCTCGGATGGCTGCAACGTATCCTCCAGGACCACTTCCAATAATTGCTACATCAAAAGATTCTGCCATTACATCACCAACAGCCACGGGTTTTCGATTCCTTTTTTAATTTCCGCAAGCAGCTGTGCTCCAAGCGCCCCATCTACGATGCGATGATCGCACGAGAGTGTAAGTGTAATCCGGCGAGAAACAACAATCTTGTCGCCTTCTTTTGACTCAACCACAACGGGACGTTTCTCTACCTTCCCGGCAGCGAGAATGCCTGATTCAGGAGGATTGATAATTGCAAAGAACTCACGGATGCCATACATGCCTAGATTGCTGACGGAGAAAGTAGCTCCTTGGTATTCCTCGGGGTGGAGCTTCTTCTGCCGCCCTCTTTCAGCCAAGTCACGGATTTCTTCGGAAAGAGTCCCTATCGACTTCTGATCGGCTTCCCGAACAATAGGGGTGAGAAGACCATCGGGAAGAGCCACGGCTACTCCAACATCCACACGGTGGTGCTGAATTGCACCTTGCTCTGAGTAGGACATATTCGCCTGCGGGAGGAACCGTAACGCTCTTGCAGTCGCCTTCACAATAAAATCATTAATCGAGATTTTCGTTCCCGTATTGGCCAGGGATTGGTTGATCTGTTCCCGGAGCTGCCATAAGCTGTCGACGCTGGCCTCAGTAGTGAGGTAAAAATGAGGTACCGTCTGCTTCGATTCGGTAAGGCGTTTGGCAATGGTTTTTCGCATCATCGACATGGGCAAAATTTGCTCTGTCTCGGTTTGCCGTATTTGCGATGCAGGTCGACTCTTGCTAGCAGTGCCTAGCGAAGAGGTAGCCATCGATGAGGTGCTTAGCGACGTGCCTGGAGTTGCGCCTGCCTGTTCGACATCCCGCTTTACGATGCGGCCGTTAGGACCCGTTCCTTCAATTCTCTCAAGCGAAATGCCCGCATCTTTGGCGATGCGCTTGGCCAAGGGAGAGGCCAAAACCCTGTCGGAGGTAGGAGCGTTTGTGTGTGAAGTCACTCCTTCAGGCTTGGCAACGGTAGAAGAAGCGGCTGAGGTTGCAATCGCGGAAGAAGGGGAGGCTTTGGTGGAGGAGATCGCTTTTGACGAAGAGACATCTACCAATCCATCCTTCGAGGAGGCTTCTTTGGATACTGTTTTGGATGGAGATTCTGCCTCTTTCAGAAGCTGACTAAAATCCTCTCCCTTTTTTCCCAAGATCCCAACGGGAGAACCTAGCTTGACTGTGGTACCTTCGGCGACCAGCCGCTTTAGAAGCACACCTTCATCCTCTAAGGGAAAATCCATATTCGCCTTGTCGGTTTCGACCTCGGCAATGGTATCTCCAGGTACGATTTTATCGCCCTCATTCTTGGTCCATTTTGCAAGTACGCCCTCTTCCATCGTGGGGGATAGGCGAGGCATAACAATAAAGGTTGCCATTTTACTCTCCTCAATCTTTTAAACACCAGAGGGTGCGTTTTATAAAGTCACCATTACGTCTTACGCTCTGTGCACTTTTTGTATCTGATACATCATGTTTGGTACATGGCCCGCTTGACCGCGTCTATCACCTTTTGTTCGTCAGGTAACACCAAAGCCTCAAGATTGAGCGAGTAGGGCATTGGAATGTCAAGAGATGCAACCCGCTCGACGGGAGCATCTAGATGATCAAAGCACGCATATTGGACCCGGGTGATGATTTCTGAAGCGAATGATGAATTTGGATGAGCCTCAGTTACGACGACACAGCGGTTGGTTTTGCGAACCGATTGAAAGATAAGCTCTTCATCCAAGGGCCTGAGTGTCCTTGGATCCACCACCTCGACAGAAATACCCTCTTTCTCTAGTTGCTCAGCAGCTCGCAAACACAACGCGACCATCTTAGAATAAGCGACAATTGTACAGTCCGCTCCTTCGCGTTTGATGTCGCCTTTTCCAAGGGGGATGATGTACTCTCCCTCGGGAACTTCACCCTGGTCGCTGTACATCAGCTCCGCTTCGATAAAAATAACCGGATCATCATCACGAATCGACGCCTTAAGAAGACCCTTTGCATCTGCAGGGGTCGAGGGCATAACTACTTTGAGTCCAGGCCAGTTGGTGTACATGGCCTCGACCGATTGGGAATGCTGGGCACCTAGTTGGTGGGCCGCTCCGCCGGGGCCTCGAATGACCATGGGCACTTTACACTGCCCCGCGGACATTTCGTAGATTTTGGCTGCATTGTTAATGATCTGATCGATAGCAACTAGCGAAAAGTTGAACGTCATCAGTTCAACCACGGGTCTAAGTCCTGCCATCGCAGCTCCAATCCCGAGGCCGACAAAACCATTTTCAGCAATTGGGGTGTCAATGACCCGCTTTTCGCCAAATCGTTTCAGCATCCCTTGGGAGACCTTGTAGGCCCCATTATAATGGCCCACCTCCTCTCCCATCAGGAATACATTGGGGTCGCGTTCCATTTCTTCGGACATGGCTTGGTTTAATGCTTCTCGGAATGATAATCGTGGCATAAATATTCTACTTTGAAAGGTCTACTTGTGTGACCCTTTGCCTTTTATCATAAAGCAATGCAGAGAAAAATCGAATTCTTTGAAAATATGAGATTGGCTGGTTGTAAGAGAAATTAGGGCTCAGGCTATCTACTATGCGTTATCTGAAACGACCTATCCTAGCAAAGGGATTGTTATCATCAGTTATTACTGGGGAGGAGAAAATCAGTTTCTGACGGACGAGGTCTAACTGGTGGACCATCGTTTTCTGGGTGAGATGCTATCTGAAAAGAAACTCTTTTTCCAGAGGGGCATTCATAAATGGCGCAGTTGTCACAACTGCTAGGCTGCTGTGCATGAAATTCTATACAATAATTGGCGAACGCCTCATCAGTTTTACCTATTTTCCCCGAAAGCCCTATACCCACCTCTCCATCGCAATGTAGTTGAGAGGGCTCTATCATTTTTTGTGACATCGGAACCCAGCGTGTAAAATAATGATGCTCAGGTATATTAATAGCTTCTCTGTTTATAGATGAATCTACCGCACACATATCTCCTTTATTTAGAGGATACTCATCTGGTGGTTTCTTATATATACTTTCATTTGTATATGGATCCTTTCTCTCTGCATGCTCTGTAACGACTTGGGGTTTATTGGCACATCCACTCAATGCGATTCCTAGAACAATTGATAATGACAAGAATCTTAATCTGAAATTCATCATTGATAGAAGTATCTCCTTACTACCAGAACAGGTAGCATTTATATCTATTTAAGTTCAACAGACTTTGTAATAGAGATGCTCTCCATGCTGTCTTTCATTTCGAGGGTTTGAGGATCCTGCTTTTTCGAAGGAATTCCTCTCTCGATAATAAATTGAGCTTTTCCATTGCGGAAGACTTCCATGCCGTTTGGGTGAACTGTATTTGAAGGGATGCTCGCGATAAACGTATCATCATCCTTGCGGACAAGGGTTAAAGCAAGCTGTTCTCCTGTCTGCTGCTGGAAAATATAGGCGAGTATGTAAGGTTCGGTTTGCGATTTCTGGTTAAGTACAGTAGGAGAGGGTGCGGTGGACAGATCGAAAATAATAACATCCCCCCCAAGGCTTTTATGAATAATGCTACCGTGGCTTGGATCTGGGTAAGTGACCAGGGTGAACTTGTTTAGGCATTCCGCTTTGTTTTGCTCACACCATATCTTGTCACAATTTCCAGCAAGGCCACATGCACTCAGATGAAGAGTAAGAATTGCGGTAAAGATAAGGAAAGTTTTATAAAATAATTTCTTCATGAGAATTTCTCCAACAAATGTTTGCAAAAACGGATACAAACAAATCAGTACACTTGACTACATTGTAGTCCGACTTTCCGAGAATGCAAGCGAAGTTTTGTACATGGTTGTAACGTCTATGATTTAAGAAAAGATTCAATAAGTTTTTATATAAGTATTTGTCTATTGGAGTAACCCTTTAAATTAAGCAAATTTTTCCACAAAGAGAAAGAGTTTTGCAAAAAATTTGCATGCTGATCAAAACAATGTTAGCGAAGCCCTATGCGTGATGGTGGGAAACAAAAGCCTGAAAAAAAACGACTTTCTTCTGATCGGCTAGATAGCAAAATGTCTCATCCCTATTTTTTATTACAACCAGATGCTATTTCTTCTCAAGGTTTGCCTCTGAAAGAGCCAATCCAGGGACCTTCCCTTGGGGAGTTTCCATCTGAGCTAAAGAACCCTCGAGATATCGCCAGTAAGTATTTACAAGTTGCGGATCTGTATTTATTACAGGGGGACTCTGAAAAAGCCCATGAACTTTACCGAGAGGCCTTCTATCTCTGTAAAAGGTTAAACTCATAAAAGGGAATCCGTCTTATTCATCCCTTGCCACTCGTTCGAAGACAAAAAACCTCCTGAACAATGGCTCGCTTTTCACGACTAAGATGGGGTGCCCTTGTTAGGTTGTACTCTAGCATTTCCACCTCTTTATGTTTCTCTATAAATTCTCGAAACTTTTTTGATTTTACGTAGGGAGCCCCGTAATACCCAAGGGCAATTGTAGTAATTGCCTCTGGATATGCGTAGCGTTCAGCAAGAATTTCTAACAAGGTTAGAGGTCCACCCCGATGACCTAGTGAGGATAAGAACATCCCCCCGTTTGCGTAGTTGATAAGTATTTCTTCAGGAATGTTAGGGTGGAGGAGAAGCTCAGCGATCAACTCCTCTGCGGCCGACCAGGCCTTCTTTTTGACCCTATCCTTCTTGTTTGCTCGCCCCTTTTTATTTGGTTCCGCTTTGGTCTGCACTTCCTTGCTTGTCAACCGTGTATGGGTGAGTAGATTGATCGCTTCCCTAAGCTGCTGGGGAGTGGCCTGGCAACGAGGGGCCACCACGCTAATCTGTGCTAACAAAGAAGATGCTTCTTGGGTCTTTGTCGATAAAAATAAAAGCAATTCTGTTCGTTGGTCCTCTGCTAAAAGACACTCGATGAACAGAGACTCATTGATTTGGTGAAGAAACGGATGCTTCATCGTTTTATTTCGATTGCCACGCTTCTTTTAGCAGCGGGTAAAGCCGCTCAAGCTGCATTCCCCGAGACCCCTTGACCCAAAAGATATCGCCAGGCTCGCAGGTTTTTATGAGAGCGTTTGCCAAATCTTCGATCGAAGTATGATGAGAAGCGGTTACCCCTTTGGCAGAGGCGGCAAGCGCGATGGCCTTTGCCCGTTCTCCTAATGTAAAAACTCCGCTGATCGGCTGGCCGGCAGCAAACTCTCCAATAGAATGGTGGTACGTCTTTTCTTGTTCTCCCAGCTCAAGCATGTCTCCAAGAATCATAAAAGCCCTGCCTTCTCGTTTAAGAGAACCTAGCGTTTTGAGGGCTGCTTTGACAGATTCGGGGTTTGCGTTGTAGCAATCATCCACTATCAGGCGTCCCCCATAGGACAGCCGCTCTCCCCGGTGCTTGTGGGGCTTCACTTTGGCAAGACCCTCACAGATGACGGAAGAGGAAACCCCAAGGCACAGTGCCGCTGTAATGGCCAAAGCGGCATTTTCGACCTGGTGGGCTCCAAGCAAAGGCAGAAACACCTCAGTCCCTCCCAAAGAAGGATTGGATGGTTTGAGTATCCCCTCATTTTTGATAAAGAAGCGAAACCGAATCCCCTCAAACTGCTCTGACAGAAGCTCGACATAAATTGCGGCCTGCTCGTTTTGCCTATCCAAAGATGCGGTCACCGCAGAAATCCTTCCTTCTGTCACGCCTGCTTGTTCCGCTTGCTTCTTGATTAGCTTATACGAGGGCTGGTCAAGAAAAATCGCCTTGCCGAAATTTGGTAACCCGAAGAAAAGTTCTCCCTTGGCCTTTGCTACGTTTTCAATGGTTTTTAACGTCTCTAAATGGGCGGGCCCTACACTGGTAATCATCCCTATCTCAGGTTTTGCCAGGGAAGTAAGGTAGGCAATTTCGCCTAGGTCTGACATGCCCATTTCAATCACTGCGTAGAGATGGTGCGGGGTCAGCCTAAGCAAGGTCAAAGGGACCCCAAAATGGTTGTTCAAATTTCCTTCGGTGTACAAAACCTGGCTTGGATCTTGGGTGTGCGCTTTCAAAATTTCTGCCAGCATTTCCTTCGTCGTGGTTTTGCCATAGGAGCCCGTGATTCCGATCACCTTGAGTCTTTGGGCAATGTCGGGACTTTGCCTGTAGGCAGAGGCCAGCTGACCAAGGGCCTTCTGGGCATCTTGCACCTCGATGACGGTCAGCTGACGAAACGTTTTGGCAATATCGGTGCCTCGACCAGACTGCACCAAAACCCCTGTCGCTCCTTGGGCAACTGCTTGCTCAATATAGTGATGGCCATCATGGTTAGGTCCTGAAATTGCGACAAAGAGGGCGTTTGGTTTTGCCTGTCTTCCATCAATCGTAATGTTTGTAAAATGCTCCGCCTGCTTTTGAATGAGATGACTGCATGTCGAATCAAGAATAAACGTTAGAGAGAAAGAGGGATGAGACATGATGGAGAACGATGACTGAGACGAAATCTTTTTATCCATGAGCTTGAACTCCTACCTAGAACGATTTTGGGATGCAAAGCGATTTTGTAACGCTGCTCGGGCTTCTTCTCGATCATCGAAAGGAAACTTCTCTTCCCCAATGATTTGGTAATCTTCGTGGCCCTTGCCTGCTAACAAAACAACATCATCCTCACGTGCAGCCAAAATTGCCGCCGCAATTGCTTCTTTTCTGTCGAGAATCGACAAATAACCTCGCTGTGCCGATGAGAGTTGGTTAGAAGTTAATCTCGATCCAGCCGCACCTTGCTCGATTTCCTGAAGAATCTGCTCAGGGTTTTCTGTTCGAGGGTTGTCCGAGGTCAAAATGACGATGTCCGCTTCTTCCGTAGCGATTTTGCCCATGAGGGGTCGCTTTCCTCGGTCACGATCCCCCCCACAGCCAAATACCACAAAAAGACGAGGCGGTGAGGTCTGAAGAGGTGGAGGAGAGGACCCCATCAGGGGTGCTGAGGACTCCATGACGGGCGGTGGTGAGAACTCCATCAGCGACCGTAACGTTTGTAGAACCCGAAGGAGGGCTTCGGGCTTGTGGGCATAATCGACGAAGACTGTGGGGCCTGTTCTAGCATGGCCTACTTTTCCTAGTCGTCCAGGGATCCCTTTGAGGGAAGAAAGGCCTCGGCTGATTACTTCGGGAGAGAGGTCTAGAGCCACCCCAATCCCAGCAGCAACCGCCAAATTTGCCAGATTGTGCGAGCCACAAAGAGAAGATTGGAGATAGATAGGACCCTTTGGAGAAGATAAGGTGGCAGAGATGCCCTTTAGAGAAAACCGTTCTTCGGATGTTATCAGTATTGGAGCCTTGAGCTCCTTTTGTTTTTCTTTCGCAGCCGAGGTGGTAGCGACAGCAATCAGGGAAGGACTGGGCAATTCTTTGGCAAGCCTTAGGCCATACTCATCGTCGATACAAACGACACAACGCCTTTTGTTAGGGCTTTGTTTGATGTGCTCATGGAACAAACGGGCTTTTGCCTGAAAATACTCTTCCATGGTGGCATGAAAATCCAAATGATCCCGGGAAAGATTGGTAAAGGCAGCTACATCAAATTCTACCCCCAACAGGCGATTTTGCGAAAGAGCATGGGAGGAGGCTTCCATCACGACGGATTTGGCTCCTTGATTTCTCATATCTGCCAGCATCCCCTGCAGCAGAAGGGCTCCTGGGGTTGTCAAAGGGGCAGGCTTTTCTTGTCCTTGGAACCGATACACAATGGTTCCAATCATTCCAGGATTGTACCCGGCCTGCGAGAGAAGGGCCTCTGTGAGAAAACTTGTGGTAGTTTTGCCACTCGTTCCAGTAATCCCGCACAAGAGAAGGTCTTTTGTGGGATGCCCATAAAAGTTTGCAGCCAGGAGAGCAAGGGCTATCGTGCTTGACGAAACCTGAATTTGGGGGAGGGAGAGCTGAGTATCAATGTGCTCAACAATGGCGACAAATGCCCCTAGCTTTGCTGCCATGCTTAAAAATTGATGTCCGTCCGATTTATACCCCGAGACTGCAACAAACAAGTCACCCCGGTTTACTTTTCGTGAATCCTCCTGAATCGAATGGATCTCTACTTTGGAGAGGTCGAGATGAGTAGGGTGCTTTCCTACAATAGAAATACCTTTACAGACGTCACCTAGGTTCATAATGGGTTCCGTTTCCTGAGGGGCTTTGATTCCTCAAGTGGGATTGGATCTGGGGGGACGCCCATGGAAATGAGCATTTTTTGCATCGCCTCTTGAAAAATAGGCCCTGCGGTCGTGGCTCCATGATAAAGGGGGGTTTCCTGGAGGTCCAGGAAGACACCAAGAACGATTTTAGGGTGCTTGTAGGGAGCAAATCCTACGAAAGAGGCAAACCATTGATCTGGATCATACTTGTGGGTATAGGGGTTCACCCGTTGGGCAGTTCCTGTTTTTCCTGCAATGGGATAGTCGGTAAGATCCTGCCTGCTGCCGGTTCCCTTCTTTTCCATCACCGCCCGCATCATTTTGGCGACCATTTGGGCCGTTTCTGGACGCATGACCCGCCTCCCTTCGGGAACCGTCTCTCGCACAATCTCGCCATCAGCAGCGCGGATGGTTTTTACAATAAACGGTTTATACAGGATCCCACCGTTTGCATAAACCGCAGTCGCTGTAACAACTTGTAAAGGAGTGGCTGTCATTCCTTGCCCAAAACTAATATTGGCAAAGGTCATATCGTCCCATTTCGAGATAGGCAAAAGCTTACCTGCGTTCTCGCCCGTCATATCGACTCCGGTGGGTTTTCCAAAACCTAGGTTGGTTAGGAACTTGTAAAGCTTCTCTCTGCCAAGCTCTCGGGTGATCTTGCTGATGCAGATATTTGAAGAGCGTGCAATGACTTGGGTGGTTGAAAGCACTCCGTGGTGATCAGCATCCCGAATGGGTTGTAAGTCGGGATGGTTTGGGAGGAACCACTGTCCATTTTCGCAGTCCCATTCCTCGTGAGGATGGGTGATGTTTGCTTCAAGGGCAGCTCCCATCGAAAACAGCTTCATGGTGGACCCTGGTTCGATAGGATCAGTAATGCCTCGGTTACGGACCCCAAGAGAAACAGCCTCGCCAGGCTGATTTGGATCAATGGTGGGAACAGAAGCAATGGCCAAAATCGCCCCGGTAAAAGGATCCATCGCAATGGCAACTGCCGATCTTGCGTGGGTCTCTTCGAATCCTTTTTGAAGAGCGCTCTCTAGTTCAGTTTGGAGACGCTCCTGCACCGTAAGGATCAAATCGTTTCCAGGATGAGGAAGAACCTCGTCATTGTCAGGAGGAAACATCCAGCGTTCTCCGCCGACTCTTAGGGTTTGTAGCTCTTGCTTCTCTCCTGGCAGCTGTCTGTCTTTATGCTCGTAATAATATTCAAGACCCTCGATTCCCACATAGTCGATGTTGACCCATCCTAAAATGGGTCCGGCAAGTTCTTTGTGCGGGTAGCGTCGTTTGAAAAAAGGAAGGATATCAAAGCCTTTATAGCCAGCGATGAGATGCTGAAACTGCTCTTTTTCCTCTTTGGAAAGGCCTCGTTTCAGGACAGCGAACGAACGACCCGAGAGAAGGAGTTTCTTGATTTCCACCGCGCTTGGTTTTTTCAGAAGCTCTCCCCACCTCTGAATGACTTCATCCGAAGGGAATTTGTCTTTAAACAGGCGAGGATAAATATGGATGGTGTATAAAATTTCTGAATCTGCCAAAAGCTCAAGCTCGGATGCTTTGGAAAATCCTGTCTGAGCATAGATCCGTCCTCGGGGCGCTTGCATCTTCTTGATACCGCTATACATTTTTTCTCCCATCTCTTTGGAATGCAAAGAATCCTGGATCTGTAAAACGGCTGCTTTCCAAAGGAGAAAGCCCAATCCCATCAGCAAAAGAAGGCTCATCAGCCAAAGACGAAAACGATTTCCTAAAGAGGATGGAGGGGTTGCTAAGGTCATGGTGCTTGTGAAGCTCCTTTCTTAGAGGAAGAGGAGGGTGTTGGGGTGAGAGTAACGAACTCCACTGGATAGACCATACCAAACTGTGTTTGGGCTTTTGTGTACCATTCGGCACGTTTTTGCGAAAGTTCGAGGACGAGCTTTTTTTTCTTCTCCATCAGCGCTTGATACTCATACACTTCTTTCGAAATGGCGTGAGCGGTTAGTACAGGTTGCACTCGAAGCCAAATTTGAGAAAGAGAGGCACCCACCCACAAGCAGAGGCAAAGGAGCAGCACCCAGGGGAAGAGAGGGTGCTGAACACGCTGCAAGGCTTGTCTGTGGAGATGGGCGTAGTGATGTTTCGAACGCTTCATGAACCGTGAAGGGAGAAACGAGGCTGCCATTACAAGGGTCCTTTCAGGGTGCGTTTCGCTGCGCGAAGGCGGGCCGAGCGACTACGAGGATTTTGGGCTAATTCTTCCTCGCTGGGAAGAACAGGTTTTTTGGTGAGTACTTCCCAGAAGGCCTGGGTTGATGTTGGATCTTTTGACGAGAGAAGGGCATGTTTTACAATTCGGTCTTCCAGAGAATGGAAGGAAATGATCCCCAGTCTTCCTCCGGGGACAAGGAGGCGAGAAGCAGCTTGAAGCAACTGATCCAACTGGCGGAGTTCATCGTTCACCGCGATGCGGAGCGCTTGGAACGATCGCGTTGCTTTGTCTTTTGCTTCGTCTTTGGTAGGGATCGCCCGGGCAATGACATTGGCTAAAGAAAACGTGTCTGTAAGTGTACCTTCTGCTAGGGCAAGCTTGATGGCTTTTGCAATCCTTCTTGAGAATTTCTCTTCCCCATAATGAAAGAGAACGTTCGCTAGTTCCTCTTCGGAAAGAAGTCGGATTAGATCTAGGGCCGAGCGTCCTTCTGCCTGATTCATGCGCATATCAATGGGGCCTGGCTTCTGAAAGGAAAAACCTCGTTCCGGTTGGTCAATCTGCGGTGAAGAGATGCCGATGTCAGCGATAAGACCATCAAGCTGGGAGATTCCGTGATAAGCGAGAAGAGCCGGAAGCTCTCCAAAGGTTCCTTGGATGGCGAGAAAACGATCCTGGTAAGGGTGCAGACGAGCCTTGGCAGCTTGGATTGCACTTGCATCCCGATCAATTCCAATGACTCTTCCGCTGGGTGCTGTTGCTTGTAAAATTGCTTCTGTATGTCCACCTCCACCGAGGGTCGCATCACAGTATATTTTTCCTGGCATTGGATCCAAGAAGTGTAGAACTTCACGGACCATCACAGAATGGTGGACGTAGGGAAGTGAACCTGTCATGAGTACCAAAAAATGAGTCTACTCCGATACACAAAGACGATCAAATTTTTCGGCTTAGCAAGGAAACACAGAAAGAGCAGAAGGAAAAGAAACCAAAGTAATGAAACAAAGTTAGGGGTTTTTTGTCCACGAAATCGAGGGAAGCCTAGGGAGGTTGTAAAAAAGTGGGTGCAGAAAGACAATGTATCTCTGATCGCGGAACGATTTTACAACGTATCACCGTCTTGTGTGACGAGTATTGAAGAAAGCTTTGATTTAGCAGAACATGGCACCCGCCATACAAAAATTACCCGTACGACAACATTTCAGGTACAGGGTCGGTTTCGATTTTTGAAATCTCTTTTGATTTGGCTTGGGCTTAAAACAGTCCATCGCTATGTGTTTCAAAATTTTGCCCAAAATTCATAAAGCTTCTCTTCAAGATCCTGCAAGCCACACAATGATGCAAGCTGTGTATGAATCGAGGTCAACAAAATGAATCAAAAAATTGATGGCTCTTTTTCATAAGAGGCAAAGCTGAGAGGAGAGAGGTAGAGAAAAAAGAACGGATGCTGAGCGGAAGAAAGTCCTTAAGCAAAAGGATCATCCGGTCCATTGCTTCTAAGGAGTCAGAAATTTGGCCTTTACAACATAGTTAGGGATGAGAATGCATCTGAAACCGTAAAGATTTTTTCTGCCCAGCATTCCGTTCGAAACACTATTAGTATAATGCATTAGGTAGTCAAATGCAACCAAAGAATCTCCATTGTCCTACTATGTAGGGCAGGTTTATGAGGACAGGAATCCAATTGGACTAGGGTCGCCCAATAGCATAAGGTTTCGTAAGATCGAGATCTTAGGACCAGGTGTCATATTTAGCGAAGGTCATCGTAAAGTCTGCCCTTCCTTCGGTGGCTGAACGGACCGAGGTTGCATACCCCACAAGCAGCCGCATGGGGGCTTGGGCTTTCACCGTGCGTTTGTTTCCGCGAAGCCCTACGTCCATAATCTGAGCGTGCCGTTGGTTTAAGTCGCCGAGGACGGCACCGACAAACTCTTCGGGAGCGACTACCTCAAGCTGCATAATTGGTTCAAGGAGCGCGCTTCCTGCCGCTTGGCAAGCTTTGCTTAGTGCCCGGGCGCCTGCAATCCGGTAACCCACATCCCCAATTAGGTCGGTTCTAGGTTCAACCTGCAAAAGAATCGCTTCTACATCGATGAGCTTATTTCCTTTGGGCCCCGAGCCCATCGCTTCCCGAATACCATCCAAGGTAGCCTGGAT
Organism: uncultured Myxococcales bacterium; assembly: GCA_964537055.1. Taxonomy (GTDB): domain Bacteria; phylum Myxococcota_A; class Polyangia; order Palsa-1104; family JAEUJZ01; genus CAZHYV01. The sequence goes on from CAZHYV010000008.1 coordinate 19,810, forward strand.
ACAGGCGGGGTATGCCTTTTGGATGGCAGGAGGAAGAGTGGGAGATGGAGTTGGAACCTCCGAACGGACCAGGATGCCTTCCCCCCGAGCTCTTGGTTTTACCTTAACAACGGCATGACCAAACAAGAGCCCTCCCTCGGGCGTCTTTTGTTCAAACGTATGCGAGCCCTCGGCTGTGTTCACGATGGTTTCTTGGTAAACAACTTGAGGGGGGCCTAAGCGGGCAGAGACGTTGTACTCACGCAGCAGCCGTTTGTGGATAATCTCAAGGTGAAGTTCGCCCATGCCTGAAATAATCGTTTGCCCTGTCTCCGCATCGTCGCGTGACCGGAACGTTGGATCCTCATCCATCATTTTGGTAAGGGCCGCCTGCATCTTCTCAAGCTCTGCTCCGGTGCTGGCCTCAATGGCTTGGGAAATGACAGGCTCGTATGCATCAATCCGCTCGAGCAGGATGGGATGCGCAGGATCCGATAACGTATCCCCTGTGCTGGTATCTTTTAGACCCACTGCAAGCACAATCATGCCGGCACCCGCCCGCTCGCATTTCTCTCGGCGGTCCGCATGGACAGAAAAAAGTCTTGCAATTTTTTCATTCCGGCCCCGTGCAGGTCCTTCGGTCTCTGCCTGTTTTCGGTCTTTCCCAGGGGTGCCTAAACGAGGGTTAAATACATCCATCCCCTCTGCAAGGACTCCCGAATAGATACGAACGTAGACTGCTTTGCGGCCTTCAAACATCGTGACTTTAAAAGCAAGACCACAGAAAGGTTCTTTGTCAGAGGCATGCCGCTCCTCGGGGTTACCTGTCTTGGGGTTAGTGCCGGTGATGGGAGGGACATCCGTAGGCGCTGGCAAAAATTGCACTACCGCATCCAGCAAGGGCTCGATCCCTCGATTTCGTAAAGCTGCTCCACACAGGACGGGTACCATTTTTCCTGCGATGGTGGCCCGACGAATGGCTTCTTTGAGTGTGTCCTCGTCAGGCCGTTGCCCTTGTAAATAAAAGTCAGCAATGACTTCGTCGACGTCGGCCACTTTTTCGACCAGCAGCTCTCGGTAGGCTTCCCATTCAGTAAGTTCAGAGGGTGAAAGGTCCTCTTCGGTAGGGGATTCTCCCTCATCGCCTGAGAAAAGAACGCGCTTCAAACGAATGAGATCAATCACCCCAGCGAACTGATCCTCAGCACCCAGGGGGGCTTGGATGGGGATAGGGTTCGACGATAGAGTATTTTTGATTTGGGCAACCACACCATCAAAATTGGCGCCAACCCTGTCCATTTTATTGATAAAAGCTAGACGAGGAACATGGAACTTGTCCGCCTGGTGCCACACCTTCTCCGATTGCGGCTCGACCCCATCTACCGCGGAAAAGACGACGATGGCGCCGTCTAACACACGGAGGCTTCTCTCAACTTCAATGGTAAAGTCTACGTGCCCTGGGGTATCAATGAGATGAATCTCATGATCTTTCCAAGCAAAAGAGGTCGCTGCCGCCGTAATGGTGATCCCGCGCTCTCGTTCTTCGGGCATCCAGTCAAGCTGCGTTTCTCCTTCATGAACCTCGCCGATCTTATGAATCTTTCCTGAGTAGTATAAGAAACGTTCGCTGACGGTGGTTTTGCCTGCATCGATATGGGCAATAATGCCGATATTTCGAATGCGATCCACCTTTTTCTTTGTCGGTGTTGCCATGATCTGTCGATTATACGAGGGAACCCAGGTTGTCTCAATAAGAATCTTTTAAGTCTTTTTCCCCTATTCTATTTACCAAGTATAGGTTACTTTGTATCTACTGTGATTGAAAAAAAGAAACAGCTGGTAAGGTTCAGATTCAGAGGACCGTCCTAGGCCTAAGAGATCTTTCTCTCCGTCTCCATCATAGTCCCCAATCTGCACATCACTTATATTAACATTGTCAAACGTAGATTCAACCAGACCTTGATCGTATTCTGCTCCGCCCAAGCTTGAGAAGCTCTTTACTTTCCGGCTTTGCTGATAAAAGCACAAAATATCAGGATAGCCATCCCCTATTACATCATCTGCCAAGATCTTATTCGGATGACCAAATGATAAGGGAACCGGCTTGCCAATACGGAGATTCCCTTGACTGTCAGGGACGAAAAATGTGATCCAAGATGGGGAATTTTGGCCTCATCGATAAACAAGATAGAATTCGGCTGAGGAAGGGGGAAGTACCAAGACTGTCTCGTCTCGGGTTGATGGCTCTCAATGAACCTACCAACCAATTTAAATGTTCCATCAGATTGACTCATCAGGAATTTACCAGTTCTGAAGTGTTCAAACATGAAATCAAGAACCCCGTCCTGATTTAGATAGGGTTGAGATGAGTGTAAGTAATCTATTTATAAGGTAGGTATAGCAGGGCTTTGTTCATTTTCCAGGGAAAAGAAGCTGATGAGCTCTTGTTGCCTCGTGTGCGTTGGGGCTTCTTGTTCTAGGAAAGGTAGTATGGACCTTCTGTTTTCGTAAACTGCCCTAGGTGTGCAAAAATTGCACAGTGTTAGCGTCGAACAATCTATCCTTGCTACCTCCGTATTGCATGGGTATAATTTGCTTTTATGATCCCATCTTTGGATGAACCTCAAACGAACTCGCCATCGGTAAAAGGTTTTCTCGTAATAGTCCGCGGGGAGGGCCCAAAATCACCAGATTTAGGCCGTCGCTATGAAATTCCCTCACATGGTCTTGTCATCGGAAATGCTACCGAAGTTGATATTTTTCTTCAGGAACTACTGACTCACCGCTGCCGTATCGGAATTTTTCCCAAGCATGGAATGTGGCAGATGGAGGATTTGGAGCCCATCAGCGGAGTTAGGATCAATGGCGTAGTTTCTCAAAAAGCTCGCATGTCTGACGGTGATCTTTTGCAAGTCGGGCGAGTTTGTTTTGAATTTTGCTCCAGCACGGGTCCCAAGATGGAGTTTTTTCAAGAAAATGAAGAAGCAAGGCGGGTTGATATCTTGACGCAAGCCTACAACCGAGCCACGATCCTTTGGTTTTTGGAGAAAGAGTTGCAGCTTTATGCGCAGTGGGCCTCAGAACGACGTACCCGCCAACTTCCATCTCCTCCTATGGCACTTTTGTTTTTAGATATTGATCATTTTGGCCTTTTTAATAAACAGTACGATCAATTGGTTGGTGATCAAGTCCTACGCGGTGTGGTCGACCGTATTAGATCTAGGGTGCGCGCGACGGACATTGTGGGGCGTATTGGTGGAGAAGAGCTATTAGTTTATCTTCCTAATACAAATTACTCACAGGCCATGGAATTGGCTGAACAGATTCGAACGAGAATTGAAAGTCCGTTATTTGACATTAGCCCTCAAAAACAAGTACAAGTGACTATCTCGATCGGGGTCGCGAAGTACGAAGCAGGCATGACCGTGGATGATTTTATCCGTGCTGCTAACCACTATATGAAACAAGCCAAAGAAAGTGGCCGCAACCGTGTAGTGGGTTTTGTATAAAATTTCAGGCAATAAAATAAGCATTTTGCATTTCAGAAAACATTTGCATTTTTGATAAGTTATGGTTGGATGGCAGCTATGATGCTACCTCTTCCCAGTCTTTCTCTTTCTAAGGTAGAGATGATGAAAAAACGCTCTTACGAAGCTTTAGCTTTAAATTGTTGGTATGCCCCAGGATTTAATCTTGAGCATATCTACACAGAAATGAAGCGGAATGTAAATGCGAACGGAGGTGCTTTAGATCCTATGTATTTATACTTGGATCATGAGAGTGCCGACCGGTGGTGTCGTCTGGTCAACGAGGATGACTATAATACTCATGCCCTTTCGGGGGATCTGATTAATTGGATCGCGGATGAGGTTCTATTTTACCTAAAGGATGATGCATTAAATAAAAACCAAATTCGGATCATTGGACTAGGTTGTGGAGATGGAAAAAATGAAACCGAGTTAACATGGTCTCTTTTAAATAAGCGCGCAATGAACATGGAGTTATATTTGTTTGATTGTAGTCCTTATCTTACCCATATGGCATTTGATCATGCCACTAAAATTCTAGGCAAAAAAAAAGAGATATCCATCCATGCTGTAGAGGGAAATTTTGAACGTCTGCATGATCTTCCTTTTCTATTTCACTCTCCTCTAGGCACCAGACAATTGCGGGTAGGGTGTCTTTTTGGTAATAGCCTTGGAAATTTGAGCAATGAACTTCACTTTGTTGAGGACAGCCTGAGCGCTTTCCATCAAGGGGATTTGTTAATCATGGATGTAGGTCTTGCCTATGCACCTGCTGATCAGCCAGAAGAGGTAAAAAGGAAAGATCCTCGCCTTTCCTCAAAGGAGGGCTGGTACGGAGCCTTTGAGCAATGGATGCGCAGTCCATTGGAGCAACATCGGAGGGGATATAAGTCGATCCAATTACAGAGTGCCTTTGATAATCGAACCTGCCCCGTTCCTGGCAGTTATTCTGTAGTGGTGCAAGCAAACATTGATAACCAGGCCACCATTACTTTAGTACGCATTCGTCGGTATGAGCAGGAACAGCTGAACCGAAGCATGTACGAGCTTGGCTGGCGTTCGTTAGGAGGAAAAATCTTTGGTCCAGACAATCATCGATTACTATGCGTCTTTGAGCGAATGTAATAATCAGTAATCAGATGATGAGCTTACAAATGGTGGATTGGGCAGCTTGAATACCATTAACTTAATTTCGTACCCCAGCCTATGAGGTTTAGATTATTAAATGCCTGGCTTGTTCCGTAATCCCTTTTCTCTAGTAATCCTTCATTGGTTCTTGCTTTCTTTAATGCTATTACTGACTCAGCCTTTTACCAGTGAGGCACAGAACGGCAATCCACACAAAAAGACCTCTGACTCTATCCTTGCCTTCTATCCTACAGGTGCAAAACAACCCATCAAAATTACCGTCGAAGTCCCATCAACCCCAGAGCAGTTTGCCCAAGGGTTGATGTTTCGTAAATCGCTTCCCAAAAAACATGGGATGCTCTTTATCTTTCCCCAAACGAAAATTCTTAGGTTTTGGATGCACGAAACATACCTTCCCCTCGATATGATTTTTTTGGATGAAACCTGTCATGTCGTGTGGATTGAGGAGAGTGCGACTCCCTTGGATGATACACCCAGGGGGCCCAATGTACCTGCAAGATATGTGGTTGAGGTCAATGCAGGTTTTGCCAAACAGCATCAGATTCAGCAAGGTACGCAAATGAAGCCGGTGTCTTTTTCAAGCGAGATTCGCAAGAGCATGGTATGTAAGAAGTCATAGGCTAAGAAAATCGAAGCGAAAAGATAGAAGCAAAACGTTATGCCCGATCCAATCACCCATGCAGGACGCTCGGTCCTTCCAAAACTACAATCGATGAGCAAAGAACAAGGCTTATCTCCCCTGGAAAGCAATCTCAGTGCTTTGCAAAGCCTGATCCAAGGACAACTCAAGCACCTCCAGGAAGAAATTAACAACGCAGCGCAAGGAAAAACATTGGTTGAAAAAGCTGCCCGTGAGCTTCTTGCTCTTTCGGGAAAGCGGCTTCGGCCTTTATGTGTGCTGTTGGCAGCTCATATGGGGTCTCCGAAGAACCAAGATGCTTCTTCTCAGGCAGTCTCTTTGAAAAACCAACATGCTTCTTTATGGGACAGCGCTTGTCAGCTTGGGGTGGCGGTAGAGCTGATCCATAATGCGACTCTTTTGCACGATGATGTGGTGGATCTTGCTGACAAACGACGAGGGGCGCCCGCAGTACGTACTATTTATGGCAATGCGCTCTCTATTTTTGCGGGAGACTGGCTATTGATTGATGCATTGCGGAGGGTAGAGAAAGTTGGGATTTCATTCTTACTCACTCGACTCTTATCCACTATCGAAGAGATGATTTTTGCAGAATCTTTGCAGCTCGAGCGTCGGGGAATCATTGAACCTAGTCGAGAGATTTATTTCCAAGTCATTGAGGGGAAGACAGCATCCCTATTTCGATGGGCCCTTTTTGCTGGAGGTACTATCGCGAATCTATCAGAAGCAGAGTGCCAAATCCTTGCAGAGTACGGAAATTTGATCGGTGTCTCTTTCCAGCTCGTAGATGATGCCTTAGATTTTGTAGGGGATTCAGTCCAGATGGGAAAGCTTCGCTTTGCAGATTTGCGCGAAGGAAAAATGACGTATCCTCTTTTGGTTGCACTGGAAAAAGATCCGTCGTTGAAAAATTTGCTCACCCAATATATAGAGGCAAAAGAAGATCTAGCATCTTCTTCCCGGATCGAAGATAGTATCGTAAAAAGGGTGTTGGAGCTAGGCGGGGTCGAGGAATGCCGCAGCCTCGCACGTAGGAACGTTGCACAGGCAAATCAGCTGCTTGCAAATTTCCCCAAAAGTCCCTCGGTAGAGACGCTTTTGTTTGTGGCAGAAGAGTCGCTGTTAAGAAAGCTGTAAACGAAGAAGCCTGTGAAAGAATTGCTGTTTGCTGTAAGAGCACAATCATTCACGTTGAAAGAGTTGCTAGTCGCGGTGAAAAAGCCGCTGCAAGGAAATCTGTAAATATGATTCTGATTACGTTACAAACGCCTGCTGAGGCCAAATTGATCCGCCAACGGCTGATCCAAGAGGGACTATGGGTTCGGTTGCTCCAGGGAGAACGGCAAACGTTTTTCTGGGTTGATCCAAGCTCTGCAAAAGTGGACTTAGATTACCTGCGATCTCTTCCCGGTGTGGCAGAGGTGATAGAGACACCCTCGCCTCATCCATTGATTGACAAACAACCCTCGCAACTTGATGTCGAGGGAATTCCCGTCGGTTTTGGGGCCCCTCCTTGTTTTATCGCGGGACCCTGCAGTATTGAATCAGAGTCACAAGTCCAATTCTTAGCGGAGAAAGTCGCAAAAGCGGGGGCTGCCTTTCTACGAGGGGGCGCCTTTAAGCCCCGGACCTCTCCCTACGCCTTTCAGGGGCATGGCGCCAAGGCACTAAAGTGGCTGAGGGATGCTGCGGATCAGTATCACCTCAAGGTTGTAACCGAGGTCCTCGATACGATCGACGTCCCTCAGGTGGCCGAGACAGCTGACCTCATCCAGATTGGTGCGCGCAATATGTACAACTACGCTCTCCTCAAAAGCGCAGGCCGCGCGGAAAAGGCTGTTTTGTTAAAACGAGGTTTTTCTGCAACGATCGAAGAATGGCTGAGCGCGGGAGAATACTGCTTAATGCATGGCGCCAAGGCAGTGATTTTTTGCGAGCGTGGAATTCGGGGGTTTGATTCGAACACGCGCAATTTGATCGATATTGGCGCAGTAGCCTTATTGAGCCATGTGAAGAAGCTTCCGGTTGTGGTAGATCCTTCCCATGCCGTTGGCAGAAGGGATTTAATTCCTGCGCTAAGCCGGGCCGCCCTTGCTGCAGGGGCGGCAGGGGTCATGATCGAAACGCACCAATCCCCAGGAGAAGCTCTTAGCGACGGTTCTCAGGCGTTACCATTGAATGAGGTAGGGCCTTTGTTTGCTGAACTAAGGCACATGGGAAGGGGTTTTTAAGTTCGCAAGGAGAGCAACTAAAGCAGCTCTACGATACGGGCATGCTATTGGAAATCACTCTGATATCGCATCGAACAAATTTTAAATTTTCCGTTTTCGATCACCTTGGTGTTGATACATTGGGCGGCTTCATTAGGTCCTAGAGAAAGCTGATAAGGACCAGATCCATGTGCGGTAAGCTGGGTAAGAACCTGGTTGTCAATTGCCTGTTTTGTCCCAGTATAAATTACACATGCAGGATCTTTTTGAGGGGTGGGACCAACGACTGTACAAACAACAGCAGTATTTATTTTTGTTGCATGGATCGGGATATTTGGGGCTTTCAAACACCCGAAGAAAGTACAAATAAAACTGCAGAAGAGGATTCTTTTCATTCTTTATGATCCTTGTAGTAGCGATAGGGTAGTTCTTTCACAAATTCCTCTGCAAGAATCTTGTATCTCTTTCAAAAAATTCCTACTAGCATATTCTCATGCAAGCCGAACCCCAAACCCCTGCTCCAAGTCTGGTTTCCCAGCTCAAAGAATTATTCTCAACGCCGTTTGTGTGGCTGATGGGCTTCTGGGGGCTCATGATCATGCTAGGGTATGCCTTTGTTCGACCCGCAGTTGATGCTTTATTTAATAAAGAGCATGGGCCGAAAAAACTTCCTTTTGTTTGGTTAGCCATGGTGGTGATGGTAGGGATCGTTGTTGCCATCTATAACCATTTTTCTCGGAGGTTCACTCCTCTGTTCGTCTTTCGGGCTGCCTCTTATATCACAGGAATTTTGTTTGCACTATTGCTTTTGGGAATTCGGGTTCCCTTCCTTAGCAAACCTCTCGTCTTTGTCCTTTATATGGTGAAAGATTGCTACATCATGGTGTTTGTTGAGATCTTCTGGACCTTTGCCAGTTTGGTCTCCCGCTTCAAGGCGGCCCGGTTTACCTATGGCTTCTTCCTTTTGATGAGCTCGATTGGCCAATTTATAGGCCATTATTATGTGGGAAAGATGGACCGTTGGTTGGGGGGAACCGAGCGGGTCGTGTGGGTGCTTCTTCCTATTCTGGTCCTTGGGGTTCTTGTCGTTTTTTTGCTTCAGCATTCTTTAAAGAAAACGCAAATGGAACGGCTTGAGCATAAAGATCAAGACTCGTTGTGGAAAAAACTAAAAAGCGTAAGAGGCAACTCCTACCTTCTTTATATTCTCCTTTTGGTAGGCGTTGTGCAAATCGTTTTGAACTTGCTAGATTTTCAATATTCTTACTCCCTTGATACCACCTATCCTACAAGCAATGTCAGCGCGGAAGTGAGACTGCTAAACACGACCCTCCAAACAGAGGCGAAGGGGAAGCTTCATTCTATCATTGACGTAAGCTGTTTTGTTCTGAATTTAGCGACGGGCTTCGTTCTAAAATTTTTGGGAGTAGCAACGCCCCTTCTGGGAACTCCTATTCTTGTAAGCATCGCTGTTTTGTTTGTGCTTTTTTCACCAAGCCTTCTTTCGGTAGGAACCTCACGGATTGTTAGCAAAACTTTAGATTTTTCGATCTTCAAAAGCAGCCGAGAATTGCTGTATCTACCTCTCACTTATACAGAAAAGGTTCAGGGGAAAGCGCTTATTGATGTGTTTGTGTATCGCTTTGGTAAAGCCTTTGCCGCGCTTTTGCTATTTCCGCTTCTCAAGACGCTCAGCCAGGATGCCATTAGCGTATTAAATCTAATTTTAATCGGGATTTGGGTGACCATTACCGTTGTTCTGCTGAGGCGGTACTACCTTAAGATCAAGGAACAAAAGCAAGAGGCTTCTTTATCGAAAGAGGCTTCTTTATCTGGATAGCTTTTGCAAACTCCAGGGAAGGAGGCCTCTCCATCTGTGAAGACCCCTTCCAAAAAAGTTAAGAATCACTATCTCAAAAACTTTTTTATCGAGAAAGCATACTTCCTTCCAAAAAAGTTGTAAGTTCATTCTTATGAATACAGTTTCTCATCTTTCTTCTTTGTTAACGATGGCTCGTAGAATTCGTCGATATTCTATTCTTTCTACGACGCGTGCTGGATCAGGACATCCCACTTCTTCTTTATCCATTGCCGATCTCATGGCGGCGCTGTTTTTTACCCAGCTTCGCTACGATTTTAATGACCCCAAGCGTCTAGACAATGACCGATTTATTCTTTCCAAGGGACATGCAGCTCCTGCGCTGTATGCAACGTGGGCAGCGGCAGGTGTTGTTTCTTTAGAGCAGATTGAAACGTTAAGAGAGCTTGATAGCGATTTTGAGGGACATCCGACCCCTCGTCTCCCTTGGGTGGATGTGTCTACTGGGTCATTAGGGCAGGGGCTGGCCAACGGGGTAGGAATGGCTCTTTACCTACGGGATGTGGTCAAAACGGATGCTCGGGTTTGGGTGCTTTTGGGAGATGGCGAGCTGGCAGAAGGGTCGATTTGGGAAGTTGCTCCCATAGCAGCGCTCCATAAGTTAGACCGCTTGACAGCCATTGTGGATGTAAACCGTTTAGAACAGAGTATTGCCACAAAATACGGATGGGATCTTGAGCGGTATGCTGCCCAATTTGAAGCATTTGGATGGCATCCTCTTTTGATCGATGGGCATGATATGAAAGCGTGTGTCGAAGCGCTTGCGCAAGCAACCACAATAAAAGGAAAACCTGTGGTTATTTTAGCAAAGACGCAGAAGGGCCATGGGGTTTCTTTCTTAGCCGACCTAGATGGTTGGCATGGCAAGGCACTCAACAAAGACCAGACGGAAAAGGCGTTGGCCGAAATAGGGGAAGACAACCCTGCCGTGCGGCTAGAAATCTCTCATCCTCAAGGTCCTGCTCGTAGGCCGGTACATGTAGAGCAGGGGTTACAAGAAAAAGTTTCTGCAAACTATCCAAAAGACCAAATGGTTTCGACCAGAAAGGCATTTGGGGAGTCTTTAAAAAGATTGGGCGATCAAAATCCGAATGTTCTGGTATTTGACTCTGACGTCAAAAACTCAACGTTCACAGACATTTTTGAAAAGGCGCACCCTCATCGTTTTGTGCAGTCCTACATCGCCGAGCAATCGATGGTGGGAATGGCCTCAGGAGCAGGCGCAATCGGTGCGCTCCCTTGGGTGTCTACCTTTGCAGCCTTTTTGACCCGTGCCTTTGACCAGATCCGGATGGCAGCTTTAAGCCAAAGCAATCTCAAAATTTGCGGAACTCATGCTGGGACAAGCATTGGAGAAGATGGGGCCAGCCAAATGGGGCTTGAGGATATTGCCATGTTTCGCACTGTACTAGATTCGACGGTGGTTTATCCAAGTGATCCTTATGCAACAGAGGCCCTGATGCACGAGCTTAACAACGTCCATGGCGTCTCCTACCTGCGGGCCACCCGAGCGAATACCAAGGTCATCTATACACCGGAGGAAACATTCCCTATCGGTGGCTCGAAAATTCTTCGACAAAGCCCTGCGGATCGCTGTGTTGTTGTCGCTGCAGGCATTACTTTGCACGAAGCGCTGGTAGCGCATGAAATTCTAAAAAATGAAGGAATTCCTGTTCGGGTGATCGATGCATATAGCATTAAACCCATTGACCAAGCTGGATTAAAGATGGCTGCACGTTCCTGTGGTGGAAAAATTGTCGTCGTCGAGGATCACTTTATTCAAGGGGGCCTTGGCGATGCCGTTTTAGAGGTATTTGCAGATGGGGGCACAGTGCGTATCAAGAAAATTGGAGTGAACGAGCTGCCTCATTCGGGGAAGCCTGAGGAGCTGCTTGAAAAATATGGGCTAAGTGGAGCACAAATTGCTGCCGCCGTTCGTTCATTTTTACGGTAATGTGCCGTATGTCGCTTTTGAGGGGATCGGTCTTCCTTCAGGTCAAACCTGAAAAAGCCAGTTTTTGCAAAAATCCTGTCGCCCGCATAAAAAATGCTTTGCGAAAATGGAAAATACGTTACATTGCAAAAAAGAGTTTCTATGACCAGATCAAGTTTTTATCGAAATATTTTCATTTTAGTTGGAACCTTTGTCGTCGTCGGATCGATGCTGGCTTGCAAAAGCCAGCCTGAGACAAGATCTTCTGCCAATGAAACTACAGCAAAAGAAGTTCCGCCCTCGAATGTTGCCTCTTTGCCGGCGAATCCCTCTGCTCCGTATGCGGGCCTTGTGGTAACTCCTTCGCAGCCTCAGACACGGCCTCCTCTATCGACTGGCACTACACTGGGAAATCAATCTGCCACCCCACCGAGCAATCCTTCGCAACCGTCTGCTGGACCTCCACCTGGTCTTACGCCTGCTCAGCCTACCACGGACAGCACTGTTGGCAGCCAAAGTGCTCAACCCCGGCTAGGGAGCCAGAGTGTACAACCTGGTATAGATCCCTTTCGAGAAGATTTACCACAGACCCAATCTGCTTCCATTCCTAGCGTTTTACCCCCTGCCATCGTAAAGGCGAAACTGATGAAACAGACTGTTTGTAAGCCTGCCTGTAAAAGTTTTCTGATCCGGTTGGAATTAGAAAATCCTGCCTCGATTGCACGGTTCTTTATTCTTCCTCCGGAAGGCAAAACGTTCTCTGAAAAAGGTGGGATCCGTTTAGCAAGGACGTACCGATTTTACGTAGGAGAAAACCAGATCGTCATGGGAGAGTTCGAAGGGAGTAAATCATTCCGGCTGGTTCAAGTTCCAGCGCAGGGGAAGGTCATTCTAAAAAATGTAGAGATGTGGTTTCCTGAGACTCAACCAAAACCCTATACATTCGATATCTATGTGACACCTACTGTAATGATTGAATCCGAGAGTGAAAAAGAGAGGACGATTGATGCTTGGCTTGCAGGGGGGGCAAACAGCCAAATGACGCAACCTGAAGTTGAGATTGACCTAGGCCCCATCGGTGGGAACGATTATGAAGGACTTGCAGGCGCAATCGAAGCTGGGAACCATCGGGAGCATAACGTTACTTTTGCAGCACCACGCGAGCAATTGCATCTTCTTTTGGATTCGGCACGCTAATGCAATCGACAGAAGATGTTACAACCGTTCCTTCACCTACTCATCTTGGCCATGATCCAAGCGAGGCATTTCTCCACGCGCAATCTGACGCTGCACCCAAACACACTCCTCTTTGGGTGTTTGGATTTACTTCCATCCCCTACGGAATGGCAGCAGCCTTTGCATTGGTAGTGGTCCCCTTTTTGATGAGGCAACAGGGCTTGTCTATGGAAAAAGTGGGATGGTTTACAACCCTTGCCATGTTCCCGACGTTTACGCAAATTTTGTATAGTCCTATCATTGATATCGGCTTACGTCGGCGTACATGGCTGGTCTTATTAGCTGGCATTGGCGCAATTTGTATGTGCTTGGCTTGCTTTTCACTGTCTTGGGGAAGTTCCTCATGGAGTATTTATGGATTTTTACTTTTCACCGTTTTAGGGCAGATCTTCTCAGGTCTTATTAGTAGCTGCAACGGAGGACTTATGGCTACAACCGTTGCCGATGCAGAGCGAGGAAAAGCAGGGGGGTTCTATAACGCTGGGAATCTTGGAGGAGGTGCTCTTGGAGCGGGCCTGATTATTTTACTTCTGAAATACCTGTCTCTGCGAACCATCGGGCTTTTATGTCTTCCCCTGATGATGTTTCCCGCATTGATGGCCCTTCTTATTAACGAGCCTATCCATCCTCGTCGTCCGGCCAAAGAAATCTTTGGTACGATGTTCCAAGAAATTGCACAAACCCTTCGATCCAGGGCTGGCTGGACAGGTCTGCTCTTCTGCCTCTCTCCCGTAGGAACAGTTGCGTTAACAAACAATTTTTCTGCGCTTGCTATCGATTATCATGCCTCTCCCATTATGGTTGCTTTTGTCAACGGAGCCTTAAATGGTCTTGTCAGTGCGGTAGGTTCTCTGCTCGGTGGTTATCTCGCCGATCGAATGAACCGTCGCTACGCCTATTTAATCTCGGGAATCGTCACGATTTTGGTGACCGCAGGAATGATGCTAGGCCCCTTAGCACCGCTGACCTACGCCATTGGAGTCACTGCCTACTTCTTTGTGGCAGGATTTGCCTACTCAACTTACTCGGCGGTGGTGCTTGAGTCTTTAGGGAAAGGGGGCCGCTCTGCATCAACGCAGTATGCACTCTTTTTAGCAGCTGGAAATTTAGCCATCACCTATGTTGGGTTTATCGATACCCGGTTCTCGAGTACGTTTGGCCCCAAGTCTGTGCTTGCTGTGGATGGACTGCTAAACCTGCTTGGGGTTCTTGTCTTAGGAACTGTGGTAATACTAACTTCACGCAGGAAAAGACCTTCATCATCGAGCCAATAAGGAACTTTTAGAGAAATCGAAGCACATACCAGTGTTTCCGTCCTTTGCGGATGGCGAGGATGCTTCCATGCAGAAGATGCCCTTGGGTCATTCTTACTTCCGCTTGAACCTTCTGCCCATTCACGAGGATTGCTCCTTTGGACAGGTGCTCGCGCGCCTCTCTCTTTGATTGGACGAGATTTGTCAGTATTAGCAATTCTGCCATCGGGAGACCCTCTTCAGAAAGAAGCGAGAGTGGATACTGGCTGCTTGGGACGTTCTGGAAAAGATCCTGAAATGTCTCTCTGTCTAGCTGGGTGATGTCGCCTGAGAACAAAGCTTCGCTGGCAGCCTCCGCTTGCAAACGAGCGTTTTTCCCATGAAGAAGGTCTGTTACGTTTTGCGCCAACGTGCGGTGGGCCATCCGTGCGCCTGGATTCTTCTCGTGCGCTTCGGCCAACGCATCAATTTCTTCTTTGGTAAGAAACGTGAACAGCTTAAGGAACTTGATGATATCGCGGTCGTCCGTGTTTAGGAAAAATTGGTAAAAGTGATAGGGACTTGTACGATCTGGGGTCAGCCAAATGGCACCTGTCTCTGTCTTTCCAAACTTCCCCCCATCTGCTTTGGTTAAAAGAGGAGCTGTGAGACCGTACGCACTTTGCTTGGGAAGAAGCCTGCGAATCAAGTCACAACCACTTACGATATTGCCAAATTGGTCGCTTCCCCCCATTTGAAGGGTGATTTCGTGCTCCTTACACAGGTGGTAGAAATCGTACGCTTGCAGAATCATGTAGCTGAATTCCGTGTAGCTAATCCCTTGCTCGCGTCCATGAAGTCTATCCCTGACACTGTCCCTTTGAATCATTGCATTGATAGAGAAGTGTTTGCCAACATCACGAAGCAGCTCAATATAGGAAATTCGTTTTAACCAATCAGCATTATTAAGAAGGATTGCATGGCCTTTAGAAGAAAAGTCAAACAAACGATCAAAGATCCGTCGCTGCCGATGGATATTCTTTTCCACTTGAGCTTCGTCCAATAGCATTCGTTCGCTTGATTTGCCTGAGGGATCCCCAATAAGACCTGTGCCTCCACCCATCACCACCACAGGGATGTGGCCCGAGCGTTTGGCATGTAGAAGAAGCATGATGGGAACCAAATTGCCAATCGTTAGTGAATCTGCTGTTGGATCGAAGCCAACATAAAGTTTACGTGGGCTAGCAGCCAGGTGTTCTTTAAGTTCAGTTTCATGAGTGACCTGGTGGAGGAGGCCTCTCCAAGAAAGCTCTGAAAGAAGATCGGAAGACGAGTCAGACAGCATAAGGTCTTTTATCATAAAATTAGAGAAAGAGGAAAAGATGAAGGCGCTAAAGGGAGAAGAGGGAAGTATGAAAATGAAGACGCGCCTTCAATCTTATGATAAAACCACAGCATGGCCCTTACAGATGAAGAGCGTGCTGCAATTGCAGATGCAAAAACCACCGAACATAAGACCCACCGCCCTACCATTGCTACGTTAGAGGAAATCCTTTACCAGCCCATCCCTGTTTTGGATCACGGATTTGTCCGCGTGGTGGACTATATGGGCGACGATACCTCCATTGTGCAAGCGGCACGGGTTTCGTACGGTCGGGGTACGACCCGACTTAGGGATGACCGAGGTTTGATTCGCTATCTGATGCGTCATCGTCATACGACTCCGTTTGAAATGTGCGATATCAAACTGCATGTGAAGCTACCCATTTTCGTCGCCAGGCAGTGGATACGGCATAGAACTGCATGTTTGGCAGGAGATGCAAAGCTTTACTTTGATGCACCTTCTGGCCCCAAAAAGAACGCTAGAAAGCGACATAACATCACTGTAGAGAAATTTTATCAGCTTTGGCATGAGGGGACTTCACACAAAATTCCCAAAAAGAAGCCGCTTTATGTTGAAAACATTGATGCTCAATTTCAGTATTCAATTGCTGAACTTGCCAAAGTTGTAAAACGTCGCCCAGAAACCCTACGAAATTTGGTTCGCGAAGGGAAACTTGCGGTCATTCGTAAAGAGGCGAAAAAAGGCAACACCCCATACTTATTTATTCTTGGGAAAGACTGGATTGAGTATGCACAGAAAGAATTTACGGTCCATAGTCCGATAAAGAAGCGACTCTCCACGATGAATCTTCGAATGTGCGATGAATCTACTGGAGAGATCAACCATACCCATGTTGCAGACATTTGGCAGACAGGGGTTCGTCCTGTGTTTAAGGTAACATTACAAAATGGGTACTCTTTAACAATGACGCAGGACCATTTATGCCTCACCGAAGCAGGCTGGCAAACCTTAGCGCAGGCTACCCACCTCCATTTGACCAAAAATGAAACTGTGACTTGGAATGCACACAGTCCTAAATTTGCCATCAATGGAATTCCAGCCTATCAAGATAGCACTTGGTTAAAAACGCAGCGTGCGCAAGGAATAGGAATTGAACAGATTGCGCAATCAGCAGGAGCCTCTTATCATACGATTCGTAAATGGTTAAAGATTCATAACCTAAAATATTCTCCTCAAGAAAAATCGTTGCTCTCTAGAAAAGCCCAACGGGGTCAGAAAAGGACCATCAAAAGAGAACCGATGAGTTCAAAAACCTTGGAAAGTATCCGCCGGGCACGTTCGGGGGAGCGTTCTAATTTTTGGCGGGGCGCAGTTTCTAGAGAGCGTGAGAATATTGGCCGGTGGACTCGAGAACAAGCTAAGATGGTTCATCAACAGAATGAATACCGATGTGTCATTTGTAAAGGGAAAGAAAGCCTTGCAGCTCACCATATTGATCCTGTGTGGAATAATCCTGACCGAGCAAGAGATTTGCAAAATCTTACAACCCTCTGCGGACGTTCTCATCGAGACCTGCATAGCAAAAATTTGGAGCTCTCTTTTCTAAATGTATTTCAAAGCAATGTGCCCCTACAAAATTTCTGGAGAGAGAATGGCCCGCAATCCCGACCGGAAGCTAAAAAATTGCCAAGGGTGAAAAAGCTAATTCGGACTTACCAAAAGGTGGTAAAGATAGAATACGCCGGTTTACAAAAGACCTATGATCTCGAGGTGACAGGGCCTTATCACAATTTTGTCGCTAACGGTTTTATTGTCCATAATAGCGTGAATGAATACTCAGCAAGGTATTCAGTGCTTGATAGGGAATTCTACATCCCAAAACCAGAGCATCTAGGCGTGCAGTCGACAAGCAACCGCCAGGGCAGGGGAGAATCCCTCCCCCAGGAGCAAGCAGAGCATGTGCTTCGGCTGCTCACCGAAGACGCAAACCTTTGCTATCAGCACTATAGTGAGTTTCTCAAGGAGGCCTCGGCTGGGCAAAGCGGCCAGGATAAGCCCGGGGGGCAGTCTGAATCTGACAGGCAGGCTGAGCATCACCAAGAAACAGATTCGGAAAAACTGCCGCTTTCACGTGAGCTCGCACGGATGAATCTGACGCTGAACTACTACACACAGTGGTACTGGAAGATCAATCTACACAACCTGCTTCATTTTGTCGCTTTGCGTATCGACCCGCACGCCCAGTATGAGATTCGGGTATATGCAGAAGCCATAGCCTCGATCCTTGCCAAATGGGTGCCTCTCGCCTGGGAAGCGTTTTCAGATTACCGGCTGCATGCGGCCGAATTTTCTAGCCAGGAACTAAGGGCGATCAAACTTTTGCTAAGCGGCCAGACTCCAAACTTGACTGAGCTGGGGTTAAGCAAGCGCGAGCAGGATGAGTTTTGGAGGAAGCTAGATTCCTCACGGGATTGATGAGGTAGACCCTACTTACTCTGATTAATCTCTACCACAAAGATTTTGCCTGTATTTGTACTTAGGGCAAGGTACCTTCCGTCCCAAGAGAATTTTGCTCGCTGGATTCTTCCCGAAATCCCATCCAGCGTAGAGAGAAGCACACCTGTCTTAAAATCTCGAAGCTGAACCTGATTGAGCTCTAAAGGCGTATCGCCTCCTTCAGGCTCATCCAAAAGAGCGACATAACGTCCTTCCGGATCAATGATAGCCACTCGATACATCGTATATGTTTTTCCTGAAATGGTACGAACCGAGCGATTCAAATCTTTTTGGATTTGTGAATAGAAAGAAAACTTCTGTTCGATCTTTGCTGCCTTTGCTGCAACGTGATATGCACCTTCGGGTGAAAAAATCAAAAGTTGATTTCCAGAGGGGGTCAACCGAAAACCTAACAAAGATTTTTTCCAGGGCTTTTTCCAAAGAGGGCAGTAATTTTTACATCGCTCCGAAAGGTCAAGGACCTCTAGTCCATGAGAACCATATCTTCCAGTAAGGGCTAAGTAATTCCCATCCATCGATAAAGAGCAACCTGAAATGTTGCGGTCATCATACCCATCCATACCCCGTTCATAAAAGTTCCAACCTCCCTTTTTATGAAATTCTGCTATGCTGATGATAGCGGAACCGCTCTCATTTCTGCCCTCGTACACATATCGTTTTCCTTCTTCTGAGGAACAGCGTTCGTTGCTCCCATTTCGTCGTTGTTTCAGCCAGATGGGAATGGGTTTTCGTGTAGTTTTCGGAAAAAATGCCTTATTTGTATCGCCCTGCTCATAGACAAGGAAGTGAGTCCCCTCAAGAAAGAACCAATCAAAAAAAGGAGAGAAACGCTTTTCTGTTTGAGGAGAAATTTCAGAAATAATTTTCATCCAGTAGACGTCTGCCGGGACTTTTTTCAGACTCGTTCCCCAAGAAATGTCCTTGCTGCCAAACAACATCCCTAGAAAAAAATAAACATGGATTCGTCTCATCTCAAGAAAGTCTTATCCTGATGACCAGAATATTACAAATTTAATGTGAATCTGACGCCTATTCCAACAGGTTAAAATCCTTTTTTTGAAAATTCCTTTATAAATCGGCTGGTTATGTATATTTTCTCAATTGAAGGAGGAAGCTATGCATTCCCAATTTTTCTTGTCGCTCGTCTTCATCGTATCGTCCAGCTTACTAATCCAAGGATGTAGTTCTTCTCAGGGATCTACCCCTAACTCTGAGGTTGCTTCTGTTTCCCAAGAGCTTGTTATCGGGGGACGATCCTATCAGAAGATTCAAGGAGATATACTGATTCCCTTATCTCCAACCCGTGAACTTGTTAAAACCCATGATCACTGGTATGGGGTCATCCCTTTTGTCATTGATTCGGGAGTGCCCGCTCCTTTAAAGACCCGAATTCAAGAGGCCATAAGAGAATGGCAAGATAAAGCGGGTATTCCCTTTGTTAATCGTACAACCCATACGGATTATATAAAGTTCAGTACATTTGTAAGCGAGGATGGCTTTAGGGGGTTTTCACCTGTGGGAAGACAGCGCGGAGAGACCTCAATCATTTTAGTAGAAGGAGCGGCAAGAGAAACGATTGTCCATGAAATTGGGCATGCCCTTGGCTTATGGCACGAACACACCCGACCTGATCGGGATTGCTGTATTAAGCTATATCTAGATAACGTAGAAGACTATGCAAAACCTGCCTTCAAAAGGATTGATGAGATCTTCTCTTCAAGCGAGTATGGGTACTACGGTCCGTACGATGTTGCGTCCATTATGCATTATGGAGGAGTCGACAGTTCAATCGCTGTTGATCGCTCAAAGCCGACGCATACCCGCAAAGACGGGGGTGCAATTCCTTGGGCGACATCCCTGAGCGCGGGGGATATTAATGCAGTTTGGCATATCTTCCATGATGCCTGGTATTACCGAGATCAGAGTGGCAAGACCTCGATAGAGGAAACAGATGCGAATTATGAATTCGCCTCAACCGATTGGAATAAGGATGGATTTACAGATCTCGTCATGTTTAAAAAGAAATTCACTGGAAGCATGAGTACCGAGGTTCATATCTATTCAGGGGCGAAAGGCTTTAAAGAAGATCTGCTCCATACGGGAACCGCTTTGCATGAAACGGATGGGAATTTTTCTTTGACCATGGCAGATTGGAATCGAGATGGCATGGCAGATATGGTTGCATTCCGAAAAAAAGGGGGTGGTTCTACTGAAGTACATATCTACTCGGGAGCAACCAATTTCTCGACCGTCTTGCTCCATGCATCGACCGCGCTTCCTGAAACAGATTCAACCTTTTGGTTAGGTATGGCCGACTGGAATCGAGATGGGGCGCAAGATATGATTGCTGTAAAGAAGAGTAGGACTGGATCTCGTATGACCGAGGTACATATCTACTCAGGAGCGACAACATTTAAAACTGCGCTTATGCACACAGCCACCGCCCTCCATGAAACAGATCAAAACTATGATTTTGTGTTGAATCGCTTTTTTGGGGATGGAATTGTCGATTTGTTCGCGATTCGGAAAACGAGTGGTACTAAACGAACAGAAATACATATCCTGTCAGGGGGAGATAATTTTTCTCGATTTATCGACCAAAGAATCACCCAATTGCCAGAGACGAACAGCAATTTTGCTTTTGTGTCCGGAGCCTTTGGCATTGGGCCTGAAGTTCTGGCCATTCAAAAGGCTGGATCTGGGAGTACTGAAGTTTTCTCTTTGGCGACTCCAGTCACCATCACCTTTAGCGGCGGTGGAGGGGGCAGCTAGGGTGGAGGGACATGAGGGGAAGGGACAGCTAGATTGAATTCGTTTACAACGTTATGATGAAGTCTGCTTTTAGAAGAGCTCTGGCGTTTCAATCGGATCGCTTGCCTTTGCCTTCATCGGTAGCCCCAGGTGTTCATACGCCTTGCGGGAAGCCATCCGCCCTCGTGGACTCCGGATCAAAAATCCTTCTTGGATCAAAAAAGGCTCGTACACATCTTCAAGGGTGGCGGCTTCTTCAGAAACTGCCGCCGCCAGCGATTCAATTCCCACCGGACCCCCATCAAACCGGCCGATGATCGACCGCAATAGCAGCCGGTCCATCTCGTCAAGGCCCCCTTTGTCAACGCCCAGCCTCGTTAGCGCATGGGCGGCAATCTCTTGGGTGACTTGGCCTGTTCCTTCGACCTCGGCGAAATCTCGCACTCGCCTTAGCAAACGGTTGGCAATTCGTGGGGTTCCTCGGGCCCGTCTGCCAATTTCAAAACAGGCAGACTCGGTAATTTCAACCTGCAAGCGTTTTGCGGAAAGGCGGACAATTTCTGCAAGCTCTTCTGCTCTGTAGTAATCAAGCCTAAGAACAATCCCAAACCGATCTCGCAGAGGAGACGTAAGCAGCCCCGTCCTGGTAGTTGCACCTACCAGTGTAAACTTGGGAAGCGTCATATGAATAAGCTGGGCCGCTGGACCTTCCCCCACGGGAATCTCAATACGGTAATCTTCCATCGCAGGGTAAAGGTATTCTTCCACCACCGGCTGTAACCGGTGAATTTCGTCGATGAAGAACACATCGCGTTCGGTAAGACCTGTCAGGTAGCTTGCAAGCGTTCCTTTGTGATCGATAGCGGGAGCTCCTACCGGCCGTAGGTTGACCTGTAGCGCACCCGCAATGAGATGAGCGAGCGTTGTTTTGCCAAGGCCCGGAGGACCGCAAAAAAGCACGTGATCAAGCGACTCTCCTCTCCGGCGGGCTGCTTCCACAAACACCTTCAGATTATCGACAACACGGCGCTGGCCAATGTACTCGTCAAAGCTGCGTGGACGCAAAGCTGCGTCGAAGGCATCATCCCGAACTAGCTTCGAGGGCCGGACTTCGGGGGCTGATAGCACAGGTTCCTCTGCCGAGGAAGAGACAAGGGGCGATTGTTCTTCATGCCGTTTTCGTGCCATGGAAGAAACGTACCATAAGGTGAATATTTGTACAGAGGTTTTTGTTCGGAATTTTATAGCTCCAGCGTTGAGAGAATGACCTTCTGCTTTAACGAGGTTTCTTCATATTCTGTTTTTGGATCAGAATCCTCGACAATCCCAGCACCAGTATAAAGGTACAATTCCTTTTCAAGGAGCAATGCCGAACGGATTGCCACGGCCATGTGTCCGTCTCCCTTTTCATCGAACCAACCAATGGGTCCTGCGTAAAGGCCTCGACTCTGCGGTTCATTGGCAAGGAGAATCGAAAGGGCCTGTTTGGTAGGATAACCTCCTAACGCAGGGGTCGGGTGAAGTTTCTCGACCAACGAGAGGATATGTTCTCCCTGGGAAAGGATGCCTTTCATGGGTGTGTGTAGATGCAGAAGATGAGGCAGTGCTTTGATCTGAGGAGAAGAGGGCATTTCCCAAGAAGTGCACAGGGGCTTTAGGTTCTGCAAAAAATGTTGGACCACCCATTGGTGCTCCCGTTGGTCTTTTTCGCTTGCAATAAGCTTCTTCCCCTGACTCTCCCGATCAGGAAGTACAGAAATAGAGCCAGCCACGGCTTCGGTACAAATGGTAAGACCTTGTTTTTGTACCAAGCCCTCCGGGGTTGCTCCCAGAAAAACGGAATTTCCACTGAGAAAGAAGAAACACGTGGACGAAGTGTTTTGTAAGAGGAGCCGCTCAAACATAGGGTACGGATGAAGAGAATCAACAAACGTAAGCCGGTCCCTTCGGGCTGCAACCACTTTGGAAACATCGGCTTGGGTAATCGCTTTCAAAATGGTACGGATGTAGAGATTCCACGATGGGTAGGGAAGGTGCTCTTGCCTAAGAAGGTGTGAAGAACAGTGCCTCCTTGAAGCAGCATCCTTACAGGAAGTCCTTTCTTTCTCTGGAGAGTGTTCCTGATTTTCCATTCGAGCAACAATGCTTCGTAATTCGCCAAGCACCATCGAAAATGCCTCTGCTTGAGGCATCTGCTGGGGTTGAAAGCATAGCCTAAGCCAGGCCAAAGAACCTTTTTGCTCGTAGGACCATTTCGGGAGAAAAAAGAACCCATCGCCAAAATCTTTCCAGAGAGGATCCACTTTCTCTGCTTGCGAGAAAGCAAGGGCTCCAAAGAACCGGGCGGAGGGACGTTCTTCTGCCTTGGGAAAGCGACGTTCTTCTGCGTTTGGAGATGCTTCCTTTAAGGAAGAGTCCCCTAATGGAAATTCTTCTAAAGAAAGGAAAGTAGCCTGAGCAAGGATGTCTTGTGCCTGCGCTTGTACCTCTAAAAGAGAGCTTTGCCTGTAGACAGGAATTTTCCACGTGGCTCCGGATGTAACGCACGAAGAATAAGACACATCCGAAGGAAACCAGCAGAATTGTACTTTTTCTCGAGGGAGTAGATAAATTTGTTGTTGTCTAGGAATGAGGGGAGCCGTTAGCGTGAGGATCCAAGTCTTTTCTGGCTGCGCAAAAGCCTGACGAAGCCCTTGGGTGACCCAAGGAATCCATGTTGCTAAAAGAGACGAGGTCTCAAGGCCCATTCGATTCTACCTCCTCTTCGAGGCCTTCGATGGATTCTCAAAAGAACGGCGGGGTCTTCGTTGGGTTTCTTCTAAGGAAAACGCTTTCGTTCTTGGTGAGGAAGAATGTTGTGAGAACGAAGGTTTTTCTTTTCGCAAGGGCTTTTCTAAGAGAGTTTTTCCAAGCGAAGGTTTTTTTTGACGAGGTCGCTCTGACGAGATCTTTATCTTTTCTTGCGGCAGTTTTTCCAGAAAAGGTTTCTCTCGAGGGCGCAGGTTTTTAGTGCGTTTTCTCAAAAACGATTCTGGATGCACTACATCATGCCCCACCATCTTTCCAAGGCCGACCATTTGATACAAGTTTTCGATCTCATCAGGTTTTAGCTTACGGAAGGTTCCCACTTCCATATCAAGGACGGACATAAATGCGTACTGCACCCGGGCTAGCTTTAAAAGGGAGCTGCCGATCGCTTCGGCCATCCGGTAGATCTGTCGATTTTTCCCCTCGTGCAGCGTCAATTCAAGCCAAGTATGCTTCGAGGTCGTTGCTAGGACACGTACCTCGCAAGGAGAGCTTCGCTCAGTTTTTGGTTTTCGGGTTTGTTGAGGACGTCTTGACGAAGAATCCGAAGAAGGTTTTTGAAAGCCCTGCCCGGATGGCTGGAAATCTCGTACTGGTGGAAGAACAACCCCTTGTTCTAGCTGCTTCACCTGGTCTTTTGACAAAAATCCCTTCATCTTAGCGTGATAGATCTTTTCGACGCCATACCGTGGGTGCATCAAGCGGTTTGCTAAATTTCCATCGTTGGTTAATAAAATGGCGCCCTCGGTGTTGTAATCCAGCCGTCCTACCGAAAACAAACGCACCTTCGAGATCTTCGGTAGTTTTTTCGATGGAGCAGATGGCACAGAAATTGGTTTTTTTGCAGAAGGCGACCTTAGACTTGGTTTGGTCTCCTCTTGAGAACGCTCACTCGCTGCGTCCTGGTAGGGCGTCTCTAAAAGCGAAAAGATGGTTGGCCGCCCCTCAGGATCGCTAGCGGTAGTGACATACCCCTTTGGTTTATTGAGAATCAGATAGACCAGCGGTTCGGCAAAGACTTTCTTCCCTTGTAGGCTCACTTCATCCTGGGATGGGTCAACCTGCGTACCTAGCACAGTCACCGTTTTCCCATTGACCTTGACTTGCCCATCAAGGATCATCTCCTCTGCATGTCGCCTCGAAGCGACCCCCGCTTTCGCCAGAAATAGCTGTAATCTCATATGTGGTTTCCTCGCGTGCATGGTAAAAGACAAAAGCGCTGCTGGCAAGAGAGGTTTTCTTTAAGGACGCCTAAGGATGCAAAATTCATGCTCAGAAAGTATCCTAGGATCTAAAAAACATCCTGCTTGCAGGCAGTAGGTGAGCAGGATAAAGTAATGTGATGAATCAGAGACAATTGTATCAAACACATTTTCTTATTTTGCTCGCAATCGTTTTTCTGCCCGCGTTTCTTTTTGCTTCTACGGAAAAAAAGAGGCCTGGCCAACTTCCCACTCTACACCTCAAGAAAATTTCTTCCCAAACCGTCCCTCTCATTCAGGAGCGGTGTCGGTTCGAATGGATCGATGAACATACCTATGAATCAAAAATCAATCCTGATCCAGAAAATACCACCTGTCTTGTGCTTTTCTCTCCCAACCAAGAACAAATTTTGACCATCACCCCTGACCTTGAATGGGGGAGGATCCGAAAAGATAATCAGAAGAATGAGGTGCTCAATCTCAAGACTCAGGAAAAAGATCCAAAAAATCGTTATCATAGCCAAGCGCATTTATGGACAAAAGATCTGAAAACGTCGGTCCTCCTCAAGGATGCGCATGTAGGCTATGCCAGGGGCAATACAGTTTCTTGGTCAGGCAGCCATCTGGCTATCCTAGGAAGTGATCAGAAAATTCGTATTTTTGATACACAACAGGGGATGTTGATTGATTCTTTTCAAGTATTTCCCGAAGCTTCAGAAGAAGATCAATATAGAATCTCTGTATCTTTATCAAAAACCCTGCTTGCTGTCGCTTATCAAGAAAAGCTCCATCTATTTTCGCTAGATACTAAGAAACACGAAGTGTATACCTACGAGCAAAAGATAATCCAAATGAAATGGTCTCCAGATGAAGAAAAATTAGCGGTGGTCTTTCATAAAGAGAATGAAGATCGATGGGAAGAGGCCAACAGCCTCACGGTATTATCTCCTGCTTATAAAAAAACATGGGTCAGGAAAGTGCGTTATGAGCCTACCTTTCTTTCTTGGTCTCCGGATGGGAAATGGTTGGTCATGTTTGGTTTTGAAGGAGAAGGCTTGGTGGCGGTAGATACCCGTTTCGGGAAAAAGGTTTGGAGTCTCGAGCAGGTGAAGCAGGGACGATTTTTACACTGGTATGTGGTACACTCGCTCTCTTGGATGCCCAAGCAGCCCTATTTCCTGTCCGCGGCAGATTTTGATAAGACGTTCTACATTTACAATCAAAAACAGAGGAAAGTGATAGGCGAGTTTATCTCGGAAGAACCTCTCCTAGCGGCTACATTCCTTCCTTCCAAAGAGATGATAACCATCGATAATCAAGGGACGATGACCACGTATGAGTGGAATCCGTAGACCTGCCTACTCCCTCATAACTTAGGCCACCCTCTCAATTTTAGATTATGTGCAGAGGATTTAGACTAAACCCTCTTGCGGGAAAACCTCATTACGCTTCCTTCAATAGTACCTATAAGAACGTCAGTTGCCTCGGTAAGAAAGAAACCCGTCTCGATGACGCCAGGAAGAAGTTTTATCTGCTGATGGATAGAATTTGCATCGATCCCTTGAGACAGCGTGAAAGGATACTCAACCAAAAGATTGCCTCCGTCCGTGATGTAAGGATCCGATCCTTCCATAGAGGAAGCGACTCCCTCGATGTAGGGAGCGGTTCTCTCCATTCGTATCTTTGCCTGGGGAGAGCTCTTTTGTAAGAGGCGCAAAGTACAGCGGGATCCAAAAGAGACAATCTCGACCGGCAAGGTGCACGTTTCTCCAAGCGTCTGAACAAGCTTCGTCTCATCTGCTACAATGACTACACGTTTTGATTGCTGGGCCACGAGCTTTTCAAACAGCAAAGCGCCTCCTTTCCCCTTGATGAGCCGTAGCTCTGGATCAATTTCATCCGCTCCGTCGATGGTAATATCAATCAATCGATCTAAGGTGGCGGGTGATTGATCGCGTAATCGATCAAGCGTGGTCGTTTGGAGCCCCAATTCTTTAGCAAGCCGCTCGCTTCGTACCGAAGTGGAGACGCATAAAAGGCCAGGGAGGTTTCGCTTGGCCAGAAGTTGAATGGCGTAAGAAGCCGTGTCTCCCGTCCCTAGTCCCACAATGGTATGGGGCCGAACAAGATCGACAGCAGCCTCAGCTGCCGCCTGACGGGCTTTTTGTTTGTGTAAAGGATGGGTGAACGACATGCAGAAAGCCTAGCGTAGAAACTTGATTCAAATCAAGAGACATCCCTACGTAGGGCGCTGAGAGGGTGAAAATCGGGCAAGGGATGTTTAATCATCTTCGTAGAGGTCTTCATCAAATTCTTCCTCATCATAGACATCGTATTCATCTTCGTTGCCATAAAGGCCTTCCTCTTCATCAAAAGAGTTTTCTTCTGGCTCTTCGTTACCTTCGTCTTCCCATCCATCGTCTGGATTGCGAGGATTTCCTAAAAGCGTTTGTCCCCAGATGGTTGTATGTTCATTAGAAGAGTGAGGCCATGAATCCCGCATCATGAATGGAGGCTCCTTGCATGCTTTGGTTTGAGTTTCTACTACAGCATAGACCAGGTTCTAGAAAATGCAAAATCAAACCCAAAATTGTTGGTTCCTGTTCCAAAGGATTTGCTTCCTGCTTTGGGAAAGAGTAGGCTGCGTTCAAAAAAGGAGTTTCACATGGCGTCTAACGAAATAATGACACTGACAGACCAAAATTTTCATAAAATGGTCCTTCAATCCGATATTCCTACCTTGGTTGATTTTTGGGCAGATTGGTGTGAGCCCTGCAAAATGATTGCACCTCATCTTGAAGCAATCGCCTCCGAGCATAAGGGGAAGATCCGTGTAGGAAAGATGGATATCGATCATAGCCCAGGAACACCAACAAATTATAACATCCGTTCGATTCCAACGCTGATCCTTTTTCGGGGTGAGCAAGTGCTGGGCCAGTTGATTGGCGCCGTATCTAAGGCGAAGATTGAACAATTCCTTAAGGACGCGTTAGCAAAGCTGCAATGAACTCCTCAAATCCGAAGGTGATCCTAATCGCAGGAGCTTATGGCAATGTAGGCCAAGCCTTGACCCAAAGGTTTGCTCAGTCGAAACAATTGCTTATTCTTGCAGGAAGGGATCATGAGAAGCTCAAAGTGCTTGGACAAACCCTATCCTGTTCCCAAGACCATCGTTTATTATTTTCCCTCGATCTTGCTGACGATACGAAAGTAGCCAAAATGTGTGAAGACGTTGTGAAGATCTGGGGACGAATCGATGCCCTGATTCATACAGCTGGTGGTTTTCGGACCGCTCGGGTACATGAGACTTCACTGGAGACATGGGATTTTTTGATGAACGGAAATGTTCGTTCGCTATTTTGCTTGGCAAGACATGTGATCCCTCACATGATCCAAAAAAAGGAGGGATGTGTGATTCATATCGCTTCTCAGGCTGCTCTTTTGGGGAAGGCCCGCATGGGTGTCTATGCAGCTTCTAAATCGGCCGTGTTGCGACTTACCGAATCGATGGCTGCCGAGCTGAAACCTTTTGGCATCAGCGTGAACTGTTTCCTTCCAAATACGCTTGATACGCCCGAAAATCGGAAGCAGATGCCTACCCTGGATCGAAGCCAGTGGCTTTCGCCGCATGCCTTGGCAGAAATGATAGAGACGTTGGTTTTCGAGGATCCGACTCGTAGGATCACGGGGTCATCCATTCTCTGCTAGGGGAGAAGAATAATGAAGGGGCTCGTCTCTCAAAAGGGAACTACTTCACCCGTGTTTGAGGGGTTGATGATTCAATCGTATTTGAGGGTGTTGTGGTGAGGATTTGTCTTACCGCAGTCTTGTGGTTTCGTCTGAGCTCATTTCGAGTACGAACATAATCTTCAAACCGGTATGCTTGCCTATCTCCCCAGGTCGCGAGTTTGCTTTGGGTATCTTTGGGAAAGCGAGAAAATTTTGTAATGAGTGGCTCGATCTTTAAAACTTCATTAATCGGGTAGTTGTTCTCTGTTTTTTGAGGGGTATCTAAATTTAGATGGGTTGCTCCCATTTGGTAGGGAAATAACTGCTCTCCCCGGATCAGAGTGACGGACCAGGTTGCCGGTGTTCGATTTCGCAAAGTCACATCTACCATTTCCATAAGAACGCCTACCCACGACCCTTCCTGCGAGTGGCTGACCAGGTAAAGGTTTCCCGCAGGAACAACATCGCTGATAGGAGTTCTCACAGCAATTTGGTGCTGGAGTACATCGAGGTGAACCAAAACTTTCCCCCGTTTTAAGAGAAACGTAATCAAGGGAGAGGCTTCTTTATACAGAGGAAAATAGTTAAGGCTTCCTTGCGTTTCTTCGTCTAACCGTAGAAAACAGGTAGATGAGTACTGTAAAGAGGTAAGGCTAGGGTTGTCTTCATAGAGGTACCTTCTCTCAAGAAGATTCATCTCGATCCGAGTATCTTGCCCGGTTTGGACCAAATCACCAAACCATATTTCCATGCCTTCTTTCAGTGCCTGATTTTCTCCAGGATTTTTCCAACGAGCCACATATGCTTGCTTCCCGAGGATTTTTTTCACCTTTGCAATAGGTCGCTTCCGAAATGGATGATCCGCAGAGAGAAACTCTTCAGGGGTTGCTTCCATCGTCTCTTCCATTTTCACATCCTTTTGGTTACGACAGCCCATGAAGGACAAACTTAAGCAAAAGAACAACCAGCCAGTGAAGATGCGTTTCGGTAAGATCCATGTCTGAAAGCTCATTCCTAAATTATAAACATAAACCGATCCGCTGGCGAGCGATAATACAAGCTGTGCTTCCTTCTGCGAGTTCGCTGCATGCTTGGGGCCGACGCTCATAGATTTGGCATAGGTGCTCTGCTCCCACGGAGCGAAGGGCAAGACAATGGTGGAACTTTGGATTGCGTTTGATGAACCAAGCCTTCCCTAAACGCATTGTCCATGGGGACTCTTGCAGAAGAGCATGATCCTTTTTGCCAAGAGGGACTAGATCATATCCCTCCTTGCAACAGGCTCCACACGCAAGGCAGTTTAACCGCTGCTCAAATAAAACACAGGGCGGATGATTTTTGTTAAAGAGATTCGTTGCTTTAGGTGTCGCCCTAGGTGCTGCTCTCAGTTCCACTTCGGGGGAGAGATTGTAGAAACTCTCAGCATAGGCACATTTTGGTTTTTGTGAGCCATTCTGATACCAAGCGCAATCTCCGCAGGTTTTTGAAGAAACTGCCGTCGATAGAGGAAACCCACTTGGATGAAGGGCAGGCGGAGGAACCCGCTCCCAAATAGAAGGAAGGGCTGGATCGGAATTTGAGGTGGGGGACGAGGTAGCATCAGATATCGATGCTGGTACCGATACAGAATGAGAGCCAGGACCCCCTTCAGCGCAAAGTCGGTAAATGGTCCTCGTACGGGAAAGAGCGTCCTGCAAGATTCGTTGATAGGGGGCCTTTTTGGTTCTTGCAAGCCCTGCCTGAGCAAAAGGAATCGCAGGATCATTGAATGAATCCTTGATAGGATTTTCAGGCAGGCTATCGTAGTAGCTACGAAACTCTGTCGTAGGGGCCAAAAGTCGCGTCAGTCCAAAGGGTGTAAGCAGGGCCGCCTGTAGCCTTTGGCAGGCATGTTCTCTCAAGACAGAGGTTGTCTCTTCGCCGTATGCTGAAAGCCCCCAATCCTGCTTGAAAAAGCTTGTTTCTCCCTCGACAAAATAATGGCATAGCTCATGCAAGATCATCTGGGCTAAACAATCGTCTGGATCCAGATCTTCGGGCCTGGCGATCGTAATCGTTCCTTGTCCATCATAGCTTGCATAGGCAGAGGAATCCCTTCGGACGGTGAGCTGCAGCTTGGCGGCTGTAGAAATCCATATTTGATCCAAGGGATCGATATATTGAGAAGGAACCCGCATACTGGTAAGAACAGCTTAAGAAAATAACATCTTTTTTTTCTTTTGCCTAGCGCCATCCCTACTCGAAGGAGTATGATAGCTCCATAAAAATGGATGCTTCCTCTTCTCAATCTAATCAAAGAACGTCTGGGTTCTGGAGTTCCTTGCTTCAGAAGACATTACGTTTTAATGCCCGAGAAGGGAAAATTTTACTTCTGGCCTCCTTTTATAGCTTTCTGGTATTGTTCTGCTACTATCTGATCCGTCCCTTTCGTGACAGCATCGGAACTGCAAAGGGTCTCAGCGAAGTGACTTCCTGGCTGTTTACCGCAGTATTTATCGCGATGATTGTTTTAAATCCCGTCTATGGGTATCTGGTTGCTCACTTCTCTCGGAAGAAATTTATTCCCTGGGTAAACCATGTATTCTCGATCAGCCTTGTAGGCTTCTTCTTTGCCTTCCTGTTATTGAAAGGACGGGGTTGGATTTACGTAGCTCGTGCTTTTTTCGTCTGGGCTGCGATTTTTAACCTGTCGATTGTATCAGTTCTTTGGGACTTTATGACAGATGTCTTCAGCGAGGATCAGGGAAAGCGCTTATTCGGGTTCCTCTTCGCTGCTGGAAGCCTGGGCGGAATTGTGGGACCCTTGTTTGCCGAGTTACTTACCCAGCTTCTTACCCCAAATTACCTACTCCTCTTAAGCGCATTGGCTTTGCAAATTGCAATCGTATGTGTAAAAAAGATGAATGCTCATACGAAGGCGGCGGTATCTGATCTGGTAACAAAAGAATCGGTACCTGCTCGGGCACAGCTTGATACAGCGCAGCTTGATATTGCTGAACAACCCCCAGGAAAGCATACATTTTCTGGACTCTTTGCCTTATTCCGCTCTCCCTTTTTGTTAGGGATTTGTGGTTATATGCTCTTTTACTCTTTGGGGGGGACCCTGCTTTATCTAAAACAGAATCAAGTCGTACACGACCAACTCAGCTCTCCGGTGCTTTCCACCGTGTATTTTGCAAGAACGGACCTTTTGACCAATCTCCTTGCATCCATCGCTCAGGCCTTTGTAGCGGGTCGAATGATGAAACGTTTCGGACTGGGAAAAACCCTTGCCGTGCTGCCTCTTTTTTTCATTCTTGCCATTTTCTTTTTATGGTGGTCTCCTGCTCCTCGTTGGAGTCTTCTTGCCTGGCTTCATTGGACGCCTCAGCTTTTGTGGCTGCTGATCCTACAGGTCTTGTTTAGAGCGATTGAATTCTCGCTAGCAAAACCGGCTCGAAAGGTCTTATTTACCACGGTGACAAGAAATGAGAAATATAGCGCCCAAAGTATCATTGATACTTTGTTGCCACGCTTTGGAGACGCCATTGCAGGTTGGACAAAAGCTTTGCTGAATCACAACAAGATTGAAATTGTGCGTGCAGGATTTTATGCGATGCCTCTTTGGGTGCTTTGGGCAGTCGTTTCAGCTTACCTAGGGAAAAAATTTCAGCAAAATCATGATTCTTCTAGGGAGCTGAGAAGATAAATTCGAAAACTTGGTAAGAAATGAGTTCGCTAGAGGAACCTTGATGTTTCACAATGAGGTAACGGGTAAGAGGAGTACTTAAGGAATATCCATTCAAATTGAATGAATACCCATAGTGGTAAAAATCATAAGTTCCATAGATGCTATTTGGGCTAAGGGTATTGAAGGTAGTATCGACATCGGACAGATTTGAAGGATCACCACCTCCTAAGATAGAGTCTGCTAGCACATATAACTCCCCTGATTGTCCTGAGGGGTACAAAAAGAAACGCACGTACCCCGAAGTGAAGGTAATACTCTTATCTAGAGCTATATCATAGCGCAAAGTAAGGTACGTAGAGTCGTAATCATACTGAGGATACCCACCAAAGTTAGTTGAAACATAGATGTTGACACCCAAAATATATGAGCTCGGGCTGCCCGTAGGCAATGTAGTTTGCAGGTTCGAGTAAATAAAATCTATTTGGAAAGTGGCTTCAGAGAAATTCGTAGGAAACATACGAATATTTCCAAAGAAATCAGCTCCGCTATCGCCCTCATGAACAAACGGAGTAGCTTCGGCCGAATAAGCGGCCAGCATAGGCAGGCCTTCAGGCTGGGTAGTTTCATAAGTAGTTGTATCGAACACGACTGAGGTTAGGCTGAGCTGGCAGTAGGTATCTCCAGAGATGACCGAGAGAGATGGATTGGGTAGGGATCCTTCGTAGTCGCCAACAGCTACGCTCCAAGAACCCGTTCGGTCCAAACACCCTGTATAAGTACCGTTTAGGATATGTAGGGTCTTACCTGCAATGGGGCTTGAGAGAGCATAGGAGCGCGAAGATACCTTAGGCACAGAGGTCGCTCGCTTGGTGCCACAAGAGGTACTGACGAGCAAGGTGATGAGCAATAAGATATGCCCAAGCCACCACCATCGTCTTTGGTACCCTTGAAGATAAAACCTGGTGCGCATAAGCCCCCCATCCTAGGAGTAATGCCTATCCTCTATGAATTTAGATGTTCTCGCTTGGCTCTTTGTGTCAATTGAAGGAAGATTAAGGGGCGCTTAGGGGAGAGGGGAAAGAAAACACAATTACTTGAAAACTCCGAACATGGCTTGAGGGATCGGTATGTTGAAAAATGGTGTAAACGGTGTAGGTTTGACCTGCACTGAGTTGAATTCCGATAGGGATTAAAAAAGAAGCTGGAATATAAATGTTATTTTCATCGAGTTGGTATTTTGTTAATGCTTGATCAAACGTATCAATGATGTTTTTATATACCGTCGGATCTTCGCCGACAATCGTTGAAGTTATCACTAAATATTCCGCAAGCTGTGAGTTATTAACCGGATAAGTAATAATCCCGTATCCATCAGCCCCCTTGAGAATGCCATTTCGATCAAACTGCAAGGAAAGTGTAGATACATCTGCTAGGTAGTTCGGGGCGGGAATTTGTACTCCTGGTACCGTAGGAGAAACAACTTGATATGTTCCTGTTGTATTGCTTGCGATTTGAATCGGGGCCGAGGAAAGAACAAATTCGAGCGTGAAGCTTTTCGGATATCCTGATGGGGTAGTCTCAGAGGACGGGGTCATTTTGGCGGTAGCGTAAAAGTCGTTTCCGGTTGCTCCTTCATGGGTGAACGCAACAGGCGCACTCAGGTAGGGCACGTAGGTACTGACGAAAATCCAGCCAGAGGACGCAGTATATGTAGTAGACCCTAATACGACAGAATTAATATAAAGGTAGCAGTACAGATCGTTAGGAAGGATAGACAGACGACCATTTGGCAGTTCCCCTTGGTACTCCCCGACTGCGGTGCTCCACGCTCCGTATCGAGAATTACAATTATAGTAGATTCCATTGATAACGTCTAATGACACCTCACCTAAAGGCCCTATCAAGGCTCTCTGATCCACAGAAATAAGAAGGGCTACTTCCTTAGATTGAGAGCCACAGAAGCTCATAAATCCTAAAAGAAAGAAAAAGGTGATTTTTGCCCCCCAGCGATAAAGGGAGTGATAAAATCTATTATGAAGTTTTCTCATCATAGGAGCCTCCACATTAAAGAAGCGGTTCCTCTATCTTATAGATGCTTATGAAACCATCGTTGCGTCGTCGTAAGGAATTTCCAAAGAAGCGAAGGGATAAAGGTGGGGCAAGAAAAAACCTTGGGAGGGCCTCCCAAGGTTTTTTGAGTTATCTATTTTACACGGTAAGAAGCGTGCTTATGGATGGTTGAAGGTAATTGTGTAGACTTGGAGCGAGACAACACCGGAATCTTCGTCTGTATTAGCCACGATGACGAGTACCACATATCCAGGACCGCCGGTGTCTTTCCCAACTAGGTTAAAGGAGTTGATTCCTGTGGCAGGGATGACGAATGAGGTACCCACAATTGATACTTTGCTTGCAGCAGTAAAGTTACTTAGTACGTCCTCATAGTTCGTTTTATCTCCAATGAAAGACGAAGCAGGAATAATCGCAAATTCTTGACCTGCCTGGTCACCTTCACTAAATACACCGGTGCCGCTTGCCGTTTGGATGATGTTGTTTGCATCAACCTGGAAACTAATGCTGCTTATGTTAGCACTATAGTCAGGTGCGGGCACTTGGGTAGCAGCAACAGGATCTGCGTACACGAAGAAATACGTAGCGGTCTGGCTCGCTGTTGCACTTGCAGGATCGCTCGAATAGACGATGTCTATTCTAAAATCCGCTGAATAATCACCAGGAGTGATTTTTGCATTTGCATAAAAGTCAGGAGTGGTTGCCCCACCCTTGGTAAAGGCAATGGGTGACCCTAAGAAGCTAGAGCCAAGAAGAAGAGGAGTAGAAGCTTCGTATTTCACTCCCCCAAGCTGAAGTTGAGCAATTCGGATTTGGCAAGGAGTGTTGTTTTTAACAACTTCCAAAAGCGAGTTGTCTAAGGTGCCAGCAAAACCGTTAATGCCAACGCTCCATAAAGCGCCGTCCGTTTTGGTTAAGCAACTTGTATAGGTACCATCAATGGCTTCCGGCGTTTGACCGTTAATGGGTCCTGAGAGGTTTCTTCCAATGGCAGATACGTCACGGGGTACAGCAAGTTCCTTTTTGTTATTGCAGGCATCTAAGAAAAGCACACCTACAAGGGTTGAAATTCCAATGATTGGGTATTTTAGATATGAACGTGTCATGAATGCTTTGACCCACATAGGACACCTCTTTGAATTAGGCTACAGAGAGACTGTAGTGTTTTACTGCCATTACATAGATGCTTGTGGGTAA
This sequence comes from uncultured Myxococcales bacterium, assembly GCA_964537055.1. Lineage (GTDB taxonomy): Bacteria > Myxococcota_A > Polyangia > Palsa-1104 > JAEUJZ01 > CAZHYV01. The sequence goes on from CAZHYV010000008.1 coordinate 54,884, forward strand.
AGAAATGTTTCAGTTATTTAAAAGAGAGAAGAAGATTCATTCTCCCTAAGGGGGAAAATACTTTGGTAGAATGGCTCTCTATTTCTCTAAAGGACAATAAAAAGAAGGAATAATAAGGATGATCTTCAAAAAACAAAAATGGCAGTCCATTCAAATTTTTTTATTGGGGAGTTTTCTCTTCAAATTCGGTTGTGTAAAAAGAGAAGTGATTTTCATACAACCTTCTTCGAAAAAAACGATTGTATCGAAAGAAGGCACTCCTCCAAACCTAGAATCAAAGCGAATAGATTATTACTCCAAGCTCATTGATGATTGTCCGATCGAGGAAGAAGATATATCAAACCGTTGCCGGAAGGCGCTCCAAAAAACGATCGTTTTAGATGATTCTTTCGATGAAGAGATTCATCAACGAGAGCGAGTCTTTGAGGCACTTCATTTTATCATGCAGAAATCGATACGGTTCTCAAGCGAACGTTTGGTTTTGGGGTTAGTTCCAGTCAAGGAAATAGTTCCTAGAAGCTTGCAGGAGGAATTAGGAAGATATCCTCATGAGTTTGCTCATCAGGTTTTGTTTAACTACGTCCTTAACCATGTGAAGTTATTCCGTTTAATACCACCTAAAAGGACATATTCTGCCTTCTTTGATGCGCACGATCAAAGCATCTCTCTTGTAAAACGGGAGGGGAACGCTGTCGAGGATGCGTTCACTCTCATTCACGAGGCCCGTCATTCCAGCGATAATCCCCATAGCCCAAGCCTGCTATATTGCACGCTGGCTCTAGAAGGGGCGCGGGGATGGGAGATTGCCTATGCTTGGGGACTTCTCCAAGGAGAATACTCTTTTAGGCTATACCCATCACAGATTGCAGAAATTGTTAAGCTTTTTATAACGGGATGGGACTTTATCGTTCAGATACCCAAGTCGGTAGAACCATTAAAAGAGAAACTAGCCGAATTTATAAACGAAGAAAACAAAACAAAGTGGGTGAGCCTATTTGAGGAATTAAATGGTATCTCCTTCCCGCTCGCGTTACCATTTGATGCTTACTCTCAAGTGAGGAAAGACTGTCAAGGTTTAAAGATAACCTCACTTTGTAAGGAACAACTTGATCAGCTGATAGAAAAGTTCCTCTATTTGCCGCCCAATAAAGAGATTTTGAATCCAGAGGAAGTACTTCGGCTAGAGAATATCTTATTTGAGCTCCTAAATGCTCCTCTTTTCTTACGGGGAAAGCTTTTTGATCAACAAGGAAAGCTCTTGCATCGGACATTTTTGGAGAAATATTTGTCTGAGGATGTACTAACAAAAGCTCTTTTTGAGCAGGGTTGGTCTTATGATCAAATTTTGTTCAACTATTTTATTAGCGGCTTGAAAAAGAGCTCAGAGAGCCAGCTTTTGGCCAATTCCATCAAGCTTTTTATCTCTAAGTTTCCGAAGAAAATGAGACGTGCTCTTAGCGACCAAGAAAAGAGCCATCTTCAATTCAATTTGACTCTTTCATCTGGAATCAAAGGTTTCTATAAAAATTACTATGGAAAAGATAAAGCTGTCTCCTCTTTAGGAAAGGCCTTTGTCGGTTATCTTTTGCTGCCATACAGAATAGCAAAACTTCATGCGGAAGAGGAGCAATCAAACCCGAAAGGGCTTTTTGCCTCTAAAAAAACAACTAGAGAATGATGTTTGTAAAGACGTAAAAACCCCTTTCGCCGTATTGCTGTTCTAAAGACAACCAATTGTTCTGTTTCTTCGCAGCAAACTCTTTCATTAGTCCGTTCCCCATATAAAAATGAGTTCCCGCCTAATATGGGTGTTCCTCTCATCTCGAAAGGTGTTTCCTCTTAATTAACGTTTAAATTTAGTTGAATCAAAGATTACCGTTGTTAGACATTGCTTCCCGCGAGCAGAAAACACTAATCTTAATTCGCCCCACGATTTGATATAGGTCCAGGTAGTGGTGGGCTCCTCTTGGGCGTGCGCAGAGGAGGGAGTTAGATCTTGCGGTAGAGAAAATAGATCTTTTGTCTCTTTCTGTGTGACACAAATTCGTGGGGATACTTCTAGAATAAGTAGGACTTCGGAGGGATTACCTCGTGCACTCCGGAGTTCGACAGATCGAAATGAAGAATCCTTGGGAATCTCAGAATAGTGAATCGAGAAAGGTCCATCGCTTCTCTTTTGGGACTCTCTTTCTTTGGTAAATTTTTCCATCGTAAAAGGCTGTAAACTCTCGATAGAGATAATCTTGTTTAAAAACTGTTTCGATGTAAACGATCGGAGCGCAGTTGGCTCCTGCATAGTAGCTTTTTGCGTAGCCGCCTTTTTAGAAGAGGCAGAGACAGAAGTTGTGATGCAGAGAGAAGCTCCAAAGCATAATAGGAAAAGTATTTTCATGAGGAAAATGTAGCAACGCAAACAACTTTCGGGAAATTTTTTGGAGAGCTTTTAGAAAATAATTGAATCATTTTTGTAACTTCTTATAAAGAGTTAGATCCCTAGAGAACAAAGTATAGATTCATCATTTCAGCTTCGCTAGAAGGACCATCAAAAAATTTGAGTTGCACAGACCAAAAACATTGATTACGATACGTTCCGCCTAAGCGATGAGACTTTTTATTGATAGTATCTATCGCTTTGGAATGTTGACACATTTACACAAATTGTTATAGTTTTTAGGGCTCGAAAATTGGAGCATGAATTCACAAAACAAAAGGAGACATTAAAAATGAGACTTTCTTCTCGTTCGTTATTACTCGCTGGTGTTGCCAGCACCGCTCTACTGATTGGCTGTGGCGTTCCTATGCGTGATCAGCACGTTAAGAACACCCTGGATCAATTCCTAAACAAAGCCAATGGTAAATCGGCACTCACCACCGGAAACAAGACCATTATCGTTCCTCTTCGGGACAATGGATGTGATCGTGGACACCAAATGCCTCTTATTCCAACACCAAACTACAAAGCGGGTGGTGCATTAGGGGGAGGTATGTTCGGTGGCTTCGGTGGTGGTATGAAGAAATACAACAACCTGGTTGAGCGTATCATTGCAACAACCCTGGTTACCGGTAACATGACCCAGGTAGTTGAGCTTTCAACCCACAACTTTGCAACAGGTCTTGTTAAACCTGTAGCGGGCGGTGCTGTAACTGTAGTTGATGTTCTTCAGAACGTGAACTGGGCCCTAGAAGGCGGCAGGATTGTAAATACTGTCACCGGACCTGATATGTGCCTCCTCACCATTGCCAAAGAACGAAATGCAAACACTGTGTTTGCATACGAAATTCTTGAGCTAGGTGGCAAACGAGCCAAGATCCACTACCGCATCAGCGATGTGGCAACGGGTGTTGTCAAAGCTGAAGGCACGTTCCTTGCAGCCGAAGGTACACCTTACGATGCCAACTTCGTAGAAGTTCCAGACGCGAAGTAGTCTTTCTTAGAAGTGGGGGAGAAGCCGCTTACCTTGAAAAGGGTAGGTGGCTTTTCTTTTTTTTATGGTTTCCTGCTAAGATTGTGAGCAATCTCCATGGTGCTTTCAAAAGAGCAAAAAGCTCATCTGTTACATCTTTTACAGTCCCCTTCATTTACCCCAAAAAGAAACATGACTGCTTCTTTGTTCTGTCTGTTTTTAGAACAGAATCTAGAGAAGCAAGAGCGGAAGAAAGTGACCCAAGGGATCCTGAAGTTAGGAACATTTGCATGGTCCTATGGGACGATGCTTTTAGCTAACGCTAGTAGGGAAGCTCCTTCGGACGAAGAAAATCATCTTTGCGAGAAAAACAAAATTTTGCTTCTTCGGTTGCTTGGAACTTTGGCTGGGAAGGATCCAAGCAAGGAGAGATATCAATGGTTTTTACCCTATCTTCGAGATAGCTCTACACGGGTGGCTCGGGCAGCGCTCTTTGCAATAGAGCATGCTCAAGAATTTCCTGAGCGAGTAGAGGAAGAGCTATTGCCTCTTTTTGAGCGTACGAACATGGTGGGTACGCTGGAGGTGGCATTTCAAAAGAAACTGATCGAAGCTCTTGGGAAGCTTGGCGGGACAAAGAGCTTGCACGCGCTTTTAGCAGCTCAGGATAGACCAAAAGACCCCACGCTAATCTCTTTTATCGAAAAAGCTTGCCTTGTTTTAAAGCGGCGGCTGCTTCGGGCTGAGCAAGGATTAGGTCGAATTCGTAGCGAGGCCTCTTTAGAGAACTCCTTCTTTGGGGATCAGGATCTTACAATCATCCTTCGCTGCAGAACCGGTCTTGAGCGACTTCTGATGAAAGAGCTTGCCTGGAAAATTCCTGAAAGCAAAACAAGGATTTTTGCTCCAGGTCAAGTAGAGATGAAGAACATCCCTTCGCTCCAGAGACTTTTTCAATCGAGGTTGTTTATTGACGTTTTGTTGGTAAAAAAATTCTCTCACCAGTTGATAGAAGCGTATGGTCGGAAAAAGGCTGCATTGGATACACTCGTTGAGCATATATCAGCTCATTCCGTGAGTCGTCTTCTTTCTCACCTTACTGAGGGAAAAATACGTTATCGAATTCACCCTGACGGGTTTCATCTTACACAGCTTCATGCCCATCAGACCCATCATGAAGGAACTCATTCTCAAGCTTCGTTTGTTCAAACCCTTGCTCAAGAGATCGATCGGCGATGCCCAAATTTTGTAAACGATCCTCGGAAAAGCTTATGGCAAATCGAAATAGATCCAAGCCCTTCCCCTACCTGGGTTGGTTTTGTCCCTAAAGGCATTATTGATCCTCGTTTTCTCTACCGAAAGCATCAAGTTCCGGCATCCTCTCACAAGACGCTTGCTGCGGCCCTTGCACTGATTGCTGAGCTGAAAGAGAACGATACTGTGTGGGATCCTTTTGTTGGGGCGGGTAGTGAGCTGGCCGAAGCTTTTTTAAGACAACCCTCCTGTCGGCTGATAGGCACAGACGTAAGTGCAAAGGCGCTTGACCTTACGCGCGAGAATTTACAGTTCCTAGGGGTGAATGCACAGCTTATCGAAGCGGATGCGACTGTCTATGTCCCATCGAAAACAAGTGTCATCTTGACCAATCCACCGATGGGAAGGAGGGTGCAGAGAGGAACCATGAAGAGCGTACTTAGCCAATTTCTGCGACATGCCGTTACGATTCTTCCAAAATATGGGAGGTTGGTATGGATTTCTCCTGCACCTCAGACGCATCGTAATCAGCTTGTCGATCTTCGGTGCAGGCTTACCTTTTCGCAAACTGTGGATATGGGGGGATTTGAAGGGGAAATTCAAGTGTGGGAAAAACTGTAGGAGAGAAAAGCTGCCTCGAGCTCGCTTGGATTGACTTCAGAGGTGATGAACGGGAAGCCTACTTCCCGGAGAAGAATAAATCGAACTTTTCCCAAGCTACGTTTTTTGTCCAATTTGATTGCATCAAGAAGGGTACCGAACGATAAAGAGGCAGGGATGTTAGGGAGAGGAATTTTCTGAAATAGCCTCTGGATTCTATCATAGGTGGCCTTGGGCAAAAATCCTTTTTTCCAAGAAACATAGAGGGCTGCGCGCATTCCCCAAAGGACAGCCTCTCCATGACGAAAGTAGGAATAGTTAGTCGCTGCTTCGAGGGCATGACCCAGCGTATGGCCAAAATTTAGAAACTCCCGGGTCCCGTTATCATCGAATTCATCCTGCTCCACGAAAGCAGCCTTTTCCTGGAGGCAAGTGATGATGCCTGTTTCGAGAGCGGAAACATCCTTGCTTAGGATCTTAGCCAGATGATGCTCAAGCCATTCAAAAAAAGCTGCATTTCGGATAAGACCATATTTGATCATTTCTCCAAGACCGGAAATGATTTCTCGGTCGGGGAGGGTTTCAAGCAAGGTGACATCACAAAGAACAAGCTTAGGATGATGGAAAAGACCGATGAGGTTTTTCCCTCGAGGATGGTTAATGCCCGTCTTTCCCCCTATGCAACTGTCCACTTGGGCAAGCAGGGTACTGGGAAGTCCCACCCAGGGGATGCCGCGCAGAAACGTCCCGGCCAGGAAGCCTCCCAAATCGCCTATCACTCCACCTCCAAGAGCGACCAGAACCCAGGAACGGTCGACCCCAGCTTCAAGCATGGTGCCATAAAGTTGATACGCTTGCTCAAACGACTTGCTGGTCTCGTTGGCCGCAAGGAAATGGGTGTGACAGATGGAAGACGTTTGTCTGAGGAGCGATTGTATGAATTCAGCTTGTTGTTTTAAAGTGGAATCGGCTAGGAAAAAAATAGATCTTTTTCCTAGAAACTCAGGAAGAAACTGCAGAACCTCTCTTCCCACTTTTACTAGCGACGGTCCCTGGGAAGTTTTCGTCTCCAAAGTATACATACGATTTCATCCTGCCCTGGTTAGGGTTTCACCATACTCTAGTTTAGGCTTGATTGTACCTTAGTTTCTGTAAGTCTTGATAAAAGTTGGGATAGGAGACCGAAACACATTCAGCTTCATGGATGGTCGTAATCCCTTTTGCTACAAGCGCTGCAATGGAAAACGCCATCGCCAAGCGATGATCCCCCTCAGGAATAATGGTCGCTCCTTGCAGCTTCGTAGGTCCTTCGATGGCAAATCCATCAGGAAATACCTCCATGCGTCCACCCATGGCTCGAAGATTTTTTGCAAGTCCTTCGATACGGTCACTCTCTTTTTTCCTAAGCTCTTCTGCTCCTCGGACCACCGTGGTTCCCTTGGCTTGGGTAGCTACCACGCCAAGCAGGGGAAGCTCATCAATCATGAGAGGGATTTCGGATACATCAATTTCTTTGGCGGAAAGCTCTGCCGATCGGATGTAAAGATCCCCCATGGGTTCAGGTCCAGAAGCCAAAGAACCTGACCTAGAAACCATAGATTCGGATTTAGAAACGGTAGATTGAATTTCAATCTGTGCTCCCATGCTGATGAGGGTTCTTAGAAATCCTAAACGGGTTGGATTGAGGGAGACCTGCTTTAGGAGAACCTCAGAGCCCTGAATCATGGTTGCCGCGGCGACCCAAAAGGCAGCGCTAGAAAAGTCCCCAGGAACAACGATGGAAGTCCCTGTTAAGGGCTGGCCCCCGGTAATTTTTAACAGGGGCTCGCTGTCCATCTCGACCTGCTCAAGGATGGCTCCAAACTGAGGAAGCATCCTTTCTGTATGGTCACGGCTATAGACCTTTCCTCTTAAGACCGTAACCCCTTCGGCGAATAATCCTGCAAGGAGGATCGCACTTTTTACTTGGGCGCTTGGAAGGGGTAGTTCATAATCAATTGCTGACAGGGGTCGTTTCCCACGGATGGTCACTGGGGCCGTATCGTGATTGCTCAGTTGCACGAATGCGCCCATCTTTGTTAGGGGTTCGGCGATTCGGCGCATCGGACGACGGCTCAGTGAGGGATCGCCAGTTAACGTGGCGGTGATAGGCTGACCTGCAAGAACCCCTGATAGTAACCTTAGGGTTGTTCCTGAATTCGCACAAGGGAGAGGAACGGTGGGATCTTTGAGTTTTTTATTACCTGACCCTTCAACAAAAACACATCCCTGTTTTTTTTCAATCGTGACTCCTAAATGAGCTAAGCAATTCCAAGTGGCCTGTACATCTTCGCTATCCAAAAGCCCCAAAATCCTTGTTTGCCCCTGTGCAAGGGCACCTAGGATTAGAGCTCGGTGGGAAATCGATTTATCCTTGGGAACCTCAACTTGTCCCTGGAATCGGCTGGCTGGAAATATCGAGCGGATCATAGAGATAGCTCTTTCCCTGATGCAGCATCGGTAGAGAGCTCTTTTGGGGCACTTTGCTTCCGCAAAGATTCGTAGGTCATGGTTTGGTTTCGTCCTTGGTGCTTAGCGCGGTATAAGGCCTGATCGGCGTGAGAGGCAAGCTCGGTCAGGGTTCGTCCATCCTTGGGGAAGTTGGCCACCCCAATCGAGAGGGTACAGCGAAACGTTCCTTGTTCACTGACAAATTCAAGCCGTTCGATCTCTTTACGAATGCGCTCTGCCAATTGAAACGCCTGATAAGTATCTGCCGCATCTAAGACAACTGCGAACTCTTCTCCGCCATAACGGGCCGCGAGATCGAATTTACGGACACAGGAGAGAACTACCTCAGCAACCCGTTTTAACACCTGATCCCCCATGGGGTGTCCGTAGGTGTCATTGATCTTTTTAAAGTAATCGATGTCGGTGAGCAGCAAAGAAAGGCTTTGCTTGTGCCGATGGGCTCGTTCTAACATCTCGAGAAAACGGTCCTGCCACGTCCTTCGATTTAGCAGCTGAGTCAGTCCATCGGTCGTTGCCATGGCTTCCATGGACTGGTAGAAGAGAGCATTTTCAATAGAACCTGCCACCTGGTTTGTGATGATCCCTAAGAGTTCACGTTGGAGTTTGCCAAATTGACGCGGGTGTTGGCTGGCAAGAACCAAGGTCCCAAGTGGCTGGTTTCCCCGGAGCAATGGAAGTACCAACACAGAAGGAAAGTTTTTCAAACGGATCTGTTCGCCGAACAGAGGAACCTCGGTTTCGTAAGAGACATTTAGCTCCGGGAGAGAAAGCTGATTTTTTACAGCCATCGATACCAAGCTGCTGTTCTCTGCGAAGGAGAGGCCGACAAGGTTGGAATCTTGAGCAGAAAACGATCGGCTGTGGATTGCAGCAATATGGTGGGTTTGGGAAGATGATTCAAAATGAGTAATTGCGGCAAAATCATAGCGACAGATATGTCCCAGCGCGGAAAACGTGGTTTCATGCACTTGCTCTAAGGTCAGCGCTTGGCTCAATTGACTAGAGGCTTGATAGAGACGTTCCTGCGCATCACGGCTTCGTTCTGCAAGGATGAAAAGCCGCTCGGACTGAAGGCTGCTCACAAGCTGCCTTGCGGCATGTTCTCCGAGAGAAATTTCCTCGTCCAAAAAGGGGAGAGGCTTTTGGGTTACCGGGTCCAGAAGCCGGTCAAAGCACAAAATTCCGACAACGACTTTGTTGGAGAGAAGTAGAGGAATGCCCACAAAAGATCCAATATTCGGCGGTATCTGTCCCTTCCTGTAGTAGGGAAGGTGAGAGGATTTTGGGCTACTGAGACGGAGTGGTTGTTTGTTTTTGATCAGGCTCCCAAAGGCCCCAAGCTCCATAGGAATCCGCTTCTCTAGCTCAAGTTTGGATTCGCAAAGAAATGTCTTGGTAATGAGCGTCTGCTCAGATTCGTTCAGCCATAGAAGAAGCGCACTGTGGAGCCGTAATGATTGGCAGAGAAGATCCAGGACAAGGGTTTGTGTCTGCTTCATGACAAGCAGAGAGCCCTGCATTCGAACCAGTTCTGTGGAGTCTACAGTATCGCTAGGTTCGGAAACATGCTCTCCCAAAGGACCTAATCGATAAGAACTAGCCTCTTTGTGAATCTGAGCAAGACCTTGCTCTAAAACCAGAAGCTTTTCTTTTTCAAGCTGGCTGCGATGCTCTCGTAGAAGAAACCAAGGAAGGGATGTAAAAACTCCAATCAGAGGCAAAGAAAAGAAAAGAGACATTCTGTGTTGGGCTTGGATTTGTAAAAAGATTTCTCCCACCAAAAAAAAACAAGCCACCCAAACGATCTCTTTTCGTGTAAGACCTAGTCCAAAAATAACGGCTCCCAAATAAAGCAAGCTGTGAAGGGGAGATAGCGCTCCCCCAGTAGCTGCGAGAAAGAAGAGGACAGCCAGCACAGCAAGGGTTCTTGTCTGCCAAGAAAGTTGCTTGGGATGCGGTTTCGAAAGAGAAGAAGAAAATATTTTAAGCTCCCGCACGGTAATGACGAGAAAGCTCGTCAAGAAAAGAATTCCGCACCCTAGCGGGATAGAGAAGGAACCCGCAGAAAAGGTAAAAATTCCTAAGGCAAAAAGACCCAGGAGAGAAACAAGCGAAAAATTGAAAAAGTGCAGGATGCGTTTTGCCGCACCTAAAATCCTTAAAGGAAAATGCCGGTCTGTATTAGTACTCATGGAAGACGTCCCTCCTGGGCTTTTGAAGAATCGACCTGAGAGGGCTCAGGTGGGAACGACTCAGCGGAGCCTTCGGATACACGAAACACCTGCTCTCCTAAGCGAACCATCCCACGCTCCCTCGCTTGTTTTTCAACCCAATCCGGATTAGAAACCTCCGCAAGTTCTTTCTCTAACAGGGCGACTTCTTTACGAAGCTCTTCATTGGTAAGCTTGAGCTGCTCTAGACGAGTTTTACCATCAAAATAGTTGGCAAGCTGGCTTGTCAACTGAAGCCGATTGAGAGCAATGGAAGCGGAAACGGCAAGAATGGTTGCGAAGACCCAACGAAACACCCAGATTCTTACCGATTTTGAACGAAGCTTTACGAAGAAAGAGATTCGAGATTGATCTTTTGATACAGATCTCATCCTGACCATCGTGCCCTGAGAGGAGGAGAGAGGCAAATTTTTCTTGAAATGGAAACTTTACAAAAGAAGAAGGCTCGAAGCTGCAAAGTGTCTTTCTGGGCTGTTTTCTTGCGTCGTTTACTCGTTCCCTTCACGCTCACTTAATTCCGATACGACCTTCTTTGATTCCATCGACCACATAATGAGCAATCGCTGCATTGTAATCTGTGCCGTAGGCCCTTTGCAAATCTGGATAGCGCTCTACGTATTCTTTGACATGAAACTTTGGATGTGACCACCGTCCCTCAGAAAAGCCATGGTTGAGCCAGTGATAGGTAGCTCCTTCTTTATCCGTGTAAGGGAGCAAAGGATTGATAAATAAATAGTACCGCCAATCAAACACGTTTGGATCCAGAGCTCCTCGTCCGAGCAAACCTGCTTTTCGACCAGTAGTGATATAGTGCTTTATCGCTGCACTGTAGTCTGTGCCGCATAATTTTGCGACATCAGGATTCATCGCCAAGTAGTGGGTCACCTGGAACTCCGGATGAGACAGTCTTCCTTGCGCAATTCCTGTGGTAAGCCAATGGCGAGCGGCACACTCATAGTCCGTGCAAGCAACATCTTTATTCTGGGCTACGTAAAATCGCCAATCAAAGACAAAAGGATGCAATGCATACCGACCAACTCGCCCTTCTGCATGACCCGATAGGATGAAATGAGAAATGGCAGATCGATAATCAACACCAAAAGCAGCATACAAGTCGTCGTACATCCGAACATACTCATCCACATGAAACATGAAGTGGGCTTGAGCTCCAGAAGGAATCCCTGTATTTAACCAGTGGCTTAGGGCCCGGTAGTATCCTGTTCCAGCCGGTAATCCAGCTTTGGTAGAGTAGTAAGCGCTATCAAAAAATTCATTCATAAAGCTTACGGAAGCGGTGAGGCCAGCGCTCTTCCCCGTCAGTACATAATGACGGATCGCTTCAGGATAGTTGTTACGATAGGTTGCATACAAATTTGGATAAGCGAGAAGGTAGTCAAGCACGCGAAATCCTGTTCCCGCATGATAACCTTCGGGCGCACCAATGGTAATCCAATGTTCGCGAACACTGATGAGACCAGGGCCTGGGGCAGGTTTTCCATCCAGCGTGACAACTGTAGGATAGAGGGCGTCGCTATAAACAGCAGGGTCTAAAAGGGTCCTCCCAATGCGCCCTTCTCTATACCCGGCGTCTATATAGTGCTCGGTCGCCAGCGTAAGGTCCCCCCCTTTTGCGTCTCGTATGTCTCGGTACTGCTCCAGATACTCGCTCGCCTTAAAGAGAGGATGACCAATCAGACCACTTTTAAGTCCGCAGGAAAGCCAATTCTTTTTTGCGCCTTCTTCGGTGGATACTCCCCCCGGTCTATTTGCAAGGAGGTAAAATTCCCAGTCAAAAACGAGAGCCGAAAGAAATTTTGTTGATGTTGAAGGTTTCGGGTCATATACGCACAGCAAAGGTGCCTCAGGGGTGTCGCACATGCCGGAGATATCGGGTTTTCGAGAGTATCTTATAGGGCAACCAACCGCAGCGCTGGTACAAAATTCCTCGCCTCGGCGATCGATAGCGCAAGGCGATCCGAGCGCTGAGCTTTTGCTGCCGACGTCAAAGTTGTTAGATGCAGTTTTGCTACTACAAGCGAGGGCCAGATTCGTTCCTAATAGGAACAAAAAAGTTTTTGTTTTTTTGGATATCATAGCGGAAAACTGCAATATTTATCATAGGTTGTCAATAATATCTTTTCCTTTGTCGTTGATCAAGACTGGTACTCGACCTTCCTTTTGTATTGAAGATACGCTTTGGCTTAATTCAAAGAGAACTGCGAAAATCCGCCGAGGTGTTTGCCCAAAACCTGCTTTGCATTCTGTTCAAATGCAGTAAACCGGATCCCCATCCCAATAAAGGAGGTTCCTTGGTCTTTCGGAGAAAGGTTTAGATAGTAAAGATGTTTAACCTCACCCTTCATCACAATTTGGGAATGAGCCTCGGGGATAAAGAAATGCACATGGACAGGCGTTCCCAAAGGAAAGGACTTGGGAACTTCTACCATAATTCCTCCGCAAGAAATGTTTCGAGCAATCGCATAAGACTGCCCGAAGGTATCGCTAATCAGAGAAACAGCAAAAGATCGAGGTACGCGAGGTGAAAGACGTTGGTCCATGAAGAATGTATACCAAAGTAGTTTAATGAAGTCAAAAATATTACATTATACTACATGTAGTTTCTGTGAGTGGTTGCTCTTTTTATAAAAGGATGCTTCTTCAGTGTCGTTGCTCTGCAGAAAAACTTATGAGGCTTCATTCGAGACTTATTTAAGTGCTTCTATTAAAACTTATGAAAAACCCCATCGAGGAAATATTTTTTGGGTTGCAAAAAGCAGAAAACGCTATATCTTTCTAAAGGTTACTAAAGGAGGTATCATGAAAAAAAGTTTATTTATTTTTGGTTTTGTTTTTTCAGGGCTGCTTAGCGGGTGTGCTTCTTTGGATGATTGTCCGTTCTTAGATGATGGTTGGCCGGCATCTATGATTCGCGTCCCAACTTGTCATAATACAGATGGCGTGCAAGCTTGCTGTTATGCCAACGTGCAAGTTCTTTGGGACCCATCTCAGATTTCTTTATCTAAACAGCAAGGTGGGACGGTGCAAGTCCAGCTTTCTCGCGAGCTTCTAACTGGGCTTAAGGGTGATCAGGAAAGGTATAACGAAGGCATTACCTTCCGTATTGTACAAATGGATGATATGGGTGTAAACGTAATCGCCCAGACCAGAGATTTCCTACCTACGAGTGAACAACAGCTTGATTACGGCAAATGGAAGTTCAATGTTTCCCCATCAGACCTTTCTACGTTCAAATCTGGTTCTGCCAGGCTGGATATTACAATCGCTTCTAATACCAACCGAAAGTATGAGCGTGAAATTAAAGCTTCCTACTCAATTTCTATCACAGACTAAACTCCCTGCTTGATCGAATGCCGTAAGAATCACCTTGAGATTTTGGCTGCTTAGGATTAAGCTAAGCTCCTTATAGAAATCCTCCGAGCTTTTTAGACTCACCGGGAGGAAAAAGGAGACCTTATGCACACGTTTCTAAAACAAAGTCTTTACGGATGGACTGGGGTTGCTCTCCTCCTTGGATTGGGGTGTGGTGGCACAAGCGAGGTAAAGGATCGTCATGAGAGGACAGCTCGTGTCATGAATGCTGCAATAAAATGCCAAAGCCCTGCTTATGTGGTAAAACTAAGTCTTGGTATCGAAGAAGGAGTTTGTGATAAGGAAGACCGGGTTTGTGTCGATGGTTTGGTGCAACTTCATTCGACCAAAGAAAAAGATACCTACGCCTTTCTTCTTCTCGATAAAAAACATCGATCTCAACCAAATAGTCTAGAATTTTTGGATCATGTTCTTAGTGAGGCACACAATTCAAATAGACCGGTTGTGATTTCTTACCTTCCTAAAGAAGGAAAAGGGTGTGAATCAAGCGCCCCCGTTCTTTTTGAAAAAGAGATTGTTGCTATAGAGATAGTGAAGTAATCTCCTAAATCTCTTATTTTCTTTGAGACGCCTTTTGCTTAGACGCCTTTTACTGATTTGCCTATGACCCTTAGTTTGCTTACCCGAAACAATGCAAAAACGCTTATTCCTCTTTCGGACCGAAAGGTTCTTAAGCGGCAGCTTACCCGAGCGATTCGCGCCAGCGGTCTTCTAAATGCACAAATCTGTCTTTCTCTTTCTGACGATAACGAGCTGTCTCAACTCAATCAGACCTATGCTAATGAAGAACATCCAACTGACGTTCTCTCGTTTGCCCAGCCTTTTCCTCAGCCTTTAAGGAAAGAAACTGCGCTTTGGGGAGACATTATCATCTCCGTAGAGACTGCGAAGCGTCAGGCAGAAGCTGCGGGGCACTCGCTTTTGCAAGAGCTTCTGCACCTAGCAATTCATGGGTTTTGTCATTTAATGGGCTATGATCATGCAACCAAGCAAGAAGAACAAGTGATGTTTGGCTATACAAAAGAGCTCCAAACGCAAGCTTTAGGGAGAGGAAAAATTCGTTTGGTGGCTCCTTCGGTACTTCAGCGTTAGCGTGAACGTTCACTTTGCTGCTGCGATAGTAGGGTGAATCCAATCAACTTGTAAAGAATTCGGGCACCTACGTTCCCATCCCATTCATCTTTTGATTGAGGGTTGGGTGCAACCTCGTTAAGGTCAAAACCGACAATCGTTCTTCCTGATGTTACCAGCAGCGAAAATAAATGAGTAACCTCGTAAAAGCTAAGTCCTCCAGGCACGGGAGTTCCTGTATTTGGGCATAAAGAAGGATCCAATCCATCGATATCGAAGCTGATATAGACATTTTGCGGAAGGGCTTGAATCAGCTCCAGGCATACCTGCGTGTAGGGGGTCCCATCAAAGAGTTTCCTACGGATAGATGGCATGGAGTGGAGGATGATTCGCTGGTTGCTTGTATCGATAGTCACTTGCTCTTCCTCGCATAGATCTCGAATGCCCACCTGGACCAGACGTGTGACCTCGGGAATTTCTCTCACAACATTGTGCATGATGGAAGCATGAGAATGTAGAAATCCCTCGTAAGCATTCCGAAGATCGGCATGCGCATCAATATGCAGAACACCCAAATTCTTATAGTGTTCTGCATAGGCAGAAATTGCCCCAAAGGGAACCGAGTGATCGCCACCGACAATGCCCACGATTTTATTTTGGCGGAGATAGAGGGCGGTTCTCTCCTTGACCCACTGGTTCATCTGGGTCGTGGTGGCATTGACGGTTTCTAAGTTTTTGGAAAGCTCGGGATTGGATTCTATCCTGCCTCCTTCTCGGATAATAGGTTCTGCTTGGTTGCGAGCAGTCTCATTCCATGCTTGGATGGTTTCAGAAAGCGGCTCCATGAAGATCCCAGCCTCATAAGGGCGCCCCGTTTCTAGATCGAATAAATCCACTTGACGGCTTGCCTTTAGAATCACCTCTGGACCAAGAGCTGCGCCTCGTTTGTAAGAAGTTGTGGCATCAAAGGGAACAGGGATCAGGACTACCTTAGATTGGTCTTGATCGTAAGGAAGTCCATAGATTCCGGAATCTTGAGTAGAGGCTGCATTAGGATCAAACGATTGCATGGGAGAAAACCTACCACATCTTGATTCGTTCTAACATCCAATAATTCAAATTTGGAACCTGTTTTATCTTTCTTCTTGACAATCTACTGCGCGGCCGCGAAACTGTGCTCTGAGCCTAAGAATCTATTGAGGCTAGGAATCCCTGTAAAGAAGACCCATCAAACTCTCCTAGGGAAGGATTTCTGCAAACCGTAAGAGTATCGTAAGGATGATAAAACGATTTGCACAGGGTTAGGCACGAAGGGAGTCGACGCTCTTTTATCGAACCAACAGCGTCTTCCAAAAAGAAAGGAACAAACGAATGTCTTTACCAAATTATCGTGTGATTGTGTTGTATGATCATGGCCAAAAAGTATTTCGGGCTCGAGCCGCAGAATTAGAACATTGCTTTGGCGAAGGGGCAACTCGGGCTGAAGCAATTTCAAACCTAGAGCTTGAGATTCAAGCACAGCTTCAGAACATGCAAGAACAAAGCAAAACGCCACCCCGAGCGATTGATGATCAAGAATGGACTGGAGATATTTCTGTCCATGTGTCAAAACAACTCCACCGAGATTTGGCCTGGCAAGCTCGTATTGAAGGAGTAGAGTTGAACCAGTTCCTGTCAGAGATGATTGCAGCAGGGCTAGAACAACGTCGACCTGCTAGCAGGCCTCAACGAACGCATTCACGTGATCGTCAGCCTGATGGAAACCGAAGCCACTCTTCCAACCGTCACGAGCGCGATGGTCACTCAAACTACACAGGTATGTTTGAGGACCGAGCTAACTTTATTCAGTACGTTCGTAGTATAGACGACGGGCATCGAGACGGCCAGTCCCGAGGGAAGGACAAACCACGGGGACATCAGAAGCACCATCACAAAAGAAGGCATGGCCGAAAGCCAGGGCACACCAGCCATGGTGAGGGAAGGAATGCTCAAGAAGAGGTGAAAGACACGGCTTCGCTAGAGCACGGAGCCCAAGGGGGAGGCTACGAATCTACGCAACCTCCACCTACAGCATCCCAAGCCCCTTCCTCAGAAAGTTAATTTCCTGCATAAGGTGGGACTGCATGGGGCTTAGGTCCTAGCTTAAGCCCACTCGATGGTTCAGGTGTTCCTACCTCTGTCAATCTATCTTGTGTCAATCCTGTTTAGGAGGTGCTTCTTGTGAAAATGTTACTCCATCTTTTTTTGACAATGAGCTTTCTCCTGTGTGCCCTGCCGGGAAGGCTAGGGGTTGCACAAATTCAAAGTATACCTTCGTCCATATCAACCGATGAAAGCCGGAATGCATGGCTGTTTCGAAGAAGTGTGAGGCTGGCTGAAGAGCCTAAAGATGCCCAAGCGTTGGTAGCGATCGAGCTTTCTCCGGAGGTCATGGCTCATGCTCAGCCTGATGGGCGTGATTTACGGTTGATTGGATTTTCCCGAGAGGGGCATGAACCCCCTCGGGAGATTCCCTACCTTTTCCAGCCTGTAAACCGAAAAGAGACGGTGCGCTTTCGGGGAGTCTTCATCGATAGAGTGGTGATCCCCCAAAAAACAGTATATCGGTTTGATTTAGGAGCAGTCCGCTCGTTTGATACGGTCGAGTTGCATGTTCCTGAAAAAGATTTCGCAAAACGTGTATCGATTGAAGTGGGAGAAAACGCAGAGGGACCTTTTCAGTTGCTGGAAGAACATGCTGGAATTTTTGAAAAAGTAGGAATTTCGACAAAAGCGATAAAGCTCAGGCAGACGAAAATTTTCTTGCCTGTAACGTCCAAGGCGCAATTTCTACGAATCACGGCCGCGGACTCCGATAGTCCTCCTCTTAACATCAATGGTGTTGAGGTCAGCCAACAGTACCTTAGTCCTACAGGCTCTTCATGGTACCGTGAATTGCTGCTTCCTCCACCAAAACGCACCTCAGATACGAAAGAAACTGTGTATGAACTTACACTGGAACATCCTCTTCCTATTGAGCAAATATCTCTTAAAACCTCAACGAGGAACTTTTGGCGCAGTGTTCGCCTTTTTGAAGTGCAAACTACCGAAAAGAAAGGAAAGCAAAAGCTTGTACTTGTAGGGCAAGGCATTCTTTATGATATGGATGCGAACCACCTTCCCAATCAAACCATTGTGGAGGGGCCGTTGGCGGAAGCAGCCCAGAAACCAACCGAGCCTGTTATTGTATATAATAATTTTTTTCGTCTTACCCACGTTCCTCAAGGAACGAAGCTTGTTCTTAAAATTGAAAATGCAGACAATCCTCCGCTCCAAGATCTTCATTTGATGGTTGCGGGGGATAGTCCTAAAATGGTGTTCCCTGTGCCGCTTGGGCAAAGAGAATGGGTGTTGTACTACGGGAATCCGAATACAAAGGCACCTTCGTATTCGCTGTCCTTGCTCGCCCAAAGGCTAGAGCAGGAAAACCCCTCTTTAGGCGTAATACAAGGCCCTGAAGAGAAAAACCCCAAGTTTCAAAAAGAATCTTCAATTCTTCCCTTCGAACCTCAAGAAAAAGAGCTGGATGTAAGTCTGTTTGAGATGATGCAACCTATCGCGATTCCTCCTAAGGATGATTTATATAGATTCATACTGCCTCCAGAGGATTTAGCCTGGTTGCGTTCAGATTACTCCAATTTGCAGATTGTGAATCAAAGAAATCAACCTGTTCCTTTTTTTGTTGATGCTGGAATGGATGAGAGCGTGGTAGACTTCCAGGTGACTCCTCTATTTGTGAAGGATAACTCTTTGATCAGTCGATACCGACTTCAGGTTCTTCTTTACGGAAAATCGTTCTCTTTGCCGATAGAATCTTTGGAGATAGAAGTAGGGACGCCCTTCTTTTCACGAACCATTCGCGTTTTAAAACCAGGTTTGTCCGACAAAGACGATTCTGGAATGTTGCTCACTATGGGGCAAATGCAGCATCAAGGACCAGAATCTAGCTCTCATCGAATCATGCTTCCTCGATTTATTGAGAAGTATGATGAGATGATTCTGGAAGTAGACAATCAAGGCCAAGCGCCTCTCTCAATCAAGAAGATCCAAGGAAAAGTCCGTGTTCCTAGAATTTATACAAAGCTGAAAGCCCAAGGGACGTACCGCCTTCTTTTCGGGGGTTCTCAAGCTGGGGGAACTCAAGCAGTACAGACTACCTTTGAGGTAAAACAGCTGGAAAAAGAGGTGATTAGTTATGGTGCAGATCCCTTGGAGTTGGGGCTCCTGCAGGTCAATCCCGCTTATCGAAATGACGATATGCGAGAGAAGTTTTCGTTTTTAAACAAAAAATGGGGTTTCTTCCTGATAGGAGGCGCCAGCCTTATTTTCATTTTTGTTCTCATTGGGTGGGTGATACGTAGAGGAAAAGCTCAAAGGGAAGAAATTGACCTCTAATGGAATTCAATCTTCAAGATGTAGAGGAGGGTTATGGGTGTTCTGTACTCAAAAGTAAGGAGAAAACTAAAAGAGTTTATTTATTTAAAAGGAATTGGGAGCATTTTTGATCTCGGTGGGGCCTCATGGATAGACCTTTTTCTTGTTCCAAAGAGCAGTAGGAAACATGAAGAAGATGCTCTTTCGGAGGATTATAAAAAGCTTACACAGGATCTATCTAGTAGTTTACATCGTACTATCTCTTTCCTAGACACAACCCTCTCTAAGGAGACCCTATGAATCCCAATGCAGGAGATTCCTCTCTTTCTAGTCCATTCTCAGAGGATAGTTCTCAGAAGAATCGATCGATGCATGTCTTATCATTGCTTCGGGAAAGCTTGACGACACAAACGGGACCCTCTGGCTTATGGCCCTCGTCGATAACCTTAGCTGAGTATGAAAAGCTAAGCCCAGGGATTGCAAAGATTATCCTAGATACAATCATCAGAAACTTTTCTGAAGAGGCGAACCAAAGGCGGGAGAACGAACGAATCTTTGTCAATGCGCTAACTAAAGCGATCGGGAGAGGGCAGTACTATGCATTAGCCAGTGTTCTTATTACGACCCTCTTAGGGGCATACCTAGCCTGGCTTCGATATCCCTGGGCCTCTTCTGTGATCGTAGGCCTTGATTTAGCGCTTTTGGTGGGAGCATTCGTCCGCAGCTCGGTGCGAACGCTCCCACAGTCAAGGGAGCCAGCTGAAGGATCTGAACTACCTTCAAAACCCGAAGGAGAGGTTCCGAGGACTTCGTCCGATGGTCAGTCTGGCTAAGAGAAGAATCACGGAAGGATTCGCCTTAATTAGGGGAGCATTCGCCTTCGTGGGTGTGGAGCGTCATCCACATCAATTCGAGACTGGGGTAGTTCCTCCGTCTGTACAGAAATCTTTACGGGAGTCTTCTTCCATTTCCGTAAAATCTCAAGGTGGAGCACATCTCCGACTTTGTGGCTTGCAATCATTCGTGGCACTTCTGCGTGGTTTGTGATTGGTTTCCCATCGATGGATAACAGAATGTCCCCGGGTAAAATTCCGGCTTTCTCTGCAGGACTATCGGGACTTACATCAACAATGGTAGTTCCCTTTCCGTGAATTCCCAGAAGATTTTCTAAAATATCCTGATCCTTCTCTGTAAGCATTTGGATGCTAATACCAATATACGCTCGTACGACTTTTCCCGTAGCAATAAGTTCAGTAATGCTTGGTTTTATGAGGTTGGAGGGGATAGCGAATCCAACCCCCACATTTCCGCCTGCGGTCCCATAGGGACTATAAATAAGGGTATTAATTCCAATTACCTCGCCATCAAGGTTAATGAGAGGGCCACCAGAGTTTCCTGAATTGATCGAAGCGTCTGTTTGGATGATGCCATGGCCATCAGCAATACCTCTTAGGGTTCGGCTGGTGGCACTTACCACTCCGACTGTTACTGTATGGTCAAGACCCAAGTTATTGCCAATGGCCATAACCCATTCTCCTGTTTCTAGTCTGCTAGAATCTCCAAGTTTGGCTGCTTTCAGCTGGTATCCCCTTGGACGTTCTACCTTAATGACTGCGACGTCTAGCCTAGGGTCAGCACCCACAATCTTGGCACGCACAGTTTTCCCATCAACGAAGGTAACCTCAATGAGATCGGCATCTTGGATCACATGCCGGTTTGTAACGATATAGCCCCTTTCATCGATCACAAAACCTGATCCTGCCGCCTGAAATTGGGTGTCTTGGTTTATGTCCTCATCACCATATCCAAAAAGGAATGGTAGGCCCCGGAGGGCATTCCTTTGAGAAGGGGCCAGCTTCTTCCTTCCTTCTACTTGGATGCTGACAACAGAGGGACTTATCTGGCTTGCAGCTTGGGTGAAGGTACGAGAAAGATTTCGGGCAAAATCAAGCTGCTCCTTCGAAGGAGGAGGTAATTGGGGAATAGGGCCTTCTGGGTTTGTTGGAGGAGGCTCTGGCTTAGCAGGCTTTGGCTCATGAAGATTGTTCGTTTGAACTGAGGGTGGCTGGTTCGCTTGGGTTCGTCCACATGAAGTCATAAGAACAAGGATGAAAACGACAATCATGGATGAAAAAGATTGGTATCTTAGAAAACGGAACATACAAATTCTCCTTCACAGCAAATATAAGTTGTTTCCACAGCAAATCTTAGCTTGTCACAAGCAATCATCTATCTCTTTAAGAGCTGTTCTATTACAAAGTAATTCTCTCCTAAAGCCTTAACCAGGATTTTACTGTAACTTGTGCAAATTTTTCAACTGAGTGATGGGACAGTCTCTAAAGCCGTGGAATGTTGAGAGGGCAAGAGGCTATCTCTTTTCACATCTAGAGCCTGGAGTTAGCCCTTCACGACCTACTTCTTGTCCATCTTGATAATGTAAGATACAGGGAATTGAGTAGACTCCTACATCTTCGGAGCGCAGTAGATCTCTGGGATTATCCAGATTAATCTCTACCACCTGCGCCCCTCGAGCCTTTGATTTTTCTTTTATTCTTGGTCCAAATTCTTTACAAGGCTCGCACCAGGGTGCCCAGAAATATGCATCGACAGGCTGCTTGGTTGAAGCCAGGACCACATCTGTTTGGAATGTCTCCATCGTTCCTTGAACAATCGATGGGATAGGAGGCACTCCGTTCGAAGGTCCTTCAGGTTTTACAGCAGTTTGGTTGCAAGAAGAAATGATGACGGAAGAAAGCACCAAGAATTGGACCGAAGTAAAAAGTTTTTGCATACCTAGTGAAGCCTTTCCTAAGAATGGTTAACTTCAAGACAATAGCTACGTTGTTAAGAACAACTACGATAAACAAACTCCATTTAGCATAAAAATTGATTCTATTGGAGTCTATAAATTTATAGCTTCCCCTCCATTCCCTATGTATTCTATTCCTCACGTATGCCTTTCCAATTGGGCCCAGATTTATTTTTTCCTCCTCCTGACCGGGCAGATAAGCATGGTCTGTTAGCTTCTGGAGGAGATTTGTCTGCCGAGAGGCTACTGCTTGCGTACAGCAGCGGAATTTTCCCTTGGTATGAGCAAGGCTCTCCTATCCTTTGGTGGTGTCCAAATATACGGGCTGTCGTAAAGCCTCACGAGGTTCATATTAGCCGGAGTTTAGGAAAGTTTCTGAAAAAAAGTCGGTTCTCGGTGCGTTACGATTCTCAGTTTGATCGTGTCATCCAAATGTGTGCGAGTGTGCCAAGAGCGGAGCAACACGGAACCTGGATCCTAAAGGAGATGCAAAAGGCTTACCAAATCCTTCATCGTATGGGCTATGCACATTCGGTGGAAGTGTATCAAGAACAATCACTTGTTGGAGGGCTCTACGGGGTTTCTTTGGGGGGCGTGTTTTGCGGCGAATCCATGTTTTCCTGTGTGCCTAATGCATCCAAGGTAGCGTTTGTGCACCTAGCCCGCACCTTGGCTGAATGGGGCTTTGATCTGATCGATTGCCAACTAATGAATGACTACCTAAAAACGTTAGGTGCATACGAGTGTTCACGAGAAGATTTTTTGAATATGCTTTCTCGTTCGTTACAAAAATCCACAAAAATAGGCCCTTGGATTGTCTAAGATTTTGTAGATGAACGTTTCAATGACCCTTGTTCCTGTGCGATTTTGTAGTATATTGGTTCACATGAGATCGATTTTTATTAAATTAAGTTTGCTGACAGCATATATATCCGGGTCTTTGTATTTATCTGCCTGCGGTGAGGCAGCACTTGAGGTGGCCGCTAATAGTGCCCGAGCTGAAGAAGGGATTGCAGCAATGGCTTTACGAACAGAACAAGCCACAGGTATAGGTGTTTTGGAAGCGGAGGCTATCTCGCCTGCGACTCATAGGGGTGGTTCTGCCCTTTCTTGGGGGGGCGAATTAGGTGCTGAACGAGTGAATCAAACATTGCTAGAGCAAGCTGCGAGGTTACAGCGGCTGGAGACGGCACTTACCACAGAGCGTGCTAGAAGGCCCTTTATAGCAGCAGGGGCAGCTGCCGTAGGAGGCATCGTCGTTGGTGACGTTGTCTATTGGGTTGATCAGCAGAAACCAATGAGCGAATCAGAAAAATGCCTTACTTCTATTGAAAAATTCCGGCAGGCAAAAGATCGGTTAGATGCGTCCTCTCCTCTATTTGAAGAAAGCCTAAGATATGTAAATAGCTTGGGAGACAAAGCGCAGGTAGATTGCCGATAATTTTTATTGAAAAGAAACTACACTTTGTATCTTTATAAAACTGTAGTATAGTTCCTCGTTAACTGATTTGAAAGATAAACACGGCTTCAATAAAGCTGTTGGCTGTCGGCAAAGCATGCTTAGAAACACTTTTTCTTTTAAAAATCGTTTCTATAGCTATGTAGGCAGTTATAAAAAGGAGTCATGATGAACGCAGTAGAAACTTTAACTCCAGGTACCGAGAACTCTGTCCCTCAGATGGAGTCGGCCCCTATCAAATTAACCCCTATCGCTGCAGAGAAAATTCAGGAAATTCGCACCTCGGAAAATATTGAGGACACGTTTGGCCTACGACTTCGTGTGGTGGGCGGGGGATGTTCAGGATTTTCTTACGATCTTTACTTTGATGAAATGACTGCGATGGACAAATCGTACATGTCGATGGACGTAAAGTTGATCGTCGACCAGATGAGTTTACAGTACCTTCGAGGCACGGAAATCGACTATGTCGAGGGTTTGCAGGGAGCTGGGTTTAAATTCAATAATCCCAATGTAAAATCCACCTGTGGTTGTGGTTCTTCGTTTAGTGCGTAAACTCGTCCCACAAAGTTTGTACCTGCCTTTCTGTTTCTTCTAAACTCCCACGATTATCGATCACCCAGGTCGCACAGGACAGCCGTTCTTCTCTAGAGGCCTGCGCTGAGATTCGTGCTTTCGCCTGTTCTAAGGTAAGACCACGATCGACCGCTCGTTTCAGCTGAAGCTCGACAGGAATATCGACCACGATCAACCCTTCAACGTCTTTATAGCCTCCGGTTTCGACGAGGAGAGCGGCTTCGTAAAGAATGACGTTGGCTCCTTGTGCATGGTACTTTTGGATCTGCTGATAGGTCTGTAAGCGGATTTCTGGATGGGTAATCTCATTTAATTTTTTTCGGAGAATGGGATCCTTAAAGACAAGGTCGGCCAAGCGTTCTCGAGAGATGGGCGGCATGGCACAATGGGGCAATGTCGTAAGGATGTCTGGGCCAAAAGCTTCAACGACCTTCTGGTAGGCAGCCTGTCCTGGCTCTAAAATTTGCCTTGCAATCAGATCGGCATCGATAACGTAAGCCCCCCGTTTTTGGAAAAGAGAGGCCACCGTACTTTTTCCACTGGCCAGACCTCCTGTAAGTCCAAGCACCTTCATAAATGAACAATACCTCAAGAAAGACGCTTCTCAAATTCTTCTCCTTCCTGATATAATCAAAAAATGCCTTTTTCTAAAGAGCTTACTTTAAAGCTTGCTTCGAAGGAGCTTACCACGAAAGAGCCTACCGCGCTGATTGTAAACCCAAGCGCACGAGGGAATTGGGTACGTCGCCATTGGCCACAGATTGAGCCGATGGTTCGTAAAATTCTTAATCCTTACTGGATCCTCTTTACACGCGAGCCTGGTGATGGAAAGGTGAGGACCCAAGAAGCCTTGGCACATGGGGCCCGATTCGTTGTTGCCTTCGGAGGGGACGGAACCGCTTCAGAGGTTGCCTCAGCCCTCATCCAATTTTCCAACACTCTTTCCACGGAAGGGCAGCAACGACCGCCCAAGTTTTCGTTTTTAAGCTGTGGAACGGGAGGGGATACACGAAAAACTTTTCAAACCCCTGCTTCCCTAGAAAAGGCGATGATCGCCATCCGGGATCACACACCTCGATGGATAGATGCTGGAAGAATAAACTATATCGACGGGGAAAATAGAACAGCGGAAAGTTACTTTATCAACGTGGCGAGTTTCGGGGTCGGTGGCCTTGTGGATAGGTTGGTGTCGCATTCAGGAAAGCATCTAGGCGGTAAAATCACGTACCTGCTGAAAACCTTGCAGGCCACGGTTCGATACCAGAATGCTTGGGTTGGTATCAAAGTTGACGAGACTCCCCTGTACGAAGCCCAAATTTATAACCTTGCGGTTTGCAATGGACGTTTCTTCGGTGGGGGGATGCAAATTGCTCCCTTTGCTCAAGTCGATGATGGATTTTTTGATGTAGTTACCCATGGCAACCTATCCTTGTCTGAGATCTTACGGATGGCACTCCCACTTTATCGAGGGACTCATCTTCGGCGGGCGAAGGTCTCTCTTCGACAAGCCAAGGTTGTGCATGCCATCCCGCTGCGAGGGGACGGACCCATCTGGATCGATGTCGATGGAGAAGCTTTGGGGCAGCTTCCCGCCACCTTTACTTTATTGCCCAATGCGTTGCTGGTGCAAGTCTAAAGCGATTACAGAACGGATGCATGATTTTAAGACTCGACAACAATTCGAAAAACTTAGTACATAGGTGAACATGAACCAGAAAGTGCAGCCTCCAAAAATTGTAGTTGCCGCTCTCATTCGAAACCAGCAAGGAGCCGTACTCTTGACCAAACGGAAGGAACACAAACCCATGGCTGGCTATTGGGAATTTCCAGGGGGAAAACTTGAGCCTCACGAGTCACCCAAGGAAGCGCTAACGCGGGAGCTTTTGGAAGAAATTGGCGCGCACGCACGGGTTCATCAGATCTACGACGTCATCTTTTATCGTTATCCTGAGTTTGACATTCTTCTCCTTGCTTTTCATTGTACCTTGGAGAATGAGCCCAAAGCCATTGATGTAGCGGAAATTGCGTGGGTAGTGCCCACAGATTTTATCAAGTACAAAGTCCTTCCTGCAGATGGGCCCTTGCTCAAAAGATTGCAGGAGGAGTACAATCACTAAAATTTCCTGACCCTTTCTAGGGTTCAGTCTCTTTGTACTAACCAACTTCGCATGCAGAAAGGCGTAGCCGTAACCACGTTTCTTCAAGGTTCTGGCCGATAAACACCAGGGTGCTGCCCTTGGGGGCCTGGCTTGCTTGCTCCGGTGTGGCTGGGGTCAGATCAAGCGTTCCCATCGCCCATTGCAGGATAAAAAGGGAAGGTTCTGGAAAAGATAAGTCTGGTACGGAAGAGTTTGGGAGTTCTGCGGCAAAAATGCTTGCGGAATGGAGCCACACAAATCCTTTTGCTCGCAGCAGATGGGGTGGGGCCATCTGCGAAAACAAATCCCGCAGTGGGGCCTCAAGCAGCGGCTCTCCTTGCCACGCAAAGGTGGCAAGCTGGCCCTGGGGATGGACATGGTGTTCTGGGCTTGTGGTGCGCTTTGTCTGCTTCCCAAAAGCCCCAGCAAAGATTGATGCGGTATCGGTCAAGGGAGAATGTTTTGAGAATGAAGCCCGCTCCTTGGTAGCATGATGCTGGTCCAGCAGAGCATGCGCTTGTTCTATCTGGAAAGGGGTTGCAGCATCGATCTTCGTGAGCAAAACGAGGTCAGCTGCCTTAATTTGATGAACCGCTTCGTGACGAGTTTGCAGCGTTTCCTTAAGGTGGAGAACATCTACTAAGCACAGTGTGCTTCGCAGATCGAGCTGCAATTTCCAGGGTGCTGGTAGATGCTCGTACTGCTTAAGCAGGGTTTCAATTTCTGCGATACCGCTTGTCTCAATTATCACATGAGAAGCGCCCGCTTTTTCAATCAGCGCCAGAACGGATTCCCATAGTTCAGTGCCTGTTGCGCAGCAGACGCATCCCCCTCCTAATTCAAGGATATCACCTGGTCCTAAAAGGGCCCCGTCGATGCCAATCTGCCCAAACTCATTAATAACCACGCCCAGCTTTCCTACGTTTGGCAGCTGCAAAAACCGGTTGATGAGGGTGGTCTTACCACTGCCTAAGAAACCGGTCACGAGCAGAAGGGGGATTGCCTGGGGCTTAATACGAAGAGGGGGACTGCTCAAGGTCAGTTTGCTCCTAAAAGATTGCAAAGGCAAAAGAAGGAAAAAATCTCAAAT
The DNA here is from genome assembly GCA_964537055.1 of uncultured Myxococcales bacterium. Taxonomy (GTDB): domain Bacteria; phylum Myxococcota_A; class Polyangia; order Palsa-1104; family JAEUJZ01; genus CAZHYV01. The sequence goes on from CAZHYV010000008.1 coordinate 81,830, forward strand.
TAGAAAGATTGAAGAGTGCAGTATCCCGTGCCAAGCTTGCCTAGGGCTTCGCTGACCGAGAGCTTATTTTCTGCCAACAGGTTTGTCGGTGCAGATGTGGGTAAACCCTTCAAGGCGAAGGTCTGTGTCCCTCGCTTTACGAGCAGTTCCAGAGGCACATTGCTTTGCATTGGTGACACCTTCGTTAAGCGTAGCTTTTCGACAAACATCACCATCGCAAATACCTCCTACTTTGCTTTCGAGACAAGCTTTGGGGTCACATTTCGGTGCTAAGTCGTTGTCTTCAAAAAGACCCCCACAATGGCCGAGACCGAAGAGCATCGAAGCGAAAAAACCAATCACCGAAGCTTTTTGAAAAATCGTTTTCATCATGAATGTTCTCCTAAATGAATTTAAACCTAATGCAGCAGTTGTATCTATCAATAAGATACCTACAAATTGGCATTTGTCAACGGTGCTGTTAAAGACAAAGTTCTAGGCGTCTTGGCATTTTTTACCAAATATAGGAAACATGTTTCTTTCCCTCGTTAAAAAAGAGGACGGCTTGATTAGAAACGGTGAGAAAAATCAGGTCTTTATAGCCATCCCCGTCTAGATCCGCTAGCCAAGCGGTCTCATGCAAATTGTTTGTAGAGATAGGCAGGATGTCTTCGTCATAGAGAAAGCCCTGGTTTGACAAATTGGTAGCAACGCTTAAGGAAACTTCTTTACTGATTGAAAGAACATCAAGGGTTCCGTCTTGGTTGGCATCGTCGACCAGCATAAGGCCTGCATGCACAAAGGGAAGCTGTTTCGAGGAGCTCAACCGAAGTTGATACGCTTTGTCAAACGCAAAAACATTTAGTCGATACTGGGCATCGATTCGGTCACCGTTTTCTGAAACACTGTTCCCATCGATGGAAACAAATAGAGGCCCCATCGATGGAGGAGCGAGTGATTGAGGAATCGGATACAAAGAAAATCCCAGAAATGATTGACTTTCTGAAGGATTCGGCATGTATTCGGCAGCAAGAAGAAAAATATCTTCCTCCTCTTGCTTTGTTGCAAATCCAAGGGTTAAGTGATGGGGAGAGACAAACACCAGATCGAGGTTTCCATCTTTGTTTAGGTCCTCCACAATTTTGAGCCTACTCTCTGAACGAAGCGCATGGCTGGGGCTTATAGTCTTTGGTTCAAAATCTCCAAAAGAACCAGAGGTCTTGCTTCCTAACATGACCCCAAGGGTGAGATCCTCTTTTAGGATCAGCAGATCAGCTTCGCCATCCTGGTTTACATCGCCTGCTTTTACAGAAAAGATAGAATCAAAAGGCTGACCGATTTGGATGGCGGACGGGCAAGCTTCTGTAGGATCAGACACAACAAGAAAAAGCTGCGTGGTGGTGAAGAAAACCAGATCCTGGTACCGGTCATGGTTTGCATCTACCAATGTTAGCGACACTGGCTCGTGCGTAGGCAGGGGGCATGGAGTGCTTTTGGTGAGCGAACGGTTTTTACTTCCCCAAAGAATTTGAAACTCGGTTTCTCCAAGGAGAATAAAATCCTCGTCTCCATCCTGATCAAGGTCTGTAACTATGTTTGATGTGCTTGTCCCATGAATCTCACCATCGAGAGGGATAGACAGAGGCTTGCTTGAGAAAGAGATCCTCGGTACCATCGGATAACGAAGTGCCTCGATTTTAGGAAGATTCGTTATGTAATCGGTAAAAAATTCATTTTGCTGTTTGATGGGGGCTAAAGAAGATGGCAGCGAATAGATATACCCAAACTCCCATTTGAGGGTAGTTCCGATTTCTCGGAGTGTATCCTTTGTGAAATATTCAGGTTGGCTCTGCTCATTCCCTTGAATGAATCCCCATGCCAAAGCGATTTGCCATCCCCAAGGTCCGTCAAGGCCCACATCCGCCACCGGGTAGGCCCTTGTCTCGGAAAGGTACACTTGGTGCATTCCCGCTTCGCTATGCCGAGCCTCGTGGAGCAGGTTAGAGGCATAGTGAATTCGCTTTATCATAGGTAACAGATTGATTGAGGATACTGACGGTGAGGGATTTGATGGAGAGGAGGAAGAGGCTAGGGAGGAAGATGGCAAAGAGGATGAATCAGAAGGCGGAGGTACATCTTCGTCATAGCACACCTCGATTGCTTCTAGGGTGTATTGGGAGGCGGTCCCTAGGCATCCATATCGGAATTCTTTGGTTGCGTTGAGAATATAGTTCACCAACTCTCGATTTAGTTTCGAGCCCTGTAGGTCCAAAAAACGGTCTGAGAAATCATGCAATTGCGCTTGTTCCATCGTTGCCAGTCCAAACATAGGTTTATCTTTTGGAAAAGCGATGGGGGCCGTTAAAAGAAGATGAAAGGCTTCAATCAGCTTGTGTTTGGCATGAGGATGCTTCGCAAACGATTCATGGTTGATGGGCAGTGTCTTTTCAAGCGTTTCGTAGCAAGATGGGGAAATGGTTGGCTGTAGCGGTGTGCATCCCTGCTCTATCATCGTGGTGTAGAAATCCTTCTTGCAGGCAACAAGGAAGCTAGAGATAGAAAGGGCGAGGAGGAGACGAAAGATGCTGCTTTTGAGGAAGTTGTAACGCATCATTTAGCTCCGATACCAACAAGGAAGAAGCAGACCGCAAAGAAAGCTGCGTCCTGTATTATATCATAGAGCAGAAGATGGATGGGAGAGGAAAGTGGATAGCGATAGAGCTTGTTTGCCCAACTATTATCCGGAAACTTCCGCTGTAACCCAAGATAGATAAGAAGAACTCACCGCAGCAATGGGAAGCGCAATCAGTTCTGGAACCTGGTAGGGATGAAGCGACAGAAAACGGTCTAAAAGGGCAGGATAGGTAGACGCTGTTGTCTTGATGATACCAACAATCTCTTGGTCAGCGGTCACTTTTGTCTGCCAACGGTACAAAGAAGTCACTCCGGGGATCAAATTCACGCAGGCGCAAAGTCTTTCTTCAAGCAGGGCATGGGCGATCGAGGAGGCAATCTCTGCTGTAGGGAAGGTGCAGAGAAGAACCAAAAGATCGGCATTGGATGGGTGTGAAGCAGGGGATGGATGTAACGGCATGCCATGAGGCTACTTCATCCGGGGTCGATGTCTAGATTTTTACGGTTGACATTTGCTCTCTTCTTAGAAATCGTGTCTGCATATGAAATTACCGAACGATCAGACGAAGGTGAATGCGGTAAGAGCTAGAGAAATTTTGGACTCACGGGGGTATCCGACGGTTGAAGTAGAAGTTACCCTAAAGGGTGGTGCAACGGGGAGAGCCGCTGTACCTTCTGGGGCTTCGACGGGCACGCACGAGGCCATAGAGCTGCGGGATCAAGATGCAAAGCGATATTTGGGCAGGGGTGTAAAAACAGCCGTTTGTCATGTGGAGGAAATGATAGGACCAGCGCTGGTGGGTCTTGATGCAGCTGCGCAAGCAGAGATGGACCAGCGGCTGATTGAGCTGGATGGCACAACAAACAAGCAGCGCCTTGGGGCTAATGCAACTCTTGGGGTTTCTCTCTCTCTGGCTTGTGCGGTTGCGAAACAGAGAGGACTTCCTCTCTATCAATACTTGCGAGAGGTGGGCGACCTAAGTAAGATAGACGAACCGCAAGTAGAGGTTGATACACAGTCTGATGGAAAGCCATTGGTGGGACGCTCTCACAAAGAGCCATCGCAAGCCCGGCTTCCCTGTTTGCCAGTGCCGTTTCTCAACCTAATTAACGGCGGGGCTCATGCAAATAATGGCATTGAGATCCAAGAGTTTATGGTGGTTCCCTGTGGTTTTCCAAATTTTCATGAAGCCCTGCGGGCTGGGGCGGAAGTGTACCATCAGACGCGCCGCATTTTGTCCGAGCGAAGTTTAGCTACCAGTGTGGGAGATGAGGGTGGGTTTGCTCCTCGGGTGGGCACGCCAGAGGAGGTTCTAGAGATTCTGCTTAGGGCGATAGAGAAGGCTGGGTACCGGCCGCTAGAAGAAGTAGCCCTTGCCTTAGACGTTGCTGCTAGTGAATTTTACGATGCACAGAAAAAAGTCTACCAATTTAGAAACCATCCCCACAGCTCGAAGGAGATGGTGAGTTTTTATGAGGATTTGTGTAAGAAATACCCTATTATTTCCATTGAAGATGGGATGGCCGAGGATGATTGGGAAGGCTGGCGCCACCTGACCCGGATGATGGGCAAACATATTCAACTGGTGGGGGATGATCTGTTTGTCACCAATCCAGCAAGGTTAAAGCAGGGAATTCAGGGACATGTGGCTAACGCAGTTCTAATTAAACCGAACCAAATCGGCACCTTAACAGAAACGATTCGTACGATCCAAGCAGCCCAAAAAGAGAAATACGGGACGATGATTTCTCACCGTTCAGGAGAGACGGAGGACACTTTTATTGCAGATTTGGCCGTTGGTTTGTCTGCAGGTCAGATGAAAGCAGGGGCTCCTTGTCGAGGAGAGCGTACGAGCAAATACAATCAACTCCTTCGGATTGAGCAGGATTTAGGGAAAGATGCTCTTTTTACCGGGAAAGATACCTTTAGACATCAATAGGAAGGGAATAGAGTACCTATGCAAGATAGCACAAGCCAAAGGAATATAACAAATCAGGGCAAGCCAACGCAAAAGCAAATCGAGGAGTATACATTCGCGGCCCAGAATTACGTAGAGAAGATGTTAGGAGTTCGGATTCAAGAATCGGAAGATTCGTTGGCTTTTGTGGACCACTATATTCAAACCGTGCGTCGACAAGGACTGCCGAAGGAAGAGATTTTAGCTTTGATCGGTGCAGCCTTGGGGGTCTATTTTGGCCAGGTCGTACTGACAAAGCTTGCAGGAAGGTGGTACGGCCCCATCTATGCGAAGGAAGAATCACAACCGGATCCGCTCCAGTGGCGCATTGAGCTAGAGCAGGTGCCGTTGTCATTCTGTCCGGTTGCGATTGCAATCGCCTCCTTAAAAAAAGAAGAATCTGAAGAACAGGATACTGCCTTTTTTACACCTGCCGAGCTCTCTGATGTATTGAAAGAAGCCTTTTCACGAATGGCCCCTGTTGACGAGGATTACTACTATTCTTTGACGGGCCGAATGGAAACTCTTCTTTATATGGTTGAAATTTTGGCAGAAATCATTCAAACAAGGCGCCAAGAGCAAAAAAGCACACGTAAGGTATCTAAAGAATAGGATGATCCTTGCGTGCCGTTGCAATTTTTAGAAACCAAATTATACTTACAGGAGATTACATTAGAACGAGATTGATAAGAGAGCTTATTATGAAAAAATTGATTTCCTTTTCCTTTATGAGCTTGATGCTCTTTTCGCGATGCGCGACTGCGCCTAAGCCTGTTGTACCTCCTGTCCCTCAGGGAGAGGCTGCCCCAGTTGTGGACACAAATGCACCCTCAGCCGCCTCCTGCGAGGAAATGCTAGGGCGATGTCAGGAATCCTATTGTTCTCCCTACGGAGGAACCACTACTAACTTCGTAGGCTGTGATAAAGAAATGCCCGAAGGTCATTGGATGGAACAGTTCATTCGCACCCAACCCTGTACATCGGAAGTAATCAAAGGGACCAAGCAAACGTGCCCATCTAACTAGAAGCGATCCAATGAATTAAACTCACCTGTGAATAAAGGATTGTACATTTCTTATTGGTTCTAAGGTCGTAGCCCTGCTTCTCGGTACAGTTTCCGCAATGGAAGGGTAAAAGAAGTCGTAATCGGTAGTGCGGAAATTATCAAAAGATATTCAAATCCCGACTAGACCCAAAATTCATAGAACCCCTCCTCTATTTCCTACAATGAGCCTATGCCATAGGCTAAGCTTGCTAGAAGGGCGATTGTATCTACATACGCTCTGGCGTTTCAATACCTAAGAGAGAAAGACCATGCTGGAGGGTTTTCGCTACCTCTTTGAGCAGGTGCAACCGAGAGATGCGTAACGGTGGATCTGCCTTTAGAACCGGAGCCTCGTGGTAGAATTGGCTGACGGCACCAGCAAGCTGGTATAGATACTCTGCAAGAACATGAATCCGTACGGATTTTGCCACTTGATGGACAATCCAAGGGTATTCTAAAAGCCGCAAGGCTAAGGTTCTTTCTGACGGAAGCTGTAACAAAATCGTGCCTTTTTCTTCCTGAAACCCCGCTTCTTCTTTTGCTTTACGCAAAATCGAGCAGAGACGTGCATAGGCATATTGGATGTACGGAGCCGTATTTCCCTCGAGGGACAATGCCTGTTCTAGATCAAAGTGGATGTCCGAGTGTCGATCACGAGCCAAGTCATTATACTTGATCGCCCCTAGGCTAATTTTTCTGGCAATTTCGTCAACTTCGACTTCGGGGAGCGAAGGGTTTTTCTCACGCACTACCACTTTTGCCCGGGCTAAGGCCTCATCGAGCATCTCTTCGAGGAAGGGGACGTTCCCCTTGCGGGTGCTTCCCATACTCCATTGTCCGGTGTCAGGGTCCCGGAATCGCATCGAACCAAACGAGATATGCTCAAGATGACACCGAATGCCCATTTTTTGAGCGATAGCAAATACCTGTTTAAAATGGAGTTGTTGCGGGGTCCCTACCACGTATAGAATACGGCTCGGGTTCCATGTTCGAACACGATATTCAATCGTAGCCAAATCGCTGGTGCCGTACAAGAAAGCCCCGTCTGCTTTCCGAATCAAAAGGGGAGCTGGGGCCCCTTCCACTTGGCAGATGACGGCTCCTTGGCTGTGCTCGGCAATTCCTTCTTTGAGGAGCCGCTCCACGAGAGGTGCAAGGTAGGGGTGGTAAAAGCTTTCTCCATGAACCACATCAAAATGCACCCCTAGGCGATCATAGCTGCGCTGAAAGGTGGCCAAAGAAACCCGAACAAATTCTTGCCAAAGCGCCAAGTTCTCTGGGTTTCCGTGTTGCAGCTTGGCAAGCTCAGAACGCGCCTCTGCCAAAAGGGGAGTCGCTTTCTGGGAAGGAGGGGCACCCTCGATGGAAAAATCTTCTTCCTCTTCTGTTTCTAGTAAAGAAGCTCCAAGTGCATCGGCCTGCTTTTTCTCCTCGCTTACAAAGAGTTGATAGAGGCGGACAAGTTCAGCCAGCGCATCTTTTGCATAAGCCGCTGGGTTTAGCCAGTGTTTGTAGGCGACCAAGAGCTTGCCAAACTGCGTGCCCCAATCGCCTAAATGGTTGTCTGCAACCACTTGATAGCCGCAGGTTTTTAAGATTCGTCTGATAGCATCCCCCAAAATGGTCGACCGAATATGTCCAATGTGCATGGGCTTTGCCACGTTGGGTGAGGAAAAATCAACTACGACGGTTTCTCCTTGAAATGCTGGTCGAATTCCTCGCGTTTCGTTCTCAAACAGTGCTAGCACTTGTTCTGCCAAATAGGCATTGTTTAGGGTCAAATTGACATACCCAGGACCCGCGATGGTTGCCTTCTCTACGGATGGATGCGCTGCCAGCTTTGTTTGAACTATCGCGGCAAGATCGCGAGGGGGTTTCGCTAAAGGTTTTGCCAATTGCAAGCAGGCGGAGATTTGCAGATCTCCAAACTCGGGGCGGGTCGCCGGGATCAGAGGAAGGGGTTCTAAAAGAGAAGGGTGGGGGCCAAGCGCATCGACAAGAGCGTTTGTGGCCCATGTCCCCAGATCAAGCACGAGATCGAACATGCGTGCAGGCTATCGCGAAATCATCGTTTTGTCACACCGAATTTTATGCGTTCACTTTTTCTGATGCTGAAGGTGAATACCACTTATGGCATCGAGAGCGGACCTGCTATATGCTAGGAAACGGAGGCATGCTTCTGCAAGAGGGCAAGGTATTCTCCTTCGCAAACCCAGGTCCATAGCTCGGCAGCACGCCACAGAGGGAAGGGATGGCTTTGGGACATCGTTTGGAGCAGGGTGTACACTTTATCTAGGATCCCTTCCTCTGAGCCTTTCCACGAGCTTATGGCTTGTTCCATGAAGCTTTCCAAAGAGAGGTCCTTTTGAAATTTTGGAACTACTCCAGAGAGCTTCATGAGTACCCGTAGCGAGAGGACGGGATCTTTTGTACACAATACCATTCCACGGTCTGCTGTAAGTTCCGAGCACCGGTCCCATTTAAGAAGCGCTAACTGAAGGGGGAGTGCTACTAAGTTTCCAAGACCAAGCGTATATTTTGCCAGTTCTCCCGCTGCAAAGGAAAAAATTCTGGCAGCAATCTTGTAAAGCACATGCTTCGACTGCCAATGGGACAGTTCATGGCCTAAGACTGCTCCTAACTCGTCCTCCTCCATCATTTCGCATAACGTACTAGAGACGGCGACGTAAGGACGTTCGACTCCTCCTGTGAAGGCATTGACTTCAGGAGATTGATACACGTAAAGCTCAGGCAAATGGTTTAAACCCAAAGAATAGGCTGACTTCTCAAAAGTACGAAGAAGATTTGGAAGCTGTTTTGGAGAAACCTGGAGGTAGCTGGATTGGTGAAATAAATGATCGTAGCGCTCTAAAGTGACTTCAACAATCTTTTTTAGAATGGTAGTGATTCCAGGAATGGATTCAAGGGCCTTCAGCGATTGTTTGTCCAGAGGATGTTGATAGTCGGAACCCTGCAGATCGACAAGATGGTTCTCTTTGCCGGCGAGAAGGGAGGATTGACAGCTTCCACATCGTACCTGGCCTGGATTTTGAAAAGCCTGATAAAGAAAAATTCTATTTTTTCCTCCACATCGAGGGCAGGGGAAGATGTTTGTTTCTGTAACAGGGATCGGAAAGACAGCCATGAAAAAATAGTAGCAGAAGCCTGCGGGAGCATGCAAGGAAGCAGATGTACTGTAAGGTAGCATAAGGTAAAGTTGCCCTCTGAAAAAAGGGTGGTACACTTTTGTTATGAGGGGGCTAAGATCTTTTGAGAAGGCAAGACAAGTTTTTCTTCTCCTTAGAGAAATGATGTACCTTTATCCTCCCAACAATGTAAAAGCCATTTTTGGAGGGATTCGACAGCTGTTTCCTCCATACCCTCCTTACTCAGAATACAACGTCCTTCGAATCAGCGATTGGGCCTCGCTAAAGAAAATGGTGAGTTTTTTCGCAGATATGGCATTGCCTTGGTACCGAAGCCAAACGACGCAGGCGAATAAATCTGAGCCGGTGGAAACTGAACATCTCAAGCTTCTCGAAGGTCGGTTAGGGTATGCCCAGCGGCTCCTTCATCCCGAAGATCCCGACACTTTTACTACAGAAGAGGGGAAGGTTTTCAAAGGGGAGGCTTGGATCTATATTAATGGAATTATTACCAATCGGGCAGTTGCGATGCTGAATGGAGAGTATTTGGCAGAATTGTTTGGCCGCAAGATCGAAGTGATTCATAATCCAACCGATGCCATTCTAGCTGATTTGCTTGAGACGATAGCAGGGCGCTTATGGCGTGTTATCACTCGAGCTGACCAGTTTGCGTACAACCATCTTCTGTCAATCCTTAAAAAAGAGGACATCAAAAAAGTCGTTTGGATCGCTCACTCTCAGGGAACTGTGATTACCTCAAACGTACTAAGACTTATGAGAGAACGTCATCCTGAGCTTTTAGTAAAGCTTGAGATTTATACAGTGGCCAACTGTGCTGATAGGATGGAAATTCAAAAAGATAAAAAAGGACGCCCTGTCCCATACATTGAGCATTTTGCAAATACTGATGATCTCGTTGGTAAGTTGGGCGTATTGGCACATGCTGCGAAAAAGCGGGGAGACGTACGTCTAGATGGACCCATCTTTGTGCGGAAGGCGTGGGGACATTTGTTAAATGCCCATTACCTTGAGGGAATCGAGCATAAGGAGTACATAGACCCCGAGGGGGTCTCAACATCCCGTCTTTACGGGTATCTCCACGGGGCTATCCCGCTAGAATTGGCACCTATTTCCTCTGTGGGCTAGATTCTTTATTTTACTCAAGGGATGTTTGAAAGCCTCATAGCGGTACCTGAGGTTTTTGCTGCCTTCTAGCTACGAAGCGCATCAAGCAATTTATGAACGGATTCAACGTATGCCTTTTGCGTAGAGGCTTCTTTAGCGCGGAGTTCCCCATATTCTCGTACAGTCGCAGCATAACGAGTAGACGTGTCTTGAAACTTCTTGGAGATAGTATTGTACTCTTTTTGTTCTTGCGTATACCGAGGTGAGTTGGGATTTAATTTTAAAAATTGATGCTCTTGCTTTGTCAGCTTCCGTTGTTGTTTTAGCTTGTCTTTTTCTGTAAGGATTAAATCTTTTTCGATTTTTTCTAGTTGTTGATGGGCAATAAGCATCATTTTCTCTGATTCTTTTATCTTATGTTCCAGCTGGTTGATATAGAAAGAAGCTGAGGACCTATCTACATCTTTTTTGGGTTGGTCTTTTGGCAAACCGTTTTCCCGAGGGCTACAAAAGTTTACTTTGCTGTGAAGCCTCTGTACTCTTTTTTGTGTTTCAGCAATACATAGCGTCTTCTTTTGTTCGCATTCTACCATTGACGTTTCCATTTGAGACTTTTCTGTAAAGCACTTCTGCTTGAGATCCTTAAGCTCCTTCGCGAATGAAGTACAATTTCCTGCGTCTGTATTTTTATCGGCTGCAGGAGAAAAAAAGCTACCCCCTGATGGCTTACAGGCTTGGTAGAAAGTTGCTATTAATATAGCGAAGGTAAAACGGATAAATGAGGTTGCGAGAAGAGATGTCGATTTCATAATTCACATGTATCGCCAACCAAAGCCTTGAGCCAACGCTTTGTGCTATCAGCTTAGAGAATGAGCAAAAAATGCACACTCTTTAAAGCTGTTTTGGAATTCTGTCTTATGTAGCGAAAACCAGAGGTATCAAATCGGTATGGTTCAACTTGCTTGGATGCCAAGAGCGCTTTCACTAATTACAATTGCTTACCTTGTAGGATTAATAGTGGGAAGTTTAGAGAAGATTCCGAATTGGCTTGGATGGGCCTTGGTTGGAGGTGCCTTCCTTACTTTAGGGTGGGCATGGAAAAACAAGCGGCCTTTAGGTAGTCTGGCTTTGCTCACCGTCTGTTTTCTTGGGATGGCTCTTTTTACAAATTTTGCCGAGCCTAAGAGTCCCCAAGCGTATATGACAAAAGAACCTCCCTGGTTGGTGCAAAAGGTAACTCCTTTGCGGTCGCATCTGTTGTCTTTTACAAAACAGGCACTCTTTTCCAAGCCGGATCAGAACCCAGTCCCTTATGCGGTGGTTGCTTCCCTCGTACTAGGAGATCGTAACTCTTTGAAGGAAGCAGATCACTTTCGTAAAAAACACCATAAACCTCCGCTAGAACGATCGTTTCGTGATGCTGGGATTTTTCATATCCTGTCTGTTAGTGGATTTCACTTGGTGATTGTTGGGTACTTATCATACCGAATCTTCAGCAAAATATTCTTTTTTATCCCACGCTTCCCTCAAAATGCTCCCATGAAAAAGGTAGCGGCTTTGATCACCATTTTGGTCGTGAATCTGTATGCTCTTATCGTAGGAGCAGAAACAGCTACTCTTCGTGCAGCCTGTATGACCACCTTTATGCTCATTTCGGTATTGTGTTCGCAAAGGGCGGATCTACAGGAGGCTTTTGCTATCTCTGTGCTGTGCCTAGTCGGCCCCTTTGGATCATTACAAAACATTAAGAGTATTTCCTTACAACTTTCAGTTGCAGCACTTTTCGGGATTGCCTATCTCCATCCTCTCCCTCAGATCCCTGAATGGCAAAAGGTTCCTAAAGAAATTTACCCTGAGAACAAGCAAGGCCTCTCTCGAAAAATGTTTGTTTGGCTTCGAACTAAGCTTATTCAGGGACTTGATACAAGTCTGGCTGCTATGATGATGACCTCTCCTCTTTGTGCATACTATTTTTTCCAATTCCAAGCTGCATCTCCTCTGGGGAACTTCCTTGCGCTTCCGTTAGGAGAGATCTTTCTTTTGCCTCTTGGGTGCCTAGGTTTAACTCTAGGAATGTTTTCTTCAACACTCGGTATACTTATACTAAAGCTGGCGGGGCTTTTTGCAGAAGCCATAGTATTTGTGACAGATCAGATAGCAGCGCTCTCCCTTTCTTGGAATGTTCCAAAACCTACGTTTGTCTGCTTGTTCCTATGGTACCTAGGATGTTTGGTTCTAGCCGCTGGGAAGAAGAAGGGATGGCTTTTATGCATGGGAGGCCTTTTCTTTTATCTTTTGCTTTGGCTATGGCCTGCTGGGAACCTTAGAGTGACCTTCCTTGATGTTGGTCAGGGAGATGCTATTGTGATCGAGTTCCCAGGAAGAAAAGTAGCGGTGGTCGATGGGGGGGGTGGGTTTGGTAACTTCGATTCTGGGAAACGGATTGTAGGGCCGTTCTTAAGAAGCCGTGGATATCAAGCAATCGATCTCATGGTAGCAACCCACCCCCATATGGATCATATCCAAGGGCTTCTTTCTCTTGTTGAGGAATTCCGCGTGAAGGAATTCTGGACAGCAGAGCTGATCCCCACGATTCATTCGTTAGATGCCTTATCATCTAAGACGTCTTGGCAAGCACTTCTGCATCGATTGCTCGAGCAGGACACTTTAATTCAAGCTCCCTACCCAATATATGTAGGGTCTGCTTTGATAAAACCTCTTTTCCCCTGCATCGTACCAAATGAACTTTTGGAGTGTAAAATTGGGTCAAACCCTTCCCAAACCCCCAATAATAATTCAATTGTCTTACAGGTTGGTTATGCAGGAAAGTATATTTTATTAACAGGTGATATTGAAGAATTTGGAGAGCAAGTATTGTCTAACAGGTACCAATCTACCAAAGAATTGGATTCAGATTTGCTGAAAGCATCACATCATTGCAGCCGTACAGGCACAGGGAAGAATTTCCTGAGCCTTGTTTCTCCAGAGGTAGCTATTTGTTCTCTTGGGCGGAAGAATATGTACGGATTTCCGCATGCTGAGGTATTGAGACGATTGGAAGAACAAAATATTGCTATCTACCGTACTGATAAGGAAGGAACGATACAAGCAAGGATTGATCCAAAAGGGACACTCTCGCTACATGTCTTGGGTGAAGATGTCTATTAACTCCTAGACAGAATGTTTATCCCCTTCATGTTCATGAACGTTTGTCCATTTCACTAAATGAGCGCGTGCTTTCAAAGCGATCTCTTCGGAGATTTCGTGAACGCCAGGAAAAGGCAAGAATTCCCCTTGGATATTCATATGGTTCAAGAAGCGATGCAAGGCCTCTCCCATCTCGAACGGGAGGATAGGATCATAGATTCCGTGCGATTGAAATCGTGGAATTGGATGCGTCTGGTTGATGCGTGTCTCCCAATAAGGACGATTAAGCAGCGCACCTGAGAATAAACAAACGCCAGCAATGGGATTCGGCAAGTGGAGAATCATATCTGTGGCAAGCATAGCTCCTTGGGAAAAACCACCCAGGATGATCCTTTCCCAGGGCAAGTGATAATGCTTGCGGAGTTTCTCAAGCCACTCAGACATCTGTATCCGAAGGGGAGGGAGGCCCAAAGGAGAGTCGTTGTAAAATGGCTCAAGGCCCTTCGGTCCCTCCTTGTTAAGCGCAGAAAATCGGCGTTCAATGAGACCGTCTAAATGAATCTCCCACCAGGCAAAAGTATTTGTATGTTCTCCAGGAAACCGTTCTAGTGGCGCATTGGGCAGGGCCACATGAATATGGTCAGGAAGATCCAGGCGCTCTACTAAACCTAGCAAATTCTCTGCAGAGGCTCCGTACCCATGAAACAAGCAAAGGAGCCAGGGTGATTTGACACGAGGATTTTCTAGCAACAAGGTCAAAAGACCTGCCATGGTATTGGTAGAAATATTCCTCATTAATTTGCCGCTTCTCTTATCTGTTTTATCCAGGTTCATGCGAGGCTTTCTTATAAAATTTTGGTATAAAATTAACCCCTCCAATAAAAATTCACGAGATTTTTCTTTGATCCAGACTTAAATACAGTGCTTAATAAGCAATCATCTGCTTGGAGGTTCATCCATGAAAAATGCTCCGCTTGAAATAAGAAAGATTTTGATTCCTTGTGATTTCTCATCACAGTTTAACGAAGTCTTGCGTCACGGTTGTGACTTCGCACGAAAGTATAATGCACAAATTACCCTCCTGCATGTTTATGAACCTCCTACTTATGCAATTCCTCCGGATGCCATGATATTGCCAACCCCTGATATGCTTGCTCAACAAATTTCAGAAATTATGGGTGTGCTAGAAGAATTAAAAAAGGCGGCTGAGGAGTCAGGAGTGAAGGTTGTGAACACCAAGGTTGCCCAGGGGGTACCGGCTTTAGAGATTATTCAAGAAGGGGCAGAAGGCGATTACCAACTGATCGTGATGGGAACTCATGGAAGAACAGGGCTGAAGCATGTTCTCATTGGGTCGGTTGCTGAGAAAGTCGTCCGAAAATCAGGTTGTGCGGTGATGACCGTACGGACCGCCGGATAAAAGCCAATTCATCATACTCACCCTAACTTCATGCCGGGCTCCCCTGGGATCGTAAAATGCCTTTCTAGAGCGATTCCCACCAGGGAGGAGAGTTCTTTTTGTAGAATGGCCGCCTGTACATCGTGTTCTTTGTCCCTCGTTCGTTCAAAAGCAGCGGCTAGCTGTTCTACCCCCTGATGGACGCTTTGTCTTACCTCTAAGGAGAAGCCTTGTACAAATATAGTTTGAGATTGCAGAAGATGAAGGCGATGAAACATCCCCGGGACTGATGCTTCTAACTGAGTATGCTGATTCTCCAAAAAGCTATATGTTCCTCCTGCCCCCAGAAGATAATGAACCAATGCAAGAAGTTGTAACGTGTGGGTTATATCTCCTAGCATCATTGCAAAGGAATAAACCCACTTCTTCGCATCCAATAGCAACTGTTGTTCCTGAGAAAAATGGGGATAATGGGTAAGCAGATTCTGCAACTTTAACATGATTTGCTCTGCCCATAAAAAGTACTCCTCGGGTAGGTGAGGAGGGCTTATTTTAGTAAATCCTAAGGATTGTAAGGCCGTTTCTACAAGGCGGACATACGCAACTGTCTCTGTAGCTTTGCTAGGAGATTGAGCCATTAAAGACTCAATTCTTGCTTCCAAATCAGCTGCTGCTAAAGGACGAGCCTTTTCAAAAATAAGCATACTGTTAAAATAAATTCCAATAAGTTGAGGGTAGTAACCCAAGATATAGGCATCACGAAGCGTCATAAAAAAATCTTAACGAAAATTTCATTATAGGGGCAAAGGAAATACTAAACCTCTTGCCAAAGTTGAAAGAACTCGATAGACCTACATGTATGTCAACATCCTTTCGTCGGGCTTTGCTGATGGCTGCATTGTTATGCTCGTTTGGCATTCATATGTTCTATCTTTGGAAAAACCCTCACGCTGAAAGTTCCGAACCATCTCCTGGGGCAGATAGGTCTCTTTCCTCCTGTCCAGAGTCGAGTCGTAATCCCATTTTTTCCGATGCCTCCTCTTTAGGCGAGGAGGGTTGTCATTGCCCCCCTCCTTCCCAAGTGAATGCATCAGATGTGTCGACTCCAGCAGCTTCCGAAGAAAAATCGTCCGATTGCAGTCTAATCAAACGAAATTGGCTCGCCAAGCAAGTTGAGAAGTTCCAGCAGCTCTGCTTTGCAGAGAATAAGTCGTTTGCCTGCCGAGAATTAGCCATTCTCTATTTCTCAGGAGTTGAGGATGCACTAGGTAAAGATGTAGAGCAGGGTCTATCTCTTCTAGAGTCTCACTGTCAGGGATTGTGTTCTGCTCAGCTAGGAGACCTTTATAAGGAAGGATCGAGTACAATGCCAAAAAGTGAAGAGAAAGCGCTGCAATGGTATCGAAAGGGTTGCCAAGAAAATGATACGACCTCCTGTAATAAATTGGCAGAGATCTACGGAAATCCAAAAAAGCCAAATGCCAACGCTGAATTGGCGGCAAAGTATGATACCCAAGCCTGTCTCCTCGAATACGGCTACTACTATGGAGATAGCTGTAGAAATGCAGCGCAAAAATACTTGGATGTCCTCGTCAAACAAGGGATTCTTTCTCCCAAATCTCAAGAAGGAGACCCAAGATAATGTCTCGTTTTGAAAAAATTGTAGGGGTACTTCTTGGAATTTCGATCCTCATCAATGTAGTATGGACCTATGAGAGGAGAAAGGCTCAATCTAGCGAACGCGAAAGCAGTGCGGGTGAATCTACAGATAAATCTAGCGAACGCCCAAAGAGTGCAAAGGATGACTCTTCCTGTGAAGACAAGCAGAAGCAGGTGCGCCCGGGTTGTCATTGCCCGAGGCAAGAAACCAATCCGAACGGAATAGGTGATTCTATCAAAGCAGATCTCCTGGAAGAACAACATCGCGCTTGCGAAATTCAAGCCGCCAAGGAAGAGTTTGCACGCCAAAACAGAGAGACTCCTCCCCAAGCAGGCGACTTAGAACAACAGGAAAGAAAGCTATGTAGATTGGGTGACGCAGCAAGCTGCAAAAAAGTCTATCATCGCGCCCAAGAGGAGTGCGATCAACAGAAACAGACCGGTGGCAAACTATGGCAATGCTTAAATGTAGCCTATATGGACATTTATGGACAATCAGGCTTACCAGGCAATCCCTCCCTAGGATACTCGCGCATGGAAGAACTGTGCCAATCGAAAAAAGAACCGTATGCCTGTGAGTGGTTAGGAAACCGCTATCTTGAAGGAGATGAGGAAAATCAGATCAACGTGGATCCTGCCAAATCCTTACGCCTCTATCAAGAATCTTGTGACAGCGGTGGACCTTGTGGCAGTTTGGCGGAATTCTATGAAAAGGGAGAGCACGTACCCTTGGATAAGTCATATGCGCTTACACTTTATCATAAATCTTGTCAGGCTGGGGATCGGAGCTCTTGTCTAGAGGAAGGACGACTTTATAAAGAAGGGTATGGAAACAGAGAAGCGCAAGCGCAATTTGAGACTGAGATGCTCAAATCCTGTCAACAGCGGGACTCAGTTGCCTGCCGTTGGGTGGTCGAAAAATACGCTGGCTCCACTTCTCCCTAAGCTGAATATCCCTCTCTTTTAGGCTAAAATAGTCCCTCTCATCTTGGGAGATGCTTAGCGAAAGCAAGTTGTTCCAAGCCTCCGCCCACAAATGCTATCTCGAGACACCACCAAAATCGATAAACCCCTGCTCGGGAGAGACCGAGAGCAGTTTCACTCGAACTTGGTCACCTACATCCATCCCTCGCTCCCGTTCGACTACCCGACCCTCCGCAGGTGGGTCGAGCAAACGGATGTAGGTTCCTTTGTCAGAGGCTCCAGTGACAATGGCCTCAAACACCTCCCCAATTCGATCTTCAAGCAAAAGCGCAGCTGCAGCCTTCCGCATGAATCGTTCCACCTTTTGCACATCATCGGCCTTTTCTGTACAGCGTCTGGCAATTTCAAAAAGGTCCTCTTTTGTGTAGGGAACCGGTTGTTTCAGTAAGCAAGCTTTAAGAATTCGTTGCGTGACTAAGTCTACATAGCGACGGTTTGGAGCGGTCGAGTGGGTGTAATCCTGAATAGCTAAACCAAAATGACCCTCTCCTGATTCTCCGGGCATCTCGACGATATATTCTCCTCGCCCAAGAAGCTTAACGATGGTTAAAGAAAGATCTGGGAATCGCAGAGGATCTCGTTCTTGTTCTCGATCAAGAAACTCGGAAAGTGCCAAAGAATTAGGTTCCTTCGGCAGGTAAGCGCCTCGTTCTTTTGCAACACTCACAATGCGAGGCCAACGACTTGGGGATTTGACAACCCTCCGAACGAGGGGCATACGTTTGGCGGAGAGATATTTTGCGATGGAGGTATTGGCAGCAATCATCAGATCTTCTATCAACTCACGGGCCCGGTTCTTGCTAATGACTTCAAGATGGTGGATTTTTCCATCGAGAAGCACAGGCCTTGCCTCGATCGTTTCTAAATCTAAGGCTCCTTGACCATACCGTCGCTTACGTAATTGCACCGCTACCTCATCTTGCCAGTGGAGCTGGTCTGCCAAAGAGGGATTTTGGAAATGCTCTCCTCGAACTGGGCGACCCTCTAAAAAATCAGCGACTTCTTCATAAACAAGCTTGGCATGGTTGCGCACCTGGGCGAGGTAAATCTGAGAAGAGGAAACCTCTCCTTGTGGGGTTACCACCATTTCCACGACCACGGCTTCACGATCTTCCCCTTCGCGTAGAGAGGTACGATCATGAGAGAGAAGCTCGGGCAGCATCGAAAACGTGACGACTCCTGTATAGATCGAAGTGGTATTATGATGCGCATGAAGATCAACCGGCGTGTCTTGATAGACACATCGATCCACGTGGGCAATTCCTACCCGAAGGCAAGTATCCCCATTGGGGAGTCTCTCTGCAACTTCAATCTGGTCGAGATCTTGAGAATCATAATTATCAATTGATGACCAAGGTAGGTGGCGTAAGTCTTGATAATCTTTAGAAATAGGAGAAGGAACACAGGTGATTTTTAGCTTCTCTACCTGGGCTTCTACCTCGCTGTTATAGGTAGGCTCAAGGTTTCTCTCGGCCATGACGAAATGCGCCAAAGAGACGAGGTCAATTGGTTTACGAGCCATTCAAACTCCTTACAGGTAATTTATCTTTTGCTTTAGACCGAGATTGTACTTTTTTGATAAGTGGAGGGGGCGCATCGGCCAATTCGTCAACATAATTATTTTGAGAAATGGAAGGTTTCGTTCCCTGCCAGTCTTGATGGTGGAAGCAATCTAAAATGAGATTTTTTACATCTTCTATAGAATCAGTCACCTTTAGATAATCTAAGTCATTTGCAGAAATATTTCCTCCAGCCAACATCGTTTTTTTGATCCAAGCAATTAGCCCAGACCAGTATTTCTTTCCGACCAGGATAATAGGAAAATGACGAACCTTGCCCGTCTGAATCAAAGTTAGGGCTTCAAAGAGTTCATCTAGGGTACCGAAGCCTCCTGGAAAGATCACGAATCCTTCGGCGTATTTCATAAACATGGTTTTCCGTACAAAAAAGTACCGGAAGTTAATGGGCAAGGTGACGTACGGGTTGAAATGTTGCTCGAAGGGAAGCTCGATATTACAGCCCACCGAATGGACATGGGCCTCTTTTGCACCTCGATTGGCGGCTTCCATAATGCCAGGCCCCCCTCCGGTGATAATTGAGAATCCTTCTCTGCCAAGGATATAGGAGATTTTATGGGCGAGCTGGTAGTGCGTACTTTTTGTCGAGGCACGCGCAGAACCAAAAACGGCAACAGCAGGTCCTACGTGAGCGAGTGCATCAAATCCCGATACAAATTCTCCCATAATTCGCATCACCCGCCATGGATCCGTGCGGGTAAAGTCTGTTACCGTAGAGGGGCCAACCTCTTGCCTCTGCAGTAACTGTTCATCTTCAGTGGGTAGCCCCGTCAATGCAGCACGAGAAAGGGTAGGGTTTGCCTGTTCTTGAGGATAGCTGAGTTTTTTCATAGCAAATGCTCCGGGAGCTCGTTGACTGAAAGCTCCTTGGCAGGAAGGGCTCTTGGAAGAGATTCGATGGGCTGTAGGGATGAGATCTCGTCTGTTTCGCCTGCTCCCATTTGTAATTCTTGAAACTTTCGGGCTGTGACCCACACCCGCGATTCTAAAGATCCGACCGCATGATTATATGCTTTTACCGAGTCGCCAAGATTCTTTCCAATGCTATGAAAATGCTCTCCCAACTTAAATAGCCTTTTGCATAGTTCTCGGCCGAGTTCACTAATTTTTTGGACCCGCTCACTCAGATCTTCCTGACGGAATCCGTAGGCAACTGTTTTTAGAAGTGCGATAAGGGTTGTAGGCGTTGCTAAAATGACGTTGTGGTTGGCAGCCTTCTCGATAAGAGTAGGATCCTCTTGAAGGGCTGCACTAAAAAACATTTCTCCGGGTAAAAAAAGTATCACAAATTCAGGAGATACCGGAAATTGAGCCCAGTAGGACTTAGAAGCCAATTGTTTCATATGACTTTTGATTTGAGAGGCATAATCGAGAAGATACGCTTTCTTCTTCCCATCCTCTGGCTCGTGAATTGCGTTTAAATAAGCCTCAAGTGGGGTTTTTGCATCAACCACCAAAGTCTTTTTCCCAGGTAGTCGGACCGTTAAATCGGGGCGTAGAGCACCTTCTTCAGTTTTTAGATAAGACTGCTCTTCGAAATCGCAGTGCCTTTCCATCCCCGCAAGCTCGACGACTCGACGCAGCTGTAATTCTCCCCATCGTCCTCTCACTGTAGGAGAACGGAGGGCCTGTACCAAACCTGCGGTCTGAGCGCGCAACTGGTGCTCACTTTCCAGAAGTAGACTGATCTGTCGATGAAGCCCTTCGGTATCTCCCTTCCTTTCTTTCTCAGCTTGATTGATTTTGGTATCCAGCTTTTCAAGCGTTTGTTTCAGGGGGTCTACCAGATGATGGATGGCCTGCTCCCGTTTCTCTAATTCAGATTGCGAGGACAAATGGAGCTTCTCAAAAGAGGTTTTTGCCAATTCTAAGAAGGATGCATTGTTGTGCTTTAGCGACTCGGCAGAGAGGGCTTGGAAGGCGTCTGTAAAATTCTGTCGCACCTGCTCTAAAAGGCTCATCCTTTCTACATGTTGCTCACGCAGTGAGGAAATCTCGGT
The DNA here is from genome assembly GCA_964537055.1 of uncultured Myxococcales bacterium. GTDB lineage: Bacteria > Myxococcota_A > Polyangia > Palsa-1104 > JAEUJZ01 > CAZHYV01. The sequence goes on from CAZHYV010000008.1 coordinate 102,483, forward strand.
TTGTAGCTGGGTTTTTACAGTGAGAAGCTCTGCATTCTCTTGTTGCATGCGAATTACTTCGGCCTCCAAAGAAGGGACCCGTAAACTTGTTGCTTCAGCTGAAGCCCGAAAAAAACTTTCCTGTTCGAGTCGCTTCCGAAGATACTCTTGCGTCTCTTTTAATTCCTTTTCTGTACGCTCGTAATGTTCAGATTTTGCAAAAAGTGTGGCACGTTCCGTTTCTAAGGCCAGCCTGGCTTGCTCCCAAACGCTTTGAGATCGGCGGGTGATTAGGTATTTTACCGCAAGACCGATAAGAAGACCTAGCGTGCCCGCGAGGATTTCTGATGTAAGCATAAAGAAAACACAAACATCCTTACAAAAAAATCGCAACCATTTTCATGCACGACAAGTTTTGCGAGAAGAAATCTGGAAAGAAAAGTAGGTTTGTGTAAGAATCCACAGAAAGGTTTTCTTATAGAGTGTGAAAATTTTGCACAACTTATTTTAATAAACAAACTTTTAGGTTACCTTTATTCCCAATTTTTGAAAAATAGCCTGGAGAATGTAGAAACGTGAAACGGGCTAGAAGATTAAGGGAGAGGGCGAAAATTTTTTGTAACGGTAGAAGGAGAAACTATGGAGATTCGGTATTCGTATGAAGCAATTTCTCAATCAATAACAGATGTGGTGGTCTTCTTTTGTATGGAAGAGACTTTCCAACAGGATGAAACACTTAAAGTGTTGGATCAGTCTTTAGAGGGGTGGATTTTAAAGACGGTTGAACGAGAAAAGTTTACAGGAAAGAAAACTCAATCCGTTTTATTACCTACCTATGGAAAGATGAAAGCCCATCGAATTCTCCTCTTAGGCATGGGATCGCAAACGCAACTGCATCCCTCAGATTATCGAGCTGCAGCAATTCGGGCACTTCGAGGAGTGAGCATTCCTTCGGTAGAAACGGTAACTTTTGTGATGCCAAAGGAGCATCGGTTTTTAGAATCACATTCTCTTGAATTTATCACCCAGGGTATTTTACTCGGGCAGTATCGTTTTGATAAGTACTTGACGGCTGAGAAAAAGAACACCTCCTTGCGGCAAGTCGTCTTTTTATTTCCTAAGGAGACATACAGGCAAATTCCTGAAAAGGAGGTTGAGTCTCAAATCTCTCGGGCACAGATTCTGACCAATTCGATCAACCGTTCGCGTGATTGGGTGAATGAACCCTCTTCAGAAATGACGCCAGCAAAGATGGCTCAGGTTGCAGAGCAAATTGCAAAAGAAAATCCACAACTTAAGGTTCAGATTCTTTCTGCAGCAGAATGTGAACAACGAGGAATGGGACTTCTTTTAGCAGTGGGTAAAGGTTCTGATTTACCCCCTTACTTTATTCATTTGTCCTACCACCCACCGAAGCATCTTGCAAAATCAGGAAAACGGGTTGCGCTGGTTGGAAAGGGGATTACTTTTGATTCAGGGGGCGTATGCATCAAAACACCGCCAGGGATGATGGATATGAAGGCAGACATGGCAGGGGGAGCTTCGGTGATTGCGACGTTGGATGCCATTGCCAAGTTAGGGTGTCCTTATGAAGTACATGGGTTCATTGCCTGTGCTGAAAATATGGTTTCGGGTCGAGCCTATCGCTTACGAGATGTTGTTACCTCAATGAGCGGGAAAACGGTTGAAATTACCAACACAGATGCAGAGGGCCGTTTGGTGATGGCAGATGCCATTACCTACGCTATCAAAGAAGTAAAACCGAATGAAATTATCGACATCGCTACACTTACAGGCGCGTGCATCGTTGCTCTGGGTCCCTATATGGCAGGTCTTATGAGCAATCAAACGGAGTTAGTTAACCGCATCCTCACTGCAGCTCATGCCGCTGGCGAAGAGATGTGGCATCTTCCGATCCCAGAATTTACGCAAGATGTCCTAAAAAGTGATGTGGCCGATTTAAAGAATGCAGGGGATAGAAATGGTGGAGCTTTATCTGCGGGAAGGTTCTTAAGGGAATTCGTAGAGGAAACGCCCTGGGCTCACCTAGATATTGCAGGCCCTTCTTTTTTAGAAAAAGACTATGGATATCTAAGCAAAGGAGCTACAGGTTTTAGTGTTGCAACCCTTGTCGAATACCTTACTCGGACATCTACTGGTTAAAAATTCTCCTTAGGAATAGCGCCTCATCAACGGCGGCCTTTCCTCACTTAAGACTGGGACAGGCGCCATTTTCTACGCCTCTCGCCCTAGGGCAAAGGCCATAAAGCTCAAGCTTATGGTGGACAATGGTAAATCCTCCTAGTTTTTGAGCCATTCTCACCTGAAGCTTTTCAATCTCGTCGTTCTCAAACTCTAAAATAAGTCCACACTGGAGACAAATGAGATGATCATGGTGTGGGAGATCGGGGCTTGTAACTTCGTAGCGCGTTTGTCCATCCCCAAATTGACGTGCTTCTGCAAGGCCTGCCGCAAGCAGCAGCTTCATAGTACGGTAGATGGTGACATATCCAATTTTCGGATGCTTTTGACGAACTCTTTTTAGCAGATCCTCGATAGATACATGATGTTGGCTCCGAAAGAAGATGTCAACAATTCCATCTCGCTGTTGGGTGCGTTTCAGCGCATGGGTTTTTTGATAGTCCTCCCAGCATTGTTTCAAGTGTGGCAATGTAGAGAGAGGGGAGGGCTTCTGGGTTTTGGGACGAGCAGATGTTCTCACACTCTAATATGTGGCGAAAATAAGGAATTCTGTCAATAGGCGCTTTTTGGGAGAAAAATCTTTTCTAAAGCCAGGGCCTATGTTATTTAAACGCAAGTTCTGCCGAGATTGATAGAAGCCTTGCCACCGTCGATTTTCTAAAATCTAGTTCTTTCGGTGTTGAAAAATGCTATCATCTTAAAAGACGAATGTCGATTTGATAACCTATGGCATCTGTATATGATTCCCATTCCGAAAAGTTATCCACCCCAATCCAGCCTCCTTCAGTAGAAGGGTCGCTAAGAAGGAGCCTGTTAGAATCTGTTCTAATTGGGTTTTTTGGAATGGTGATGCTGCTTTTACCCACCCTAAGCAGCCTGCAAAGAATCGCAGAAAAATTAGCGGAGCCCCACCACGCATTCTGGCTTGTGAAAATAGGTAAATTTTTCTTATGGTGTTTGCCAAGCGATATTACCTGGGCTGCGGTATACACTCAGCATGCAACCCTATGGATTAGCTTTTTAGGCGCTGTTGTAGCCACAACTTGGGGGAAGCATCTAGGCCTCGCTACTACGCACTTTATGAAGCCAGGGAAGCTTCGCTTCGCTGCAGAAGCATTTAGCAACGTGGTATTTATTATTACATCCCTGTTCCTCTGCTATGCTAGCCTTGATCTTGTAATCTCTGAACGCAGTGCGGACCTGGCCAACGAGGCCATGGAGGGAATTACCATGGATAGGCTCCCTTTGGGGATTCCTAAATGGTGGAGCCTTCTGATCATGCCGGTAGCATTTGCATTAATGGCCATCCGAATGGGATTCCGGGCCACTGCACCAGAAAGACCCAATCCCTTTGAGCTACCTCCGAGATCTGTAGGAAAAAGTACAGGCCGTTGGCTTCTTCGGGCTCTTGTGATCTTAGCAACCATCGCTATGTTTTATGTGGGGATTCAATACAAAAATCTTCCTGCGCTTAATAAGTTTATCGATAGTCTTGCGCCATGGAGCAACACCATTCGCCTCGCTGGGATGATTTCAATAGGGTTTGCTTTTATCCTGGGGACCCCAGTCTTTGTTGCTATTTCGGCACTTACGATGATTCTTCTCTTCACCTCCGAAGCGAACCCACTAGCAAACATTCCCACTGAAACATTTCGGCTTGCACTAAATCCAACGTTACCTGCGATTCCTCTTCTCACCATTGCTGGATATATCTTAGCTGCTGGGAAATCATCCCAAAGGCTGGTACGTGCCTATAAAAGTATTTTCGGTTGGATGCCAGGAGGGGTGGCGATTATGGCAGTGTTTGTGTGTGCGGCATTTACGACCCTAACCGGTGCTTCGGGTGTCACTATTTTAGCGCTAGGAGGATTGATTTATCCAACGCTGCTAAAAGAAAAATATCCTCAAGGATTTTCAATAGGGCTTGTTACTGCTTCAGGAAGTTTAGGTCTGCTCTTTCCTCCTAGTCTGCCTGTGCTTCTGTACGCAGTGACAGCCAGCCAGCCTGGCGCTTCTCAGCCAGTCAGTGCAGAGCAGCTTTATATTGGTGGGTTAATTCCAGGATTTTTGATGATCCTGATTGTTTGCCTCTATGCTCTCTACAAAGGTGTTCGGTCGAAAACCCCAAGGCAGTACTTTAGGTTGGCAGAGATGATGTCTGCACTATGGGCAGCAAAATGGGATCTGCTGTTGCCTGTGATCATTCTCGCCTCGTTTGGCAGTGGAGCTGCAACCATTGTTGAAGCTGCCGCCCTGGGGGCTGTGTATTCGTTGGTCGTTAGCTTGTTTATCCATAAGGATGTTCGTCCTCTGCAAGATTTGCCCTTTGTTTTGGTACAAGCAGGGACCTTGGTGGGCGCAGTGTTGGTTCTGTTAGGGGTCGCTGCGGGATTTAGCAACTACTTGGTTTTGGTAGATGTGCCCACAAAGATTATCGAATGGGTCCTTCAGCACATTCAATCCCCCTGGGTATTTCTGCTTACGCTTAATGCCATCCTTCTTGTTCTAGGAAGTATCCTTGAGATTTACTCGGCCATTGTTGTACTCGTGCCCCTCATTGCGCCGCTTGCCCAGCAGTACCATGTCCACCCCGTTCATCTAGGGGTCATCTTTTTGTCAAATCTAGAGCTTGGATTCCTTTTGCCTCCTGTCGGATTGAACCTTCTCTTAGCTTCAAATCGGTTTCGAAAGCCGCTTCCCCAGCTTTACAAGCAAGCCCTTCCCTTCCTTTTGATCATGACCATTGGCGTCCTGATAATTACCTACATTGAAGGAGCAACCACTTGGCTGCTCCATCTATTCAAGAAATAAAGCTTTTTTTATTCAACCCTTGCATAAGAAGAATTCTCGCGCTATACCTAAACATGAGGAATACTTGTCGGGAAAGTAACTACCTTCCTAAAGGAGACATTATGATTTTGAAGAAAGGTTCGTATTTATCATTACTTATTGGACTGAGTGTAGCTATCGGCTGTGGCCAAGGGAATCTTAGTACTTCAAATGCTTTAGCTCGTCAGGCGGAAGCAGTTGAAGACGAGGCAAAAGGCCTCAACGAACAAGCGTTTTCGCTGTACGGAGCTCTACGGACCAAGTTATTTCCGCCTCCTACGGGACGAGCTACCGACGAAGAGATCAATCAAGCAAAGACAAGATTTGATGCTTGCGTCACAGCATATAATAGTGCTGCAGGCCTTTTTGAGAAAATTGGTCTTGATCCAAACGTCCAAATTGATTTGAAAAATCTTGTGATAGCCAAAGGAAGATCTTCTCTAAGCAAAAAGAACCTTTGTGGTCTGTATAAAGCCCAGACAGAAGCATACGCTGTGCTTTCTCTATCTCCAACACGTCCCGAAATTGAGGTATTGGATAAAACATTAAAAGATCTTGCCGGGAAAGTTGCGGCAGAAGAGCAGAACAGCACCATGCTACAAAATCAAATAAAATCCCTAAACGATGCTCTTCAAGCATACCTCCTTAAGGAAAAGAAACAATTTAATGATGTTTTGGGTACGAACAAGCAAAATTATATCGACGCCTCTACGTTTGAAACTGGAGGTGACCAAGAGTCTACGATTGGAGTTGCGAGGTATAACGTGGTTGCCAGCAGAACTCAGATCATTGTCTTTGGTAAACCTAGCGATGCAGAGCTTGATGCTGCCAAGGCAAAGTACGAGGCTTGCAAAACCAAAGCAGCAGAAGCCTCTGATCTATTTGGGCAAGCTGCTGGTCCAGGGATTCAGCCCGAGCTTGCAAAGTACTGGCAACTTCGTTCAGAAGCAGTCGGCTATTTTAGCGAATTTTGTGGATATTCAGGAGAACAGGTGGATGCCATAAGAGCTCTTTCTTCTCTCCCTGCCCAAACCGAGCTGGATGCGTTAAATAAAAAGATGAACGAAATTGGTGACAAGATCCAAAAAGCCAGCGACGCCCAAAAACAAAAAAGGGAAGAAGCAAACAAACTCGCTGCCAGCCGTCCGAACATTTTTAAACCTCTTTAGTTTCCACTTGGTTCGTAGGCGCTCCCAAGAGGCCCGGGCTTTTTAACCGGGCTTCTCTTTCCTTTCTCAAACCTTTCCCTTGAGCCCAAGCTAAAACCATGGCATGCTGGCTCTATGTTAACTCCGAACAATACGGACGAAAATCATCTTCCTAAGCAGGCAGTATTATGTGCAGTTCATTTGCCTGAGGTCAGCGAGCTCGAGTTTAGGGAATCGCTAGAAGAGCTAGGGCAGCTTGCAACCACACTGGGTCTTAAAGTGATTGGTGAGGTCACGCAGCGGAGGTCCTCGTTTGATGCAGCGGCGTACCTAGGACCTGGGAAATTGGCAGACTTGACCGCCATGGTCAATGCTGATCCTCACAATACGCTTGTCTTGGTGGACCATGAGATTTCGCCTTCTCAGGCAAGGCATATCGAAGAGACCACAGGCAGCGCAGGAGTGCTCGACCGAACGATGGTTATTTTAGAGATTTTCCATCGCCATGCTCATAGCCGCCAGGCCAAGCTTCAGGTAGAAATGGTGCGTCTTGCCTACCTGGCTCCTCGGCTACGCGAGGTTGATCATCCTGAGGATCGTCAGCGAGGCTACATCGGTGGGAAAGGGGCTGGTGAATCTGCCATTGAACTGGACCGTCGGAAAATTCGAGATAGGTTGGCTGAGCTACGAAGAGAGCTGGCGGAAATTACTCAAGAGCGCATCACCCAAAGAGCTAGGCGGCAAGGACTGCGTAGGGTGGCCATTTGTGGCTATACCAACGCTGGAAAATCGACTTTATTTCACGCCCTTACGAAGAGCGATGTGTATATTGCAGATAAGCTGTTTGCAACGCTGGATACAACGGTTCGGGTGTTGCAAGAAGCAAAACCCCGCATTTTGGTTTCGGATACCATCGGATTTATCCGAAATTTACCCACCCAGTTGGTTGCCTCATTCAAATCTACGCTCGATGAAACACTAGAGGCAGATTTGCTGTTGCATGTAGTCGATCTTTCTGATCCTGCTTGGGAACGGCAGATGGCGGCGACGAACCAAGTGCTTAAAGAGATCGGCGCAGGGGATGTACCTCAGCTTGTGATATTTAACAAGGTGGACCGACTGTCCAGCGAGAGTGTATCCATTTCGCTTTTTGAAGAAGCTGGAAAAAGCCTCGTAATCTCAGCTTATCGACCAGAAGATGTAGACCGTGTTCGTCAGAGTATCATCCGATTTTTTGAAAACCAACTTGTAACGACCGAGCTGCTTGTTCCTTACAACCACCAAGAACTGCGAGGACAGATTTTTGAACACAGCCATGTGCTGGAGGAGCAATTTTTGGACCAAGGCGTTCTGTTTAAGCTTCGGGCTGAGCCCGAATGGATCCAAAAATGGAAGTCACAGCTTGACTAAGAACAGTTTGTCATTGCGTAAGAATAAGGTGAACTATGCTTGAACGAAAGTATGAACGATGTGCCAGCCGTGTAGGAATCCGGATTCTCCAACTTCGTCGAGAACTAGGTTTACACCAGCGTCAGGTAGCGTTACTATCTGGCATCAATCCTGGTTATTTATCGCTAGTTGAGAATGGTCAGCGGCTCCCTTCGTTTCTTGTACTTTCTCAGGTTGCTAAGATTCTTCAGGTGCCTCTCCACGAACTTTTCGCGCTTGTTTAAAAAATATCCCGTCCCCATCAATGCCTTTTCGGTGGAAAAAAGACTTTACTTTTTTGGAAAACAGTAAGATTGTTCGAAGTTTGCTAAGGACATTTCATGCTGAAGAGAAAAAGTTGGCTACTTTTGGGTATCATTGTCTCCTTCATCAAATTCGAAGAGGTCGCTTTTTCAGAGGAATCGTTGCAGCCTCCTCCCACCGTTACTGGAATAGGAGAGAAGAATGCTTTGCAGAAAGAACCCCCTCGTCTGCTATACAAACGAGGAATTGGATTTACCGGGATCCTTGCCAACCAACTTTGGGATTTTCAGAGCCCTTACTATGGGTATTTTACAGGAGGCGTGACGTTTGATTTTCACTATCGCCTAGATCCTTATCTTACCTTTGAACTCTCGCTGGGAGGGCTTGGTGTCCACCGAGCGTATAATATGATTACAGGGGATAGAGCCGCTTCCTACGGAGAATTTTTAGCGACCATTGGTTTGCGGGTATACTTGCTTAAACTTCCTGTCAACCAAATGAAGTTTCATCCAATGCCATTTTTAGTCTTTGCGATTCAAAATACGCTTGGGTTTGGGATCAAAGATAATGATTTGGTGGTCCTGCCTACAGTTGGTTTTCATTTAGGGGGAGGGGTCGAGCTTCGATTGAATGAATCTTGGGTATTTTACGGAGACCTTCGAGGGATTGTAAGGTTTGATACACATTCAGATCGGTTCGGTGGTTTTCGCACGGCCATTGGTTTTACGCATTATTATTAATGAGATGTTTTTAGCCAACGCTCGTAAGAGCTCCTTATCGTAGTTAGGGAATGCTTGATCAAGCGAGGGGCTTATGTTAACCCTATCAGATGCCAAGTGTGTTCAGTCGTATCATTGAGGGTAGCTTGCCTGCCCGGTTTGTTTATCAAGATGCCGAGTGTGTTGCTTTTTTGAGCATTGCTCCGCTTCGGAGGGGACATACGCTTGTGGTTCCTCGAAGAGAGATAGACCATTGGCTTGATCTGCCAGAACCACTACTGCATCACCTAATGAGCGTTGCAAAGCGGATCGGAACAGCGATGAACCAAGTTCTTCCTTCCGAGAAGGTGGGGATGATGATTGCAGGTCTTGAGGTGCCTCACGTCCACATTCATCTTGTGCCTGTAGATGAGGCGCAAGATTTAAATTTTGAAAAACAGAACGCTCACCCTGATCCAAAAGAACTGGACCAGATTGCACAGACGTTACAGAGTGCTATCGCTTCCTCATAAAGCCTACTTATATGAGTTTAAACATCGAAGACTATTTAGCCAGCCATAAGAAGAACATTGATGTGCAATTGTCGCAAACTTTGAAGACACTGCAGCCCGATATCCCGAAGATGCTCTATCAAGCAATGTCCTATAGTTTGTTATCTTCCGGGAAGAGACTTCGGCCCATTTTGGCCATGGCTGCTTGTCAAAGCGTGAAGGGAGATGTTGAGAAGATCGGTCCTCTCCTTTGTGCGCTTGAGATGATCCATGCCTACTCGTTAGTGCAAGACGACCTTCCTTGTATGGATAATGACGAATTTCGTCGAGGACAACTTACCTGCCACAAAGTGTTTGGTGAGGGGTTGGCTCTTTTGGCAAGCGATGCTCTTCTTACAGAGGCAATTCATTTGGTAGTCCGAGCAGAGATTTCTAAAGAGAACCGCCTTAGGATTCTAGAGGAAATCCTTAGCGCAAGCGGTGCAAAAGGCATGGTGGGAGGTCAAGTGCTCGATTTATCAGGGGACAGAGCGGGAATGACAGAGGAAGAGCTTTCAGTCGTTCATGAGATGAAAACGGGGGCCCTTATCAGTGCCTCTATCCGTTGTGGGGCCTTCTTTGGAAATGCTTCCGACTCAGCAGTAGAAGCATTAACGCACTATGGAAAAGCCTTGGGCTTAGCCTATCAGATAGTCGATGACATTTTAGATGCTACTTCAAATTTAAAGGAGCTTGGAAAGAACCCAAAGGCGGATGAGCGGACAGGAAAGAAAACCTTTGTTTCTTTGCTAGGGGTCGACGGGGCCAAGAATCGGGCGAATGAATGCATGAAAGAGGGATTCAAGCTGTTGAGGTCTCTTGGTTCTGCGGCTCAACCTCTTTCTGAAATAGGACGTATGGTCTTAAAGCGGTGCTCTTCCACTAAATAATTGTGCAAAAATTTCCCATTCACCCTTTCGTAGTACAAGAAGGTTGACAAAAGAGGGATGTATCGCGCAACGTAGGAGTAGATAAAACGATAGAAAGGGAGTTGCCGATGAAGCTGTATCCAGCACAAATACCTACCATCAGCCAAGATGTGATTAGAAGGCTCACTGAAGGGGAAGATATTGAGGTTGAAAACCGAGAAGAAGCCCAGCTTGATGTCGAAGCTATCCTAAAAGAATACCTTCGTTTGGATAGAGAGTTTACCGAGCGTGCAAAACAGACCATGGAGGTAAGAGGGCTTTCATACAGTCAATTTGGAAGAATTAAGAGAAGTTTTGCTGAAGATAAAGGCCTTTCTACAGATGAGGAAGTGATTGGGTATTTAACAAACCAAATCTTAGAAAGTTTTATGAACTCATCTCATATCGCTGAAGTCTTTACAGAAGAGGGCGCGCTGCGGAGGAAAGTACAGCAGCTTCTGAAAAAGCATCTGCTGCTTGAGAGTGAATTAGATCAAGAAGTACGAAATCGTATTAAAAACCTTGAGGAAGGAACATCCACCTGGGAGATTGAGTACCAAAAAAACATGGAGCAGATTAAGAGAAAGCACAAGCTTGTCTAGGATGGGTGCTACAGATACATCCAGACGTCAGATAGCCGTTCTTGGAGGTCTTTGGTTGGTAAAGAAGTATAATCTTTATCAACAGTTGCCTTCACCAACTTTTTGATTTGTTCCGTCAGAATCCCTCGCAGTATCCCTAAAAATTGAGGATTTGCGACAATCAAAAGGTTATCGTAGCTGCGCTCTCTATGCCCTTTTGCTAAGACATCTGCAAGAAAACGGGCAAACTGTTGATGTTCTGCTTCTTTCGGGGTGATATGTGGTTCCATTCCAGAACGGCTTCCCTTTCCCAGGGTCCCGTTTCCTTGACCATTGACTGCAGATTGTTGCACACGGCCAGGACGGTCAGTCACCAAGTCCTGATCTTTTAACCGGCTTTCTGGATGATCGATGGTCTCTAAAAGAGCCCAGGGCTGATTTTTCTTTGTTCCTTCAAAAATACGCGCTTTGCTTGCATCACATACCAGAATCCACGTCGTTTGAATCATACCATTTTCCTTTACTCAAGTTGGTTTCCTTGAGGTGCTGGCTCTGCGTAACGCTAACATGTTAGCCGCGTAGTCGTCGCTTGCAAACACCCCTGAGCCTGAGACGACCATATCTGCCCCAGCCTCACTAATTTTTTGAATGTTTTCTAAGGTAACTCCGCCGTCTACCTCAATCTGAAAGGGAAGTCCCCGGGTCTTACGAAGTATAGCGAGCTCTTGAATCTTTGGCAAAATGCTCTGCAAAAATATTTGTCCTCCAAACCCAGGATTGACCGTCATGATAAGAACCCTGTCGATTTGATCAAGAACATACTCAAGCACTGATAAAGGGGTCGAGGGGTTCAAGGCCACCCCTGTTTTGGCACCCGATGCCTTGATTTGTTGCAGCACCCTGTGTAGATGCACGCAGGCTTCCGCATGGATATGGATTAGAGAGGCACCAGCTTCTGTGTAACGCTCGATCCACAGCTCAGGCTGTTCAATCATCAAATGTACATCCAAATGAAGACTCGTCGCTTTACGGATCGCTTGAACCCCGATGGGACCAAAAGTAAGGTTGGGAACAAAATGTCCATCCATGATATCGACATGGATTGCGTCTGCACCTGCCTGGGTTAGCTTTTTTACTTCTTCCGCAAGCCTTCCAAAGTCAGCGGACAAAATCGAAGGGGCAATCAAGGCCATAGTTTGATGATAAGCAGCTTCGCGAAGAAACGCAACGAATTGCATCTTAAATCTGCTGCACCCTGCACCGAGAGTATGGTAATTTGCACTGGTTTAGGCAACGGCTTCTTCCTTTTTCGCTGAGCTTAGGGTGGTACAGAGAGGACCAGGGTTTAAGACGAGAGTCTAATATAATGACAGAAGGTACCATGATGATTTTTGACTCTTTCGGAAGTATTCAGCAGACGCTCTATCGAATGGTTCGGTACTTTGCTGACCATCAAGTTGAAACTCCACGGCTTGATGCTGAATTAATTCTAAGCTATGTCCTTGGGATTTCGCGGGTGGAGCTATATACCCGAGGTGCCGAGCCGATAGATTCTCGCTTGCAAGAAGAGCTGTCGGACCTTATCTACCGTAGAGGGCAGGGTGAGCCTGTGGCTTATTTGCTCGGGCAAAAAGAATTTTTTTCCCTTCCTCTGTTTGTGACGTCTGCAGTCTTAATTCCTCGTCCAGAGACAGAAGTTTTGGTGGAAGTTGCCTTAAAAAGGCTTCGCGATCGACGGAACCATGAAGAACGAAGGGGGGGGAATTCTTTGGGGGTAGATGTGGGAACGGGTTCTGGGGCGGTCGCAATTGCACTTTGTAAAGAACAACCTAACCTTTGCATGGTAGCAACCGATCAAAGCCAAGAAGCCCTACAAATTGCCAGAGTGAACGTGGCCCGGCTTGGGATTCCTTTGCAGTTGGTCCGGGCAAATTTGCTTGCCGGGTTCGCTCAGGCAGCGCAATTTGACTTGATCGTCTCCAATCCACCCTACATACCTACAGCGGATATTGCGCATCTGTCGAGAGAGGTACGAAAAGAGCCCCATGCGGCCCTTGATGGGGGGGCTGATGGGCTTGTCCTCGTTCGTGCCTTAATCAAAGAAGCGTATAGTCGTCTTCGGTCGATGGGGTGCCTGACTTTAGAAATTGGGTTTGATCAAGCAGAGCGTGTTCGAGAAGAGATGGTTCAGCGTGGCTATGTGGATATTGAGACGACCTTTGATCTGGCCCATCTCCCTCGGATTGTATCTGGGAAAAAGCCATAACCTGTGTGGATGCAGTGATAAACAAGTTTGCGCAATTTGTATTCGAGCCAGCGCTTTCTAGGCCTTTGCGGCAAAGAGGTCTATCAAAAGTACTTTGCATTAGCGACAAGCTGCATTATAAATACGCATACAACCCTTTCGTAAAAGGATCTTTATGAAGATAAAAACGCTCCTCCTGTCGGTAATCGCTCTTTTGGGAATCTGCAGACCCGCAAATGCAGACAAAATTCAAATCAAGCTTGGTACGTTAGCACCAGATGGATCTTCGTGGCACTTACTTTTGAAGCAGGCAGCCCAAGAAGCAGAAAAAGCGGCGAAGGATTGGACCGAAAAGAATCCAACACAGCCCGTTGAGTTAAAGTTTATGATTTATGCTGGTGGAAAAATGGGTAGCGAAGGCGACATGCTGACCAAACTACGGGTCAATGCCTTACAAGCCGCAGCCATGAGCACCATTGGCATGCATCAAATTGCTCCTGATCCTCAAGCATTAGATATTCCTCTACTGCTTGATACCTACGAAGAACGGGATCACTTGCTTGAGCAGATGAAGCCGGAACTGGAGAAGATTCTTTCTTCAAAAGGGTACACTGTACTGACGTGGAGCGAGATCGGATTTACTCGTTTCTTCTCGACAAAAGCTAGGCCCACTCTTGCCGATATGAGAAGCGCGAAGCTATTTTCTTGGGATGGGGATCCTAAAAGCACAGATGCTTGGAAGGCAGGCGGGTTTAACCCTGTGGTTCTAAGCAGCGTGGAGATGGTAACTTCTTTACAGACGGGAATGATTGATACGATCCTCTATCCGCCCGCTGTAGTTCTTGGAATTCGCGCCCATGAGAAGGCGAACTACATGCTCGATTTAAAATGGTCCACTCTAACCGGAGCGATGATTGTAAAAAATGATACTTGGGAAAAAATCCCCGAAAAACTCCGTCCTGCCATTTTAGAAATTTTCCGCGAAAAAGGAAAAAAGATTTTTGTAGAGGCTCGAGAAATGGAGAGGGACGCTATTTCGAAGATGAGGTCTTTGGGTGTAACAGAGGTCAAAGTGCAGGATCGTGCTGCTTGGGATGAGATGAAAGCGACGCTTTATAAGGCAATTAATGGGAAGGTGGTTCCTGCGGCTACTTTTGAGCGGATCACAAAAATTCTCTCTGAATACCGCGCCAAAAAAGGAAAGAAGTAGTTCCTCTTTTTATGCTGGTTCTTGCTTCTAGCTCTCCTCGACGTATCGATATGCTACGAACCGTAGGTATATCTCACCAGGTTCATCCCGTTGATATTGACGAGACACCAAAACCTGGAGAAGACCCGAGCACCCTTGTTCTTCGACTGAGCCAATCGAAGGCGGATGCGGCGGCTCCGTTTTATCCGGGACAGCCTCTCTTAGGAGCCGATACCATGGTGGTCGCGCAGAACTCGATTTTGGGAAAGCCTCCTCATGAAGGTGCAGCAAGACAGATGCTGCTTCTTTTGTCAGGACGCAAACATCAGGTCCTGACAGGATACCACCTGCGGTATGTAAATGCACGGGGGGAGATCGAGAGGATCTCGAAAGTGGTTACAACAGAAGTTGAAGTAAAGCCTTTGTCTCCAAAAGAAGTAGAGGGGTATCTACGCTCTCAAGAATGGCGAGGGAAAGCAGGTGCCTATGCAATCCAGGGGCGGTTCTCTGCTTTTGTTCGCAAGCTTGAGGGCAGTTATGAAAACGTCGTGGGTTTGCCTTTATGTTCGGTTTTAGAGGATCTTGAAAAAGCAGGACTCCTTCCGAGCGAATTTCCCTCTTGGAACGCCTAAGCGCTATGCAAATGGCATGTCCAAGCCTTAGCCCTAGAGAGCGTATGCATTTTTCGCAATCGATTGAACAAGTAAGAAACCGAGTCCAAGAGGCTTGCCAACGATCAGGGCGTTCCCCTGAAGAAGTCAAGCTCATTGCGGTCAGCAAAAAGCAATCGATCGAGTCTATTCGAGCTGCGTATAGTTTGGGACTCCATGACTTTGGGGAAAATTATGCCCAAGAGCTAAGGGATAAATCTTCGGTCCTTTCCGAGAATCTTGGGTTGAAAGATGAGCTTTCCGCTCCCAGATTTTCCGAAGCCCTATCTATCAAATGGCATTTTTTGGGACCCTTGCAGCGCAACAAGGTCCGTTACGTGGTGGGCACTGCGTGTCTGATCCATAGTGTCGATAGGCTATCTTTATTAGAAGCCATCACAGAACAGGTTCGAAAAAAGAATCATTCTCCCCAAGAATGTTTGATCGAAGTAAATCTAGGAGAAGAATCCCAAAAGTCTGGTTGTTCTTTACAGGCATTGCCAGGGCTTCTGGATACGTTTGCGCATTTTGGTGGTGACGTCCGTTGCCTAGGATTGATGTGCATTCCCCCCATGCATACAAAGGCAGAGTCATCGAGGCCCTATTTCCGAGTTCTTCGTGAGCTTCTGCGGAAGGAACAAGCGATTCCACGACCCTATGTAAATTTGAGGGAACTTTCTATGGGAATGAGCCTCGATTATGAAGTTGCTATTGAAGAGGGGGCCACGATGATCCGCGTGGGAACGGCTCTTTTCGGAAAGAGAGCATAGTTCGTAGGCGAGGACGCGGCCAAACGACTTCCTGCTTTCCTCCTTTTCTTGACTTTGATACAATAGGCAAGTGCAGGATTTCATCAATCGTCGAACCTTCTTACAAGCATTCGGGTTAGGATCTTTATCCATTGCCTCAGTTTTTTTGCAGGGAGAGGGAGAGGCAAAATCTAAAGGAAAAACCGTCATCGTGGTTGGGGGTGGCTTGGCTGGCCTTTGCTCGGCGTACGAACTACGCAAGCGGGGGTTCCATGTCCTTGCGATACTCGAGGCCCAGTCTCGGCCTGGGGGACGGGTGTTCACTGTGCGAGAGGGGTTAAAAGACCAGCAATATGTGGAGATGGGGGCAACCCGCATCGCTGATACCCACATGCATACACTCCATTATGCGAACGAATTTAAGCTGCAGTTGAACGAGTTTCAATCCCACGGGTCAGCGCTTTATGGAATCTCGGGGCAGTGGTTTGTCCATCAAGATGGAACTCCCTGGCCTACGTTTTTGAAGATTCCTGCAAATGAGGATGCGTTGGGTGCAGATGCTTTGAAAATGAAGTATCAGAAGCTGATTGAAATAGGGGATCCAAAAGCCCTCCATTGGCCTTATGGAGATGCGCTTGCCTATGATGCGATGACCTTTCGGGAATATTTAATGAATCGAGGGATGGGAGAGGGAGCGATGTCCGTAATTCAGGCAAGCAACGGGAGTGAGATTGCAAGTGTCAATGCTCTTTACTGGCTTATGACCGAAGTGCTAGATGAGAAATGGGACAAAACCTATGCGATTGCCGGAGGAAACGATAGGCTGCCTGCATCGTTCGCGAAGTTGTTAGGTTCACTTACGAAGTATGAATCGAAAGTGACTTCTATCATCCAGCATCCTAGGCAAATTGAGGTAGAATGGGTATCCCATGGTGTGAAAAAGAAGGCCTTTGCAGACTATCTTGTCTGCGCGATTCCCTTTAGCATGCTTCGGGATGTCCACATATCTCCTTCATTTTCTGACGAAAAGTCACAGGCAGTTCGTACAATGCGAATGATGCCTGTATCAAGGTGTGCATTCCAGACAAAAAGTAGATTCTGGCACGAGCAAAAACTAGGAGGGCTCAAGATCGTTCGTAGCACTACAGAGCTTGAGCGGATTTTTGATCTGAGCCATGTCCAAGATGGGGCCCATGGGTTGATGGCGGTCTATACCGAGGATCAAAATGCTCTACGCATAGGATATCTACCTACAAACCAAAGGCTTTCCTTTGCGAAAGAAAGGATTGCAGCCTTTTGGCCACAGATCCAAAAAGAAGCTATCGCAGGGTATTATAAGATTTGGCACAATGACCCCTTTACGAAAGGTGCATGGAGTGCGTATCGTCCTAAAGAAATGAGCTGGATGTTTCCTGCTGCTCGGAAGCGTGAAGGTAGAGTTTTCTTTTGCGGCGAGCATACCTCCCCCTGGTCAGGATGGATGCAGGGTGCACTTGAATCTGCCCACCGTGTCGTTGCAGAAATGCTAGGTAGATAACGGAGGAGGGCAGCAGCTTTTATTAGAGGGATACCATTTACTCTTCTACCGTTTATTCCTATAGTCCATGTTTCTCGGTCGTAAGATAAAATGCTTTCGCTCAGAAACTTTAATCGCTATATCATGATGCAGTCTGTCCGGTGTTCTAAGCCTACTCAACGGGCCAGGGGAAAAGGAGCCAGAATGAATGTCACCTGTCTATAGGAAAATCAAAGTCCTTCCCAATGCGAAAGTCAATCAGATTGAAATGCAGCCGAATCGTATGATCTGTCGACTGAAGGAAAAGGCGATGGACGGCAAAGCCAACCAAGCCTTGATCCGGTATCTAAGCGAGGTGCTTGATGTGCCTCAACGGTGCGTGAGCGTCGTACGGGGAGAAAAATCTCGAGAGAAGGTAATATCGATAGAAACTCTGTCAGAAGCTGAGATAGAAGAACGTCTTCACGGAGTTCAGACAAGATAGAAGGTTACTTTTACGATAGGGGGGCCAGGATAGGAGCTTATTAAGAGGAATCCAGCCTAGACTCAATTCCTCCAATCCTACGCAGTGGTCCTAAAATGGGATATCATCATCCGACGGAAACGCATCCATCGATGTATCTGATACAGGTGCAGAAGACCGCCCCCGTCCCGAATCATTGCTTCTAGAGCCTCCGTAGGAGGCCCCGCTATTATAACTGGAATCATCCGAATGAGGCCCACCGGTACCACGCAGGAATACGACTTGGTCTGCAACAATCTCCGTAGTGTACTGTTTTACACCTTCTTTGTTTTCCCAGGAACGTGTTTGGATGCGACCGTCCACATAAACTTGCTGTCCTTTTTTTAAAAATTTAGCGCAATTTTCTGCAGTTTTGCCCCACACTACGATTCGGTGCCATTCGGTCCGATCTTGTCTTTGGTCGTTTTTGTCTTTATAAGTCTCTGTCGTAGCAATGCGCAATTCGCAAACAGCTTGACCAGAGGGCAGGTATTTAATTTCTGGATCTGCTCCTAGGTTTCCGAGAATAGTTGCTTTGTTTACACTTCCAGCCATAGTTCTTTCTCCTTACTTTTACTAAACATTTGTTCTTGTTGTAACTATAGTAAAACAACTCCTGCAAATCAAGCACGAATAAATATGAACCATACAATGGAACGAAAATTCAAAACCATACAAAAATACTTTCGATGCTTGTTGCTGGATGCATAACCAATTCTGGCTTAGAGAAGAAATCAAGCTCAATAAAAACAGATATGGAATGCTTTAGTGAGAAAAATTTGCCCATCTAAGACTGGTAAACAGCCATAATTTGTTTCAAAAGCGCAATTGCTTCTTCTTTAGGTCGTTGGAAGGCATTTCTCCCAATAATGCTTCCAAAACCACCACCCTGACGAATTGCGTGGGTATCGGCAAGCACAGACTCTGGATCTTTGGCCTCGCCGCCAGAAAAGATCACAATTCTTCTTCCTTGAAAGCAGCACTCGACCACATGACGGACACGGTCCGCCAAAGTATGAATCGCGGGTTTGTAGAGGTCGTATGCTTTTTTGGCTTCCGGTTGTTCGATATATTCTCTGGGAAGCTTGACCTTGACAATATGGGCTCCAAGCTCCGCTGCAATGTGGGCAGAGTAGGTGACAATATCAATGGCAAGTTCGCCCTCTTTGCTAATACCAGATCCTCGAGGATAGCTCCATACGACGACGGCCAAACCGTTTGCCTTTGCTTCTTCCGTAAGTTCCCGAAGTTCTTGATACATCGTATTTCTTTCAGAAGACCCCGGATAAATCGTGTATCCAATCGCGCTACAACCAAGACGTAGTGCGTCTTTGACAGAACCTGTCACGGCAGAACAAGGTTCCATCTTGGCCAGAGTATCACTATTGTTTAACTTTAAAATTAAAGGAATTTGGCCTGCAAAATTTCCAGCGCCGGCCTCTAAAAAACCAAGCGGAGCTGCGTACGCGTTGCAGCCGCTCTCTATGGCTAACTGGAAGTGGTAATCTGGGCTCATGGCTGCTGGATTTGCCCCAAAGGATCGAAACGGGCCATGCTCGAAACCTTGGTCAACAGGGAGAATCACAAGTCGCCCTGTGCCGGCCAAAGTCCCGTGATTTAATAGTCGAGCCAAATTAGTCAGTGTGCCAGGGTTGTCCGACGGGTAATAAGAAAGGATTTGTTTGACCCTCGCGGTCATTTGCATAGTTGATCTCCTTGCTGAACTCTAGCATGAAAGAGCCATTCTTAAAAAGAGATGTTAGTGTATCTTTTTTTCAAAGACAGTCTAGTCTGATTGCTTCTAATTTTGAGCGAACGGAGGCTCCAAGAAGCAAACACTCACTACAATTCTTTCTATCAATCCCTTCACGCTGCAGAATCTCTTTCGAAGCATCATAATTTCTAACCACTTGGGCGAGCTTCCTAAGGAATTGGCTCTTTACGGCTTGACCAGGTGTACGAGTGGGGTATGATATGGAGGTAGATTACATAGAGGTCCCTATGAAGCAGATAAAATTGATTGCCACGTTTGTTTGTAGTGTAACAGTTCTTGGTGGTTGTGAAGGTGCGAATCAAAATGTCAAGCCTACGACACTACCAGCACCAGTAGCAAAGTTCTATCCTGAAGGCTATGCAACATACTACTGTGGTCCGGAGGGGCAGAAAAGGGAAGAGGGCAACCAAGACATCCCCGATTCTTGGGTTGTTCAGGTTTGGCCAAATGGTTCGGAAGTCATCGTTCGAGGAACTGCGGGAAATTGTAGCGGAAAGGTGACTTTCCCACCTGGTTCTAAAGTTGGCACCAAAATCGATTTTCCTACCCCCAAGATTTACGCCATGGAATAAAAAAAAGAAGCACCGATAGCGAAAGGGACTGGGGGACTTATCAGGCTTATTACAAAGACTGATTGAGGTAAACTTGGACTTTATCTCCCGTCGTAAGGGCTACATCGGGCTTGCCGTCTGAGTTGATGTCACCTACAGCCATTGAAAATACTCCTTTTAGGGGACTTCCCGCAAGCTGCGCTCGGGTACTCTTATTGAGGGTATCAAACTTTCCGTTCTTTTGATAACGTACCCAACCAATTTCTTGCGTAAGGCCAGTGTTTTTATCTTGCAGTGCTAGGACAAGGTCCGGGTATCCGTCTTGGTCTATATCGTATAAAGAAAACCCTGCAATGGCAGTTACGTTCTTTTTAAGCCCCTCTTGGCCGGCTTGAGCAGCTTCATTGGCAGCTTGAGTAAGCTGTTCATCCACTTTTAACTCTGTTCCTGTCCAGCGATAAATGTAGATTTGATCCATCTCATCAATGCCGACTGCATCAAGCCAATAAACATCCGTAGAGTCCTTGGTAGGTTTGCGATCAAGCTCTATATGCTGGGCCTGTAGGAAACGCAATCTTTTTGGAGTTGTTAAGGTAGAAAGGGGCTTATATTGAAAAGTTTTTTCATCAATAGTGAACGTATGAATGTTCGTGGAGACCATCAGCAACTTCCTTGATGTAAAGGGGTCGATGGTAACAAGATAAGGATTCGCTGGAGCTACGTCGGATATGTGCTTAGAAGGCTCAGAAACCAGGGGAGGGAAGCTAAAGACGGTGAAATAGGGGCCTGTAGGATTAGGCCCTTGCCACCTGTACTCGTACGCAAGGGAAAGGCCAGGGGAGATTGCAAAGAGTCCTCGGAAGTCATTCCTCATCTCGGTAGCGACAGGGGGCTTGAATGTATTGTCAAGTAGTAGCAAGCGATTGGCACCATCGTAATCGTACTTCGCTAAAATACGTTGGTTGGTCCCTTCGTCTTGTTCTGTTACAAACAGGCTCGATGCAACAGCGTTGCTCTTAGGCGGAAGCATTTGTAGCTGGGTCGAGGAACGAGAGGCTTGGTAAGATATAGGGGCAATGCTTGCGCTTTGTTCAGCATCTAGCTTTGGCGGGGTATAGACGAACGTATCAAAGGACAGCAAGAGCTTTGGGCCCATATAGATCCGAATGGTCGCTGGCCCTCCAGTTGGAAAAGATTCTGGATGGTTGATTTTAACCTCCAGCCTCATTCCTGAGCCATCAGGTTCCTTCGTCATCGAAAGAATACTCAGTTGAACTGCTGTCGTCGTGAAAGTTTTGTCATTCTGCACCGTAAGAACGACTGTGGGTTGAATTTTTATCTCAGGCTCCAACCCTTGAATTACCCAAGACGTGGAACCTTCTCGAGTAATTTTTGAGATAGGAGTGATGACGGCTAACGGACTGCAATCTTGTCTGGTTGGGTCTTTTGCACAAGGGGGTGTACATTGGAAAAGGGGAAATAAGAATGAAAGCAGCCCATAACAAAGACTTTTACGGAAGTAGATTAAGCTAGGCACGACATAACTCCTTTATTTTTCTATTTTTCCTGTAAGTACTATGAAGGAGTAGGGAGGTAAAGAGAATTTCAAGAATTTATTTGGTTATAATAAAATCATAAGGTTGCAATGGAGACCGTCTATAGATTACTAGCATAGGAATTGACCTATCTTCTTCAGAACCATCATCATTTCTCGTTGTGCCCACCATCCAAACATAATCATTAGAGAATATCTTCACGTCGGACACTGAAAATACGTGAGATAGCATCGAGCTGAGATGCATTTCGATAGTGCCGTGTGGGGTAGATTCCTGAAAACCTACGCAGGGCTCGCCGGTATTTTGGCGGCGACACATCCAGATTAGAGTATCGTTTGGGTTATTATCCACATCTGCAATCGTAGAGTTTAAAGCAAGATAGATATTTTCTCCATGGAGTATAACCTTAGAGACATAAACAGCTTCTCCTTCAAAAAGATGACTAATCCATCCGGGACCTGAAAGATTATGAACGGCTGGTTTTACGTTTGCATAGAAATTTTGAGCAAGGCTTCCGTCTTTCTGAAAACGCCACACAATCAAAAGATCCTCTTCATAGAAAATATTCAACATATTTCGATCTTCGACAGGTTTCAAAAGCTCTTTTTGGCTGCCTTTTACAGCTTTCCCAATAACGAATAAGTCGCCTTGTTGGTTAAACAACAAATTCTCAATTTCTAAAAAAGAAAATCCTTTCAATGCTAGCTTTAATCCACCGCTCTTGGTTAGAACAAAATCATTTTTTTCCAAAACGGTATTAGGTAAGGCTTTTCCCTCAGCAGTGTAACGAACAAGGAATGTTTCATCGGTGTTTGAACGATCGGGGATATTATGATGCAGCGTGGTATAGTAAGAAAGCGCAATTTCTCCATTTTCTCTCACTGCTAAGGCAGAAACCCCACCCAGATCGTGTCCACGATCAATGATAAGTGTTCCTTTTTCTCCAAACGCTCTATCTAAAGTACCATCTCGACGATACATTTGAAGAACAAGTACAAAGTTTTTAGCAAATACGAAGGTTTCTTCCTTAGGAAGTTTTTTTGTATCTGTTATCCTGCCAGCCACTAGGTATCCGCCAGACCCTTTTGCTTGCATGGCAAGTGCTTGCAGCTCAATAGCTTTGTTTTTATACTTTGGCTCTATTGGGCCACTCCGGACGAGATTGCCTTCTTTTGTAAAGGGCATAAGATAATATTTGGTTTTAGCGACCTTTGTAATTAGGGCAAAGGAGCCATCGCTCTGTCGATCGACCTGCTTGACTACCCCCTTTACCTCAGAAGTTGATGCTTTCGCGAAAGCTTTTTTCAAATCACAAGAGGCAGGCTGACAAGCGCTTAGATCAAGCTTATGAAGGTACGAACGTAAAGAAGAAGGATGCTTATCAACGTTATTAAATTCTTGTGAGCTAATAAAAATAGGATGAGATTCTTCTCCAACAATCCAGTGCTCTCCTTGCCAGGGAAGACGAATTTCCTCCACCTTGCTCGAAGGGGAAGGAGTTTTTGCCTCAGAGGAACGTTCTGTTGCAATTGCTTGATTTCTCCAGGAAATTTGAATGAAATACATGAAAGCCAAGGTTAAGAAGATCGAGAGAAAACGAAGACGGCAGGTGTTCATAAAGGAAACATTTCAAGAATCAATTTTTTTCGCAATAGATTTCTCTGATCCAAAGATCGGTTGAGAAAAAATGTGAAATCGGCTAGCCTGTCTTCCCGTAGGAGATTCTATGCGCTTATTTCATCTTGTTGCTTCTGTCCTTTTCTTGGGAATCGTTGGATGTGCGGCAAAACAGCCTTTAGAGCAAACCCAATCTGAAGCAGCCTCTGCCCCTTCAAAAGGTTCCCCTGTAAACCAAGCTACCCAAAGTGGATCCGCATCTGGCGGTGGGTTGACCTATGTCAATTCGGTTCCTTCTAAACTAGGATCTGCATCCTCTATTCTTGGCTATCTTGGTGTGGCTCAGCCTGCAGAGCTTATCCGAGCCCTGGTACCCAAGGAAGAACAGAGGCGCTTTTTATCGCCTACGCAGTTCCAACCAAAGTTGCCTGCAATCGTATTTATCTTTGGTCCTAAGGCAGGCATAGAGAAGTTTGATGATTCTCCTGAGAAGATGCTAAAGCAATGGAACCTTGCTTTTTTCCTTCCTTTCCAGCCTAACAGTGACATTGCCAATAAGCTGTTTGAGCGCATCGGGACAGAGTTTCCTCAGAAGAAGCTGGTTCCTTTCCAAGCTTCGTTAGAGCCAGGTTCCCCCGAAGGAATCATGTTGGTACTCGATGATGAATCTGCGTCGATCATGGAATCTCAACGTACATCAATGCAATCAGTGATTCACTCAGTGGCTACTGAAAACTCTTACCCAAGCATCGTTTTGCACACAGATGTAAATATTATCTATGAACGCTTCTCCAAACAGATTGAAGAAGCCATCATCAAATATGTACGAAAAGATATAACGAAAGCTCGCACGTTAAGATACCCTGAAGAGCAAGAGCTTGCCTCCAAAGTAGAGTCTCTGTACACAAAAAAATACATGAAAGAGATCTCGCAAATTCAGGCGATCGATCTTCGATTTGATCTTACCTCAGAACTTGCTCAGCTGTCGTTTTCGATACAGAACAGATCGGATGCACCCTTTGAGCAATTTCAAGAAACTTCGGTAGGAAACCTTCTTGAAAGGTTGCCCGAAAATTCTGTGTTTCGCGCCCAAATAAACGTTGGTTTTCCTTTGCAGCTTTCTTGGTTATCAGAGTTGGAGAAACTTCAATCTCAGACTCAGGACGAGGGTTTAAGAAGATGGCTTCTCCGGCTAGAAAGATGGACTTTTTTACCAAAGGCCTGGGCTCCTCTGGTTGAGGGAATGTCTATGGGGGCAGCTTTAGGTTTTACTGAGAAAGAAGCAACATTTCATGGAATTCTCCATCCTAAAGATCCTGAAGCTATGATGTCTCAGCTTATCCAAACGATACAAGACCCTAAGCTTCAGTCCTTAAAAGATCCTGTAAACTGGCTCCTAAAATCCCTAAATATTGCCTATATTCGTATCCAAGATGCCTCTGCCGGAGGATCGGTAAAACCTTTATTTTATTCAGATATTAAAGAGACTATCGATAGGATAAAAGAGAAAGAACGGTGGTTACGGAAGGAAAGAAAAATGGATGCGGCGCTTAAGCAGAAAATCGTGACCCATCCTAGTACTCTGTTTATTACAAGAAAAAATGATGAAATCTTCATTTCTTATTCTACGAAAGATCCTAAGAACTGGACCACACCGTGGGCATTTGGAAAACAGTCGATAGGAAAATCATTAGACTCGCCTAGATCTCCTTCTCAATCGGGATGGTTTTACGGAGATTTTTCTCTACTCAACTTTGTCCGTAGTGGAGGCGATTTAACCCCTATTAGATTTTTCATTGCCTCTTTACCTGAGGAGTTTACAAGACTTACCTTTCATACAAGCCAAAATGTCCAAACAAAAACGGCTGCCATGATGATAAGAATCCCTAGACAGCTGCTGAATGCTCTGATCCATAAGGATCCTTCGGGGGCATTAGACGAGTAAGTTTCCGAAAGAATGCGTGCAAGAAGCCCCCAATGCCCTGCTCATCAGTGCCATTCTTGCCAGCGTCTTTGTAGAGAATCCTCTGCGCGCGCATGCTTGCCTATCTTTAGACCGGGGGAACATGGCCGCTGTTTGGCTAGGGTCCTATGATTTTTTTAACCATCGTTTCCATAGGATATTGATAATCGCCCGGGTCTTCATAGGTTGAGATTCCTTCCCGAATTTTTACCACGGTAAACATGCCTCCCATGCCCACTGAACCAAAGGGACCACGTCCCGCCATCATCGGGACCCAATTTTGGGGTCCTCCCATATGCATGTCTCCCATCTCTCCCATGCCTTGTTCTCCCATACCCATATAGCCAGGGAGAAGCCTTTGAATCTTTTTCTCTGTGTCTCCCTGTCTGACCCCGAGCAGATTGGGAACCTCATGTGACATCTGATTCATGGTATGGTGGGTCTTATGACAATGAAAGGCCCAGTCCCCAGGGTTGCTTGCAACAAACTCGATATCTCGTGTGCTGCCTGGAGGAACGTTGACCGTCGTTTCAGGCCATCGCGCGGATTTTGGAATTGGACCGCCATCGGTGCCGGTGATCCAGAACGAATGTCCATGAATATGAATCGGGTGGCTGTCCATGCTTAGATTCCCAAGCCGGATTCGGACCCGCTGTCCTTGGCGAATGACCAATGGCTCAGTTCCTGGAAAGATGCGGCTGTTGAAAGTAAAGAGGTTGAAGTCTGTCATGATGTGTGGGTTTGGGGTCAAAGCCCCTGGAGGAACCGCCCACTCATTTAAAAAGATGGCAAAGTCTCGGTCTATCTTCGGCCGGCGAGGTTGTTTGGGGTGGATAATCAAGAAGCCATTCATGCCCATGGCCATTTGCAGCACCTCATCCGCATGAGGGTGGTACATCTGGGTCCCATGTTGCCGAAGCGTAAATTCATAGGCATATGTCTCCCCTGGCTGAATGGCGGGTTGGTTAAGTCCTGAGACGCCATCCATCCCGTTTGGCAGGATGACTCCATGAAAATGAATGGAAGTTGGCTCGGGAAGATGATTGGTGACAAGAATCCGGACACGGTCTCCCTCTACGGCTTCAATGGTAGGACCGGGGGTCTGCCCATTGTAGCCCCAGCAATTGATCACCATCCCTTTCGCGAATTCACGCTTCACAGGCTCGGCAATCAGATGAAATTCTTTTACGCCCCCTTTCATGATCCAGGGCAAGGTGCTTCCATTCGGAGTCACGACAGGCGTATACGAACCTTGTGTTGTTGCTTCCAAAGGGGACATCTTTGGAAGCGCTGGGTGAGAAGCAGGAGGTGCTGGGTGAGCTGGGTGAGCATGCTCTTCTGCTCGCGCTGTCCGATTCTTAGTAAGAAGCAATCCCCCTGCTGCAAGTGCGCTGTATTTTAGCATGTCTCGACGATTGATCATGAGGTTCCTCCAGAGCTTGGATCATTTACCAAAGTAGATGAGGCTTCCGGGAGAACGCTCCCCAAAACCCGCTCGAGCTCGAGTCGAGCCATAAAGTAATCTCGCAGTGCTTCTAGGTATGCTTGGTACGTGGTGATTTCGTTTTGCTTAGCCGTAAGGAGCTGGTACACCCCAAGCAGCATGGCATTGTACTGCTGTTGCGATAAAGCCACCATGCGTTCTTGTAGCGGTAATAACGTGGTTTGATAATATTCAACGGAAGCGCGTTTGGTGAGAAGCTGCATTCGAGCCGCCCTTGCCTCGGCGTGGATCCGAGTAGCAAGATCTTCTTCTTTGGGAAGATCAGGGAGGGGCTCCTTCAACGTCCATTGTGTCTGCTTTCCAAAAAGGCCAAGAAGCTGATTTAGGTGTTCTCGTGCTTGAGAAAGCCGGGCTTCATTTTGCAAAAGATCTAGTTTGGCTTGCGCATAGTGCGCCTGCTGATGGGCAGAATCCAGCTCATTTATATTTCCTACCTCTTGTTGTTTTTGAGCAAGTTCGGCCGCGGATTGTGCCAATTCGGTGACTCCTCGGCGCATCTCAACCAACTGTTGCAAAGTTTGTACGTGCAAAAAAGCAGACCTTAGCTCTGTACGAAAGGCAAAAATGGCATCAGTCACCTCGAATTTGATTTTGGCAAACTCGGCCTCTGCAAAGCGTTTCCGAAGAGGAAGAGTGAATCGATCCAAAAATTCCTGGATGAGAGAAACATCATTGCTGAGCCCAGCCTTTCCGAAGAGGGGAATTCCCAAGCCTAAGGTAAGAGACGGATTCTTTCGCAGGATTGCCTGGACCACCTTGGCCTGAGTCACACCCAGCCGTTCGTAGGTGGCTTGTAAACCTCGATTGTTGAAAAGCCCTATCTGCGTGGCAGAAGCCAAAGTAAGATCATGTTTTAACACTTGGTCGACCCAAGCATCCACAGCTTCATCTTCTTTTGTGCCATTCTTCCAATGGATTTGTTCTGGCATTCGGGTACGTAAGGAGGCCGTCCCTTCAGGGAGCCCGGCGGTCTTGGAATCTGTAACGCAGCCAGAGAAAAGAGAGAGCATTCCGA
This sequence comes from uncultured Myxococcales bacterium, assembly GCA_964537055.1. Classification (GTDB taxonomy): domain Bacteria; phylum Myxococcota_A; class Polyangia; order Palsa-1104; family JAEUJZ01; genus CAZHYV01. Next base: position 129,902 of record CAZHYV010000008.1, read on the forward strand.
TGCATATCGATAGTGAATTCTTAAGCTCCATATTCTTTTCCTAGTGATGCTGGTGATCCGATCCCGTGGAATTCTCCACTTTGATTAGTTTTCGTGGATGGAAGATGAGACTCACAGACAGTCCAGCATTAAAACCTATCTTTCCATCCAGTTCAAACAAAGGCATAGCAATGGGAGAAAGTTCCAAATCAATGTATTGGGAAAGATCGTAAAGGATCGCTCCCTCCAAGGGAATCGATAAATAATGATGAGCGGGGGGCACAGAAGTTGAGGGTGTATCATGCGAGGCCGTAGGAGGAAAAAAACCCACATACCCAAAGCCCACCTTAAATATGAGTCCCACACGTGTTGAGAGAGGAAACAGATAACCAACTTTGGCCTCTGTTTCGAACATCGTACTATACGTAGAATTAAATATATAATGAATCCGAGTCAAACCTTCTATTACAAACTGGGCCTTTCTTCCCATAAACACAATGGCGCCCAGTCCGCCTCCCACGGTTTTAGGCTCGTTCAAAAAAGATCCAAAGTCAAACTTAAGCCCAAAATTGAGGCTGGGCTCGCTTAATTGCAGTCCTCGTTTTTCCATCTTGGATGGGTTTTTTGCCGTTTCTTGAGGGGGATGTTCTAAGTGCTTTTTATGGGTGCTCTCTCCATCTTGGCCCCAGGCAAAAGCGGCAAAAAGAAGTGGAAATAAGAAAGCCAAACCGGACGACTTCTTAGAAAAATTTTTTGGGAACAATATTGAGAACGATAGATAATGCAGCATGATAGCTCCTTTCAACCATGGGTACTCTCTTCAAGGGACACCCTTCGTAATCGCAGTGCATTCACAACGACAGAGACTGAGCTTAAGCTCATTGCGGCGCTGGCAATCATCGGGCTTAGAAGCCAACCAAAAAAAGGATACAAGACCCCTGCAGCAATCGGAACCGCAAGGATGTTGTAGAAAAACGCCAGAACCAAATTTTGTTTGATGTTTCTAAGGAGTATCTTGCTCAGGTAGTGGGCACGGACAATCCCACGAAGATCCCCTTTTAATAATGTGATAGGCGCACTCTCTATGGCGACATCGGTCCCTGTGCCCATTGCAATGCCCACGTCGGCTTGGGCCAGCGCAGGTGCATCATTGACCCCATCTCCTGCCATGGCAACGTTTTTCCCCTCGGTTTGGAGGCGCTTTATGACCTCTTGCTTTTGGGTGGGCAACACCTGGGCTACCACTTCCTCTAGACCTAGCTTGTGGGCGACAGCCTGGGCAGTCCTTACGTTATCTCCCGTCAACATCATGACCCGAATTCCCGCTTGTTTAAGCTGTTTGATGGCTTCTAAGGTAGATGATTTTACGGGGTCAGCAACGCCCAAGAAACCTACGAGCCTGCCATCTCGGGCCACAAACAAAAGGGTTTGACCTTGCTGCTCAAGCTCCTCGGCCTGCGCTTGGAGAACATCTCGTCCTTCGATGAGAAGTTTGTCGAGCAGGGCTCGGTTTCCGATACCGATGAAGGAACCCTCGACTTGACCAGTAATTCCCATTCCAGAAAGCGAGGCAAAATCTTTTGCCGGAAAGAGCTTGAGCCCCTGCTCGTGGGCCGCATCAAGGACGGCCTGCGCCAGAGGGTGTTCGCTCCCGCGCTCTAAGCTTGCTGCCCACCATAATAAGTCGGCAGGTTTGATGTCAGTAGTAACTTGTATCGAGAGGAGACGAGGTCTTCCCTCGGTGAGGGTTCCCGTTTTATCGACCACCAACGTATCGACCTTACTCAACCGCTCAAGCGCTTCGGCGTTTTTTACCAAAATCCCAAGCTGTGCCCCTCTTCCAATACCGACCATAATCGACATTGGAGTGGCAAGACCAAGCGCGCAAGGACAGGCAATGATAAGGACGGAAACGGCGTTTACCAAAGCGTAGGCCAATTTTGGCTGGGGGCCCCACAGGGCCCAGAGAGTGAACGTAAGAAGGGCTACTCCCAACACAATAGGAACAAAATAGGCAGACACACGATCTACCAGCCGCTGAACCCGGGCTCGGCTGCGCTGGGCTTCTCCCACCAGGCGTACGATTTGGGCCAAAAGGGTTTGGTCACCGACTTTCGTGACCCTCATGACAAAGCTCCCTGCCCCATTTAGGGTGCCGCCTATCACACTGGCCCCAGCGCGCTTTTCAACGGGGATCGATTCTCCTGTTACCATCGACTCATCGATGGCGCTTCCCCCTTTTAGAATCACCCCATCCAAGGGGATTTTTTCTCCCGGTCGTACGCGCAGCTTTTCTCCAAGGAGGATCTGCTCTATACCGACCTCTTCTTCGTGGTCGTCCTCGCGGATCCGGCGGGCGGTTTTAGGTGCCAATCGCAGTAAGGCTTTGATGGCGCTTGAAGTAGAGCTCCGTGCCTTCAGTTCCATGAGCTGACCTAAAAGCACCAGCGTCGTAATCACAGCAGCTGCTTCAAAATAGACAGGAACCCCGTGGCTGCCTGCGTGGAAGGCCTTCGGTAAAGACTGAGGAACCAAAGTTGCTGCTACACTGAATCCAAAAGCAACCCCAATCCCCAGCGCAATTAGGGTGAACATATTGAGGCTTCGATACTTTACGGAAGCGAAGGCTCGCTGAAAGAAAGGCCATCCTCCATAAAGCACGACGGGAACGGTTAGCACAAACTCGATCCATGAGAACCACCGGGGATTCAGGATATGCTTTAGAGGCTGTTTTGGCAAAAGATCAGACATGCCAAGCAGAAAGACGGGGAGGGTAAACGCTGCACTCACCCAGAACCGTTTGCGCATGTCCCGTAGTTCCGAGGATTCTTCATCCGTAAGGCTTGCGGTTTTTGGCTCTAGGGCCATGCCACAGAGGGGGCAGGCGCCGGGCTGGCTTCGCACAATCTGAGGATGCATGGGGCAGGTATAGAGGGTGTCAGTAGAGGAGGGAGAAGCCTCTTGGGAGCGCAGGAAAGCACCTGAAGAATGCAGGGAAGCGTCCGGGGACATCGGTGAACTATTTGAGGAACGCAGGGTGCTATCCGAAGAACGTGGGGACCCCTCCGCGCAGCAGCTTTTATGGTTTCCACCCTCCTCGGATGGAACGACAGATACCAATGGGCCTGTAGATACAAGATAACGCTGAGGTTCTGCCTGAAATTTGGCAAGGCAACGAGTGCTACAGAAGAAGTAAGTCTTTGCTTGGTATTCTGTCGTTCCCGCCGCTTTCTTGGGATCGACGTCCATGCCGCACACAGGGTCAATGTGGGGCAGATCACGGTTGTGGAGATTTGGCATGTTCGTGTTTTCCTTTTTTAATGAAGACGAACGAATCCTAAAATCCTTACACTAGAATCTAATTTTTTGCTCGACCCACTTTATCCTGAGACGAAATTGGGGGTGGCCGGCAGGAACAGTCCTGACACCGTTCTTCTGCGCAAGTTCCACAGAACTGCCTCAAGCGTTTGCCCAGTGTCTTTCGGGCGCGGTGAAGCCGGACCAGAGCACCATTTGAGGTGATTCCTTGGACGTTTGCATATTGCTTCAGGGGTTGTTCTTCCAAATCTACGGTTTTTAAAATCGCAGCATATTGGCTGGGTAGCGCAGAGAGGAGTCCGTCCATGCAGGGACAGAGGTTCGATGGAAGCGATGGATCCTTGTAGGGTGGAGGCTCTTCTTTGGAGCACTCTTTGGAGGCACGCTCCTCCGCCTGTTTTTTTCGGTAAAAGTCGATGACGGCATTTCGTAAAACCTGATAAAACCAGGGGACAAGACGGTCCTCCTGGGGAAGATGCTCGGGATGCTCTACAATCTTAAGCAGGGCCGTATGCAGCAGATCTTGCGCCGCCTCCTTTTGAGACAGCCGAGACTGGAGGAAAGCCAAAAACTTCTCTTTTTGTCTCCATAGAGTTTCAACGGGGTTTGTCATGCCTTCTCCTGTTCATAAGCGGTACCGCCGAGAGTCACGATCTAGGCGACTCTTTCCTCTCAACTAGACGAGATCCTATGCTATTGTTGCTTCCCAAGCAGACGGGTTGCCTCTTCGGCTTGGTTCTCTGGAACCAGAAGCCGGACCCCGGCCACCAAAGATAAGGAGGGATAAACACCTCCAGCATCGTCTGGTTGGGTCATTGCTTGGATGCCAAAACTTGTTAATAGCGACTTTGCAAGTTCTGCATCAATTCGATTGGGAAAAGATTGAATCGAAATCCATTTCGACATAGAAACACCTCTCTTTGGGTGAACCTAGCGAAAAACGGCGACCTCATCAAGCCTTTTAAGAAAAGCCTTAGAAAGCTAGAACAATACGAATAAGCGATTTAGGTTCTCATCGGAGAAGTTGTAAGTCGTACTTGATCTTTTCCGTGAAATCGCTAGGATGAGTTTTGCAGCGGTCGGAGGACCTGGGTTATCTTATCCTATCACGATAAATCATAACCCCCCAGGTCCATCTACTTATCGCTGCTTTTGATTTTTTCAGGGGTCGGCATTTTTGGGTTATCACATGTAGAGGTCGCGGGTTCGAACCCCGCCTCTTCTGTGGAAGAGTGGCTCAGGGGATAGAGCACTAAATAATTTTTCCAAAGATACTTTCTTATCCTCCCTTTCTTTTGGTGTTCTTATGCTTCGATATCTTCGCCATCTCTTCGCTACCCAACAAGAACCAGCTAATCCAACCCAGGTTCAAAATAACGCAGGTGGATATAGCTTCTCGCTCGATTGCTGGTCGAGGCTAGAGCGGTGGCTGATTCTTGGAGCTGAAGGGGGAACATACTATGTTTCAGAGCGGCGGCTTACCAAGGAGAACGCAAGAACAGTCGAGGAATGTCTCCGCCTCGATGGGCCAAGAACCATAAAAACCATTGTTGAGATTTCTCAGGCAGGACGTGCCCCGAAAAATGAGCCGGCCATCTTCGCATTGGCACTGGCTGCCGCAGACTCAAATGAGCTCACCCGTAAAGAAGCCTTTCTTGCGCTGCCCAAGGTGTGCCGCATAGGAACGCATCTGTTTCATTTTGCCGAGTACGTCGAACACTTGCGAAGGTGGGGCAAGGGTCTAAGGAAGGCCATTGCCCGCTGGTATACCGAGCCTTCGGTCGATCGTATCGCGATTCAGGCGGTGAAATACCAGCAGCGCGATGGATGGTCGCATCGAGATCTTTTAAGGCTCAGCCACCCGCAGACCCAAAGCCCAGAGCGGAATGCGCTATTTCGCTGGATGGTTGCAGGGATTAAGGGTCTTTCGGCGCGGGAACTCGTCGATACGAAACAAAATCATAGACGCTCCTATGCGGAGATTGAGCAAGGGCAGCTCCCAAAGCTTGTGCAGGGGTTTGAGCGGTGCAGACAGGCGACGTCCGCCAAAGAGGTGGCAAAGCTCGTTTCGGACTACCAGCTTCCCCAAGAGGGTGTCTCCAACGAATGGAAACAGGATCCTCAGGTCTGGGAAGCGCTTCTTCCTCACATGGGCCTTCAGGCCTTACTTCGAAACTTGGGGAAAATGTCCTCGATTGGTCTTTTGGCTCCGCTGTCTGATGCGCTTGGACAAGCGCAAACCGCGCTTTTAGATCTTAAGCGGATTCAAAAAGAGCGTATTCATCCTCTTTCTGTATTAACAGCGATTAAGGTCTACGGCCAAGGACACGGAGACAAGGGAAGTCTTACGTGGGAAGTCGCCCCTGCTTTGATGGAAACCCTCAATCAAGCATTTTATCAGGCGTTTCAAACGATTGAGCCCACTGGAAGAAAGTACCTGCTGGGGATCGACTGTTCCGCCTCCATGGATTCGGGGAGTATTGCAGGCATGAGCATGACTCCCCGGGAAGGATCCGCAGCAATGGCCTTAGTGACGGCACGCACAGAATCCAAGTGGCATTTGTGTGGCTTTCATACGGAAATGGTACCGATTTCAATTTCGCCCTCGATGCCCTTGGATAAGGTGGTTGATATTCTGAGGCAGACTCCTTGGAGCGGAACCGATTGTGCGCAGCCCATGCTTTGGGCCGCCAAGAACAGTACCGTCAACGCATGGGAGCAAATGCGAAGCTGATCGTGGTGGGCATGACCTCGAATCGTTTTAGCATTGCCAACCCAGAGGATGCGGGGATGCTGGATATTGTCGGATTTGATACGGCAGCACCTGCCCTGATGGCCGACTTCTCGCGTTCGGACATGGCAGTACATTAACCACTTGAAGTTGGATCATTTTCTCTTTGTAGCGCGTGGCCTCAGGTTCAGTTCCCTTACAAGCCGCTCCGCTTCTTTTTGCCCAGCCTCCAAAATAGGATCAAGGCTTGAAGAGGAAAGAACCTCAACCGGGATATCTGGGACAATACGCCAGCGCGGGGTTCCATCTACATGATACACAGGTTCTGCTGAAATCTGCGCCGAAATCTGCGAGTGAGGAAGCGTAATCCTCTGAATGGCAGCCCCAAGCCCCGCCATCTTGGTTCCCACAATCTGTGCCCGTTTCATTCCTTTCATTCCCATCGCAAACCCCTCTGCCATGCTGACTGAAAAACGATCAACAAGAATAACAATGGGAGCACGGTAGGTAAAGGGTCCGCGCGGATCTACATATTCAGGCCATGTTTGTCCAAGGCTCTGTCCTTGTCGACGCGACATCCAGGCGTATTGTAAGCGTTTAGAGACGAAACGGCCCATGATGGGTCTGGCTACGAGGGTGTCGCCGCCCATGTTGCTTCGTACATCGATGATCAGGGCCCGTGTCGTCCGAAGCTTCTCTAGCGCCTGATCGACCTGGGAAACAATGCTATCACTGCCAAAACTTCTGATCCGGAGGTAGCCAATCCCATGTTTGAAACGTTTCGTGGATACCATGGCTGGCTCCTCCATGGTTCCTGTCTGTTTGGGTATGGTAATCTTACGAAGTTCTCCATGATCAATCACTTGGAACTGACGAGGATCTGCATGGCGTCCAGCGACAACCGAGAGCAACGCCCATGCATAAGCTGCTTTGTCTTCTTTCGATAACGATTCTGGCATCCGTGATTGAGCCGCTTCGGAAATCGGAACTCCGTCCACCTTCAAAATTTCCTGACCCACTCGCATACCCGCCTGTTCAGCGGCAAAGCCCTGCCGAACCGCAGTCACAAAAACGCGGCCCTCTCTTTCTTCGACAAAGAGATCATACGGAACAGGACGAAAGGAATCATCGGCATTCGTGTTTAACATGCAGTGAGGGTCGTAAAGCTCATCAAGCATTCTTTCGAGCACATGCAAGAAGGCTTTTTTCTCTTGTGCAGTTACTGCAAGAGGGCGATAGATTTGGCGAACTCGCTCCCAATCGGTAGCCTTTTCATCAAAGAAGGCATAATTGAGCCTAACAAATTCCCATAGGGCGTCGAAGTCGCGCAAACGCTCAGCTTGCCAGGCTAAGGGAACTTCAGGGACAGGCAGAGAGCTTGCGTGGGCTTGTTGCGGTTTGCAACAAATAGATAGCGCAAAAAAACCTGCGACGAAAAAATAGGCCTTGTAGCGCTTTATGCAATTCATAATTTTTCCCCTATCACGACGGAATTTTCGTGAACTTTTCGTAAGGTTAGCCCTGATCCTAAGAAAAATAAAATAGAAAAACGATTCTTGGCTTCGCCCTGAGTACGGGTGGGGTTTACGTACGCTGCTCAATCACCCTTTTTATCGCAGGCGTCGATGTACTTGGTTTTGTGGTAGACAATCCTAAAGTAGCAGGCAGATCAAAGAGGAGGTTTTTAGATGTTGTTTTTATCCTTCCTTGGATGGAAAAGATTGATTGATGGAAGAGATTAATACTTTGAACTGAGCGCTTCTAAAATTCCTGCAATCGATGCAGTAAATCCAACGGTAGATAACGTTTTGATCTCAAAAACGGACTGTACTTTTCCAGATCCTAAGGTTTCTTGATGCACACGAGACTCAAGTGGACCACTGTTTGGATCTCCTTTGACTTGGAGGCGATCAATGTCTGTTAATACGATTCGAATCACTTGGACTCTCGGGCTTGGGAGAACTTCTTCCTCAAACAGACCTTCATGGTCAACGAATGCGGTGAGCTGAGATAATGCCACAATAGCACCGAGATGATATTTTAGCGTTTCTTCGCTTAGCGTACATGTTTTCTCAAGCTCTTTAGATAAGGCAAACTCTATTTTTATTCCGGCTTTTGCATAGGTTTGAACCAAACCATTCCAATTCTGTCTAACGTTCGCAATGTAACGAAGGATGGACGTATCCCCCAAAAAACGATAGCCGAAATCATTAAATTGTAGATCCTCTAGATTGACTGCGCATGAGTTAGCGTTGTTTTTTAATTCCTGTAACACGCGCTCGTAAATTTCTTTATCGAGATCCGTCACCTCTAAAGACTCCCACTGGGTGATGAGAGGATTTTTTGCAGGTGTACCTTTCTTTTCCTCTGCACAGGCAGTGACAAGAACAATTGCTGAAGCAAGCATGAATGAAAAGATTCGTTTCATCAAATATCTCCTTAGTGTAAGTTAATGTGCTCCAAGACTTTGAATCGGGTTGATAGATTTTGCAAGCTCTTTTATGAGGGTGAGGTAATCTAGGGCTGATGTAAAACTAGAAATTGTCAACACAATCGCAGCGCTTATATTCTTCACTCCGAACGATGCTTCCGCCATCAAAGAAGAGGAGGTCTGAGGGTACTTTACTGCTGCGGGAGACCAAGAAAGAGCCACGTTTTATTGGTATGCAAGGAGCACATCGCTCGTAAACGATGGAACGATTATTACCTCCTCGGTGACGCCAAGCGGAAGGTGGATATGCATTTCGACATCCCCTTACTATGATGTACGCTGGTTTGGGGATCGTTATTAACGGGATCAACTTTGATGTCTGTAAACAGGTCAACTGCTTGATTGTCGTACCCGATGCTGACTATGAAAGGCAATACAAAAGCTTTTCCATAGTCATATAATCTATTTGTTGATTGATTTTGCTCGCTGGTCTTAGAATGTTGGTTCATGCGAAAAAAAATAGGTATATCTGAATTCCCGCTTTTTTCTATCATCGGCTTGTTAGGAATGTTTTTAACATCGTGCCACTCCCAGACGAAACAAAAGCTTATCATCTATCCTACGGTGAATATGGAGATAAAAGTAACCGCTGACTCGTTTTTGGACCCAAATTTGCAAGGGTATGAGATTGTTCGGGATCCGTGCATTCATATTTCTGCGAAATCCTCCCAGAATAAGGCCCCAGGGCAAGGCTCGCCCAAGTCTGCTCTGAAGCCTATATGCCTATCAAGCATAATAATTCGCAGCAGGCGGGATGAGATGAGCCAACCTACGGAAGAAAAGACGGCTTCTTTGTTTATTTCTTATGAATCACCGGACGAAGAATTCCGAGCCTCTGTAGGCTTGCCCAAAACAGAAAACAAGATCCCAAACTTCGATTTCGTCCGCAAGAAGAATGGCGAGATAGGCATAGCCATCAGGAGGAATCATCAACCAATATTTATAAACCCGTCTGAACTAAAAAATTCCACGCAAGAGGTCATTGAGATCGCAGACGCGTTGCTCAAACATCTTAAAACCTATCCTCGCAACGAAACGCCGATGGATTTGCCCTTAACGCAAAGGATCAAAACCCTTCTTGAGCAGACTGCGTTTACGTTTAAGTTTTTTCAGGCAGAAATCTAAGCGGCTCACAGGATTCCAACCCAACCTTTGCCGAGGTACTATACTGCAAATCAATAAGGATCAAGTTTACAAATATGGAGGGGAATTAGGGAGGGGTTTATGATGAAGCATTACCGTATTTGCCTATATCATCGGTCTTAACCCACGGAATAATCCTGTCGTCGGACTTCCCATTGATATCGACCTGGAGGGCTGTGGCGAGCCCATGTATTTTACAAAAGAAAATCTGACGAAAGTAAAATGGTCGATATGACCCGAAACTTCGACTATGATGTGCCGATCATTCAGAAAGAAGAAGCGCAGCGGTTTATCTCTTTCTTTAACGAAAATTTTGGTAAATTATTCATCGCCCCTGGGTGATGTGAAAGGTTACTAAGGCTGCCAGGGTCAATGACAAAGCTTGGCGACCCACAACCCAAGAAGCCCTGCTGCAAAACAAAGAACCACCGTAAGCCCAAGGTTGAAAAACCCCCAGACATAAGCGCCCTGTTGTAGATAGGTTAAAGGGTCATAATTAAATGTGGAACAAGTTGTAAACCCACCCAGGACTCCCACCGTGAGAGTGAAGAAGACCGTCGGGGATAACAAGGTGCTGTGACGACCCAGATGCATAATAAAGCTAATAAGAAAGCATCCGAGCGTGTTAATAAACAAGGTCCCGTAGGGAAACGCTGTTCCCAAGAGATGAGAACTGAGGCGTGACAGAAGATAGCGGGCACCTGTTCCTAAAGCCCCCCCCAGACAAACCCACAAAAGCTGACTCATTGCTGGTTTCCTTTGTAATGAGTAGGGAATTAAATCAAGAACGAGAGTTTTGTCAAAAAAGGGAAAGAGTATCTCCGCATGGTGAATCGTTCAGCAAGAGAAAGAAAGGGATACTCTCTACGTTGAGAAATTAGATTAAGATTATCGCTGATCTGGGAAGATCGTTCTATTGACGTTTGCTGGTGCTAGTTACTTGTGGTGACATATACGCCTCTGGGTTATTGTATGCAACCATACACTTATCGCGCTCCTTCTCAGTTCGCCTCATGTCAGCCCGACAGGGCTCTATACAATCATAGTGGTCCTCGCCAGTACATTCACCCTCCATGGGAGGACCTATTCACTCTCTTTACCAAAGAAGCTGGGGTCTTCTCAGTGGAGGGCTAGGTTGCTTTTTCAATAAATCTATATATGATCGCGTCAAATAAATATGAAAACGGATACATTTCTCAAAGTTAAGTTAGGCCCTGCTGAGATTGAAATGAAGACAAGTCTTATTGACTCTTTATTTCCTAGGTTTAGACGAAGGTCTGAAATGCGCGATTTTTGCAGTAAGCGGATACAAGAGCGTATGGAAAGTGGCAGCTTAGAGGAGGAGGACGTAGAATTAGCCAAGGCTCTTTATGGAGAAGAGGAGGCAAAGTATATTAATAAGATGCATATCGCACAACGTACCAAAAAGCTTCTTGAGAGTTCTCCACCCTTAGGCTTATTAGACTCTCACGAAAGTCACCAAACAGAAATGAAGCAAGATAATCAGCCTACCTTCAACGATGATTGGCGCCATAAATTCTGGGATGATGCAAGCACTGTTTCAGATGAGATGATGCAAGAAGTTTATGCACGGATCTTAAGGGATGAGATTAACCGACCAGGTTCCTACTCGATGCGGACATTGAGAGTTCTTCGCTACATGGATCGAAATACTGCTGAACTGTTTTCGAAAATAGTCCCTTTTATCCTAAACGATTTCTTGCCCGGGTGTATGGATATCTTAGGCAAATTTGGTGTAAGGCATGAGGATATACTAGAATTACAAGAAGTAGGTCTTTTAAAAGCAAATGAGGGCCTACAAATAAAGAGTACAACACCTATATCAGATTATAAATGGGACAATCGATTGATCCGCGTCGAACATCATTCAACGTTAGTACTTCCAGTACGTGCCTTACTATCACAGGCGGGCAAAGAATTGCTTGGAGTCCCTGATGTAACTAGAGATCCAGCGTATTTTTCAGAGATTGCTTTATGGATTGCAAGTAGGAGTGGGAATAAACCTACATTATGGGCAGAGCTTTCTATTGATGGACAGTCTAAAAATACTGATGAGCTTCGATGGACTCCAGTAACCTTAGACGAGCGTAGCAAAATAATTTATTCGAACCTACCTTAGTCTTTAAGGGATTCTCAAAAGAACTTTTATTTCATTTTGACTTGGGGAGTTAGTACGGAAATGAAGGTGAAAGCTCTAATAGTCTAAAAACTTTACAAAAGTATTGGAGGGAACTCACCTTTTTGGCCCAAAAGATTTAGAATGTTTTTGCAAGGATGGGTACCAATACGAGCTTTTCAAATTCAAGTCGATGTGCCGAAAGGTAGAGTTGCAGCTCCCTCAAGATGTCCCTGAAGGGCAGCATCAGCTTGTCATCGTGGTTGATACCAAAGATTCTCCCTCCGAAAAAAGCGAAGAACCTCTTCCTATGATTCATGTGAATGCTTGGCCTTCATCGTTATCGCTGCGGCGTGAGGACCTATACAATTTTTTGATGATAGATTCATATTCGGGTCACTTCAACCTATGACCAAATTAACCGCCTTAGTGTATTTGGTCACGACCACAATAGAGCTTGTAGTTAATTTGGTCGAACTGTTTGGGAAGTTTTTCAATAGTACCCTCTCATGTCCCGCGACGGCTCTAAAGAAAATCGGCTCTGGAAAACTCTTGGGTTAGGGCCAAGAGTAAGAGAAAGAAAGCAAAAGCATCTGTTGTGATCCAATCAGCACCAAATCGATAAGCTTCCGTAAAGAAGCCTCATCCATTTCTCTGCGTTCTAACAGGGTACGTCTGAGCAAGGCCCCAAGCAAAGCATCAAGCAAAAGAGGAATATCTGTATGGGGGGAAAGCTCTTTTCGAGCGATGGCCAATTTGATGATTTGGTAGGGCTTGCTTTCTTCACTATGGCGAATTTCATAGAGCATATCCAAAACCGCTGGATCCACATCTTGAGTCAGCAAAGCCAGCATTTGACAGCGTCCGTTTGCGGTTGTCATAAAAGCACAAGCACTTTGGCAGAGGAGCAACAGATCTTCGCGTACATTCCCTGTATTAGGAGCAGCAAAAATGCGGGTGGCTTGAGAACTTAAAGCAGCCCGAACGAGGTGCGCCTTGGTAGGCCACCGTCTGTAGAGAGTGGTCTTATTCACCCCTGCCCGTAAAGCAACAGACTCAAAAGAGAAGCCACCCCAGCCGACCTCTGCCAATTCTTGCAACGTGGCATCTAGAAGCACTGCGGTTAGCTTGATTCCTCGTCGTTGTGTTGATTTTTTCAAGCCTTGGACCTCCAGAATAGATAAAAAACTTATCTTTGTGTTCACTGCATATTGCAAATAGAAATGACGTATTGCAACAAAAAGTAGCGTTAGCCATTAGTTTATGTTAAGTGAATCAACATGTTAGCCGTGAAGTCTTCTAAAACTCTTTTGCCAACGGATGTCGTTCCTAGGAGATGTCAGCCGCAAGGCAATTTGAACGATCAAACACCTTCGTTTTATCGCTGGTTTCAGCGGACGGGTATTTCGTTTTTATTCCTTCTTCTGCTTGCACATTGCAAACCGAAAGAATCTCAGGTTGCTATTCAACCTCCTCCTCGTGTTCATGTGGTTACCAAACAGGTGATTGTGCAGCGCGTACCCTCATTTTTGTCGGTCACGGGTTCGGTGGAAGCCTTGCTAGAAACGGATTTGGCAGCCAATGCAACAGGCAAGGTGGTGAAAGTGTATGCACAACGTGGAGATGAAATAAAACGTGGGCAATTATTGGCGGTGCTCGACGTAAAATTGGTGGGACTCCAAGCAAGAGCTGCTCAACTGCAATCGCAAGTGGCCAGCGCACAGGCCGAATCAAGCGCTTTGGACTGCATTCGTCTTCAAAGGCTTATTGATGCAGGTGCTGGGACGCAGGCTGATTATGAAAGGCAACAAAGTCAGTGCAAAATCTCAAAGCTCAACGTGTCTACCTCTCGCGTCCAAGCCTCTGTCGCTGCAAAAGCGGTCAAGGATGGGCGGATTGCTGCCCCTTTTGATAGCTTTTTGGTCGAACGTTTTATCGAGCCAGGGGAATATGTGTTACCTAGCACAAAGGTAGCCACTCTCGTGTCGTTAGATCCGCTAGTTTTAAGAATTTCCGTGCCCGAAATTCATTTAGCTCAACTAAAAAAGGGGCTGACGATCACCTTTCATGTAGCTGCGTATCCAGACCGAGTGTTTACGGCTACGTTAACCAGGATTTCCCCGGTTGTTCTTCCTGCCACACGCCATGTGCTGGCCGAAGCTGAATTTTCAAACCCCGACAAAATTTTGCATCCTGGAATGTTTGCCAAAATAGATTTGCCTATCGGAGAGGTGGATCTTCCTGTTGTCCCTAAAGAAGCTCTTTTTGAAAAAGAAGGGGCAACTCATCTTTTTGTGGTCGTAGATAAGCGCATTGAAGAGCGCGTAGTTCAGGTAGGGACCAAATTGGACAATGAGGTTGCCTTGGTGAAGGGCGTTTCTCAAGGGGAGCACATCGTAGTAAAACCTGGCCCTGAAGTGAAAAACGGCCTGCTAACCGAGTAAAACGGCCAACCGATTAAGAAGGAATTACTATGCAATGGCTTGCTCAGATCTGTGTACGAAGGCCGGTTTTCGCATCGGTCCTCATGTTGGTCCTGGTGGTACTAGGGATTACGGGCTATGTAAAATTAGGAGTGGATGAGTTCCCAAACGTCGATATTCCGATTGTGGTGGTTACTACACAACTGCCGGGATCTTCTCCACGTGAGATGGAAAGCGATGTCACTGACAAAATTGAGGGTGCTCTCAATACCATCTCGGGTGTGGACACCATGCAGTCTAAGTCGTCAGACGGGATCTCTCAGGTCATTGTCAATTTTGATCTGGCCAAACCCATTGATGTGGCTGTGCAGGAGGCGCGTGATAAAATTCAACAGGTCTTAAAAGATTTACCCAAAGGCATTGACCCACCGATTGTGACCAAAGTGGATCCTTCAGCAGCGCCGGTCATCCTTCTTGCAGTACGTTCGACCAAGTCGATTCGGGATATTACCCAAGTGGCAGATGAGATTGTACGCCGCAAAATAGAAACCCTGCCTGGGGTAGGCCAGGTTTCGCTCATTGGCGCCAAAAAGCGCCAAATTCGTGTGTGGCTGAATCCCCTTGCCTTACGAAGCCGAGGCATTACCGCTGCCGAGGTACAGGCTGCCCTGGCTACCCAAAATCTGACCACGCCTGGGGGAAATTTAGAAGCGGGCCCCACGAGCACGACCATCCGTGTCGAAGGCAGAGTCAAAAGTGCCGAAGAGTTTGAACAGATTGTGGTACGCATGGTGAATGGGAATCCGGTGCGCATCAAAGATGTGGGACGCGTGAAAGATGGAGAAGAGGACCCCAAATCCTATGCCCAGCTCAACGGGGAACGCACCGTCATCTTGTCGATTATCAAGCAAGCCGGTACAAACACCGTCGAAGTCGTCGATACGGTGCAGGCTCGATTAGAAGACGTCAGAGCGGTTTTACCTCCAGGGTTTACTTTAGAGATGGTACGAGACAACTCGTCTGTGATTCGTACCGGGATTCACGCGGTCCTTGAGCATTTGATTCTTGGGGCATTTTTGGCCGCACTTGTCGTTCTTATCTTTTTGGGAGACGCTCGGAGCACCATCATTGCAGCCATTTCCATCCCCATTTCTGTCATTGGCACGTTTGCCGTTATGAAATTGGCTGGATTTACGCTGAACTCGATGACGCTTTTATCTCTCGCTTTGGCCGTAGGTATTGTCATCGATGATGCCATCGTAGTTCTAGAAAACATCACACGCTGGATGCAGGAAAAAAAGAAGAAACCGTTCATTGCTGCAGTCCTAGCAACCCGCGAGATTGGCCTTGCTGTGCTTGCCACAACGCTTTCCTTGATGGCGGTGTTTGTTCCTGTGGCTTTCATGGGGGGGATGGCGGGGCGGTTCTTGGCGAGCTTTGGACTGACCATGGCGTTTTCGATCGCAGTCTCGATGCTGGTTAGTTTTACGCTCACCCCTATGATGTGTGCCCGTCTGCTTCGGGGGCATAGCGGGAGAGGTATCCTAAAACGCGTCGTCGATTTTGTCTACCACCCCATTGAACGAGTGTATTTGGTCATGCTGCGCTTCTCGATGCGACATCGGTGGGTCGTCGTGCTCGCCATGGTAGCAACCCTTTTGTCTGTGGTCCCTATTGCTGGTCGTTTGCAGGGGGGATTTTTGCCTTCCGAAGACCGCGCCCAGTTTGAAATCAGTGTGCGTGCCAAAGAAGGGACTACGTTAGAGGAAACTGTGCTTATTGCGGAACGTTTGGCCGTGGACGTGAAGGGTATCGCCGGCGTTTCGGGGGTTCTCATCACGGTAGGAGAAGATGCACAGCAAACGGCGAATTTAGGCAACATCCGTGTCTTTTTAGAAGACCCTTTGAAGCGGCAATCAGGACAGATGGAAATTATGCAGGCCGTTCGGGAAAAAATATTCCCAAGCTATCCAAAAACGTTGCGCTTAAAGGTCACAGAGGTGCAAGCCATTAGCACAGGTTCTTCTGTGGGCAATATTACCTATGCCTTGACCGGAAACAATTTGGAGCAATTGGCGCAAAAATCCAATCGAATCGTAGATCTGCTGAAGAAAACACCTGGCGCTGTCGATGTAGATAGTTCCTTAATCTTAGGTAAGCCTGAAGCTCGAACGATCATCAACCGAGACCGTGCTGCCGATTTAGGGGTACGAGTCTCAGATGTGGCTGACACACTGCGTCTGCTCGTGGCAGGGTTGAAAGCTTCTACCTATGCGGAAGCTGGGGAACAGTACGATGTTCAGGTCCGAGCGGATGCAGAATGGCGCATCAGTCCAGAAACACTTGCTTTGGTCGATGTTCCCTCAAGCAAAAATGGAACCGTGCCGTTAGCAAGCGTGGTTTCTTTTGTTCCTGCGGAAGGTCCTGCTCTCATTGAACGCTTCAGTCGGCAACGGCAAGTTTTGATCAGCGCCAATGCCGCACCAGGAGTAGGGGAGACCACAATCATGAATGCCATCCAAAAGATCGTTCAGCAAGAAGGAAAACCCGACGGAGGTGATCTTCTTCCTTTGGGAAGAACCAAAGAGCAGAAGCGGACTGCAAGCGGCTTCGCCTTGGTGTTTCTCCTAGCGTTTGTCTTTATGTACTTGGTATTGGCGGCCCAATTTGAATCTTGGGTCCATCCTTTCACCATTCTAATGACACTTCCTTTGACCGTTCCGTTTGCTCTTTTGTCTTTGCTCCTGTTTGGCCAAGCGTTGAATATTTTCTCGGGACTTGGTTTGCTTGTCCTCTTTGGCGTTGTGAAGAAAAATGCTATTTTACAAGTGGACCAAACCAACCAGTTGCGCGCTCGAGGCTTGCCTAAGCTGGAGGCAATTTTAGAAGCCAACCGTGAGCGTTTGCGCCCCATCTTAATGACCACGCTTGCCTTCGTGGCGGGCATGATTCCACTGATGTTGTCAAAAGGCATTGGGGCCGAAAAAAACCAGGCGACCGCTGGGATTGTCTTGGGGGGCCAATCCCTCTCCCTGCTTCTTACCTTGCTAGCCGCCCCGGTGATTTACTCTTTGCTTGATGACTTGGCAAACTGGGTGAAACGTTTACGCAAGCAGGCACCTGTGGATCAGGGTGCAGAGGAACTGAATGCTCTTTTGGGGGTCTCTGAGCTGGAACCAGGGTCTGAGCATAAATAAAGAACTCAGCGAAGGGGCATGGGTTTTCAAAATTTGCTTCGTGTAGTTCGCGTTCACCTACAGATACAGCTCTGTCCATCTTTTCTTGAACAACCGGTTCTGTCTCTTGCATGAAAATTCTCGCTGCACCGAAATTTCTTTGTTCTCAAAATGAGATACTGGGTACCCAATAGGTAGCGATGGCTTCTTCAATCTCTGGTTTCTCGTACGGGTCGCTCATGCGGGAATTTAGATAGGCCAAGATGGCTCGTCGTTCTTTTTGGTTGAACAGACTCATCTTTTGGGTGCTGTACTGTCTATGCTGGGAACGCTCTTTTGTAAATCCATAGGTAAGGGCAAAGACAGGGTTCCCATTCCCATCAGACCTATAAATGGAATCAATCAAATAGGCAGGCAGATAGTACCGTATGGCTTCAGCAGTGAAAAAACTAAGAGAAGCACTATGGTAGCTTAAAAATTCTGGATGCAAGGTTTGCCAGTCTTGACCTTGAAACTCAAGCGAGATTTCATAGGGCTCATCCGTTTGCACCGAACCAGTCAATCGATCTCCCACGGGCATGGGGGTATCTGCAAACGCTTCTCGGATTTGATTCACCAACGCTTGATCTTTTTCGTCCGTACACTCCGGATAATGGTAGCCATAAAGCTCTTTGTAAAACGCTTGACTTGCGATGACGGCTTGGCTTGGATCATGGCTCCATCCCCACCGGATGGCCCGGGCGGCCTGGTACCTGTAGAAAAACCCAAAATCTCCTTTAATAATGTGATGGAAAAAGTTCGCTACTACAGCGTATTGTCTTTCCGTCAATGCAGAGATTTGATATTCAAAGAAGGAATCTCTTCCTTTCCCACGGTAGATTTCACAAAAGGAGGGAGTAAGCTCATAAACCGCAGAGTGGAGGAGGTCACTTTCATCTGAAAAGCATTCAAGTGAACGAGTGAGAAGCGCTGGCAGAAAATAACGGAAAGTTTCCGCTGTGAAATAGCAAAAACTTGCCCAATTCTTTTTAAGAAAGGCTAGGTCTAGCTGTTGCCATTTCTGATCTGCAAAGGTAAGCCGTGTTTTCTCTGCAGCATTTTTGTTTAAATCATCTGTAGCCACCACCAATTGGCTCGATGGTGGAATCACAACCTCCTGGAATGCGTCTTCGATTTCTTTGCGTAACTTCTCAAGATGTTCAGGTAATACCACGAGTCCTCCTTTTCTAAAACGAAGTGATATACAATTCTAAGGAGAATTTATGAATCGATCAATCTATCAAGCAAGTGTGTTCCTCTGCTGTATCATTTTCAGCTTCTCTCCTTTGCTTAGTCAGGCAATCTCGGAGATCCAGCAGGCCCATGCTACAGTCCCAACTTCTCCACTTCCTCAAACCGAATCCTTCCAGGTCCCTTGGATTGGGCAAACATGTGACATCGTCACACAAACGACAGAGCCGCCCTTTGGATATTACGCGGCCTGGTACAAATCAGATCCACTAAATATCACATGCGTGATTCGTTTTTCTCCTCAGGGGAACCGAGTACTTACCATTACCTCAGACTCAGAGTGGGAACGTTCTAGCTTTCGAGATCCAAACTTAGTTCATAGAAAGACCAAAAAGAAGGATGCTTCAGGAACGTATCGTAATCTTGCCCAAATTTGGGATGCCAAATTCCAAACCTCCGTGGACTTAAAAGGCGCCAACGTTGGATGGGCTGTGGCTCCGATGACTGCTTGGTCAAACGATGGGAATCTGGTTGCCATCACAGATAAAGAGGGTAGGGTCCGCGTGTTTGATCCACACACCGGAACGGAGACGATGAGGATCAAAGCCACCAAAGAAGCGGTTGTCTCGTTTTCCCCCAAAGGCCAGCTTCTTGCTTTGGCCAACTCGCAGGGGGCGGAGGTTTGGGACCTTACCGCAAAGAAGCGCTTACAGAGGGTGCGGTTAGGGCAGCCTGCACAAGCATTGGCCTTTTCTCAAAAGGGGACGATGCTTGCCCTCACCTCAGGGAAGACCAAACCTAAGCTTTCTGTGGTCACGTTGGCCACGCAGGCACGTTGGGAGAGGCCTCTTTCTTGGCAAGCGCTGGATGTTGCCTTTTCTCCCGATGGCTTGCAGATTGCAACGGCGGGGAAACAGCCTTTTGGGCTTGAGGTTTGGGATGTCCCTCGCAAAACCCTTTTATTTCGTGATATGCTCTCTGGGGGGGAATCTCTCTATGAAGATGTAGGGAACCCTAAATGACCTTTTCACCGCGGGCTTTTGTTTAGTGAGGACGGGAAGCATCTGTTACTAACTTCAGGTATATACTTTGGCTCATTGCTGGTGTATGAGGTTGCCCAGAAAAAGCTACAGAAGACCATTGTGATTCCCTCTGTGTTTTTCTCGTGGGATTGGATTCCTGCAAAACGTCAGCTCATCTTTGTGACAGACGAGGGAAAGGTCATCACCTCGAGCATCAAAGAAATCATAACCTCTTCGCCCTAAGAGCGAGCACTGCCAAGGAATTCATCTCTCTTGAGCATGTTATATAAATATTTATATAGTATATTTCTCCCTTTTCAGACAAGTTTACGTCTAGGTGGCTCTTGTCTCACGAAAGACCGAGCGCCCGAGGTTTGCACAGCGTCACGCCTGGGCATTTAAGAATCATCATGCTACCTACCATTGACCTATCCGCTGCCACGCCTTAGGAATTTAGAGAAGCCGCTGCGGGTTGGATCTTCGGGCTTCTGGCTAGCTGCATGATGCACTGGGTTTCCTCGCCTAAGAGGGACTGGTCTGTGGCCGACTACCGTTGTTTATTGTTGATGACCTAAACCCGCGCTGATTCGGATCCCGTGCAAAAGACAATATCCTGTAGAAGACAAGAGAATCAAAGTAAGAGCAGGTCGTGAACATGAGTACATTATGCGTATATGTGTTGTAATTTCCTTAAAAATAATTTACCTATACTTCGCGGAGGTTATCGAAACATCATGAAGATCACAATGAAGAATGTAGGAAAAATCATAGGCGCATCACTTTATATTCTAGCTCTCTCTCATTGCTCAGGCCCCGGAGGGATAAGGGGGTTGCTTACAGCGGGAGAAGCTGCTACGGCAGACACAGCCGCAGAAGCAATCGCCGAAGACCCAAGAGGGGCTGGAGTTCGCGCCATCTCTGGAGGGGTGGAACGGGAACTTAATCCAGGCGCCGCTGGATGGAGGGCTGCACTCACTCGAGCGGCTCGCGGAACAGGGAATACCGGTCCTACCATTCGAAGCGCTGTTGAGCCTGACCCTGTGAATGAAGGCCCTTACAGTGAATCAGCGTTGGTGCCTGAAGGAGAGGCAAGACCTGAAGGAGAGCCAAACTCTGGACCGGCCCTTACCCCAGACCAAATTCTGGATCCCCCTCGTCGGTTAGAACCGGTCCGACCTGGAATTTATCCTGAATATAGAAGAAATGCGAGGGGGGCCCGAGTCGTACGTGGCGCCTATCGAACGAACTTTATTGATTTGACAGAAACTGCTCCAGGAACGTACACCCCAGCTCCTACATCTGAGAGAGCGCTGGAATCATCTGGGTCGCGCCATACCCAACACCCAGAACGTTTGATTGGTTCTGAAAATCTCAAAGACCCAGATGAACCCTAGTTCATTTTTCCGAATATGTAGAAAAGGAAGCAGTTATTATAAAAGGACAAAATGGGACATCAAGTGATGAATCAACCTTTTGTGGTTTTCTTGCTCCTGCTTTTTTTTGCATGCTCAGGAAACAATTCTCAGATCCAACAGAAGAAAGAGCCCCAAGCAGTGGCTAAAGTACGAGACGAGCAGCCTCGAACCGATCAACAGCCAATAGCGGAAGAGCCAAAGAAAGAACTTCCTAAACGTTATATCATGGTGGAAAAAGTCCCTGCTGAGCCACTACAGCCTATCAGCTATGTTGCCGGTGGTTCTGAGCTTAACGAAACATCATTTCCTCTATTAGAGGAAGTAAGCACCGTTTTAAAAAACCGTCCCACCATGAAAATTCGTATTGAGGTTCATACTTCTCGTGGAGGCAAAGAATCTAATAATGTAAAGCTTTCGAAAAAACGAGCAGAAGAAGTCTATGCATACCTTATTAGAAGCGGGGTTTCTGGGAACCAACTTACTTTTCAAGGATATGGTTCCTCCAAGCTTCTTCCTGGAAGCAAGCCTACATCATTAGCGAACAATCGAACCCTTTTTATTATCCTGTCCCAATAAAGAATTTGTACGTAACCATTCATCAGTCTCATCACTAGGAAGCGATAAAGTCCCTGGGGAAAAAGCTAGAGCTTGCTACAGTCTACCGTTCGTAGCGGTAGCAATTCAGAAGGAAGGGGCAGCGTAAGATCTTGGAATTGCTCGCAGAGCACTTGATTCAGCGCACTCTCTTCCTCAGGAGACCATTTCCCTTTGCCTCCTTGAAGGGCGGTCCATAGAAAGGCAGCAGCACGGCCCGAAGGATAATCTCCTATTTCATCACAAAAAGGGGCTTGGTTTGCCGTTGGACTGTCAATCTCGGACAAACGTGCTCTTTTTAGCAGATGGGCTACGCACTGCCACTTTGTTTTTGGATGTGCGGCATCTACTAAACAATCGAACCAAAGACTACTGTCGGTAGAATCGTAAAGCGCTGGTGCCAGCAGAACAGAGCCCTGCATTTCTGCCTTAAACCCGACACGAAAATGATCGACCGACCGAAGAAAATCATTAACAAAAAATGCATTTAACGGTTGCGTTGGATGAGTGATTGCCCAGGCCTTGAGCTCTTGCGGAAGAAATTGCGCGGCTGGAATCATTCCAAAGATCTTTTCTTCCTCTCCTAATTGCAACGGCTGAGCTAGCAGCTGATGAACTGATCCTTGGGCCGAATTTTTGAGCTGAGTGACATCGACTCCCTCGGGTGATCGGAATGGTAGCTGCTCGGAAAGCTTTTCCTGACAAATCGGAGATGGGACCTCCTTTGCGAGGGGGCAGGCCATAGTTAAGTTCGAAAAATATTCGGGTTGGCTCAACTTTTCTAACTCGACGATCTGCTGGTAGGTAGGACCTAACACATCGGTTAAAGAATTGCATTGATTCTTCGGAAAGAAAACCTGAAATTGCGGCCAAGGAATGCCATCTCGTAAGATACGATCCTTGAATTTGATCAAATTCTCGCTTAATGATCGGACTTCTTGGGGGGTTAGTAGATTCTGCTCATTGCCGCGCAAGAGAGAATAGATGTAGCTGAGTTGCCAACCCACGGCCTTATTCGTTCCTTCGTCACAAGATTTGTTTCCAGTCCCTAAGCAATCTTCGTGATGAGGATACTCTGAATGTCTGGCTTCATGAACTAAAATCGGTAGATAATCGATGGAGGCACGAGCGCTATAGACAAACGTGATACTATGACGCCGGGCTGTATAGTAGGCAAAGGCACTTTTGAGTCCGGTGGAAGGGTCCTTATCCAAGCGAAACACGTCCAATGCATTGAACACATACTCAAACAACACCTGGTTGAGGCTCTTTTCAGGGAAAAGCTCATGTTGTTTCCATAGATCTTCGGCAAACAGTTGGTGGATGGGTACTTGGCCGAACAGTGTGGCATTGAGGTCTGGCCATTCTGCAGGATACAAAGCGAGATGATACACCACGGTTAGAATCTTTTCTTTCTCTTGCCCACTCGGATCGAGCTCTTCAAAACTCGAATCAAAATGGATTCGAGTCGCTAAAAAGTCATGACACACTCGAGACATTGGCGGTTTGGGGTCGGTTTTTTGCAGAGGAGAAGAGGGCAAGCAGGCCTTCGTCATCTCTTCCCAAGAAAGATCATGACGATTTCGACAAGAAAGGACTCCTAATGAACTAAGGACAGCAAGAAGGAATAGCAACTGGTGGCGCATCATTCTCTCCAATCGCTAACGTTATAAAATTCGTGGAATTTTTGGTCAAGAGAAAATCATTACATACAAGGGGAAGGAAGGGTATCGTTCAGGCAGTTCTTTCCAGCGAGCACCGGTTTTCAGAATCCAGAGAATCTTTTCGAGGAGTTGTCCTGTCTTTGAACGGTCAGCCTCGTCGGACTCCGCCCCTCTTTCCTATCAATTCCAAAGCTTGGGGGAGAACGTTTTTGCGGATGGAACGTTTGTTTGTTGAATTTTAGGGGAGAGCTGATTTTTATCAATCCAAGAAGAGGTCCGGTGAAGAGGCGCTACCGAACCAACACCTATGGCAGGCAGAAAAGGGAGTAAGTAGAACCAACCGCTCCTGTGCGCTACGGTGAGCAAAGAGATACCGATGAGAAGATAGAAGGTTGTTTTTGCAGATACCGGATGGGGAATGGCCCAAAAAAGAATTTTGCGGTGACTCCATACTCTGGCCATCAGTGTCATGGCAAACAAACCCATGGTCATCGAACCTAGATGAGCACTGGACAGGTGGAGTGTCCATCCGAGAAAGAGGGAAGTCGCTTCGCAGAGGATAACGGCAAGTATCATCCAGAGAATAAACCGCTTGCTCCCTAGTTGTTTTTCCGCTGGCGTACAATTGTACAGGCAAAACGAGTTGAGTAAAAGAATGGAGAAATCAGCGTGGAAGAAAGGATCAGTAAAAAGTTTCCACGGATTCTTCCAAAATACATCAGATTGTAAAGCAAAATAGGGGTAAAGAGGGTGTCCTAAAAGGGAGAAAACTTTCCCGGCGAGGAAAACCAATACAAAAAGAATCAGCAAAGTTCGAGTACCGATTGGGATGGAGAGGAGAAAGTTTTTTGTCTTTTGCCAGGCTTGAAAAACCATCCAATGACTCTAAGGAATGATGGTAGGAGATGTCTACCCCAATTTTCAAAGGATCGCTGAGTTACATGCAAAAAGCCATTTGCCTTGCCCAAAGGGCTGCAAACTCATAATGAATATATCTATATCTACAAAGAGGCTCATTCGGCCTGGTCTGACCTGGATTTCCCCTTATTCATTTAATAATTCTTGACGTGACACTTGCTTAAGATTACGAAATAACTTCTAAATCTCGAAAATGGTTCCCGTTTTCGGGATGGTCACCCCCTCATTCCGTCAAGGAGGAAATAATGCGTTTCTCGTTAGCAATATTTTTTGTTCTATGTGCTGCTGGTGTACCTGCCTTTGCGCAGAGCGCCACGCCAACAAATTCAAACGTTTTAGTTACTTCGCTTCAGGGCAGAAAATCAACTGCCACCGACCCTACGAGCCAGCTAACCACTAGCTGTTCCTTCGTTCCCCGCATCATTAAGGACTATTGCGATGGAAGATATGATTTTGAGGTGGATAGTTGTTTTGTTCCTGTCACTGACACGAGATTTGACTGGTATTTTCACAAAGAAGGAGCAGCAACGCTCATTCCCATGGGATCCACCTTCAATGTAAGAGGCATCAATTTTTCAGCTACGATTCCAACTGCGGGAAATTACCAGGTAGTTGTGGTTGTGACGTTTACCGATTATGCGACTGGCCGGCTAGTAACGCTTAACCTCGCCTCGAGTTTTGTGAAGGTTATGCTCCCTCCTACCAGTCCTTACGGAGACACGACCCCTCTTCTACGTTATTATAATAGTGATACTGGATATCATTTCTATAATTCCGATTGGTGTGAATTAGGCTCTGCTGGCAAAGGTTATCATTTTGAGAGTGTAGAAGGATATATTTACAAAAAATCGGCTTCAGGAAGGAGTCCGCTCCACCGATACGTTAAAGGAGCACGTCATTTTTATACAACCGACTGGGGTGAGCTGGGGCCGGGCAGATCAGGTTGGATATACGAGGGAATCACCGGATACCTCGACAAGAACCCACAATGGATCGATGTTCCCCTACATCGCATGTACAAATCTCGCTCGGGAGACCATTTCTATACAACGTCCTCCGCTGAAGTGACAGGAGCAGCCGGTTACGGTTACTATTTAGAGAGCATAGAAGGTTATCTTCTTCCCCCAAAATAAGTAAGAGCAGGACAGTTTTCACGGTTGCACCGGAGAACCATTATCCTAACTAAGAAGTTGATATCCCCCTCTAAAAAGCAACTCATTTTTCTTCTGGCACCAAGCACACGGCTCCGGCTTTAAACCCGGTTGCATGCCTAGGGAAATGTTTTCTTACGTTTGAATCAATAAGAAGAAGCTGCGGGTCCTCGGGGCCAGAAATTCTTCGATGGGCCCGAAAAAATGCCAAACGCCCAAGATACTTACCTGTTGCCAATGCCTGAGATCACTGAATTATCAAATTTAAACTTTGATACAGTCCATGGGTGCCTTGCCTGTGAAGACCGTATCCAAAAAGTAGCATGCTTCGGGGATAGCAGCATTGCCCCTTTGACAAGCAGAGCATCCAAATATTTTCGGCCAGAGCCTATTTGACCTCACGTAATTTTCCCTTGACAACCAGATCTTATCTGAAGTGTTCGGAAAGAAAGGAGGGTGCTAGCGCAGCCTCAATCGTTCCCTGAAGCTGTTTTTTGGCGATTTAGAGAAGAGTTGAGCAAAGTTTGTAAGCTCTGATGTGATAGAGAAAAAGGAAAACAGAAGACGGGATTCGAACCCGCAAGAGCTCGATTGGGAAGCGAGAAGCCTGAGACGGAAACGGTGGTTGAATCATTCCCTACGTAGTAAGGATGCTCGCTTTTTCAAGCACTTACCCAGGGAACGATTGGCGGAAGGATATGTGCTTTGATGAACTCATTTTTTCTAAGAAAGAGCCTCGAAGGCCTGAACAGAAATGAGAGCAAATGCCTGAAAGACTTGGGAGGGGTGATTTACAGCATAGTTACAACAAAAGCTTTGGCGGTTAAAATGGAAATGCCCTGATAGGCTCCGATTTTTAATAAAGCTTTATCACCACTTACGATGCATTCAGCCTTTCCTGCAAGGGCTGCACTAATAAATTTATCATCATCTGGGTCATCGCAAATTGGTTTGGGTAAAGGAGGGGAGAGCACAAGGTCCGCGTACCTTTCCACCAGTTCAAGAATCTTGCCAATCCCTGAGAAGGCAGAAGTATACTTGGGGCTTAGTTCTTCAAGGACTCGATTGTATTCTTCCAAAATGTCTGGAGAAACGAAGAGCTGAAATTTTCGCTTTTGGAAGGCAAGAAGAATATCAAACGGCGGTCCCTTCCAAAAAATGCCAGAGATAAAGACGTTCGTATCAAAAATCACCCTCATTTCCTTCTTCTCACCTTTTTGATGGCGCTCACTAGGTCTGACTTCTTTAATTTGACCTTCTTTGCATACTCTTGGGCTTCCGCGAGCAAAGGCTTAAATTGCTCCATATCAAGAGGGGTAATCGCTTTCAGAATAACAACATCGTCTCTCCCCATGACCACAAACTCATCTCCTGTTTTTAAGCCTAAACCTTTCCGAATCGCTTCAGAGATGACGACTTGGCCTTTGGATGATAATTTTGTTGTTGCTAATATTGCCATAGGACCTCCATTCTTACTGGTAAGATTATCGTTCTTTTTTTTATATGAGCAAGATAAAATTGCGGTCTTCTTCTGAAGAGAAGGGTTTTTCTCCCCCCTTGCCATATAAATCCGAGTTCGGATATGTGGAGCTCTGCGCCAAGTGGGAGAGGTGTCAATCCTATTTACGCAGGGACGTGGGTGCTATGGAACAAATTAGGGTAGTCGTTGAAAGAAACTGCTCGTCACAGTTTTAGTGAAATTATCCTAAGGATTTTGATTGTAAGCTTCGTACCTTAGCATACCTGTTTTGACGCGGGCTTCTAAGTTAGGACAATTTGGAAGAAGGTTCGTATTACTTAGTCGATTGGAACTAACATCAAGCACCAAAAGTTGAATAAAATTATTAAATGCTGGTGGAATTGAGCCTGTAAATTGGTTACCTCTGAGATACAAGCGAATTAAGCTTGTCAGTTGCCCAATATCGGTAGGTAGCGTGTTCAATTGGTTCTTGCTTATATCAAGTTCCTGCAGTTTTCTAAGCTGTCCAATTTCATTGGGAACTAAAGTGAGTTGATTCGCAGAAAGGTCTAAATAAACTAGTTTTTTAAGCTGCCCAATTTCATTCGGAATGCCTCCTAACGTAGGAGTTCCTGAGCGCGGATTTTGATTTCCACAAACACTTAGGAACTCTAAGTCAACAAGCTGCCCAATTTCATTGGGAACACTAACAAGTTGATTATTACAAAGCCCTAGTCCTTTTAACTTCTTAAGTTGTCCGATTTCTTTAGGTATATCCGTAAGTTGGTTATTTATAAAGGATAACTGCTCCAGGTTCTCAAGTTGGGTGAGCTCAATGGGAAATTTTTTAAGTTGATTACTGATAAAAGTAAGCTTGTGAAGATTCGTAAGCTGTCCCACCTCAACGGGAATTTCTGTCAATGGTGTATACAGAACTCCTAGTTCCTCTAAGTTTGTAAGCTGTCCAATTTCCGCCGGAAGTTTCGTAAGGTTTTGATAAATAAGATCTAGCTTCTTTAACTTTTTGAGCTGTCCAATTTCCGCCGGAAGACTCAATAAATTGTTTTGTACAAAAGCCGCTTCTTCTAAATGAGTAATGTATTTAATTTCCTCAAGATTCTCTAGCTTCCCAGATGGAGATATCTTAAGGACCCAGCCTTCTTTATCACAGGCTACATCGTTAAAGTCACATACAGGCCCTGCCAACATTTTGGGATCCACAATGTTTTTAAAAATCAATCGTATTGCTCTATCTTGAAGCTCTTTTTCGGTAAGTTGAGGAGGATCCAAAGGTGGTGTGTGGGCAACCACTGCATCTATAGGCAGTTCTAAAGGAGTACCCGTTTGTGAATTGCAAGCAGCCCATAAACCGAATATTAAATTTAATCCTACTACAAAAGTTTGTTGTATCCATTTCCTTTGTAGTGAAGTTCTTAAAATCGACATATAACATCCTCCGATGACACGATGTGTCTCTTATCAAAATCAAAAGTAAATCTTCTTTGTTTCTTACCCAGCCACCTTCAAAATACGAGCGAAACGCAATAGCCTCTAAAGACAAACATATAAGAGGCTAAACGTGCAGCCTAGAAGTTGTTTTATTAAAAAAGCTTTGGCCAGAGAACGCATAATTAAACTAAGACCACATTTCTCTTTAGCAAGAAAATTTTTGAAAGAATACAGTCTCTTTCCTCCTAACCATTAGAGCCGTTTCTTTCAACGATTACCCAAATTAGAAAGGAAATTCGAGCAAGTTGAGATTCCTAGAGGGGTGTCACAAATCTTGAAAAGAACGCGCGAAGAAATTTTAGAAACAATTCCGGCGCCGGACCGACGTCCTTCATTTTGATGAAGCCAAACGATGGATGAAAGTTGCTCTTGATTTGGCGCAGCAAGGCGATACCAAAGCGGTTGTTGCATTGAGTACTCTTCTTTTAGGCCTTCGTTCGAAACATGGAATGCGTGGCTTACACAGTACGCTAGCAATTCAAGCAGGAACCAGTCCTCACATGGTAGCTCAGAGAGCCATTACGCAAGTCCCGATTCGATGCAAAAACGAAAGCAACAAAAACTACTGAACATGTTGGAGCAAAACCACAGCGTTCGAAAAGGAAGGAGGGTGTTAGCACAGGGTGCTAGCGCAGCCTAATTTGGGTGCTAGCGTGGCCTCAATCGTTCCCTAATCGTTCCCTGGAGCTGTTTTTTGGCGATCTAGAAATTTTGAGTGAAGTTTGTAACTGCTGGATTTTGTAGAGAAAAATGAAAGCGGAAGACGGGATTCGAACCCGCGACAACTAGCTTGGGAAGCTAGAAGCCTGAGACGGAAACGGTGGTTGAATCATTCCCTACATGGTAAGAATGCTCGCTTTTTCAAGCACTTACTCAGGGAACGATTGGCGGAAGGATGTTTGCTTTGATGAACTCATTTTTTCTATAAAAGAGCCTCTGAAACCCTGAACAGAAACGATTGTTTTTTGCTAGAATAAGATGAAGTTTGAAGCGCAAGAAGATGCCTTTGAAAGATTTGCTTGGAGGGTGACTGAAGGATGGGCCGCGAGTCTATTGTTGCAGATTTCTTGCGGAGACCCAGGGCTTCCTAGCATCAATCATGCAGTTGTTAGTTTCCCCGCACAAAAGAATAAACCTAGAGCAAGAAGGAGATAGAAAAAGAATTGAAACGGATGACGTTTTATGCCCCGTAACCAGCCATCTGTCCATACGATATTCGTAAAGAGATTGCTAAAGATCCCACCTATAACAGTGGCTAGGACAACTCCCCATACTTTTTTGTCTGCCCACATGGCACTATTTAAAAAAGAGTGTGATGACAAGAGACGGCCTTGATAATGTCTAACAAGCCACCCTAAGATAAAGACGAAAACAAAGCCAGAGATCCAAAAAGAGTGTCGAATGGGAGGACCTTCATCGATGACCCGATTTAATTTTCCAATGGCAATTTCTAACTCCCCGATAGCCATGTTGAGCGCTATTAGGTGTATACGAGAAGAAGGATCAGGTGATTGTAGCGCTGTTTCAAAAATTGGAAATTCTCGTCCAAATTGTTCATAAGAGCGAGAGATTTGTAATTTGCATAAATCCGACTGAACTTCTCCCCATTGAATATTTAGTTCTATGCGAAGCCTGCTTGCTTCCTTGGATTTATTCTCGTAAAGCAACTTGGTGTAGGCGACCAGATCGTTTCTAAATTTTAGAAGCTTACTTTGAAAAATTTTAGGTTTTCGGATGGGTGGATTGTGCATAGGGTGATTTTGCCTAACTTTATACAATGGCTCATCGTATTTATACATGGCTGCTTCGATGATTGCAAAGTGGTTCTTCGAGGTGTTTGCTTGAAACTGAAAAACCACTATATCAATACATTTTTATTAATCGTTTTCGAAACAGAACCTATCCTGTTACATTCTGCAAACCAAATATGAGTTTTAAAGAGGTAACCTAGCCAGGAACACCTCTTGGATCCTAGCAATGGCTTGGGTTACCAAAAAAGAATGCTCTTCTCCCGTCCGTAGAAGAGGCGGAATATCTGTACCGAACCGTGTATCCTCTGCCTTTTCCTGGAGGTTCGTCAGAAATGCCTCCCTTCGAATGGGTGTTTTGCCTTCCATGGTATAGCGTTGGAAACAATCGATGACTCGTTGCGGGTCTAGGGTGGGGACTTGCTGTAAGGCATGATCCAAATCAAACAGGTCCCGTCCCTTCTTTCTTTGGTACAAGGCACGCAGTTTGGTGCCTAAGAGCTCTTCCAGGTGATAGGTTTGGATCAGTGCTTCCCCACTGAACCAAGGGTTCTCTACGAGGAAGGGCTTGGTTTGGTATCCGAGCACCGAAAAATGTTCTCGGGTGTTCACTTCTACCTTAAGACGCATCGGCGTTTTGGGTTCGGTCTCTGTGGTTGCGCGATAGATGAAGGTTACCCGCCCTTCGCTCTGTTTGCGTTTGGGTTCTCCCAACCATGGATCAAGGCGAGCGCGCAGCGCAGTCATGCAAGGCCCAAAAGGTCCGGCATGGATTTGTACAAGGTCGATATCCTCGCTGTATCTGGCCGCAGGCAAGAGGAACAATTTGTGTAGTGCGGTCCCTCCTCGAAACGCAAGGTGGTCTTTCAGCAAAGGATCAGAAAAAATCTCGACCAACGCCCGAGAGAGTAGCAAATCTTGCTCCACCTGAGCATCCGAAGCCCAGGGCGTTTGGGTTCTCCAAAGCGTAAGCGCTGCGAAGGGAATCATTCGTCTGCCTCCACCGTCGTGTTCAGAATTAAATGCCAACGAGGATGAATGGGCTTTCCTTGGCTCGATGAACCTCGGGAGAGCGGAATCGTATTGCAGGGATGCGCTTCGACCCAAGCAAGCAGCGGTGTCGCCAGCGTTTCGTTTCCGAGAAGCTCAAACAGGTACCCGATCCTCTGAATCACCGCTAAGGGAGTGAATGGAAGAAGCTGCTCGAATCGCTCTGGATGAAGCTGTTCTTGCAGATCTGTGAGAATCGTGGCGACTTGGTCGAGGGTCCCTACAACATGTAAATAACGAACGAGATCAAACGCGGTGGCTTCTGGAGTAGAGACTTTCATGGTACCCGTGGGCGTATTTCTTTCTTGAGTCGGGGTGCGCAGGAATTCTCGCTTGGTGACAAATCGAATCCTCGTACGTCCGACTTGAAGGGGGCGAAGCGGAGAAGAAGTCACGACCTGAAACTCTTGCGGTTGCTGGTGGGCCGCCCCATAGAGCGCTGCCGCAGAAAGCAGACCTACATAGTAAGGACGCTGAAGCGCCTTCATAAACGAGTCGATAAACCAAGGGGGTGGCGGGGCTCCTCCATCCCGGTATTCGAGGGGAACGATACTATAAAACCCACGCTGAAGAACGGCAAGACGACGATGCTGGACCAAACGCCTGAGGGCCCGACGAAATCCTGCTTCGGACATACCCAGGGTCGTTACAGCCTCGTTTCGTCCGAACGTGTATTTTCCCGAAGCCTGGAGGTTATCTACGAACGTATCTAAAGACAAAGAAGTCGCCATAAGTTCAATTTATATTTTGTTTGCTGAACGTAACAGAAGATGTTCTGTTCTGCAAACAAATTATTAAAAGATGGGTATCGTAGGATCAAGCTACGGAAGGATGAGCGTACGTGCCGTCGCAAATGGGAGAAGTGTTTCTGCGGTAGGATAGTTGGTTTTCAACTCGTTCCATGTTTCCTTATCATTCGACACTTCATGGAAACGGTGGGAATCTTGGATCAAGATCGTTCCGCAGAGCGAAGCGGTAAATTCAGCGCCGAGTAACAGAGAGCGATGCCCATATTCTTGACCGGTAACTCCATCTCTGATAACGACCTCTATTGTGGCAGGAACCCAAAGGTTTGGCTTCACCGCTCGTTGTTCTTTGGTGAGTTGATTCCAATGAAACGGGCTCATCCTCCAGGGCTTTGTGCCAAACTTACAAAGCAAGACCAAATATTCTTTATGGACAACGAGAGCAAGTTCAACTTGGGCTTGCAAAAGCTCGTGAAGATCTTCAAGCTTGGGGGAAATTACCTCCATGCATAAGGTATGCTGTCCATGTTCAAAGAGGTAGGAACTCCTGATTTCTTGAACAGGGAGTGGCGGAGACAAAAGGACCTCCCAAGAAGGAGAAGAAGTCTTTTCTTGAAGAAGCAATGGGTCAGTATACATAGTTGCTTGTAACAAATCTTAGCATAAGCGCTCCGCGGAAGAAAAGAGAGATGAATCGATTGCGTCGAGAAAAAATAAATACTTGCTTCTTGTTCTGATTTCTTTTTTGAATAGTACCTGATGCAAGGCGCTATAGAAAATCAACAAAATTCTAATCCTCATACCGGAGAGCCTGGCGAATCCCCCTTCGAACCGTTTATTCCTCCCCAGAAGCACATCAAAGAATTTACCCTGAAAGCCGTTCTTCTTGGAATTCTGTTTGCCATCATCTTCGGTGCCTCGGCTGTGAACTTAGCTCTTGGAGCAGGCGTAACGGTTGGAGGAGCCATTTCAATTACTGTTATCGCCGTAGGGCTTGTAAAGCGTTTCGGGAAAACCACGATTTTAGAAAATAATATCATCCAAACAATCGGCTCTGCGAGTGAATCAAGCGCCTCTGGATTGGTCTTCCGCGTCACAGGGCTTATCTTTCTTGCAGAAGGAGCCCGTTACTTTACGTATACCCGTCTTGTCGTCATTGCCATTTTAGGAAGCGTTCTCGGGATTTTATTTATGATTCCTTTGCGAAGGAGCTTGGTTTCTAAAGAACATCACGTGCTTCCCTTCCCTGAAGGAAAAGCGTGTGCAGAAGTTCTCATCGAGGGAGAACGAGAAAAAAGCTCTATGATGCCTGTGATCCTAGGCGCTCTTACAGGCATGGGGTATTGGATCTTCATGAGATTAACAAAGCTATGGAAAGAAATCCCAAATATTTTCGATTCTCAGGCTCGTTTTATCTATCCCAATGCGACGTTCAATCTGCAAGTATTTCCAGAATACTTAGGAATCGGATACATTATTGGACCTCGAACAAGTACCCAAATGATGATTGGAGGGATTCTTTCGTGGCTTGTCATTATCCCTCTGTTCTCGAAATTGCCTCAATTGTCCTCTGTCCTCCAAGCGGATGATGTGAGGACTACACTAAATCACCTAGGTGAGAAAATGGTGGGAACCGATCTTCCTGCGGCGGTGGATGTATACAAAGCTTATGGGAGATTCATTGGCATGGGAGCTGTTGTCTGTGCAGGGCTTATTACCCTAATCAAAACTTTGCCAACCATTTTCAAAAGTTTTCATACTACAGTAAAAAGTTTCTCTGAACGAAGGGAAGTCTCTCCGCTGAGGACGGAAAAGGACCTCCCCAATTGGGTGATTGTCATCGGGCTCGGGGTATTGATTCTCTTGTTTCTCGTGTTGCCACAGTTTCCTTGGACCTTCCCTCTCTCCCTCCTTGTGCTTGTGCTTATTTTGATATTTGGTTTCTTTTTCGTAACAGTCTCAAGCCGATTTGCTGGATTGGTGGGGTATAGTATGGAACCCATTACGCCCATGATGTTTACAACAGTCATTCTTGTCTGTTTTGTATTTTTTCTCTTCCGTTTACGGAGTGGGAGTGATCAGGCTATGGTACTGATGATCGGAGCGGTAGTGTGTCTGGCTGCAAGTAATGCAGGAGCGACTTCTCAAGACTTGAAGACAGGGTTTCTGGTCGGTGCCACTCCTTGGAAGCAGCAGGTCGGATTTCTTATCGGAGTGATTGTTTCCGCCGTTGTAATTAGTGGGCTGGTCATCCTGATCGATAAATCCAACCCTGGAATAACTCACACGATTGGGTTTGTGTTTCCTAAGGAAAAAGCGGCGCGGTTTTCAGCCCCACAAGCGAGTGTAACGGCCATGCTGATTCAAACAGCGTTTCGAGGAGATATGCCGTGGGGGTTGGTTCTTTTCGGAGCGAGCTTAGCATTGATTGCATACCTCTGTAGGTTGAACGCCTTGTCGTTTGCTATTGGAATTTATCTGCCTATTGCTGTAACCGCCCCCATTTTTCTAGGAGCGGGAATTCGTTGGCTCACGGAGAGAAAAGAGAAACAAGAAAAAGATCAAGGGTCCGAGAGAGAAGCGAATCTCAAACCGGGAATGCTCTGTGCGACAGGATTGGTGGCAGGAGGAGCTTTGACAGGAATGTTGCTTGGATTTTTTAAGAGCTTCTTCCCGAGCGCAGCAAAACGGTTTGATCTAGGAGGCAATTACTGGAGTAAGATTGAGCCCTACGGAGATTATCTTGCAGTATGTTTGTTCTTCGTTTTGGGTGCCTTCTTATACATCGTATCCCGACGAAAATTCAAGAGTATATAAGTCTACTATATAAAGAGGTTAATAACTGTCCCTAACTTGTGTAGCTATTTCCATTACATCATCAAAGAGAAAGGTAGGTCATGACTCATGAGGATATAGAATATCGGGGAGCGTACTTAATTCTAGGGGAGACCGAAATCCCCGACATCAGTGCGATTGGCCGTCGATACAATTTGAAATCAAATCCAATGTTAATTTCGAATACAAAGGGAGCAGATATTCCTATCTCCTCGATCTCAAACGATCGAAAGTATGCTGTTCTCTTGACTCAGAATAAGAATGGGATCTGGCAATTTGAAAATCGGGGTATGACTGGGGCTATCTCATTGAATGGGTTTCCTAGCGAAGAACAAGAGCTCAAGGATGGGGATTTTTTAAAGATTGGTGGTACAATTTTCCAATTTTTAGGCGGGGCGGGAGTGGCCTCAAAAATTTACAAAGCCTTACTCTTAGCCACTCGTATTGACCTATTAACAGGGGCTTACAACCATGCTCATTTTGCGTCAAGTTTAGAGGATTTTGTAAATATCGCAAACCGACATGGACAGCCCTTGTCTCTTATCATGTTTGACATCGACCATTTTAAAAAGATTAATGATACATATGGGCATTACGGTGGCGATGCGGTGTTAAGATATCTCTCTGGTTTGGTTAATAACCGCATACGCAAAGGAGACATTTTTTGTCGCACAGGAGGAGAGGAATTTGGCCTGCTGTTGCCAGAGACCCCCAAGGAGAACGCCTTACAATTGGCCGAAAAACTTCGCTACGACATTGCTAAAGTGCCTGTAAGTTATAAGGGCCAAGAAATTATCGTTACGATCTCAGTGGGGGTCGGGCAATATATCGATAATGAGCATCATTTGGTGTTTGGAGAGCGAGTAGACAAACTCATGTACCAATCCAAACACACCGGCCGCAATAAAGTGTCGTTTGAGTTTGAGGTATCTCGCTAAGCTTCGAATCCATCGGGATAAGAGGCATCTGAAAATGAATCATTCGATCCCCAGCAAATTCATAAGGTAGAGCTTACCTGAGTTCGAGTTTCTAAACGTTCACTATCTAATCTGTATGGTTTTTGCTCAGGGAAGTCTCCTATCAAGGGGAGATTTGCGATGGCTGCTCTCGTTTCATTTTGTCGTTGTCTTTGTTTACTTTATCATTGACAAAGAAAATGAAACGACAATGATGCCATTTGTCCGCAAGGTTGCGAAAAACAACAATAAATATATGATGTTAACTAGAAATCATGTCTTTTTGTGTCAATTTGCAATATAGAGGGAGGAGAGAATAGAGTGTTATTTGAGGAGTACTCAATGGAAAAGAAATTAAACCCCTGGGATGATGATGAGTTTGAAGGGAATATTCGCATCGGCCTTGGAATTAACCCATTGATGCTAGAAGAAAAACTTCACTCGATGATTAATGGCACAGGTCGAAATATTGACCAGATGTTCCTCTACACTTCCCCTTCCAGCGTGGCAATGTGGCTGAGGGAAACAGCATTAGAAGATTACAGGGTGGCAAATTCCCTCCCGATAGAATCATTGGCGAATGGGATTATTCGAAGGATTGTGAAAACGATACCAACTCAAACTCGCTTAAAAATTTTCTCTCTAGGATCTGGTGAAGCTCGACAAGAACAACGTCTTATCCAGACACTGGCGAGGACAAGCCCGTTTGAGAATCTTAAACTTCATCTCATCGATGCAAGTTACCCTCTCTTAGTGATTGGGTTCGAAGAATGCCACAAAGTGTTCTTTTCTTACCCTAACGTCAAAACAGTAGGAATCTATCAGGATTTTTATACCCTGCCAGAGAATCAAGACCTAATTAAAAGTCTTCATAAAACAGATGAAGTGAAACTATTTACAATGGTAGGGGGGACCTTCTCCAATTTAGAAAAAGAGTTCTCTTTTATAAGAGAAATCCTAGGTTGTGCACCTTCAAAAACACTCTTTGTCGTCGATACTGTCCTACCCTATGCCCCTGCCAACGAGCCAGAAAAGGTGAAAGAGAAAGAACCGTGGCTTCAAGGGCGTGCTCCCTGGGCGAGATTTGCAGAACAACGATGGGCCATCCCTTTTAAAGAGCATCTTTCTCACATCGTGAAGGGACCTGAAGATATTAAATTTGTACCTGTGCTTGATAACCGGACTTGTCAGATTCCAGGGAGCTATGCGATCGAGATGCGAGCCTCTGTAGGTCAAACCCAATTTACTGTGCAGCGTATCAAGCGTCATGATTTAGAGAGTCTTATTGAGGCTTTTAAAGGTGAGAACTGGTCTCTAGTGAGCAGTTATCCGTTTTACAACGAAAGGAGAGCAGCAGTTCTTTTTCAAAAGGATTGAGCCTAGCTACACCGAGAAGTTGAATTCTAAGCTATCAAATGAGTCAATGAGGATTAGACAGAAAATAAAATGTTATTCGAAAATCAGTTAATACAAAAAGAAAATGATCCCTGGGGGGACGATGATCTTAAAGCTGACATCTGTGTAGGCCTAGGAATCAACCCAGTCATGCTTGAAGAGAAGCTTCATTCTATCATGACTGGCACAGGGCGGAATATTGATCAGATGTTTCTCTATACTTCTCCTGCAAGCGTGTCTTTGTGGTTAAAAGAGACAGCTTTAGAAGCATACAAAGCATCAAGCGCCCATCCCGTAGACGAGATAGCTAAAGGCATTCTACGAAGGATACATAAAACCATGCCGGAGCAGACACGCTTAAGAATTATTTCTCTAGGGTCCGGAGAGGCCCATCAAGAGCAGCGATTAATTCAAGCCCTCGTAGAAAAAGGAACAATCCAGAATATTAAACTTCATCTTGTTGATTCAAGTTATCCTTTACTTCTTGTGGGGTTTGACGAATGCCACAAAGTCTTTTTCTCATATCCGAGTGTAAGAACTGTTGGGGTATACCAAGACTTTTATACTTTGCCCGAAAACAAAGATCTTCTTCGTACCTTATATAAAACAAATGAGGTGAAATTAGTCACTATGGTAGGAGGAACTTTTTCTAATTTAGAGAAAGAAGCTCTCTTCCTTCGGGATGTACTAGGCTCTTTACCAGTAGGCATCCTTCTCCTCATTGATGTTTCGCTTCCTTATGCCCCCGCAACTCAGGCGGCCGAGATTAAAGAAAAAGAACCGTGGCTTCAGGGGCGCGCTCCCTGGGCGAGAATCGCAGAGCAGAGATGGGCAGTTCCTTTTAGGGAGCACCATCCTCAAGTGAAGGGGCTTGAAGATGTTAAATTTGTACCTGTGCTTGATAACCGGACTTGTCAGATTCCAGGGAGCTATGCGATCGAGATGCGAGCTTTTATTGGACAACAACAATTTACTGTGCAGCGCATTAAACGCCATGACTTGACTGGCCTCATCGAGACCTTCAAAGAAGAGAATTGGTCTTTGGTAAGTAGTTACCCATTTTACAACGAAAGGAGGGCAGCGATTCTCTTTCAGAAAGATTCAGCCTAACTATCGAAGAATTAAATGCTAAATTGTTGAATTAACGTCCCTCTTGTAGTTTGAGGAAACCTAGGTAAGATAATGTGCTATTATGTATACTGATGTAAGTAAGATTCTCCCTAAATATTATATCGGAAGAATCTTTTTCACAAAACGCCCCCTTCCTTCCCCCGGCTCTTATTATTTTTATAAAGAACAAGAGCATTTAAACACCATCCTTCTTCCCGAAGATGACTTATCAGGACAAATTCGAGCGAATTTTCTTTATCGGCCAGCGGAATTTGCTATCTCGATGCGAGAGAATATTCTTTTGTTCTTAAGCCGATTCCATAATCAAGCCTGGAACATTTCTCCTTACCACTATCATTATTTTAGATCAAAAGAGCAATTTCCTAAAGATGAGTTCGTCAAGCTCAGATATCGAGATGAACTCCAGGTGTTACTGATTAATCAGGCCTTAGGTTCGGTACAGGGGGTGCGTACAGTAAGGCTAAGTTCAGAGTTCGCTACTTGTATTCACAATATTCTTCAAGAGCAGGAATCCCAAGATTGGATGGATAAGGTGAGATACAACCAAGCTATGGGGCGGATTCAGGAAACGTACTTTAGTCCCGATGATTTACTAGCAATCACCGATTCACGTATTTTAGATGCACCTACGCCTCCTTCGTGGTTATTAGAAAAAGAAGAAGAGGCTAATGATTCGATATGAATTTATTTAACCTGCAGATTAAAGGAGGAATTTCCAATGGCTTTTGATGTTAGACGAGAACCTGGCTCTTTTTTTGAGACCTCTAGCTTATTTAATTCTGGAGAAGGTGAAATTCTGCAAAACCGAAATGACTTACATCCCTCCTATGGCAGAGATTCAGAGAGGAACGAACCAACTACGGTATCGGTTACAGAAGATGAGTTATTCTGCTAACGTTGTTTCCAGTTCTTATCAGAGGCAATAAGAAGTACGTTCATTTTTCTCGCACTACTCCATCAATTTCTTAGGTGCGAGTATCAACCCTGAAAAGAAAACTAAGAACCAAAGATTTTCAAGAGGGTCAGTCTGAGACCAGGAATACTTTGCAACAATAAGTCCGCAGGAGAAGGAATGCTCCTTGGATTCTTTACAAATGTTTCCCACCTGGCTCTTCTGACCTTGGTCACCATTGCTGGAAATAGATAGAATATGGGAGGGTTATCTTGTGTCAGATGTTTTTCCCTATAGCTCGACGAAGACCCACTGTCATTTAAGACTAATTCGGTGGAAGAAGTTGCTAATTGCAACCAATTTGTGTAAGCCTTTTCATTACATAACTTCTTGGAGGCTGGAAAGTCCAAAGACTTAATAATTTCGGCCTATACAAAACTTTAATAAAAAACAGTAGATGTTTTCTTCTTGTAAGGATTCACCAATGAGCACAGAACTTGAAGACCATAAAGGAGCTTATCTCATTTTAGGACAGTCGGAAGTGCCAGGCTTTGCGGCTATAGGTCGTCGTTACAATCTAAAAACCAACCGTATTCTTATATCTAATACGAAAGAAGCAGATATACCCATCTCGTCATCTCAAAACAAGACGTATATGGTCTGGTTGATTCAAGATGGAGAAGGATGGCGATTTGAAAACCAGGGAGATCTAGGAACCACTTCATTAAATGGATTTTTGAATACAGAGCGCTCTCTTCAAGAAGGAGATCTGCTCCGAATTGGGGGGACGGTCTTTCATTTTTTAGAAGGTTCAGGAATTATATCAGGTATTTATTCGGAGATGAGTCTAGCTACAAGAATTGACCTCCATACGAAAGCATACAACAAAGAACACTTTAGATCGAGTTTGGAGGACTGGGTAAACCTTGCTAATCGACATAGGCAACCCTTATCGCTCATTGCAATGGATATTGACCATTTTAAAAAAGTGAACGACACACATGGGCATTCGGTCGGGGATATTGTATTGAAACAATTTGCACAACGAGTTCTGAACCGTACAAGAAAGGGAGATATTTTTTGTCGTACCGGCGGAGAGGAGTTTATATTAATCTTGCCAGAAACCTCTAAGAACAATGCCATACAACTTGCGGAAGATATTCGTGAAGATATAGCTAAGGAACCAATTGTGTATAAAGAAAACACTCTTTTCATCACAATCTCGCTTGGGGTAGGAGAATACGAGTTTCAAACAACAAGGGACGAGTTTGCGGAACGCGTGGACAAATTACTCTATAACGCGAAACATACAGGTCGTAATAAAGTGATGTCATAACTTTTCAGATTGACAAAAAGAGGTTTATAAGAATGATGAGCCTATGAGCTCTTTTAGCCTCCAAGAAAACACAAACGAATACGTAGACTTAATTAACAAGTGGGCACCCTATGTTAAGTCTACAGAGAAGATGAAAGAGGGAAATAAAATGTCCGAGGCCGCAGGCACCCAGAAAAGATATGATCCTTGGGAGGGGGAAGATGATGGAGTAGACAGAAATGCGTGTTTTGGCTTTCTAAATCCGCTGAGAATAGAGCAAGAGCTTTATAAAACGATGAATGGACTTGGCGGGAAAGTGGATCAAAAGTATCTATATACTTCTCCCCTTAGTGCGATGTGTTGGATGCAAGAAACCGCCCTAGAAGAATACAGGGTTGCAAACTCAATTCCAGTAGAACTTCTCGTAAAAGAGGTCGTGAGAAGAATCCAAAAATTTGTTCCTGAGCAGGATCGTCTGAAAATGATATCGTTAGGTTCTGGGGAGGCACTGCAAGAGCAACGAATTATACAGACTTTGATCCAAAAAGAAGTTCTTAATACAATTAAACTTTACTTAATAGATTCAAGTTACTCCTTGCTGTATGCAGGGTTCGAAACATGCGAACAGGTATTTGGCCAATACCCTAACATAAAACCGACGGCTCTCTATCAAGACTTTACGACTTTACAGCAGAACAGGAGATTCCTGACTTCGCTCTATCAAACGAACGAGGTAAAGCTAATTACAATGTTAGGAAAAACTTTCTCAAATTTAGAAGAGGAAATTTTCTTTGTCAGAAATACATTAAATTTATTTCCTTCGAAAACCCTCCTACTGTTCGATGTCGTTTTGCCCTATGCTTCGTCTGAAAGTATAGAGGAGATTAAGATCAAAGATCCTTGGTTACAGGGACGACCTCCGTGGGCTAGATTAGGAGAAAGAAGATGGGCGATTCCTTTCACCCAGTATCATCCTCTAGTAAAGAGTCAAGAAGACATTAGATTTGTTCCGGTACTGGATAATCGAACGTGCCAAATTAAAGGAAGTTATGCGATCGAAATCCGTGCCTACATCCAAGAACAACAGTTTACAGTTCAGCGCTTAAAAAGGCATAGTATCGAAGGCTTAATGCAGGGCTTTAAAGAGGAGGGATGGTCCTTTATTAGTAGCTACCCTTTTTACAATGATAGATGCGCGGCGGTTCTATTTCAGAAAGACTAATGCTCTCTTGTATTCTGGATAGAAGGCAGGCAAGATAAGGTGCTATGATGTATGAAAATGTATGCTACTCTGTGCCTAAATATTATATCGGTCAAACTCTTTTTACCGACCAATCTATGCCTCCAGAAGGGATCTACTACAGCTATCAAGAACAAGATCATCTACTAATGGTTATTCTCCCAGAAGATGATATGTGGGGACCGACGCGCGCTACAATTCTCTATGAACCTACAGAGTTTGCAATTGCCGTCCAAGAAAATGTTCTGTTTTTTCTAAGTAAATTCAACAATTACCCTTGGCATGTCGCTCCTTATCATCACCTTTTCTCCTCGAATACAAGACAAAGCATCGAAGGGAGTGGTTCCGCAGAGGGCAAATTATATATTCTATTGATCAATCATCTTTTGGGTTCCATTCAGGGAGTACGAGCCATAAATCTACCATCTGATTTTGTTAATACTCTTAATAAGATCTTGAGCCTACAGCTATCCCAATCATGGATGGACGAAACAAAGTATAGTCAGGCACTTATGAAAGTAAGAGAAAACTATCCTTCACCCAATGATCTACTATCCACAACTGACGTTCGTCTTATTGATATCCCCACCACTCCAGGATGGCTGAATAAAAAACACAAAATGATATTTTCTTCCTAAAAACAAGTCCCTCTCAGCTTATGTCTTTTTAAGAAGTAATCGGTCCATTTGGCGTTCGTGACGATCCATCAGGTCACGTAAGGCTTCGCGATGGTCTTTCGAAATCTGAATGAGCGCTTCTTTGTGAGCAGAAGTGATTTGGGTGACTTCTGTTTGATGGGAGGCATGCTCTTCTTTCATGAGTTCAAGGAGAACAGGGCCTGCTTTTCGAAGCGCCCGGATGAGCACAATGAGAAGAACTCCCTCTACCGTGGCTACGGCCAACGTTCCCCCTGCCTCTACGGCAGCTCTGACCGTTTGTATCAATCCAGAGAGTTCACTCATGGTTTCC
Organism: uncultured Myxococcales bacterium; assembly: GCA_964537055.1. Taxonomy (GTDB): domain Bacteria; phylum Myxococcota_A; class Polyangia; order Palsa-1104; family JAEUJZ01; genus CAZHYV01. The sequence goes on from CAZHYV010000008.1 coordinate 172,539, forward strand.
CTTCTACTCTATCGAGGCTGTGGTGCATACAGGCTCGACCATTGTGTAACCACAAGGCCAAGATTCCAGGCATCAGCGTGGCTGCATATTCAGCATGATGAGTGGCTATCAGGGCAATAACGACCGCTAGCCAAATGATAGACAAAATCAGATTGCGGATGAGAATGCGGTTCATCTTAGCTCCGGTCTGGACCCAAAAGAACACATGCGTCGGTCGGGTCGACGGCACCTGTCGTTTGATACTGAAATCGGACGGCAGACAAAAGCCCTGCTTGTTCAATCACCAGAAGATAAGGACTTGATGAGGGCAGATACGTTGGAGCTATATTGACTGTATTGTCATCCAACCTCCGGTGCACAAGGTTTCCAAAATTCCTGTCGTCGAGAGAGCCTTGTGCTTGCAGGATGATGCCATTTTTGGCGGTGTGAGGAACAAAAAGTTGAAACATGACCACAGGCAAGCGGCCAAAGTAGCCTGCTTTACCGGGTTGGAATACGTTGTTGAGTTGAGTTTGCTTCGGGTTGGGATTTTGACCCACTGCATCGATGAGTATTTGAAACATAGGGTTCCTTTCTGGTTAGGGCGAGAGATTCGCCCGTTTGATAAAACATTGAAAATAATCGATAAAGAAGTTGTCTCCCACAGGGCCTGGTCGTAATCGTCGTGTCTGAAAATGCCGGAAACATCCGGTAAAAGGAATTGGAAGGTCAATGCCCGGATGTCCATCGATCCAAAGGAGGCGTCCGTTGATAAAAAAGCGCATTCCGCCCTGAAACCTTCCCCACTGTAGGATGTACCAGGTCGATTCCAAAAAAGGGACCCCCGTATCAATATACACAGGGGGACTATCGATCGATTTGGGGCAAAAAACATGCCAGTTTAGCGAGTTGGAACCCCCTGCAAATCCGGGCAAGCTGGGAGTTGGAGAGCCCCCCATCGACACGTGAAACCCAAATCGATCAAAAGGATCGAGACGGCTAACGCCGAGACAACGGACTTTCGCGGTAAACAAAAAATCCTCTGTCCCGATGTTACAGGAATTCGTTCCCATTTCATGAATGAAGGGAGTCGCTCCCGACTGACCAATCCAGACCCCCGCATCGCCCTGTTGCATCCCAACGGAGGGCCGCAACGTGAGACCGAGGGAGGTCTTGATGGTAAACTGCCCTAAAAAGCCTGCCGGATATCCCTCATTGTCAAAATCCTCCGTTTGGAAAGACCACTCGGTGCCCAGCATGGCATGATAGTAGGCTCCCAAATGGTCTTGGGTCTCGTCGAAAAAGTCATGCGGAGGGGGGCCTTTGCCATCGATAAACGTAGGGCATCGCACAAAGGGTTTTCGATTCGGAATGGTGTGGCTGAGCGGCTGAAAGGTCATCGGTCGATTCCTCGGGCGTACATGTCAATTTGAAAAAAGTCATTTGCGAGAGCCAGACCGGCTGAATCTTGCATCCGAATATATCTGCGGCAGGAGGTCAGAGATCCTGGAAATGATTCAGAAGCCACCAGCTTTGGAGGCATGGCATTGTCTTTCAGATAGAATCGAACGGTTCCATCCACTTCACGTGTGATGTGCATCCAGACCCAAGCATTGTCAACCACGGGAACCCCAGTATCGAAGAACTTGGTCCCTACAAAGGCTTGCCAATTCGCTTTGTCTTTGCCTGCAAGAAAGGAAGGAAGTCCGGTTATGGTTCCGCCGAGTCCTACGGCAAATCCTTCGTTTGCGACCGTATCTAACCGCAGACGAGCCCCCAGTTTTACTTTTGCCGTCCAGAGGAAGGGAAGGACGCCAATAAAACACGTATTATCCTGCGCAATAAAATCAAAGGATCCTTTTGCGTCCACAGACACTTGCCAAATCCCATGCTCTCCCGGGGAAAGTGCGGTGGTGGAGAGGGCTTTGGCATTTACACATGTCGAGATATTGAGTTGCGTGCCAAACATGCCACTTTTCACAAATCCGCCGGATTCCCGATCAAACTCCTCGGTTCGAATGGAACAGGATTGTCCCGTCGCAGCACCGTACAGCTTGGCAATCAAATCTTGGGTCGGATTATAAAACTCATCACTCAATACTTTGGGGAGCCCACCGTCGGTATAATTTCGGGCTCTCACGTAGGGATAGGCTAATGGATTAAACATAGTTCCTCCTTAGGTCCCTGGAAGAAATCGACCGGGAATATGGTGGTCGCTGCCAGGGATCGCATCTTTGGCATAGATGACAAAACTGCGGGCATAGGCTTGGGTGACACGGGATAAAAATGCATCGATGGCCTTGCGGTCGCCTTTCTGGTGGTTTTGGTCCAAATAGACGGACCAGTTGTATTTCGCTTGACCTCTTCCACCGAACCCAGCGCCGAGCACATACAACGACCAATGCAGCACCATATTCGCTGGAGAGAAAAATCCCTCCCGATAGACGTTCAATTGCCACACCCCGTGTATGGCAGCCCCTGCATGGGCTGGAGAACGGAGCCAGAGTTCATCGGTGAGCCTGGAGGGTCCCCCTTCAAACTGAGCGACAGTCAAGTCAGGTCCTGTGATTTGGAACCGCAACGCCGCGGTGTCTTTGGTCGCCAGCTTCACCCGGAGAAGAACGCCGCTGTTCCAGACATGCCCGCCATCGAGAAGGACTGGGGTCCGTCGAATGGGATTGTTGCCTGGGTTAAAGCCCGTCCCAGGAATCACGTCTCCATCGGGAGGTGGAATCGTTTCTTCAAAGGTATTATGGAGCCGCAAGTCATCCGAAGAAATTTCAAGGATTTCGGGAAGGTCTGGCGGAACAAACTTCGCGAGAGGGACCATGGCTGCGGCGACATTGAATAACGTCGTCCCTCCATACTCTCGTAACTTTGCGAGCACCGCATCCCGACGAGCTTTGAGACCGAGTTCGGTTTGCGCGACTTTCGTATAGGTAATCCCAAGCAAGCCCTCCCAATCTGGAAGGAGTTCGATACAAGAAAGAGGAGAGACTTCTCGAAAGAGCCGCTCCAAGACATCGTAGCCGTAGATCTTGATACACTCCCCGAGAAAGGTGATGTATCGAGCAATCGTCGCATCTTGACTATCCCAATCGTACAGCTCCGAAGAGCCTTTGGGAAAATGCTCTTTGAGAAGTGTCAAGGCCTGTTCGAGGCTGACCGAAGAAGCTGGAGGCTCTCCAGGCTGAGGGAGCGAGAGAAGCAGCGGCTGTGGCGCCACCAGCATTCCTTGGGCATCCGTCATCACCAGGTGATCCGCAAGGATGGGAGTGGCTCCATTAGAAAAGAGTGAAATCTGGGGTGCCAGTGCGGCTCCTGTATTCGTAATCGACACTCCGAGTTCAAGCGCAAGATAGTCCCCGCCAAAGAGGGTCGCAGAAGCTCCTGCAATGCTATTGCTCCATGCCGTCCGCTCGTTCGTCTCGATTCTTCCCGAGAGTCCCACATTCTGCCAATTGAAGATCGTCGCTCGCCGTTCTCCAGTGAGGCCGCTTATGACATAAAGCGCTGCTTTGGGCGTCCAGGCATAGGTCATCCCAGCATTTGCGACTTGGAGTGCAAAACCGAGGTTCCAAATTCCCGCAGGGACCTCTTGTTTGCGCAAAGGATCGCTGAGGAGTTGAATGACCCCGAGCTCGTGCGTCGCCCCTGCGGGAATGGCTGCAAAGGCCGGCGTGACCGAGCGCTGCATCGTATCTTTGTACGCTCCGGCATACCTAGCGCCTAGCCCGAAAAAAGCCGGTGCCTGTTGATGGTACTGACCGAGCGCTTCCGTAGGCCGTTTCAAAAACGAGAGCGCTGGATCTTTAAAAGAAGGGAAGAACGATTGGAGTTTCATAGTTAATCCGTAATCAAAATCCTTCCTGCGCGTAAAAGTTCTGGCCCTTGGACGGTACTATCCGAAGCGGTCACATCTTGGGAAAGCGGTGCGTTGGTTCCAATCGCGATGGTGACCGCATTGGCTGGAATCAGAGAAACGAACTTCGTAATTCCATCGGCATCAAGCGTATTTGCGATGGCGGTAGAGATATTGTTCACGCCCAGCGTGTCTTCCCACAGAAAGAGTTGATTTGGATCTGCCAGTCTGGAAGATTTTGAAGGACCTAGCTTGTTCACCTCTTGAAGGACCGAGGTCGCAGCGGGTACAACCACGGGACCTCCCGAAAACACCTCTTCCGTTCCCGTGAGGCTCGGAGCGGTCCATCCCGGCGGCAGTGGATTTTCTAAGGTGAGTTCTGTTTTTCCAGCGACATCTTTCCAAGCCACGATCTTTGCCTGGACAGGGATCGGAGGGCCAGAAGGAAGGAAGCTACCCAAACGAGTATCAATAAACATCTTGGGCTCTAGACCCGCATCAATGGCGGTCTTGAGGTCAAGGGGAGCCAGCCGATTCAGCGTCACCACGGCGGGCGGACCTGCGACGTAGTTGAACACGGTATAAAGCGTGGTGCCCCGTTCCCAATGAAATGCGTACACCCCTTTGCTCGGAACCACGCGAGCACGGATGATAAGTTGCCTCGCATTCGGCATGAACGGCGCAATGGTCCGAAAGCTGTGGCTAATGGGTCGAGGACCGTCTTCAAACACGCTCCCGATCACATACCGGTTGATTTGTTTTAACAGAGAATCTGGAGGGATACGTCCGATCCCATCCCCTGCCAAGGTAGCGACGACCATAGGGCACCCATCGCCGTCATAATTGGGATACCTCCATGCCTTGACGTTCGTCTGCAGAGGTTGTCCTGAAGGTGCTTTTGCCGTTTCCACCCATTCTCCATAATCCTGTGGCGCTCCCCCTTTGGGGGGTAACTGCATTTTTTGTTGGATGCGCCGGAGCCCCTGTTCCGTAGATTCTTCAGGATTGCCGAGCACCTGCATGCGAGTCACGAGAGTAAACGTGGGGTCAATTCCCACAGGCGGAGCTGCCCAAGAAAGGACAGTCCCAGCTTCCAAATTTCCAATCGGTCCTAGGCTTCCCTCCTGGGTACCGTCGACATGAAAGATCCCGAGGGCTTGTCCGGTTCCTGGCGCCACCCCTGAAAGGGTGATGTTGTTCCCGAGAAGGACAACGACTCCGTTCGGAGCTAAGGCTTTGGCTCCCGCAAGAATCGTCACCCCTCCAGTACCTGTGATTTGGCCGGTCGCTCCGGAAGCCGCCGTTGGTCCTTTGAGGCCATAGATGCCAGGTCCTTTCCCGGCATCAAGTCCAATGGTCTGTGCCCATTTCGCAATTCCCTCCGGACTACTTTCAGCGGTAGGGACTGCATCCGCAACGGCAAGTGCAGCAGCGCTTTCCAGACTTTGCATGATTTGGGCTTGTGCAGCAATTTGTTCGCCTTGCCAATCCATGGGAGAAGTCGCTAATTCTGGGGCACGATTCGCAGAAAAGGCGGTCATTTGGTCACGCTTGGTTTCAAAATCTGTTAGTTCAAATGGCATGATCAGACCCTCACTGGGAGTTGAAGGGTTTGTGGAGATTGACCAAATCGCTTGACTTGCACAGCAAACCACCACATCCCAGGTTGTGTACGGAGAATCTGGAGGACAGCAACGCTTTCTAAGCGGCGGAGTGTGATGAGGACACGAAGACGCCCTTCAAGAACCGCTCGGATGCGCGATTCGGTGCTTTGGGTATCAAACTGGATGTCATCGAGGCTTTCTCCATCTCGCTCTCCACGGTCTGCAATCCATTTCTTTTGCCGACAGAAGCGTAAAATGGGTCCGGTTTGGTCATCCGTGAGTTCCAGTGTGCCGTTTTTGGGAGAAAAATCGTATTTTCCATTCGGTCTCACCCGAAGCTTAGGATCTAAAAACGACATGGAACCTCCTTGAAGTGCTTGACAAGAAAATGAAATTGAAAAATTCTTACGCTGTGGATCCGCTCAAATCTTTTCTGCACCGGTACTGGAAATGGCTCTTGGTGCTCTCGATCGCAATGGGATTGCCTACGTGGTATCTGATCTATCAGGCGGGCTTGCCAAAACGAGCGTGTCAAGAGATTCTCCTTCAGATGCTCGATGCTCCTGCCACAGCTCAATTTGTTTCGGTCGAGATTTTGGAAGACGAAGAAAAGGAGGAGCGACACTACTATTTTGGTCATATCGTAGTCGATGCACAAAATCAGTACGGTGCTCTGTTGCGGAAAGGGTACTGTCTCATTATTTACCAAGATCAGGATCGATTTTATTCGACAGGAATTGATGGAATCATGGATTGCAAACGGCCTCCTTTGACGTACGAAGAGCGTACAGGGCAGAAAGCGCTCGTCGGTTGGAAGTAGATATTTTCTGTCCCTCATGCTTTGAAATTCCTTGCTCCACTTTGGATGAGGCCTGCATCCAATTTGACCACAATCGCCCCAGGGGGTAACGGTACGGGCAGCGGCGCACCCGGTGGAAAGTATTGAGCGGACCCTAAAATCCCCATCGGAGCCACTAAGAGTAATGTTCCACTGTTGACAGAGTCATTGACACGGGCGACTTGTGCCTTTCCTCCATTCACAATGACATCCTGCCCTGGTGCTGCGTCGATCGTGATACTGCCATCAGGTTTCAGTCGAATGGTGGTTCCTGGTTTTCCACAATAAAGACCAGCTTCTCCACGCTTCGTATCACTCGGTTTATACCGAGCGTTTCCCAGCGGCATGACAAAGCCGTTATCGCCATAGCGCGTTAGGATCAAACACGGTTGATTCGGAAAAGGTACTCCGAACATACCGAAGGCTTCTATTCGTAAGAGGGGGTAGTTTCCATCTTCTCCACCATCAGGGTCTGCATACCCTTTCACGGTATCTTGCGCTTCGGTTTCTTCTGAAGGATTGGTAATCAGCGAATGAGACATTTTCGAAAACCACCACTCTTCTAAAGCCTGCCAAAGTTCCATTTTTGTCCACGTCGTTTTCATGCAGAGAGAATTCCTTTCTTTTTCAGGGTGCAAATTGAGGTGGTTCCTTGGGGCGCTTCGGACTGATGAAGCTCGACGCGGTGCATGTAATAGAGCTGATTGCGCTGACTGAAACTATCCCGGTAATCCACAATCGTTCCCTCGACCAGGGGCACCCACTCTCCTTGGGGACCCGGCATGGAGTGGCCTTGAATCACACAGGTAACCGTTTCTTCTTCATAAATGGCACGATTACAGCGGTAGTGCGCTCGCTTTCTGGCGAGTTCTTCCGTGTATTGCTCTCCATCCCCAAAGGTCATTCTTCGTTTGATTGGTTTTTTAGGGTCTCCAAGAGTAAATGGTGAATTCCAATGCCCGATTCTAGCGCCAGCATGAGTATCACGAGCATCCACAATTTTTGGTGGGCGGATGCTACTGCTATAGCAGGTATAGTCGGAATAGAGCGGCTCTCCGTTCATTTGAATGGTGATGGACTTGATTCGTTGATTTCGTGTATCAGGGTGATACTCAAAGACATAGGTAGCTGGATCATTAGCTTGGTCTTCGGGGTTCATGAGTTGGATGTGCCCGTCGGCCGAGACATTGATCAGGCACCCTCCGGTATGATCTTCCCAAATGAGTCGAGCATGCCGAGATAACGTGTCGTGAATGAGCTCGCCCACTTGAATTTGAATGGGAATCACCCATTCCTGCACTTTTCGGTAGTAGGCTCGCATGGCCCCTTCGCGACCCAATTTAATCTGGCTGCTTAAATTAAAACCGATGGGTTTTTTGAATCCCCATTCATCTTTGCGCTCTGCTTCGATCCAGCTTGGATCAAGCAAAAGCTTGAGAAGTTCTCCCCAGGTCGATCCTCCGAATCGCTTCCAGGCAGGTCCGCAAGAATCAAGCAATTTCCCAAGATTGTAGCCGCGAATGCTTAACGTGGAGGGTCCGCTTCCCGTGCGATATTCGGCTGCGGTCACAACCCCGGTAAGCTGAAGTCTCGGCTTGCCTTGCATGACAAGTGGGTCTGAATGCCAAATCTTAATTGGAAACCAACGGTGGACATTGGCTTTCAAAAGGTCAAGTCCTTCACCATTCGGGCTCGGAAGTTCAAACGAAAACCCATCTGAAATACAAAGAATATCTCCGGTTAGGCGGAAGTTTTTAATGTTATAATAGTTTTTCCCGTTCAGCCAGACGTGAATTTTTGGGCGCAATGCTTCCTGGGTTCTCTCTTGAGACATCATGAGGCGGGCCTCAAGAGACGAAATCCCATGGGAATGAGACTTGGGTTTCGAATCCCACGGTTTAGCTTGAGAAGGATGGGAATGAGAGCAAGTTGTTGTGCTCTCGTTTTCTCGGGATACCACGCTTCCACGAACGAATAAATGGATTGTCCGGGCGATTGAGAAACCAGGGTGATAATCGGTGGAGGCAAATTCGCACGGAGCGCTTGATCAAACTGGGTTGCGGCATAAAGGCATTCCTCCATGGATAATAGGATGGGTTGAATTTGGGTGGGCGTCCTGAGTTGAGAAAGTTGAGTTTCCGCTTCACTCACAAGTCCAGGCAGCGCTTGCAATTGATTCACCAAATCGAGTCCCAAATCGCCTTCTTGAAAGACCCGTAGGCCAACACTGGCATAGGTGTTCGCAGCCCGGACAAAACCATTCACTCGATCCAGGGCCGACAGGATTTTTGAGCGAATCGTTGTATTCAAAGGGAACTTCACAAACATTTGGGATTTGTACTGCTCTGCATTCGCTTGGGTTAGCGCTGCTTTGCTGAGCACTCCTTGCGCAAAGCTTGAAGGGAGACTTTGAAACTGATCTGTCGGACTTAGGATGGCCTCTTTGATGGTGAGCTCCAGCCGAATCGCATTGCCTTGTTTGACAAAATCCATGCTCTCGACTGCTTCAAACAAAATACAAGGTCTTGGGCCTCGAATGGGATGGGTAAATTCCCCACGACGCTTTTTGAGCCCTTTCATGACTTTGTTGTAGTCATCTCTGGCAGTGGGTCCTGCAAACTGAAGCACCACTTTGGTATCGAGCACCCCATCGCCTAGATCTTCCTGAAGTGCCCCACGCTGGCCGGGGATTTTATGCTCGGCCCAGTGCCCTGCGAGCTTCGATTGAAAGCCCGAGACCCACTTGTGTAGTTCGATTCCATCAAAGGTCAGCGTATTCACATCAATCATCTGCGTTCACCCGTGGTTCCTTTCTCCCTGGGGAGGTTTGATAGGTTCAGGGGGTGCATCTGGGATGACTTGCACTTTCAGAGTCCGGCTTAAAAGGTTGTCTCCAAATTGCTTGGCAAGCTCTTTAATGTCCTCGGGTAACAATTTCCGAATTTTCTCTTGGTTTTCTTTCGAGAGCACAGGCTCTTTATCCGCCCCCGACCAATGAAATATAGGACGAGATTGATGTGCCTTAGATGAAGGGGGTGGCTTTGAAGAAAGGCGTTGTGGTTGAGCCAAAACAGAAGAATTTTTCTTGTCTTTGATGGGGGTTTGTGGTGTCCAAGGAAAATCGTCTACAGGTGGAGATAATAGATCAGATTGAGACCTCGATGCAGGAGTAAAATTTAGATTGTGTGAGAAGATTTGAGAGCTTGATTGGTTCCCACTCTGGTTGGAATTGATTTGGTTTGCTTTGACCCGAGCGAATTTCTTTTGGTGAGTCTCTCCAAAATATTTCTCATAGAGAAATCTCCCAATAAAATGGTCAATAAACCATTCTCCCGCAGAATTTTTGGCCTTCACAATTTTATCCTGCCAAGTAAGGACCGGAGCTCCTACCCCCATCTCCTGGTATTCGCTCACCAAATTAGAAAGTTTACGATCGCCGTCTGCACTTTGTATTTCCTTCTGCAGATAAGGACGATTCGGGGCTTCTTTCCTCTTCGATGCTGCTTCCATGGCAGCGGTGTCCAGATTCAAAAACCCGGCGGCGGCTTCAGAGCTGCCAAAGACGTTTCCCTGGCCTAAGATTCGCATTTGTTCTCGCCAAGGCTCTCTGCCGAAATGCTTTTTGATATATTCTTGTTCCATCTTGACAATCGGAATCAAGAGCTCTTCTCGAATCCGACCATCTTTTCCTAAGATAGATTCACTCTTCTTAATCTGGCCAGTCGCTCGCATTTCATCCTCGATATAAGAAATGCGTGGCTTGATAAAATTCATAAATCCTTGTTGAATCACCGAGGCCTGCGCTTGATTTCCTCCTGCTGCTTTTAAGAAAGCAGAAGAAATCGCAGAAATCTTCTCTGGCGAGGCAGAGGTGAGCCGTGCCATGCTACTTGCTAATTGATCAAACTGAATGGCCGCAGCTTTCGCATTGACGCCCAGCTGGTCTGCTTGCGCGTTCATCGTCTGAAACAATGTCGAGATTTTATCCCCATCCCGAAGGTCAAAAAGCTGACTGAGGGTGGAGGCTTCTTTGGCCATGTCGCCAAACGAGCGCCCTAAGAATTTGGCACGGTCCTGGTACGCTTCCATGGCATTCGTCCCCTCAAGCCAGTATCCGGTTGATTTTTGAACAGCACCGGAGAAGGAGAGTACCGTCTGGTGGGACTCCAGAATGGCATAGCTGGTCTGTTCGATACTATCACTCGCTTGATCAAAGGTTTTTCCTGTGCTAAGCGCTGCATCTGTGACTGCTGCCCGATATTCTTTTGCGGAGGCGACCGCTTTCGAGAACGAAAAACTGAGGGGTTGAAGCAAGGTATTGATCAGATCCGCTCCCAAGGAACTGACGATGCCTCCAAGCCCTGAGGTCAGTGACTCACTCGTTCCTTTTGCCATCTCGGAGAGCGCTTCTTTCCCTTGCTTTTTCCACTCCCCAAACGAACGCTTCAGTCGGTCAAAAAAGGAATCGACCGATTCTGCATTTTTAATCTCAACTTCGATCTCCGTTTTATGGGCCACTGTTTATTCCTCAAAGAAGAAGGGTTCAATTACTAAGGGAAGACGGTATAATCTGAATTCCTGGTAAGCTTGATACCCTGGGTTCTGAGAATAATCTTCTCCAAAAATTGAAATTCGGGCTGCCTGAAGCAAGGCATCAAATCGGTAGTGCTCCCAAGGTCTTACGTGGGCCATGGAGCGCCTTCCAAACCATGCAGCACTTGAATCAGCGCTGAGGACCCGTGGCGCGAGTGTAGGGTCTTCAGCGCATCGGTTTTTCCCTCGTCAAGAATCTGCTTCATTTGCTCCTGTGTTGGATAGGGAGGAAGCTGTACCCTTACAAAAAGCTGATATTCTTTCATGAGTCGGTTCAATTCCCCATCTGCGAGCTTCCGGAGAGGAAGTACATCCATGTCTGTTTGGCTGATGAGCCCCTTCGAACTGATCAGAGTAAGCGGTGTTGGAAAAGCAGGTGTAGGCTTGCCTCCTTCTGAAGGAATGGGCAAAATTAAAATTTCGTGCATACTCAGCATCCACGTTTCCCAGTTGAGCTCTCCATCCGTAATAACGCTATCTCCCTTTTTGGAAAGGTACTGCCGGGCATAGGACATATGCAGACGCTGTTTTTGATCACCGATGAGACGCATCCAGACAGGAACGTTTTTGATAGTCCCATCTTCTTGCAAGAGGCAAACCCCGTCTTTGATAGGATGATAGGGTGTGACCTTGCCTGTCTCCGTACCGAAGAGTTGGAAGGGATTTTGTAAAGCTTCTGGTAGGTTTTGTTCTTGGTGCATTTCGATCTCCTTTTCTTAGGTTAAGGGCTTATCTTTCCTGGGAATTCGAGCTTTCCAGCTTTCAGATTGCCGCGAATCGTCGTTTGACCTTTAGGACTATCCACGGTGAGATGAAGTCCTGGCGAAAACCGACAATCGACAGCTTTGTATGAGGGCGGTTTGCCAAAGGCAGGGTCTCCCATGAGCCAGTCGAGTTCAAAGGGAGTGACTTGGAGGTTATAGAGTTGTGCTTCTAGCCCGGTCGCCGGGATGACAAAGGTACAGTCTCCACTCACATTTTCCTCGGTTCCTACCGAGGAGCCGATATACCCCATTTGACCGTAAGCATAAAAATCGGGAATCACTCGATTCACACTCCATTGTCCTGACATCGTAATCAAGGCGGTTTGGTTAACTTTGAGAATCACTTTTCCGGTGAGGACAGACATATCATTTCTCCTTGGTTACACCCCAGCAATGACACCAGTTTTGACGTGGCTTTCGAGTGGCGGCCTATGTGGAATGGCGATGCGAATCCGGGTTTTGTCTTCAGGATCAAGCTCCGCTTTGA
>CAZHYV010000009.1:0-8182 GCA_964537055.1 uncultured Myxococcales bacterium
ACGGGCGTTTCGGCATCGTCCTCGATCTCGACGTATTCGCAGTGATCTTTACAGTCAGAGCAAAATCCGCCGTCGCTGTTGAATGGAATGTCTGTCTGTTCGGTAGCCCCGCAACAATCTGAATATCGTGTCATTTCGCTTTGAGCCTTGCGATCTGTGAACCCCCCTCAGCTAACCGCTCGGCCTCTCCTGTTTTGAATTTCAATCTTTGGCTAGTCGCCCCGCCGGTTTTGGCTGCCATTTTCCCTTTCGGTACTGAGGCCTGTTTCCGCTTGATCGCTGCTTCTCGCTCCCTCGCGATTGGCTAACTTGATAAGAGATTATAACATCGTTACACAGATGTCAAGCGAAATTGTAACTAGATTGCACAAATATTTGAAATTTTTTTACGTGTTGCAATGAACCGCTCCGACGCGAATTGCTGCCGACGAACGCTCAGGATCGCCGCCACGTTCTCAGGGCTTACGCACGATTCCGCGTGTATCTGGCGAGCAGCGGGCAAGAAGTATTGAATAGCCTTGATCGGTTCGGCATCCGGTTTCGTGATCTGCCGCGTCATTAGCACCTGAAGCACGGCTATCTCGGAAAGGTTCGTGTCGGTAAGCTGTGCATCCTCGCGGTGCAAGGCGGCTACGATCTGCTCCGGCGTCTCAGGTACGGCCCGACATTCCTTGTCGTACATTTCGAGCATCTTAAAGACGCTCTGAGGCCGGTAGTCATTCCCCGCCCAGACGGTCAGCACCTTTCGCCACGCTCCAAGATCGGTAACGCGGTCCTCGATAAGTTCCTGCTGAAAGATGTTCGGCGTGAAGTGCGGAAAGAAACGTTGATACTCGGATAGAGCTTCCATATATTTATTTTTAGATACACGGCGGCTATCCCTATCTTTCTCCTAGTGTTTGTGGTACTATGAGTGTAAGGTTATTCGCCTTTAACAGCCTTGGTTCAATGAGGGGGTGCTTTCGCGGGCATCCCTTTTACATTGTTCGAGGATTTACGATAGCTTGCTCGCCTTATACACGCCGTTCTATTACTGAGAAAATCTGACCGGGACGTTGCCGCCTGTTGTGAGATCCAATACTCACCCGTTGCCCGGAAAAGAACCCTTGCGGGAAGAACACGTTTTCAGCTTGTCAATTTGAGACTTTCCCCAAGCTCACGCCCTTATCGTCTCTACTATCTTCGGACAGACCTTATCCGACCTCTATCGGTGGCAGCCGGTATGTTGCGGCGGCATCACCGATCAGCAATGATTTTGGATTTAACGTGCGGATTCATCGCTCGATGCAGAAACGCACGAGCTGCATTAAGCCGCCAGTTCTAAAGACGCACCCTCTCGGCTAAAATGTTCTGGCTTGCTGTCGAAAATTCGCATCAAGCTTAAGAGAGTATCGGCCGGTGGATTAGCGTGGCCGTTCTCGTAGCTTGAAATATGTTCGGTCTTTTTGCCGACCATCAAACCGAGTTCGCCTTGAGTCCATCCCTTTGCACGTCGAAGTTGTTTCAGTTTTGTTCCGTCAAACTCTAACATCGAGTGTGATTGTAACACCGTCACACAATCTTTGCAACCAAATAATACATTCTTGTCCTATGCTGTTACACGTAATGGAAACTTTTGGGAATTATATACTTGACTCCCGCAGATAAATCTGCTATATTTTAGACACGGTTGAAACAGAACCGAATAAAATAAAGGAGAAAAACGATGAAACAGAAAACGACAAACATCGCGTCTGGTCGTAAATACGGTGCGAGTTTTGTGAGGGCGTTGAAAGAGCGGGCAATGCTCGATCCAGACGCACCAAACGCCATTGTCTTCCCATCAGACTGTTGTTACGAGACACATTCGCCGCGAGAGGCTTGTAAGAAGGATACGCCCGCCAAGCATTTGAGGATGGAGGCTGTGGTGTCCCAATTAGGCGGTGAAACGTCCCATTTAGACAGCGAAAATGTCCCAATTCACGGGACGGCTTCTGTAGGAAAAACCGCCCACTTTTTCCTACGAGATTGCCCAATGTGCGGAGGATATGCGGTGGTCAGAGAAGATAACCAAGACCCAGACGATTTCATGAATCCGCGTACTTACTATTACGTCGAGTGTGCATATGCCACCTGCGAGGTTCGCACCCGTAGCTACGAATCGCAGGAGCAAGCGGTCGAAGGTTGGAATCGTAGAGTCTTGGCGACGGGAGGCAACTACACGGCCAATGATAGCACATTTCCGACCGAGGTGACTTTTGCAAATGGGCGAAAAGTTGGCATCGCGTTCGATGGAGATAAACCGTATCTAACGGTGGGGAGGGGTGAATGATCGAGCATAACGGAGTTGTAATGCCGGATATTAGGTTTAGTCAAGGGCCTGCTAGAAACGGATGGGACGGACGGATGTGGAGGATGGAAGTTGACGGAACGCTGTTGGCTAATTTCTTTGATGAAGGATTGTTGCGGCGGTTCTTGAGAGACAGTTGGGGTCTTGAGTTCACAAGCCCGATTCCTGTGGAGGTCGTGAAATGAGCACACAGTCACCGAAAAAAGTTATCGACCGCATCCTGCATTATCCACACAAGGAAAAAGGGTGCTCGTACATTTGTGGCCCACATTTAGAGCCGTGCACGATGGTTCGTGCTCACGATGGCGACTGCGAATGTAAGGAATGTAACGCCAATTCCCCGTTCCGCATAGCCGCTCGAAAATGGAGGGAGAAACAAGCATGAGCAAATCCACAATCCGGCAATCAGTAAAACGGATTATTTCGACGCACCAAACCGGCTGGGGCAGGTCGCAGGGCAAGATGACCTTGTGGTTGGAATTGGAGTGCGGGCATCACTTGTGCCGACCTGAATCACGCCCCGTAAAAGGCAAGATCGAGTGCCCTGAATGCAGTTTAGCGGCAATGAAAGAGCAGCTTCGTTCATTACGGGAGGGCATCGCATGAGCAGATCCACAATATCAACCTTTGAACTTTTCCAGATGTTTCCAGATCAGGAATCCGCGAGGCACTATCTTGAGTCTCGCCTTTGGCCGGATGGCGTGATGTGTCCGACTTGCCGGAAAGGTGAGCGGATAACGACGCGGAAGGGCGGCTATTACCGCTGTAATGCCTGCCAGTTGGATTTTACCGTGCGAACTGGCACGATCTTCGAGCGTTCGCACATTCCGCTTCACAAATGGCTCTATGCGATGTATCTACTCGTCACCGCGAGAAAGGGTATCTCATCGCTCCAATTAGCGAAAGAGATAGGCGTCACGCAAAAGTCCGCGTGGTTTATGCTCCAGCGACTACGTGAAGCGTGTGGCTCGAAAATCGACAAGTTACGCGGGATGGTCGAAATTGACGAAACCTACGTAGGCGGCAAAGAGGCTAATAAGCACGAAGATAAGAAACTCAATCGCGGTCGCGGGTCTGTCGGTAAGGAAACCGTTCTCGGTATGCGTGAGCGCGGCGGTCAGCTGCCATTCAACAGAAACGGAAACCCAATATTCTGGGTGTACAGCAAGCGATGAACGGGCAAGAGGAATATGCACGTAACCCAAACCGCGAACCCTTGCTGATCTGAGTTTGTGGCGGGATTGGGAATGTTGGGGCGGTCTAATCCCGCCAACCCTAGCACCCAAATTCCTTTTGAATATACCTATACATCTTCGCCACGTTTGCATCAGTCGGCTTGACCGAAAAGATGTACCACGCCGCGAGGTCAACTTTCATTCCCGCTGATCCGTTATGTGCGATGCGAGGGCTTGAATGGAAGCCGACCGTGTTAGTCGTGGTCTCGTAAATTTTCTGCCCGTCCTGGTGCAAGCCCCAATCGTTCGATTTGCTCCAGATGTACGTACAATGATAGTTCGTAATGGTAGAGATAGAAGCCCCGCACGTCTTGCGAACGGTCGAGCCAAAATCTGAATAGATGCCGTCAGGCGTATCGGGCGTGTACGGGTAGTGGTCAGTGCTTCCGCTCGTACCGAAACGACAGCCAGCGTCCGTAGTAACGTCCGTAACTTTCCACACGAGGAAAATGCTTCCCTGCGTTAATGCAGACATATCAGGCAAAGTGTGATAAACACTGCCGCCGGGATACCTGACTACCGCTTCGCCGTTGATCTCGGCAAGTTCCGCCGTGGGCGTTCCCGTGCGTACCGCGTGGCGGGCATTACCTGAAAGGTCTTGCCAGTCAGTGGTAATATTCGCGCCGTCTGTGTACTGCGTTACACCCACACCTTTGTAGTATCTCGCCTCGCCGTATGCCCATAGAGAGGTGGTAACAAGATCGCATTGCACGGCGTTCACAAAGCGAGCTTCTGCCATTGTTAGAGATGCGTCACCCGCCAAATCCGGCGTAGTGATCTTAAATGCCAGGTCGTAAGCCGTACCCGGACCGACACCCAATCGGTCAGGAAAATCTAATCCAGTGACTTCTGTATATTTTGAAAACGCATTCCAGCCATAGACAATGATGTCCGTAGAGCATCTCGCGACAGATGTACTTTTTCGCGTCACCGTGACCCGCACCCGCCAATTTCTGTTATTGCCTAAAGCAGGATCAATATCAGAACTGTCAAAGATCTCAGTTCCCGCGAAATAGACACGTAAATACTTCTCGTCCGCATTCGCCGCAAGTGTCCCTGAATACTCTGCTAGGATCGTATCGCCGTTGTTCTGAAATTGACTGCGAGCGACGTTGTACAGATGCAAGGTTTGCTCACTCGTTGATGTTGTGGTGCGTGTAACGAAATGCTCGAATAGCGGGCGTGATGCTCGCGTGTCGTAGGTTTCGTAAGCGGTATCTACGGAGTTACGCCGGACGCTGTACCACGCCGCAGGGTCGAGGGCAACGATGGTATCAGTCGCGGGAACGGCTACCGTCTGCGAGCCTGTTGTAATGTTGAATGTCTGGCGGACGCGGCCTAGTTTGCTGTCGATGGTTCGCGGGAATATCCGCAGATTCTTCGCAACGTTAGACTGAAAAGGTATCTCAACGGTCGTACCTGTCTTGCCCTCTCCGATCTTCCAGGGCGTTACGTCAGGGTTATCGGTGTCGGTCGCGTAAAGCTCGACCATTTGCCCTTCAAGCAGATTCGCTGCAAGGTTCTCGGCAACATACGTGCATTCGATGTTGTCAGGATGCGTGTAAGCCTCTGCCGCCGCCGCTGTTGAAGTAAAGTAGATATATCCGGGGTATGTCGCGTGACCGAATCGGATAATGTCGCCAACTGTGCCTGTATAAGTTCCCGCTGCTACGTTGCCGTCGCTGTCGCTTGAGGTTGAGGATAGCGAGCTTGCCGCCGTGACGTTGTACGCGGTGATAGTAGCAGAAGTGACCGCCACACGCTTACCCGCCGCGTTAATGCGGCATACTGTGAATCTTGGATAATGGATCGTCGCCATTGGTGTATAATTAAATTATGTTTACTGACATCAAGACTTTTGGTTCATACGTTGATTCTGAACAGGCTCGCAAGGCGATAAGTTCTCTTCGGGCTGAATTTGGCCTTTCTTTCACACAGAATCCTGGTGGCGGTGAATTTTACCGCTCTGGTTGGGGCCGCTGCCAAATCAGTATGTGTGACGATGTGGCAGACTATGAACACTTGAAACAATGGGTCATAAGTCGGTTTCAGGGCGGCTAGTTAATTACCACGCTCAAAATGCCCGTTGTGGAGCTATAAGACGGTGCGTTGATGGTCAAGGCGGACCCGCCGCCGCCAAGCGTCGGGATGCCCTCGGACACAAAAGGCTCTGGCGATTCGCCGTCAGGTGCGGTCGTTGTCCACGTTGCAAGCCAGGGGAACGCTACCGCCGACGATGATTCGTAATACTGCGTCCCGTCAACGTATATCCGCCACTTGCTTGAACTCCATTGAATTTCCTTCGTGCCGACCGCATATGATGGCTTGCTGTTCAACTGACCGACGTACTCGTAAGTATCGTCACAGATGAACGAACCCGCTCCGTACACCACGCAGGGGTTAGAGCTGACCGTTGATACATCGTCAACCTCAAACGCCTCGTATGCCGTTTTGTTATACGCCTGAGCCACGATCTCGCACCGCCCGCCTGATATCTTCTTCATCTTCAGGATGCGGAACGGATAAGCGGTCGTTCCGCTCAGTGTTTCGAGCGTGCCACCGTTACCGACCGTGTGACCGTCAAGGATCTCAGAACGCACCTTGATAATGTCGTACCGCGTGAGGTTCAAGACTTGCTCAAATGGCACGGTCAATTTCACCCGCAGGTTGTTATCTGTGCCGCCCTCGTCAAATTCGCCAAACTTGAGCATCCGGTAGCCGAACCGCAACGCCTCTGCAAGCGATGTAATGCCGAAGCCTGAGAACTTCTTGGGAACGGATAGAAAGTAATTCGGCCCTTGCTGTCGCCCTGCCTTGAGCTTCCAATTGGGATCGTCAACCGTGATGGGCCGCTCCGTGCCGTTGTTCGCAGCTTCCTCGAAGCGAACCTCGACCTCATTAACAAGCTTGTTGTCAGGCGTTTGGGATAGTTCGATGGCGGGCTGACCATTCAGCCAACACACATTGACGCTGGAGCCGGTATCGTAAAAGACCTTTGCCGCCGATAGCTCGCCCGCTGTTGCCGCACGAAACGAGCGAATGGTGAATTTGCCTTTGTCCTCGAACGGGACGCTTAAACCGCCGCTCCTGCAAATGTCCTCTATCTGCTCACCGACCGCCCGGCCCTCAAGTATCGCGTTGAATGTCGAACGCCGTGAGATGTAATCCGTCGAGCCGCCGTCAGCATCCGTGACCGTGTGCTTAACTACATGATCCGACCACGTTGACTCGGTTATCCAGTCGGCAAGCGTGAATTTCGATTCAGCGTAGCCAAGCCCGAACTTCTGATTCTTGTAAAGCTCAAGCAAGCACCACACGCGGTTATCCGACCAGATGCGGGTCTTGGTTACGGGCGAGTCGTCTGTATAGACACAAACTTCCGCAAAGCCTTGAACCTGGCACTCCGTTGAGATCTCTGTCGGGTTAAACTCCGAAACGTTCGTAAGATCGAAGTAGTACGTTACGCCGAAGATGTGGGCCGTACTGCTGAAGTTCGATACGTCCGCCGTGTAGTTCGTCGCGGTTTGCCCGCGTGTGCCGAGCCTGAAGTTTAGGTGCTGTTGCCCTATGAGTACGTTATTGGCTTTGAAGTTCCAGACATCCGCTATCGGCCCTTCGCCAATCTCCCAAACGCCGCGAACATATGAGTTTTTCGGGTCACTTGCCACTCGTTGCGGTGCCCAC
Organism: uncultured Myxococcales bacterium; assembly: GCA_964537055.1. Lineage (GTDB taxonomy): Bacteria > Myxococcota_A > Polyangia > Palsa-1104 > JAEUJZ01 > CAZHYV01. The sequence continues at coordinate 7,249 of CAZHYV010000009.1, forward strand.
AATAGCAACGGCAAGCCCTTAACTGTCTTTGTCCCGAAGATCACGCGAATAGGTTCTTTGTTGTTCGAGGCGTTCCCACGCGAGACGGCAAGCCATCCGTTCGGGTCAGTGACCATCGAACTGGCATCGGTCACGAAGCCGCCGAAGTATTTACCGTTGTTGCTCAAACGGTCGATACACGCATCCCGCGTTTTAGGGCATCCAGCGTAAGGCGTAACGCCCGTTTTGTAGTTGCCGACGCTCCCGCCCAAATGCTTGTCATAAGGGCAGAGCGATGAACGCACCGCGTCAGTGTCAGGAAGCCGCCCGCCGAAGATATTAGCCGTGCATTCTTTCGGTCGCCGCCTCGATGGTACGGTCAATTCCCGCGAACGATAGCCGTTGGTTGCGACCGCTTTGATCTGCTTCCACCCGTAAACGTTCGGAGCTTGTAGTTGCCCGTGCCATACCGCAACGTGTTTATCTTCGTCTGCGTAATACAGATATATTTCGCACGTTACGCCGCTGCCGTAGGTCTGGAACTTGCCTGTGATCTCTTTGTCGATATCGTCAAAGGTGATGCTGATGGATTCGGTTCTAAGGTCGGGGTTGATCTCGAACTCGGTGAACCGATCGCTTGGGTTGCTGTAAATAATACGCGGGTCAATGGTGACGCCGATGCTCGTAAACGGAGCAAAGTCCTGATACGCCGCCCCGCCATAGTAGCGGATTACACCCGTGTTCCAAGTGACTTTGATGTATTCGCAGACATCCGCCCGCTCTTTTAAAGCGAGGGCTTGAATGTTGGCTAAGGCTGTCGGGTCAATACTTGGCATTAGATGTCAATTCCCCACCGTGTCGCGAGGTACTCCGTCACTTCGCGGGCCGTGATGACCGGCAATGCGGATGTGAAAAATATCGCCTCGCCTAAGTCTAGTTCCGCGAATGTGCCCGC
>CAZHYV010000009.1:8282-24059 GCA_964537055.1 uncultured Myxococcales bacterium
TAGCCCGAACCCTTGAGCCACAAGATAGGCGTGTATGTATCAAGCGATGGGACGAGCGACGGGTTAAATACCGACACGTTCTGGATGCGTCTTTGCTTGAACTCAATGACCGTGCTGAATATCCCGACGCCCTTTTTCTTTTGGAGGGTCAGCGGTTCATTTACAAAATCAACGAGGTAGTAATTCCCCGTTGACGGAGGCCATTGATACGCGATAGGCTTGCCCGTCGATTTGTTGTATCGGTAGCAGTTCCGCACGTATGTCTCACGCGATACCGTTGCACTGTACGGGTCAGTCACTGCCGCCGCGATCACGGACGAAGCCGCAAGTGTAGGCAATTCCAACCGCCAGGAACGCTTGCCCGACGGCAAGCCAAGCAACTGTGACGAACGATGCCCGTGTGACATCGTGTTATCAATGGTCGTGAACGAATGTCCGTCTTCAGGCTCGGGTGCTGACAAGTCGCCAAGCTGCCACAGATGGAACGTATCGCCATTGCTTGATGTTACAGTGGTTGGCATATTACGGACTCGGCAACGTCACGCCCGCTATCCGACGCTCCCGCATCTCAAGGCCGGTCGTGTAAATCTTGACCCTCATTCGTTTCATTGATAGTTCTTCGTCAACGAAATCGACAAAGTGATAGGTGTTGCTATTCGTATCGAGGAACACAAAAGGCGTTCCCGTGATCTTGTTATTAGCGAACAGCGTTCGAATGTACTGCTCGCGGTCAACCGTTTCGCCCTTTGCTCCGGTCGTTGACAGCGTAACTACTTCTTCACCCGCGAGAGACGGAAACGTGAGCTTCCAAGACTTCGTGCCCGCAGAAGGCCCGCACAGAATGCCGCTCCGGTATGCGTCCGTTAGTTCGTTGTCGATAGTGGCAAACTCAATGCTGTCCTCGATCTCCGGTGACGATGCCAACGGAAGCTGAAACAGATGGTAGAGTGTGCCGTTTGACGCTGTAACGGTTGTCGGCATCGCTTACCTCGCAAATCCCAGGTTTCTCATAGTGCCGTCAACGGATGCGGGGTTGTCGCTGTATTCGTTATGCAAAGCCCCAACGATGGCACGTGATGCACCGTTTGCACCAAGTACAACAACCTGCTCCGGCGACATTCCATCAATGCGTTTGGCAAGGCGGTTATTCGTTTCCTCAAGGGCTGCGAGAATTTGATTCTGTTGGCGTATCTGCTCGCCCATTGCGTTACCGAAGCCGTTGAATCGTGTGGTGAAGTTGTTGTTTTGGGAAGCCCCGTTGCCCGCTCCGACACCACCGGAACCTGCCGAGCCTGCCGTTTGGTTGAACGAGTTACCCGCAACGCCACGCCCTGCAACGCCCGCGATAGCCGCAACCGCCCCATAGGTCGCCGCCGATTTGAAGTGCATCGCGGCCTCTGGCCCTGCCTTTGGGTCGCCAAAGAATGCACGAGCCAACGCCGCGAAACCTTCCGCCAGTTCGAAGATCGCCTTGACTGCCGCTTGCTGTGCGATGCCCGCAAGGATTTGAGCCGTCACCTGACGCACGGAAGCACCTGCCGAGCCGTACAGTACCCACGCTTGCACGACTTGACCGATTGCCTGACCTAATCCCTCAAAGGCGAGTTTTAAGGTCTCAATGCCCGCGATAGCGACCTGATTGCCTTTGAAAAGTTCGGCAAGTTTTCCGAATTGGTCTGTACCGCCGATGCCGATTCCTTGAATCGCGTTCCGTTCCCGTTCGCGTCGGTCAAGGTCTTTGATCTCTTCCTGCAATAACGAGTTTTCTTCACGCCTCCTCCGCTCGTTGCGTGCCTTACGCCGCCGCTCCGCTTCCTCTTCAGCCGCCTCACGAATCTTTAATTCTTCAAAGACGAACTTTTCTATCTCTTTGTTGTAGTCCGCAATTTCCTTGAGAATTTCATCATTCGTTTCCTTCTCATTTTTGATGCGTTGCGTCGAGATTTGTGTTCGCAGCCGGTCGATCTTGTGCTCGATCTCTTCACGGTCTTTGCCCTTAATGCGGTCGAGCTTTAGAAGTTCCTCGTTAAGTTCTTTTTCTTTTTCTAACCGTTGCAGGGCAAGAGCGTTAGACAATGCGATAAATTCAAGCTCGTCTATCTCTTGCTTTGAAAGGCGTAATTTATTCTCAGCTGCAATGCGGTCGTAACTGTCTTGCCAAATCTCAACAAGTTTTTGGGTGCGAGACTTAGCCGCCTCAATTTCAGGGTCTTGCTTTGCAGCACCGCCGCCACCACCGCCTCCGCCGCCACCACCGCCTCCGCCGCCTCCGCGAATCTTGGGAATATTGACACTTCCCGCTGCCTGTACCTGTCCAAGAATGGAGTTAACGGTAGAATCAACGCCGCTGGTTACACCGCCCGTTGCAGAACCGAGTACTTTTCCTAACGCCGCCAACGCTCCAAGCGGGCCAAGAAGTGCATAAATTGCAGCGGTCATCCCCGCTGAACGTGCTATTACCTGATTTGACATCGAGGCAAAGCCCATCGAAATAAAATTCACCACCGCACCGACTGTGAACTTTAGTGCTTCAAATGCCACTCCAATGCCCCTGAGTGTATCAACGAGAAATCGACCCCATTTCTCTGCAACCCCTTGATTTGCCGCCATTGCCGCTGAAATTTGTAACATTGCCTGCGTAGCCATCGGCATTAGTTCGGCAGCAAAAGCCCGCCCTGTTGCGGCGGCCTGCATTTGGAGATCGTTCAATCGGTCGCCAAAGTCATCTGCGGCCTGTGCCGCTTCGTCGCTCATCGTTAAGCCCATTTTCTTAAGCTCTGCGATGGTTGCGGGTAGATTGCCTTTTAAGGATTTGATGACGTTTAAGACTTCACCTGTTTTGTCCTTAAATAAAGTTGCTGAAGCTGCGGATTGAATATTTTCATCCGTCATTTCCCCTATCTTTTGAACTGCTTGGGCTAAGGCTTCCTCAGTAGTGCGGGCTGTAATGCCGTAAAGTTCCAACGTTGCAGCGGCTTTTTCATTTCCGACCTCCGCCTGACCAATTAACGTAGAGAACTTAGCGACAGACCCTGTGATTTTTTCAAAAGAAGACCCGCTTTGTTCAGCCGCATATCGTAGGGCTGATATAGTTTCAGCACCAACGCCGGTCTTTTGAGTGGCGTCAAATATCTCAGACCCATATTCTGAGGCGGCAACTGTAAGGCGGGCAATTGAGGTAACTGCGGCAATTGCTCCAATACCGAGTGCCCCGATGATCGCGGTTGCCCCGAGTACTGCTGTTTGTAGTCCTGAGAACTGTGCGGCGGTTAATCCGGCTTGTGACGCTAGACGCTGTAACGGGTCTTTACCGCGTTCGTCTATATCGTCAAGCTCCTTCTTAAACTTCTTGAACTCACGTTCAGCTTGATCGCTGTCCGCCTTGATCTTGAAGAGTACGCCTACGTCACCGATGCCTGCCATTTTACTTTTGTGGGAAAGAGGGTTATTTTTAGCCCTATGAGATTCCTGCTTTTACTTCTGCTGTCCACCGTCACGTTCGGGCAAACTATTCAGGAAAGAGTTAGCAAATTTGAGAACTCGAAGCGGTATGTGGTCAAGTATGATAAGTTCGCCAAAGAGACCAACATACATTTTCAAACCGGCTTTAGCTCGGGGCCGTCGATGATGATATTTGCGACCATTGCCGAGAAGAATTACTTCGGCCTGTTCTTTTCGGATGTGGTCAACCGTCCGCTTTACAATCACCCGACGCTCAAATTCTTGCTTGACGGCGAACTACTGACCATCGAAAGCGACGAGATCGACTATTCTGTGATGTTCCCGGTTACACAAGAACAAGCCGAACGCATCGCCAAATCAAAGACCGTCGAAATGCAGTTGCAGGGTTTCGAGACTGTTTGGGATGCCAAGACCCTGACCGCATTCCGTAACATCGTCTCACTTACCAAACCTCTGCCCCGCTAGTGTCGATAACGTCACCATCGCCGCCGCTTGGGCCGTCACCGAATATCTTGCTCACTTCGTAGGCAATGAGTTTCGCCATACCCTTTTGCATCTCCAGTTCGTGAAGCAAGACGCGATAGGAACAAGCAAGGTCGAAATCCAGTGCCGCCACTTCGTCCTTAATTCCCGCCAGTTGACTTGGCGGCTGCCCTGCGAGCTTTGCGGTTAGGCCGAGCCACAGAACCTGTTGATGATCCTCCAGGAAAGGTAGCGAGCATCAAGCTCGTATCACCTCCTGCCGCAACCCACTTGAACAGGTATTCAAGGTCTTCGTTGTCAATATCGTCGGCGGATATCTCGCCCGCTGATTCGTTCGCCGTACCCATTACGATCTTGGGACTGTGCGAGAGCTTCAACACGCGGTCCCGCATATCGAGAGCTATCTTTAACTGCTTTTCAACGTCAATGGCATTGGCTGCCACGCCTTCCGCGATAAGCCCGTCCTGTTGCCATTTCTCGGCTGCCATTGAAGCCGCCGCCTGTGGTAGATTGCCGATGCCGAATAGAACGGCAAACTTGGAAGGCTTGTGAAACTGAAAGGTGAAACCGGACGGGACGGTTACATCCACGATCTCAGAATCATCAACGATAAGCGATTGGCGGTATCTCTCCGCCGCTGTCAATTGTGTTGTCATAAATTAACCCTTTACGCTATGTGTGCCTGAGGCGAGGGCGAGAGGGTTAATGCGACACCCTCGCCCCAAGCACTTTCTCCTCTTGCGAGAAGTCCTTAAGCTATTACCTTACCGATCTGTCCAAGCGTGTCGGCGGTAGCTCGTGAAGTAAGCTCGTAACCAACGAACGAGACGGGAATCCCGCCGAGAGCCTTGCGGGACTGTGCCCACTCAACGCCGCTGTCGTTCAGGGCGTTGTAGAGCATAAACCAACCCGTTTTGGTCGTATCCTCGATCAGTGCGAACGTCAGCACCACGCAGTCATAAGCGATTGCCTTTGTACCGATGGTGATATAGTCGTAGCCCGCCGAGGTTGACCGTGTACCGACGCCCGGCATCAGGTACGCCGAAAGCTGCATATCGGTAACGCCGACGAGTTCCGCCGAGATACCCATATTGACGGTGTTGACATTGGTCACGATAGGCCCGCGAAATTCATCAACGTAGAATTTCTCAAGCTCACTCTTGACCATTAGTCTCGCCCCGTCTTTCGTTGCACCCATATGAACGGCAACGCCGGAATCCAGAACGCCAACGGCTGACCCCATAGTGGGACGAGCACCAGCACCCGGAACGGCTACGGTTCGGTAAAGACGCCCGTGATTTTGGGCAATGTTTGAGGTTTTCCAGGCATCTGTTACGTCAGCCATATCGTGTTAGTTCTCCTTTGGTTTGTCGCCAGCGGCGAGGTCTTCTATTTTCTTGATCCGGTCGTCAAGGTCTGAAAATGTTTCCGGCACGGGCTGATGCGTTGTAAAAGCCTGTGTGCCTTTCGCGTATGATTGAATGTTGAACGCTTCCGCCTGTGACTGCTTTTGCTGCCGCTCCTCCAAGAGCACCCGCAGCCCTTTGACATCAACGCCGCCCTCGTACTCGAACGGGACGTTTCCGTAACCGCCGAGGCTGAGTATTTGCCGCCAAGCGGCCTGTGCCCTCTCAAGATTCCCGTTATGCTGTTGAAGCAATATGCGGAAATTGACGTTATTTAGTGTCGTCGCGTCCATCGTTCTTTTTCTTGCCGCCGAGCAGTTCCCTGATACGTGCCTTGTTCGCCTCGCTCACTGCCTTGTTATCGGCATCCAGTACGCCGCGAAGGTCAAGGGCTGCCTCACCGTCAAGCTGATTCTCACCGGGTCCGACCTCGCCAAATCCGCCAAGTAGTGCGATCTCGGCAAATACCGCCGCCGCTTTGTCGCCGTGTTGTTCCTGTAATGATCCTCTGGTTATTTCGCTCATTTTGTTTATTCGTATTGGCTGTCAAAAAGCGAGTAACTCGCCCGTATCTGAAACACTTGCAGAAAATCGTTCTGCATATCGTTCGTCTTGATCGGTTCAAATCCGCATTCAAGACCTAAAAGCACCGCGTTCGTCGCCCCCGTGTTAGTAAGCAATGTCGATGTCGGGCAATTGGCTATCATTGAACAAATGGCCTTCTGATATACCCTTGCGTTCGTTGATGCGGTATCAGCCGAAGCGTTCTGGATGCTGACCTCAAAGGTGCAGCTATAAAGCCCCTCGATAATGTCCCCGTTGAATGCCTGTTCATCGTTATCATCGCTAAAAGCAATTGACGGGAAGATCGGAATAGCCCGATTTGCCACCGATTGCGAGAACGTCTTGAATGCCTTCAGCCCGCTTGCACCGTTCGCCCACGTCAACGCATCTGCCTGCCGTGTCGCGTCCGTAATGTACGTCAGCAAGTTCGTCGGTATCGCTCGCGGCGAGAGTATTGACTTTGTTGGACTCCAGGCCATTCATTAAAACCCGCGTATGTCTCGCAGCTTGGCGTTGTCAACCAACTGCCGCATCTTCTTTTCAATAGGAGCAACGATGCGTTTCTTCTGCTCGTCGGTAAAGTCGATGATCCTGCGTTTCGGATTACGACCTCGCCCGCCGTGATGCCAACCGGCTTTTGGATTGCTAGAGCCTAGCGTCATCTCCTGAGCCGATTTCTCTACTACCGCTCCACCTCCCGATGTTGTAAGCGATGTGTACATCTCGCCCGTAGCTTGCAGGATCGGCTTATCGCCGTATGTTGCCCGCTTCACTGCGGCATATTTAGGAGTTAAGGCTTTCCATCGTCCGCTTTGTCCCGCTGACCCTTCCGAGTCCATTATTTCCTTGACAACCTTGTAATACTCGGACTGTACCCAATCCCAAGTGCCAAGTTCGCGAAGATCGACAACGCCACGCTCCACCTGTTGAAAGGCCCGGATGGTCTGCTGTACGCCGTCAACTTCAAAGGAAATTCTCATCTGAAATCGCTATACTGAGCCTGTCGCGGGTAACGCTCGCAGAACATCTCCCAGAACACCCGATTGCCCAACGGCGGTTTGATGTCGCCCCTGCTTATCACGTAAACCTCGTTGTTGTGCCTCACGTGCGTTGCGACCTCTACGCTGTCCGTGAGATCGTCAAAGCTCTTGGCAATGCGGACGTTTATGTTGCCGTTTGCGTCTTTTTCAAAGAACCAATTCGTTAACTCAAGTACCTGGTCAAACTCGTCAGCCGTTGACGATGCCTTGATCAGTTCGAGCGTGTCGGTCGATTCGAAAAACACATCGTTTCGCAGTGTATTAAAAACCGTACCAATGGCGTTTTGAATGTTCTCGCGTACCGTTGCCATTTATGCCCGCTGCAATCTCGCACCTGTGCCGCTGCCGCCCGTAGTTGGTAGATATAAAAGCCGCCTGATCTTTTGCTTTAATTCGTTCTTTCGGTCGTTATATTTGATCTCGGCCCCATAGTTCTGTTGGTTCGGGTGAATATTCGTAAAATCCGTGTCAAGCGTCTCTAGCGTGTCCAGATGCGTTCTCACACGGGCTTCCGTGTCCGAAGTGATCTCGTTGTCATATGCCGACAGATACTGCGTCAACTCAATGGATGAAATATCGCAGTATTCGCTGATCTTTAGCTGTTCGTCGGTAGTGAACCCCGTAGCCATTTACTTCTTTGATCGCCCTTTGGTCTTGTAGGTCGTTTTGGGATTCGCTTCGGCAAAGTCCTCGCTAACGAACTCCCCTGTATCAGCGGATTTGTAAATATCCACAGCAAGCGAGCCTTTAACGTATCCCGCCGCTTCGTATGCCTTGACATCGGACTCCGGCACTTCTCGATTCACGAGTTTGCCTGAGCCGTCAAACGCCGGGCCGTACATTTCAACTGCCATAAAAAGGGATAGAGGGCGGGATATTTCACCCGCCCCGTCAGGTCAATTAGCCAAGAAGGATAACGCAGTGGTCAGCCTTCACCATTTCAACGCCCCAAGCCAAGCCGATCTCGTACTTGACACGGCGATACTGCTTGTACACCGCAACCTGGAACGATAGACCGCTGATCGGATCTGTAACGGTCGTTACATCGTCTGCGTCGTCGCCGCCGTCGGGCATTGCAGGATGGCGGGTAACAAGCTGAATAGCATGCTTGCCGAAAGCCATATTCGCCTGCCAGCCGGTAGCCGAAACCGTGATCGCTTTGGTAGCCGCCGACATCGCATACTTAAGACCGGAGCCGTTAAGTACGATAGTGCCGCCGTTCGATACATCTGCATCGCCCGTGCCTACGATGTACTTGAGACCGTTGTTCTCCGATGCGAAGTTGAGAGCGTCGCCCTGAACTATCGTGCCCGTTCCTGCCGAAGCAAGAGCGATAGAGGTCGCACCGATAGCAAAGCCCGCATTCGAGGTCGTAGCAGATGCGGCACTTCCCGCAGTATGCGTCTTGACCTGTCCCGAATCGTACACATCAAAGCCCATAATGCGGCCGATAGCTCCGTTGCGAAGCGTCTCGGCTGTGCCGGACTCGTTGACGTGAAACAGGCCGGACTGCTTGCCGCGAAGATTCGCCATTGCAGCCGTGCCAAGTACGAGCTTTCGATCCGTTGCCGGGCATCCCTTTTCGTCAAGGATCGCGAATACCTGGGAAGCGTCGGTGAAGTCATTAGCTGTACCAAAAGGCGTAGTGCCTGACGTGCCATAAGCACGAGCCGCGTCCTTGTACAGATTGGCAAGGTCGGCTTCGACCTCGTTGGTCAGCGTGCGGAACGCCTGAGCGAACTGATCACGCAGGATATTACGTCCCTGCGGAGTATCGCCGGTCGTAAGTAATCTCTGCTCTTCGCCGGTCCAGCGAATAGGTGCAACGCGGGATTTGCTGATGGTCAGTGTTCCCGAGCCGACGGTCATATCGCCGCTATCGGCGGGAGTTGCTCCCGGCGTTACGTCCTCAGCCGTGATCGCCGGAACGATGGGATAAGTAACGGTTTGGTCTTTAGCTGCCCGTTCGGCGTTCGAATCGCGGGAAACAGCAGGAATAAAACCGACAAGCTCACGCGATACCACGTCGAGAGCTTCAAAAAGGATCGGCGTAACTGCCGTGAGTGTATTAGCCATTGCTTAAATGCTCCTGAAAAGTTGTTTAATCTGTCAGCGTTCCGCCCGAACGCGAGAACGCCATCTGATCGGCTGGCGGGAGTTTGTCGAATGATGCTCGCTGCATCGTCTTGCCCGTACCGTTGCCGCTGTGTTCACTTCCAGAAGCCCCACTTCCTGAAGCACTGTTTGCCGCGAAGAAGAACGGGCTTGATGCCTTGACGTTCTCGATCATCGCTTCAAATTCCGCCGCATCCCCGATGCCGCCTTTCTTCTTCAACGAGAACCCCGCCTCGTCGATCGCTAACTCTAACTGGGCGTCCAGTTCGTTCGCGAGATACTTAACACGGTCAGGCAGTACGCCCTTTTCGGTTAGCACATTTACTAACGTCTGCCGTTTAAGGTTGGCAATGAGCGTTTCTTTCTCGCCCTTTTCCTTGCCGAGGTCGCGTTCGTATTTCTCTTGCCACGCCTTTTCTCTTGCGGCGAGGGCTTCTTCATACTTGCCCTTTGCCTCAAGATCGGCCTGCTCAAGCTGTGACAGCTTGGCAACGGCTTCTCGTGCCGCCTGTGGGTCGAGGTCGCCTAACGCTTCCTTGAGTGCCTTTTCAATCGCTTCGGCTTTCCCTTTCTTCTCGGCTTCTAAAGCCCTTTGAATCGACCCGACACCCTCAAGCTCATAGCCGCCGTCTTTGGTTGTCGTGTAGAAAGCCTTGATCTCATCTGAAAGAGCGTCGTATTTCTCTTTCGTCAGCGTAAATTCGAGTTTTGCCATATTGACCGCATCCCCGATGCGTGTTTTGACCGTTCCCAACGGTAATGGTGAGTAAAATGAAAAAAAGCCCCAGACGCTTATTGCATCTGAGGCGTGGACCCTTTCGGGCGTGACCTATCTAGTCTAAATTGTCAGCGGTTCGCCCGCTTGGGTTAATTGTAAGCACTATCCGTGCGGCTTGTCAAAGATTTTTTCCGCTACTCATTCGCCGTCTGCACGTACACCTTGAACTTGGTACGTTCGCCGTTCTTGTCGCAGGGCCAGTAAAGCACATTCGAGCCGTACACTAGCTTCAACTCGCCAAGATACGTTCCCTTACTGTTCGGGATCGTCGCCGCTGTCCAGGTGTGGTAGCATTGCCCCAACGTCGCACCTGATTGCGTCCGCTTCGTACACGATGCCCCTGAGATCGTCACCGCCGTACCTTTGGCAAGCGACATAGTGACCGTGTAGTTAGTGAGGTCAACAAGCCCATCCTCATCTCTAAGAGTAAACTTGATGATCTTACCGACCTCATCAATTTTGACAACGTGCTCGATATTGTATTGGCTCATAATTAATCCACCTGTAATGATTGCCGCCCCGTGTTAACGTCAAGGGTTTGCTGACCCGTGCCGACTTCGAGGGTTTGGCGGCCTGTTGATATTTCGAGATAGAACGGCGGAAACACCGGACTGACGTATAAGAACGTGATGCTGTTGCCCGTGAGCGTATAGCTGCCCGCATCCAGTGCCGCCCGTAATCCGCGATTGAGTGCAAGGGCGTTTCCTGTAAGCAAGTAACTTCCCGCGTCCAGTGCTGCCCGCAGTGACCGAACGAACGCGAGGTTGTTCCCTGTCAGAGCGTAGCTACCCGCGTTCATCGTCGCGATGTATCCGCGATTAAGAGCAACACTGTTGCCAGTGATCGTGTAATTGCCGCTCGCAAGTACCGCCCGCAATGCCCGCTCAAGGCTTACATCGTTACCCGTGACCGCATAGCTTCCCGCTGAGAGCGTGACAACGTAGCCCTTTATCAATGCGAGGGCGTTTCCGGTCAACGCATACGCACCTGCATCAAGGGCGAGCTTCAAGGCCCGTGTAAGCGTCAGGTTGTTTCCGGTGAGTGCGTAGCTTCCCGCCGCTGATACGAGCTTCAATGCCCGCGTGAGAGTCACGGCATTGCCCGTCAGGTTGTAAGCACCATTCGCGAGGGCGACATAGTAACCGTGATTGAGGGCCGCTGAGTTACCTGTGAGAGCGTAACTTCCCGCCGTCGTGGTCACTTTCAACGCACGTTTTAACGCGACATCGTTTCCAGTCAGGGCGTATGAGCCAACGGCACATATCAGCCGATAACCGAAATCGAACAGCATATCGTTGCCCGTCAAGGCATACGCCCCGCTCGATGCGGTCATCTTCAACGCACGGGTTAGCGTGAGACTGTTGCCCGTGACGTTGTAAGAGCCTGTATTGCAAGCGATGTAAAAGCCGTGATTGAGTGCCGCTGCATTACCTGTCAGTGCATAGCTACCGGATGCGAGAGAAACATAGTAGCCGTGATTTAAGGCGACGTTGTTACCTGTTAGAGCGTATGAACCCGCCGAGGTTATGACCTTTAACGCCCGCTTTAGAGCAACCGCATTACCTGTACAAGCGTAGCTCCCGCTTGTACAGGTCAGTTTGTAACCGTGATTGAGAGCGGCGGAGTTTCCGGTTAAGGCATAAGAACCGCTTGAACACGTCAGGGTGTAGCCCGTTGTATAAGTGATCCTGACCTCACCGCGCGCTCCTATATACACGCCGGTTGCTGCGCCGCCGCCGATAGTGGTTGCCGCATTGCCGGGATTTCCATCCGCTCCATTGCCGCCGCCAGATGATCCTCCAATACCGTGTCCGCCTGAAGTTGCCGTCGCATTGCCACCATTCGCCGCATTGCCCGCACCGCCCCCGCCGTTGCAAAAACTGTCGCTACCGCCAGAACTACCGTTGCCGCCGCTGTATTTTATATCACCAACACCCGAGCCTGACGCACCGCCAGCACCGCCCCCGCCCGCTGATCCGGCGGAACCTCCCTTAGCTAAAACAGTGCCAGATGTTGAAAACCACGAATCACCGCCGGCCGTAGTCATTCCGCCGGCCGTCCCAACCGTGACGGTGTAGTTACTACCCGGCGTGACCGCGATAGAAAGTTTCTTGGAATACGCACCGCCGCCGCCACCTGAATAGTAGCTTTCACCATCAGTATCATATCCGCCGCCACCGCCCCAGCACTCAACGTCAACAGACGTGACCCCGGCGGGACACGTCCACGTGCTTGAAGCTGTGTAGGTATCGGTTGGCATAAGTGTTAGTTAGTGCCGTAACCGATGATGTATTGCGGCGGGTCAGTGTCCGTTGAATAATCCTGAAAATAGAACGCGGTGCATCCTTCGTTCTGCATATCGCGGATAGCAATGCCTGCGTTTTTCACTGACACAATTCTTGACGGACATACATACGTCGGTGATGACTTCTGCCCAAATCCAATGACAGTCGCGACCAACGCAACCGACAACACACACGCGATGATTATTTTGTTTCTCATATAAAGTTCTCCTTTCTGTGTCTTAGCTTGAAATTGTGTAGTAATCCACCTGAACGATCAGGCTTCCTGTTGTCGGGGCTGAACAGGTGATGCGAAGTTCTTCGCCGTCACCGCCAATGCCCACAATGCCGCCGCCTCCCCCTCCTACTCTTCCGCCGCCGCCCCTGACGGCACGGATATTCACTTGTCCTGTTTGTGTAAACTCAAAGGTGAACACCTGAAAGCCCTCGCCTTTGGCATACTTCACGTTTTCCCAAACTTCGCTTTGCGGCACATCGCAGACCTCAAACGTCTGCATAGGCTCACCCTTCCGTTGTGCATAAATCAACGCACTGGACGCCGCAATCGCGACCAACGCCGCAACTAAGATTTTGTTTTTCATAAAAGATAAAAGAGCCGTCACCGCTCCCGCGATGCGGCCCTTGTCTAAGCCTGGAAGATGTGAATTACGCTAACGTCGCGAATCCCGAAGTGAAGTCAAGCGTCAGGCTTTCACCGGCCGCAAGCGTCAAGTTCGAGCCGTAGTCATACCACGCGATTAACGGATCGGCGGGGCTTGTCGGGTCATCGTCATACAGCACGATATAGCGGAACGTAGCCACCGCACCGCCCGAAGCTGTAAGCGTCAGGTCGTTGCAGGTGAACGTCACCGTTCCCGTTGTATGCTCAGCCGTGATGCCTGTCACGACACGGCTTGATAGGTTCGTGTAACTGATCTGTGTCAGGTCAGCGAGAACGCTATTAGTTGCCACCGGAGCGTTAGCCGCCGCACACAACGCGACCGTGACGGTACACGTTGAATCTGAGGTGAAGTTGTGGACACCCTTGCTGAGATTCTCCACGAACTGCTGGAACTTGTTGTAACTTGCCATTGATATGCTCCGAGAGGTTTAAAACAAAAAAAGCCCCGAAGGACTTTTATCCTCCGAGGCGTGGACGGCTTGTCGCCGCGTGACCTATTGAACTTGATGCGGTCGCCCGCTGTTGGTGTTAAGTTTAAGGCGATTCGCTCGCCGTGTCAAAGGATTTTTCAGCCAACGCTCGCAGCAGTCGAGGATGCTTCACGGCAAGCAGCTTCAACAACGCTTCCTCGTGCCGCTTGATCGCATCCACCGCGTCAAATGCGGGCGTCCCTTTCTTGAGCAACCGCACCCCGCGTTGCTTGATCGACACGCTAGGACTCGCAAAGGTTATCTTTCCAACTGTCAGTTTATCGCTCATTAAACTTCGATCACTGCCTCACCGTAAAACACGCCAACCTCGTTGTAGCAATCCGCACACAGCACCCAATCGTTATCATCGACCCACTCAGTTGCGATGATCGTCACGCCGCAGCGATTGCAAGTAACGGGGAGCCCTTTCTTATCCTCAGGTAAAGGCGGTAACGGTCTCTTACTTACCTTTAGGGATAACGGCGGTACTGGTAGTTTTATCTCTACTGCCTTGCTCATGCGTTATTGATCGATCATGTTCCTAAGAGAAGATGCGAGCTTATCGTAGTCCTCCTCCAGGATCTCGGTATTATCCCGGTCTGGATAGACGAAGTACTTAGCCAGTAAGTCTAGGTTGCTGTATCCCTTCTCTATAGCCTCTTGTTTACTAAACTTCGGTAAAAGAGCCTTATCCGTTTCTACATCTCCTAAGGTTGCAAGTGCCTGATGGTAGAAGGCTTTTGGCTTATAGTCTGCCTCCTCCATATAGTCCAGGAGTACCTTAGCGAATGTCTTCGTGTATCTAGCCCTCTCCTCCGCTTTCTCCTTCCAGAGCTGTAAGATGCCCTCTATTGAGTAGTCTCCTCCGCGTGGTTTACCCCTCTTTTTATGGTTCCTATTGTCCGTGTGGAAGCGCAGAAACCCCTCTTTATCTATGTCTATGTCCGCATAGAGAAAATGATGACGGTCGGAAAACTGTTTAAGTATTAGATCTTTTGTTTTCTTGTCCTTTACCTGAGCTATTACGCTGTTAAGAAGCTCTTCGCTTCGCTCGTAGGTATCCCAGAGAAGGACAAAGCCGGTAATGTACGCTATAGCCTCTTTATATGAGTTGTGTATTGACTCTAGGCTTGCCAGGAAGTCCCGAAATGCTCTAAAAGTCCGTAAATGCCGGTTATAAAGTCTTACCTCTTCCGGTTTTACGAAGCTATCTATAAGCTCCTGGTGTTCTCGATCGCTGAGCACTTCGCGCCTGAAAGACATCTCCGCTCTAACTTCGTCGAGGAGCTTAATGCGCTGTTTTAGAGAGCCGGTCTTGAGAATTTTAGATAGATCCTTCTTAGCCATTTAGTCTCTTTTGAGTATGCTCTCTACAGCCTGGAGCCTCTCTTCCGTTTCTGTGATCTCTATAGCCTTTAGCACGTTGAAGAGCATAACTGTCTCTCTCTGCGCCTGAGTCTCCGTGATCTCTCCGCTCCGGTACTTCTTATAGAGCCGGAGGAGGAGCCTCTTTATATCCCTTGCAATATGGTGGACTAGCCGTTGCGTGCCGTCATACTTCTTTCGCCCGTAGCCCTTGCGATTTTTAGAACCTTGCCAAATGATGCAATCACCGTCAGGTTTAGTAAGCGACCAGAACCGTTCGGCTGCCGTGTCGCCAGAACTGCGATAGAATTGCATCGGATCGCCATACCGTTTCCAACGTCGATCATGATTCAAGCAATAGCCAGTGGTCGCGTTAATGCGGTTTTGGTTTTGGGTGCAGTGTTCGATAATACACTCGCGATGTGCTATGTTTGTAGCAGTCATAATTTACTCCTATTTAGTAAGTTGTGATAGGGCTAAGTTGTTGCAGACACAATAACTTAGCCTGTTTTAGTATATCACAATTCGTCCTGAAAAATAATGGTGCACTTACAGTAGTCCGAACATTGCAGACTTCCAATTTCCGGTTGCTCTGATACGGGGATCCACCCCATATCGGCGTATGCTTCGCACTCAGGGCAGCTTTCCTGTGCGTGTAGTTCCCTCAGGCAAAGCATCTCCTTCTCGTCCTTGCCCTCCGTCTGTGCTTCTTGAAAGGCGTTCGAGAAGGTCACGAATACAGCAGATGCATACTTTACAGCCCGTGAGGAGATAGCTCCGATAACCGTACCGGCCGCAATTGCAGCAGAGAATTTTCCCAAAAACCCGAACTGCCACGTCACCTTTTTCTCTACTTTCCGCCATCGCTCCTCCGTGACCCTGTTGTATCCGCCGCTCCCGACACTAGCCGCCACAACGTGCGATGCACGAAGCAAGGTTGCCATTGCCACGAGCCACGCATCCCGCGTGATCTCGCCGCGTTCGAGGCGGTCACTGAGCCGCCGGGCTTCCCGCTTCGTCTGCAAGGTGAGGCGATCAATGAGCGTCCGAAGTTCCTCATTGCTAACAGGAACGCCGTCACGCTCAAACCTCTTTTGTTGTGGGTTGTAGGTTATCGCCACTCGTTCCCG
>CAZHYV010000009.1:24159-25501 GCA_964537055.1 uncultured Myxococcales bacterium
AACTTGCCCGCCTTCTCTAAATGCCAGAGGAACGATTCAAGCGATAGATTGCCGTCGCTGACGAGCGTGTTAAGCGTGGTTATCTCTTGAGCCGATAAAACCATCTGATTCCAGTTTGCACCTAGCTCAATGCTTCCGCCCTGATCCTCGCCCTTGCCCATATACTGAGCCGTAAAGCCCATCGCTAATTCTATCGCGTCCTTGAGCTGCGTAGCCCGCACTTGCAGGGCCGAAGTCTCTTGGATG
Organism: uncultured Myxococcales bacterium; assembly: GCA_964537055.1. Lineage (GTDB taxonomy): Bacteria > Myxococcota_A > Polyangia > Palsa-1104 > JAEUJZ01 > CAZHYV01. The sequence goes on from CAZHYV010000009.1 coordinate 24,406, forward strand.
CTGTCAAGCATCGTCTCGGTCGCGGTAACGTCGCCCTGCGTAGCCTGACCCGCGAGCATCGCAAGCCCAAGCTGTGCCATCTCTTTCTTGACCGTTTCGAGGCCGTGAACGTGCGAGTCCAATGCCTTTGAATCAGTCACGGCCCAACCGATAGACCCGCCCTCGTTGCACTTGAACCAGATATCGCCGCCAATGGCGTTTGGCTCACCGTCAAGGTTGACCGTGTAGAACAGCGGGACCGCCGTCTTGTGCTTTAGCGATCTGTAATCGCTGTAGTCTTGGTAGTGCTCGATGTTCTTGTAGCACAAGTCCATCAGCGGCGGCCTGTCGCCAAGCTCGCCAATGATAGCAACAGGTATCTGTGATTGATTCGCGATAACCCCGAAGCCGATCTGTACGTAAGTCTTATCCTTGCTCCCTTTCTGTGCCTCTTGCTCTTCCCAAAGCTGCCACTCGACACGAGCACCGTTTTTGACGAATACGCGATATTGCGTCACGTTCTCGCGAATGAACACGCCCTTCTTGCGGCTAATGACCTCGCGGAACACGATAAGCGATAGCTCACGCCGTTTCGATGTCGGGTTGATCTCGTAATCCCAATTGATAACATCGTCCGCGTGATAGCCGACCCAATACGGCCTCAAGCCCAACGATTTCTGTTCGCCTAGATCAGTAGCCCTTGCCGTAGGTGAATCAACAAGGATAGCCGCCCAACCGTCGAAGCTCGCCTCGAATATCTCACGGGCAAAGACGTTCAAGTGATTGCCCTTGTTGTCGATGTTCTCAGCCAATGGCTCAAACCACGTGGCATCTTCGCCAAGCGTAATATCCTGCTGAAACACGAGGCCGACGAATGATTCAAGCGTCTTGCCCGTGATGTTCTGGAGCGTGGCTTGAGAACGCCGCACCTCATAGCTCTCATTCGATTCCTGCGGGAATTGCGGCAAATACGCCTTGCCCTTGTCACGCATTCGCTCAGTGCCGGCGATAACATCCCGCCAAGTCGTGCGAGCCTTTTGGCTATCGATAAACAACGGGTGCTCTGTTGATACAACGTCTTTTTGTTCGCTCATATTCTGAATGTGGAAGTCTCAAA
>CAZHYV010000010.1:0-24449 GCA_964537055.1 uncultured Myxococcales bacterium
TGTGGAATGGCGATGCGAATCCGGGTTTTGTCTTCAGGATCAAGCTCCGCTTTGATCCGGGCACGTAAGCCTCCGGCATCGTCGATGATGACGCCGTCTTGCTCTAAGAGGACGCCATAGACTGCGTCTTCGACGTCTTGGAGGGTGAAGCCATTGGGGACCCGTGGGGTGCCTACTACAAACATTACCCGACCCGAAAACCGTTCGTTCAAGCGAAACACGAGGTAGTAACGAAGGAGATCAAACATGCGCCCATAGGACCAATTGACCCAGTTCTGGTTATCGAGCTCACCCCAAGTCGTAACGCCCCGAACAATCAGATTCCGACCTTGGATCGACTGAATGACGGTCAGGTGATACGCTCTCATTGCAGTATCCCGTGTAACAGGATCAAGCTGTACATCGTTTCGTGCGGTATAATTGGGGACATTGCTGTTCTGGCTCGATAGTTCGTAGCCATCGAAATTAAAGGGCAGCGTGGCTGCACAAAGAGCAGCAGCGGTCATGCTCGCAAGATGCGCGGCTTGCTGTGGGAAGTCTTGAGCCAGAATGCCTGCACATCGCCAGGAGGTGGTGAGCGCAGGCTGCGGCATAGTAACGGCGAGTTTTGCGGTTTCCACATCAGTTGTGAGCCCGAAGCAGAGGCGCTGGTCTTTTTGATTGAGGCCATTCGCATGCGCTTCAATGTGCTGTGAGAGAAGTTGAAGACTGGTCACATCGGTGAATTCAGTCGCCCACTCTTGAAACGCTTCCTGTTTGGACAGGTTTGCAATCACCGTACTTAAGTTAGGTGTTCCAACCCCTCCTAATGCTGTTGGTGTTGGGGTTCCTGGAACGGTAGCGATACTAGTAATCGCACCTGCAGAGTTGTGCCGATCCGCAAGGGTATAAATTTGCCCACCTGCATCTTCGGTCGAAGCAATCGAGATGCGATGCACGACCCAATCATTGTTGTAAAGCAGCGTGACGACGTCCCCGGTAGCTGTTGCTCGAAGTGGAAACGTGGCAACATTGATGTTGGCTGCAATGAGGGTGGCAGCTGCCGCGGCTGTTGTGCCCACAGGAATCGAAACCGAGAGTGAAAAACTGCCAACCTTGAGCGTAAATACACTCGGGTTTGCGCCTTTGCCCTTCGAGGGACTGCTCAGCGTAATGGTGCCTGGCGATAATGAAATTCCTGTAAGTCCGTCCGGGATGCGGACAATGATGGGCTTGTCGTTGCCGATTTCTCCGCGATGCACATAGGCCAGAGGAACCGTAGAACCAATGAGAGGGGCAGGAACCAAGGGGGCATCGAGAATTTGGCTGAGCCAGGCTGTCCGAATGGACGAGGCGATCGTTGCCCCCGTATCCCCGTTCGCAACGCCTACACGTAACAGCTGCCCACAAGCAAAGATCCAGAGTTCCCCGGCTCCGGTTGCCGTCCCAATCACCGTGAGGAGTGCGGTGGCCACTCCGGAAAATCCTGTTCCGGTTGGCTCAGCCACAGGTGCAACAAAGATGTCTAAGCCTGAGGGCCGATGGCTACAAGCTTCACGAAAGCGTTGTGCCACTCCACTGCGACGGCCATAGGCAGTATCAACCCGATCTTGCTGGGTATGTTGCTGCACATCATTGGCGGTCGCTGTTCCTGCAGTGAGGTTATACGGAGCTTGCGTCATCGCTGCCCCTGGCGTCAGCATGGGTGCGAGCAGCAAAAGCCGACGCTTGGGTTGGACGGCCCCAGGAGTTTGCGGTGTGGTTGAGAGATAAATATAGGTGCCTGGGGTCCACACCGAAGAAAGAACGTCTGGATTGGCGGCAATGGTCATGGCTTTTCCTTGAGAGTAGATAAGTCGGGCGGAGAACCAAGGGGCTGATCCCCTCGGTTGTGCTCTTCTTTTTTTCTGCGTGTTGTTTTCGATTCAAGCTCAGGAGGCAGTGGAGGCTTTGTATCTGATGGTATTGGGATCGATTCAACCTCTTGCGGAAGCTTCAGGGCATAAAGTGCCCCACGTTGGAAGCATCCAAGGTAATACCCGGTGACACGAATCGGCGTTTCTTCTGCGGGACCCAGTTCACCAAACCCACCTTCACGAGAGATGGGATGAAGGTATGGGTTATAGGCAATGACCTGCTCGCCCATCCGCAGATGACCCACAGGAATGATGCGCCCACCAATATTAATCAATTGCAACGTAGAATCTGTAGACCGCGTCATGAGGACACCTCCATTTCTGCGGTGACTTCCGGCATTGGTAGATCCTCTTGAAGTTTCATCCAGAGAGCCGAAGGGGTGATAAAATCGCAAGGCTCATTGGGGGTATAAACTGACCCGCGCACAAGGATCTCGATATAGTCGGAAATAATTCTCTCGGCGGACTCCGAAAGATCCGGGGTGTAGCTTTTCAGCTCGACTTCACTCATTCCAACCGTGGGGCCGAGCTTGTTTTCAGAAATGAGATACCATCTAAGCCAACCCAAAAGCTCTGCAGCCCCCGGATCGAGCTCTTGTTCTTTGCTCTCTGGGGAACCAAACCGGGCAGCAACCCCACCTCGAAAGTTGGCGGAAAGCACCCGTAGGCGATACCTGAGCTCATAGAAGTGATAGGCGCGGGTTTGGCTGACGTTTGTAAGCTCATCTCCAAGGCAAGAGATAAAAAGACAAGGTCCTTGTCCTCGACCACGGTTCCACATCTCTTCGATGGAGAGACGGAGGTCTGTATATTCAATCCAGGCAAAATACTTTGGAGTACCGCATTCAACATAATGGGGTAGTTTTTGTTTGATCCACCTCCCTGACTCGGAAGGCTGGAGATCATTGGGTTTGATAACGTTGCTTCCATCGTCGGTTCTCTCGTCGAAGCGATACCATGCATAGGTGTCTTTTCCGATTTGGGCTAAATTCGGTGCTCCTGTCCCATGGTCATCTTGGTAGCGAGATGCTTGGGCACGTAGGTCAGCGAAGGACTCATACGAAGTTCTCGCCTGAAACGCGAGGGAGAAGTGATAAAGAAGGACTCGTCCCACCACTTCTTGCAGGTTGCGAATATCTAAGTAACTGTTTTTGCTAGGAAAGTTCATTCTTTTTCCTCAATCGACTGACTCTTTGGCAGAGGGGTTTTCGAATACCTGAATCAGGTGTTTTCCTAAAATGTCTGTGAGTTGCTGGAGATCTTCCGCGTCGAGCTGTTCAGGAACGATTTGACGTTTGGGGATGGAACCATCCCCTTCGTTGTGCCGCCACGCCCATTCAGGGCCATCAAGAAGGCCGATACGAAGTACACCCTCTTCAATGCGGACTTTAAGACGCCTGAGACCCCCCAGCATTTCTTTGTTTTTCTTTGATTTTCGGGTCGTTCGTTTCTGGAATGCTTTCTTTCGGACCCTCTCTTTTTGTTCCCGTAATTTTTGGATTTTGTTCTCAAGACTGACCAACCGTTTGGAGGTATCTTCAGAAATCTTTCCGGTTTGTGCCTTTTCTTGTTGTGCTTTGTTCTTGATGAAGTTTTCATAAGAAACAAGCTTCTTGAGATAAGGAGCGCGGACTTTCCCAAATTTGGTAATCCTTCCGATGGCTGTTCCCTCCATCCGCGCTTTGGTGCTCTCGGCGTAATCCGGCCAAGTTCCATCCCCGTTGGCCTCCATTTTTTTCTTGAATTTCTCCATGAGGTACTTGCCAAACTCACGAAGCGCAGGCTTAAGATTCTTGAGCGCTGCTTGCGTCGCTTTGATCGAGCGAACCAGGCCTTCCGAACGGATCACCAAATCAAACTCTGGAGTCTCATCCATTAGCAAAGCCCCCCCGGCCCTCGACTGAACGAACCGCGTAAGGATTCTCCCTCAGGAAATTTGCCCACTCCGAACGGTGAAATCGCCACATACTGCCGACTGGTGTCTGCGCTCGTGTCTGCACCCAGCGTACGGAGACGATCGGCGAACTGCTCTAGCTGTTCCAGCGTGCGTTCGTAATCTTTTTGCACATCCTCAGGCACTTCCTCCGTTCGCTCTCCGTAGTAGTGCACGTAATAAATGGCGCAGGATTTGGTGAGACGCCGGATTTCGGCACGGTCGGCCTCGGTCCAGGTGTCCCAAAGCTCTGCCACACTTTTTGGCTTGATTTGGACTTGAATCACGCCCCGCACCTGTCCTGTCGCATCAAGCAAACAATCCCGTAGCCGTTTTTCATCTACTTGGCGAGGACTCCCCGCTTTGGGCAGAAGCTGGACGAGCTTGTTCGGTGTGATGGCCCGCTCGATTTCGGCTTGTTCGATGAAGGTATCTGGCGCAGGCATTAGACTTCCTCATCTGGTAAGAAATCTTCGTTGGGCAAAGCTGCCTTTGATGAGAGAACCGTTTCCTTCTTTCTTGATCCCGGAGGAAAAAAATGTTCTTTTGACGACTTTTTTTTCTGTTTGTACGGATGTTGTGCTTTGAGTTCCGCAATGAGCTTGTCTTGTGCTTCCAGTTTGCGGCGCAGCTCTTCTTTTTCAGGGTCAAACGGAATGGGTTGACTTCCAGATTCCGGCAGGTGCAGCCGTTTGGTCGCCGCTTGTTTGCGAAGCTCGACTTCAGCCAGAGAGAGTTGCTGTAACTCCGCCTGATGGCGAGCAAAATCCTCGGCCTGCTGCCGGGTATACATTTGTTTGGCTTGTTCGATCCTTTGCCTAGCTTCCCAGTCTGCATACCGTTCGATGGCATGACCACAGATAGTAAGCTCTCGCTCGGCTTCTTCCTCAGAAAGCACAAACACTTCCCCGGCACTGTAGATGCCGTAGTTGCTTGATCCCACCACTTCGCCCCGTTCATTGCGGAGGGGTTCTTTGACACGTAATTTGACCATGGCATCCCTCCTTAATCGCTTAAAAACCCTCGGTATTCAGGCCGCGTAGGATCGAGGGCGGCTTTAATAATGACCCCGGCACTGGCATTCTGGACTTGGTTCTTTTTCGCCATCACGACCTGCGTGGTGGTCCCACCGAGGGGCAATTTGTCCCCGAAAATCGGGTAGTTCATGACGAGCAGGCCTTCATTGCCCCCAGTGATCCGTGGAAACTGTTCATTTCCCCCCGCTGCCTCCGTGAGGGACAGATAACGGCCATAGCCCCAGGTGTTATCGCTAATATCTTCCCGTAAGCCTTCTCCGACCGCTCCCATCCACACATCCGGTCCCATGTAATAGCGGCGCTGACGGGTCGCATTGGGGCCATCCGGAGATTTCTCGTAGAGGGCATTGGTGATTTGAATGCTGCCTTTGGGGAGCCCGGCGAGCAGTTCTAAGACTTCGGTCGTGATCTCGCGTTTTTCATCCCACTCGAGTTTATTGACGGCATACGCCATGACGGTACGGTGATTCCTGAGCTTCCGCAGGTGACTGCGAGTCATAATGACGAGGTTGCAGGGCAACCCACTGTCCTGCTCAATGTATTCAGCACCCAGCATCAAATCCGCAATCGGATCACTATTTGCGCTGAACAAATCATCCCACCGGGACCCCGCGGCTTTGGTCACAATGTGATTGGCCGGGTACGGGGTCAGGGTTCCGGTGGCATCCCGTAGAAATTGACAGGCGAGCCACTCGTTGTAGATGAGGGCCTTGTTGTAGACGATATCAATCTGCTGCTTCCGCGGCTGAAGCTGCGCATCGGTGGCTTGCTCATCAATGACGCCAAGGGGCGCATTCCAGCCATAAATCGGAATTTTCCAGCGCAGGGGTTCTCGCGTACGGAACTGCACGTTCGGCAAATTTCCATTGGGCCCGGCAATGCCAGGCACTAACCGGAGCTGATGGTCCTCATCAATCACCCAAGTCAGGTTCGAAAGTTTGTCGCTGGGTACGGCGGGAAAGGCTTTGAGTCCCGCGTAATTGAACCGCATTGGGAATTGAATGACTCGGTTCGTTTCGGGGATATCCACATGCTGGGCATTTAAAGTAAACGGCATACATTACACTCCAAAAAAGACAGGTTATTACAAACAAAAGCTCCCAATTCATCGGAACCCCTTTAGTTCACAAGCTCCAAAGATAAGGTCCGACAAACGGCCTGATTTGCTGCATTGTTTGAGTTAAAGGTCACGGTGATGGATAGGTCATAGTCCTTCGTGGTATCCACAACCAGAGGACCTGCGGCACCGATGGCTACCATGGGGGCTGCCCCGAGGGTTCCAATGGCTCCGGTTCCTGACGATAGAACACGACCCAGAAGTCCTGTCGTCTGCACGTCAAGTTCGAGGCGGAGCACTCCTTGATCACCCTTGGCAAAAACGATGCCTTTGCTATCCGTGGTGGCCAGGAGTAAGCCTCCAAGCCCGCCGAGGCGAACACCGAGGATCGTTTTGTCTCCTGGGTTGGCACTCATAAAATCAACCAGCGCAGAAAGGCGGTACTTTTTGCCTGCCATAAGGGTGTTTTTCGGAATGCGAAAGCTGTTGTCAAAGGCTCCCTCGGTATTGGCTCCAAGGACGTCAGCGCTGAGCGGTGCGGAAGGTGCAAGAGACATGCCGAAGAGACCTCCGCCCGCACTTCCCGAGAGAAGGAGGCCACTCACAAAGATGGGTTGAGTTCCTGAGTTATTCACACTTTCCCAGGCTTGAAACGGACCTTTGCCGGCAGCGCTTACGCGCCAAAGCCCTGGGGCTCCTGCGCCCACAGGTTCCAAAAACTGCCCACGGCGTACCGTTTGTCCTGGGGCTAACAAGGCCCCACAACGGCCCGCAGGAACGACCTGAAGCGTTTCCTCATACCCTGGGCCTTGGCTTTGGAGGCCTGGGGCACGTGGAGTCGAGTTCATAATGCCGAGCAGTTCGGGCACTGCCGAAGGATGACCAAAGTGGTACAGGTCTAACGGTTTGTTGGGATCTGCGGAGAAAGACACAGCTGCTCCCTTGAAGATGGGCTCTTGGGCATAGAGGCCATCCAGCGTCAGAAGCGGCACGGCTTCCGAGCCAAACAGCGGAGAGGCAAAGGTAGGAATCGGATCGTGGGCCATTAAACATTCTCCTTGTGTAGAACTTCACGGGTATAGGCTTGAAGCAATTCAGGGCGACGACGTTCTGCCATCGCGAGGGCACGTTCATAGCCAAAAGGTTTGCCGGTGGCTTTTTCTTGTTCGGCCTGGATGCGAAGCGCTTCTTTATTGAGGTCTGCGCCTTGCCCTTGACTTTTGGCAGACTGCCAAGTTCTGCGGCTGTCCACACCATAGGGAGTACCCCCCTCAGTATAACGGGTCATGGCAATGCGGCTCGCCAGGCCAAAGGTCCCCACGGGCTGAAGCATGTCTTCTGCCTCACGAGGATTGCGCATATAGGCTTGCATTAGCCACTTGTGCGTCGCAGGCTCGTTTCCTCGGTGGTCTGCTCGCCAGCGCTTTTGTGCCAAAGCCTCATTGGCAAAATCTGCAGCCTCTTGTCGTAAGGCGAGACGTTTTTCCTCAAGACGCTCTGCTTCTGTTTTTTCGAGCCGTCTCTGAAGAGCAAACACATGATCAGGCAAGGAATGAAGCTCGCGCATTTTTCCCCGCGCCATCTCTCGATCACTCGGAAGACCGAGTTCTCGATAAATCTTCCGGGCCATGGCTTGTTCTTTGCTACTTTCTTTCGGAGGAAGCTCTTCTTCTAGAGCCTGATCCTCTTGATTCTCGTCTGAAAAGCGCTGTTTCGACATTGGCTTTTCTTTTGAAGGAGAGTCATGAGTCTCTTCCTCTGAGAAACGTTTCCTGGAAAGAGGTTTTTTAGACGCTTCTTCTTCCATCTCTTCTTCAGAAAAGCGTGTTTTAGACATCGGCTTTTCTTTGGAGGAACCTTGTGGATCTTCAAAGGAAGCAGGCTTTTTCTCTTCCATCTTTCGTTTATTCATTGCCTGTTTGAGTTCTGCCTTGTGCTCTTCCTCCATCTGTTTCCGAGCCAGGGCATGATCTTCTTCTTGCTTGTCCAGCTCTTCGCTCATTTTTTTGGCGTAGGCGGTCATTTTCTTTAATTTTTCGTCGGGAGAGTCCTCGGGGGTGCAGCCCGCCGCCTCCATCATCTGCTCTAGCTTGTCTTCTTCTTCGAGCGGCGGATTCGGTTTACTCTCGTCCATTCGTTTCATCTTTTTCATGGGTCCTTCCTCGTGGTCGTTTTCATAGGCGAGCGCGACCCCATCTAAAAAGGGGTCATTCGTTGCCGTGATATTGATGAGCCTGTAGCCGTGGGGAGGTTGGTCAAAGAGGGGCGAAATCCACTTAAAGACGCGGATGCCTTCTTTTTCATCGAGGCCTAAGCTGGTCAGTTGGTATCGGTGCGCAAATAAGCCGTTTTCAGGAAGCGTGCCGTCAGGACGCCGTAAGTCTTCGATCGTAGGTTTTTTGACCTTGCCTTTGCTCTCAAAGCGGACGATTTGCCCACGGGCCACCATACAAAGGGCATTATGGTAACAAAGCGCCTGTCCTTTGCCCCGCAGCACGCCATGCTGCGAGTCCATCCACAGGTCATTTTGATGGTCGCGAAAGTAATCCATCATTTGACCGACGGTGGTTTCATCGAAAAGGGTCGTGGTCATCTGACCTTGGAGATTTTCTTTCCGAAACTCTCCGAATTTAAGGCACTGGTCCCAGACATTCACTCGTGGGGGTGGAATCACTTCAGGTGAGCTTCGGTCTGCTTCAAAGAACAGCGCAACCGAAGGTCCATACATAAAGGCAGATTCCTTGGAACGTTTAGACGGCATTCCACCGACTCCCTGTGCGAATGAGGCTCACTCGGCTATCTGCTTTGTTAAGAGTCCAAGACATGCCTTTGCCAAGACTGTTGATTTGCTGGGTGGCCGGAGGCTGGACGGTGATTTCTTGTCCTGGGGTTCCTGCACTTCCGCCGGCATCCCAGATCAGAAGCTCGGTCCCTTCTGGATAGCTTTCTGGAAGAAAAAGGCTCACCGCTCCGGCCCGACGAACGGCAAGCTTGCGGTCTCCTGCACTCACTTCGTAGGTTCCTTGCGTTATCTCCTGATGGCCGTTTTTCATGCCTTGTGGGCTTAGCCACACAGGATTTCCCTCGGCATCGGCAAAAAGACAAGACTCTCCGAGCCCTGTAGGGGGAGCCGCTTGTTTTGGAAACTGCGCAGCGGAAAAAGAGCCTACACTCTCAGGAAAGGGAAGCATTGACATGGGGGGACATCCTTTCTTGCTTAGAAACGGGTTTTTCTGGAATAGATTCTGGGTTGGGTGTGGGGGCGGATGTACCCTGGCTGGCCTCAGCACCGCTCACCACTTTGCCGCCCGCGGGCACGGCCACGGCTTCGCCGCCCATTTCATCGTCTTTATCTTTGGGTGCATTTAAATGCATGTCATGGCGGAACTGGGCTGCACTGGTTTTGACTCCAATGCGTCCAGCCAGCGCATAGATGTTGGCGCGTTCCATCCCGGTTTCGCGTTCAATCCGCGAGGTATACCAGGGCAAACGGGCTAAAATTTCTGACGGAGAAGCCCCGAGTTCTTCTGCAAGCACCTGGGCATTCAGTTCTAATGTCGGCTGAAACACGCCTCGTCGAATGCTGGTGCACAGCTTCATGGCCGAGAGCAGCTTTCCATCAAAGGCAGCGTTTTCGTGAATGCCCCCTAAACCGTAGGAGCCAGGGCCGCCGGAGCTATCCACCGTGAGGTTGCTGTACAGAACTCGTTTCGAAATTTCTCCGTTTAAAAACTGCGCAGCATCACGGTGCACCAGAGAGCCATTCGGGGCAGTACCGGCTTCACGGATATTTAATCCTTCATCCGAGACCACCAGCTTGCCTTGACCCCACTGACGGAGGAGAAGGTCTGTGAGCCGTTTTGCTTCTTCATGGCTCATGCGTTTGCCGTCATACTCGGCGATGAGTTGGGGAAGTCCATACTCATGCAGGTAGATGGTCATGTCCCGCAACGACCAGTGCTTCATCGCGTGCAGCCAAATGCACGACCGCATAAAGCCCCGCCGCTCGGACAAAGGAGAGAAACCAAACGCACGGTGGAATACAAACTTCCCTGGAGGCAGCGGGACATAGCCACCTTGCAGCCAGAGCAAGGGTTCCCCGGTACTTGCATCAAAGGTAAAATGTTTGGGATGAACGATTTCTAAGGTTTTCGGAACTAAATAGATGCCTTTCCGTTTCTTGCCTCGGCTGTCCATCCAACTAATGGGACGATAATCAAAGACATTTTCCGCGCCTGCGTAGCCGATTCCATCGGCAAACAGCAGGCCAAAGCGTGCGTCATCCCACGACTCGATCTGTCCTTTCACCACCGTCATGTAATTGGCAATCGAAATGGCGAGCTCATCCCCTTGGAAATGTTCGGAAGGTTCAATCCGGTCGGGTTTACCAATGATGCCGCTGTTGCGCTGTTCAATGACTCCGCCTAGGTGTGCGTCTTTCTCAATGACCATGTCGCACATATCGGCGAACTGAAACGGCTGTCCCAGATTCGCTTGATGAATGGCACTGGTGATGGCTTCTGGGGTCAGTTGGCCCGAAAACGTTGACCAACGTGTCTCGACGGGGCCAGCCCCTCCCGAGATTCGCCCAAATAAGGCTTCGAGCATTCGGGTTGTCGCCATCAGATCGGGATCGACTTGCAGCGAGGTTCTGGGAGAACGCGGCGCAAACCCAGGGACCGCTTTTGAGACCAGCGATTGCCGCTCAATCGGAAGCGCAGACGCACCTTGAGACAGCCCTGCATACGAAAGCAAGGCTGTTCCGAACCGATGCGCGATCCGCTGGACGAAGGTTGGAGGCTTAATCACCACACATCAATGCTAGGAAGGTTTGCATCAGCGTGACCAAACAAAAAACACGGTAGGACCAAATAGTTTTTGCAGTCTGACCAACGGAACAAAAAATCCGAGCGATTGTTTGGTTGCAAAAGATCCACTTGTGTTATCCAAGAAATCCATCCAGATGAGTGAAGGAGGAAAATATGACGTTTTTATCCAAACGAAATAAGATGTGTAGCCTGAAAGTGAGCGAGGAAGAAAAGGCTGCTCTGGTCGCGATGTCCAGGGAACTTCGCTTGCCGGTTCAAGAACTCCTTCGTCGAGGAGGTTTTAAAGAAGGGCGTAGATTACTCTCACGTCAAAGAATGAAACAAGGAGAGAAGTTTTCTTTTAGGTAAATATGCTGCGTCGCTCGTTATGTAAAGGGATTGGGATATTGGTTGTCAAAGGTGTTATTTCTAGAATTAAGGAGTCCTTTAAGTAGCATGATGAGACAGATCCCTAGAAACAGAAATGCCTTCTTTCTCTACATCTCCATTAATGAAACCGTCTTTCTCTACGATGAGCAGGCTCTCGTCAATAATATCTCGAACAACCGCTCGTGCATCACCAGCGTCTATATCAATAGTGATAGGCTCTGACGATAAAAATTTATAATGAAAGTCCATCCCATGAAGCTTTATTCGAATTTCTGAACTTACCTCAATCCAAGCGTTATCCCAACGATACGTATGGATATGTACTTCCTCACTGGCGGATTTTGAAGGTAGCTGGTCGAAAAGCTCAAGAATGCTCATTCGGTGTTGGCTTTCATTTTCTGTCCACGAAACAAAGACTTTGTCTGTCATCCCCTCGAATTGTGCTTGCTTCAAAAGCGTCCTTATTGCTTGATCGTTAGATTCTTTTACCCAATTTGGGTCTGGATGAATTTGCACCTTCATTAATTTTGGAGAAGTCGTGCAAACATCTATCCTTATTTTACGACAACTTGCCCATCCATTCCCAACATAGTCTGAACCATCTTCAACGGGTTTACGAATCAGCTTCAGTCCAATATTATTAGCTTGAGCAAATCCTATGGCACCGCTTTGAAACCCAACTTGTGATACGATGATTCCTCTAAGACCAGGCACATCAGTTGTGGTACCTATCATCTCTCGCACTATCCCAATATCTACAGCCTGGTTCCAGTTCTTACATTCAATGGCGACCTTATGAGTAATTCCGCCAAGACGAAACTCCCAGTAAACATCGATCTCATGCTCCACACCTGGAGTTCTGCCTTGGATCTTCTTTTTATGCTCTACTTTGATTGTAGACCCGTTTTGGGCAGTAAGCATCGCTTGCATAATTTCTTGGACAAATTGTTCGTAAGAAGTGCCTTTGCTCACATTCGACATTCTTTTCTCCCTCATGTAAATCTATATAAGCTTCGGATGCTTTATAAGCTAAAAGACGGCGAAAGAAGAGCGGTATCTAACCTTTTGGTTCGTCTAAGGTGACTAGCTCGGATAAAGACAATTGCAGTGCATCTGCTAGCTTTAACAGGGTGCTCACTTTAAGATCCGTAGTTGCGTACTCAATGTTTTGGATCGTCTTCCAAGAAATTCCGTACTCCTCAAAATCTTCCTGGCGCATCCCACGTTCTTCACGTAAGGCGCGAAGCCGTTTTGCAAATGCGTGTTGAAAGGTTTGAAGGTCCACCAGTGTACAGTGACCCAGAACACGATACTTGTACACCTAGCGCACTAGGTGTATTGTGATACCTAGTACGCTAGGTGTGAACCAATGAAAGAAAAGATAATTTCTTTAGATACCCGCTCTGTCTTAGCCATTCTTCAAGGAAAGAAAACCCAACTCCGGTTGTTAGATGTTCCTCCCTATGAATATTTGCGACCATCAAAGCAGGCGAAGCAAAGACAGGACACCCTTTCCGGCTTTCGTGTGAGGGAGGGGGATCATCTTCGGGTGAGAGAGGCATGGACACCCCTCTGTTTTAATGGAGAAAAAGGCCACGTCTTTATCTGCTATCAAAGCGATTACACTGTCGCAGGCCCTTTCCCTTTCGACCCCGTAGACAAAGTTCGACTTCAGGGGTGGTCCCAAAAAAACAGATTCGGCCATTCACAATTTTATGACCCGTCTTATCTACCTAGGAATGCTTCGCGATTGGTTCTAAAAGTCGAACGCGTTCGTCACGGATTATTGCAGGATATTTCGCGCGAAGACTTGCGAAGTGAAGGATTTCTCTGCTCGAATCCAGATCTTGACCAAGGGCTGTTCCAGCTCTGGTGGGATCAACATCACCATGACCTCTATGATTGGATGAGTAATCCACTTGTATGGGTGATCGATTTTCAGACTCTCCCAAAGTGAAACGCTGCTATCAGCGGCTACGATTTTCTTGATTACTTCTTTTGGGACTGATAACTATCTTTTCTTAGAAAAGATAAGGAGTTATGATGATGCGAATCAAGTTCTTCTTTGCAGCGTTCGTTCTGCTCTTTGGCTTCTGTAGTGGCTGTGGACCCGTTCCAAGAGAGGACGAAGAAAACACCCCACAAGAAGAGACTACAGAGACTCCTGTATCTCCTCCCCCTGAAGAACCGTTAGGGTTGTGTCCCTGTGAAGGAGAGAATACGAAAAACCCGATGCTTCATCAAACCTCTGCGATGATGTTACCAAATCCTGACCCGTTTGGTTTTGCGAGAAAAAAGGAGCCCTCAACGTACGAGGGACAGCAGATTACCGAGGTTGATCTAGATCTGGAGGCCCTTGAATTTCAACAAATGTATGCAGTCGTTGTCTCAGGCTCATTCCCCAATCCTTGTGGTCACGCCATCCTTAATATAGGTGGCAAAGGCGGGTGGTATTTTCATGTAGCCTCGGATGTATACCATGTTCCTTTGGTCATGTCCGAACAGGGGTACCAACGTTATCTCAAGGAAGCGAGAAAATCAGAAATCGTACGCTATGGAGTCATCCTTTCGAATCCTCAAGCCGCACGTGCAAGACTCAAAGAACTCCTTACGAAAAAGTGGTTGTGGTTGGTCTTGCCGCATAATTGTGTGAGCTTTGTCGAAGAAATTGCGAAGGCAGGGGGATCCCAAGCTGGAATGTATGCAAACTGTCCCAAGGCAGAACGGTTTATCTAAAGGAGGGAAATGATGTTTCAAAAAATCGTATTTATGACAGGCGGATTTATTCTAGGAAGTGCTTTGGTATGGTTGTTCTTCCTGCTGGTACCCCTTCATCTAGGTCTGGATAGGATCATGCAATGG
Organism: uncultured Myxococcales bacterium; assembly: GCA_964537055.1. Lineage (GTDB taxonomy): Bacteria > Myxococcota_A > Polyangia > Palsa-1104 > JAEUJZ01 > CAZHYV01. The sequence continues at coordinate 13,983 of CAZHYV010000010.1, forward strand.
ATGTTTGCTGGAGGAATCGCTGGGGTGCTAGGAGGATACGCTCTTTCAAGAACGTGGAAGAGAAGGTAGTAACCTTGGGCAAGCAATGAACAAAGATTGCTTGGCGAGAAAAGGAGTTGATTCACTTCCGTTTCATTGCCTCTAACAGCGCATTCTCCGCGCGCCAGATGAAGTACCCTGCTGCATCGGGGGCATGGCTGTATTTGCCCACAGGTTTTTTATTTTTGGCCTCACAGCGCCGGAAGGCTTCCGCAGTTCGTTCTGCTTTGGGGTCCACAAACAAGCGTTTCTGTTCCAGAAGCTGATTCATCAAATTAATCCGCATCGGTACGGGTGGGTTTTGTGCATGTTCTTCAATCACGGCTTTTTGACGCAGGCGGCGATGGACTTGGACAGACTCTTGCGGAGGAAAAATGCGCCAGTAGTACGATTCCATGATGCGGTAACTGAATGTCTCAGGGTCGGCATCTTTGCCCCGTTGTCGTCCTGAGGAGCCTTGCCATCCTCCGGAGGCATCTGCAATGATCAGGGTATCTTGCGGCGACCATCCCGCCGCAAACATGGCACGGGCTAACCCTTCTTCCGTCCAAAACTCGCCAACGGAGATGTCATTCATCACTTCTTCCGTGACAAAATAACAATAGGAACCAGCCGGAGCTCCCAGCGTGTTTCGTTCTGGGGCTTTCAAGACCTTGACTCGCACGGTAGCGCAGTAAGGCCGCCAGTTAAAGTCCATCCCCGCACCATAAGGAAAGGAGGCACCGCGAAAACAGTTCATCAGGCCAATGACATGCACAGTCCCATCTTCCCAGGCGGTAGGGACAGGTTGAATGTTCTTTTGGTCCCACTTCGGATAGCAGCGATCCGTAATCGAGACCCACATGCCCAGGTTGTCACGTTGTTCTTGTTTGGGGTCAATCACCTGGACAATCGAAGCAAAGCCCTTGCGCGAGCTTTGCTCAATCCGCCGGTTTTTACCAGGAGGAAAGGTCGTGATCCTCGCATAGGGTAAGCGGCTTTTCTTCGTATCTGGATCAGTTTCTACAATGGCTTCGTATAAGTCCTCACACCACAGCCCCCGGACAGAATCGGGCGGGTTCAGCGCAAGAATCGTAAGCCCGCCTGCATCTAAATTATTGCCGAGGCAGTTGATTGCAGCTTTGCCTTGCACTTGCTGGGCTTCGTTAATCCCAATGATCGGCACGCCTCCTTCTTTGAGACCATCGGGATCATCCGCAGATTTGATGTAGAGCTCGGCACCCGTACAAAATCGGTAGCAACGGTCCGACTTGGTAAATTGGATGGGTCCTCCTGGTTTGAGCCAAGAAGTAGGCAGAATCTTCGCAATGGTCTCTCGAATCTCGCGTTGCCGAGGATAGTTGGGGACCACAAGCCAGCCGATCATGCGGCCTGTTTTCACCCGAGGCACATGGAGGACCGTGAGCAGGACCCACAAGACCATGAAGAACGTTTTGCCCCCTCTCCGGTTGTCGGCAAACATTTCCAGGCTGATTTCTCGCGGAAGTCCAGTCGTAAAACGATGCAGCCACGCAGCAAAGTTTCGAGCGGCTGCATCCTGGCTTTCTTCTGCTGTCAGGATGTGAGGAGAATGAATAAGACCTGTCGGCGTTTCGATAAACTGCTGCGTGAGTTGATCCCAGGTTCCACCTGCTTGAAATAGAGGCTCTCCTGTAAAGGAGCGAAGCTCAACCTTGAGGTTTTGGTACCGCGAAGTATACGCGCACTGTTGATAGAATGCTTTAATCTCTAGTCGAGCAGACCCAGCCATCTTGGATAGGACCGATCGTAGGCAACGATGGAGAAAAGAGTGGGAATTTTTTGAGAGTAAGACAAAAAGGAGAAAGAATCGTCGAGAAATGAACCGTTGAAAGACTCACAGGAGGTCAACAGTTACATTTTTTTCTTCTCTGCCAATAAGGATGTCCCTTTGCCAAAGGAAAGCCAACAAGGATCTTCCCCTAACGCTTCTGCCAGCTGAGACATGGTATGCGTCGTCACGCCTCGAATGAGTTTCCCCTGTTCAATTTGGCGAATCGTGGTGGGCTGAATTCCAGAGCGGCGAGATAATTCGTAGTAGCTATAGCCACTGAGTTTACGTGCTTTCGCAAATCGTTTGGCTTGGTCGAGTGCAAGGAGCCGATAAGGAACCCGAGGGACCTGCTTTTGGGGCCGTCCCCTCAATTTTCGAGGTTTTGAGGGGGTCTCAGGGGGGTCCTCTCGTCTGGGCCGTCCCCGCGGTCTTTTCTCTTTTTGCTCTTCGGTCATAGAAGCATTCTAAAAACATGAGCTTTTTTAAGTAAATTTAAAAAAATTTCAGACGGGAGATTCCATTATTTTTATATTTTGCTTGCATTAAAAAGCTCTATAATTAAGAATTAATCGTGTAGGAGATAAACCTTTTTACGCTGGTTTCCTAGAGGAGAGAGCAACTTTCAATGAAGACTCAACCGTCGTATCGATATGCAAACGGAATTCGCAAGCAAGTGGAAGCATGGCTTTTGCATCAAGAGGTCATACAAAAATCCATTCTCGACTGTCGGCCGGGAGAGCTCCTTGTGTGGCCGACTAGACTGATTAGTGAGGTCTGTTCGGTCACCCGCATGGGAAATTCCTATGTTTCTCTTCTTCAACGAGAAGAAGATGGAAAACTCTATCCCAGAAAATTACGCATCGATCGTCTGATGTCTGTTGTTGTTCTCAAGGAGGGAGCATGAACGCTTCTTTCGAAGAGTGCTTGAAGCCATGGGAGGCACAGGTTACGACCCATCCATTGCAGGGCCTACATCACATCGAATGGTTCGAGCAGAATTCCTTTCACATTTTGGTAAGGCAGAACTTGGTGAAGCAAACCCTCATCGATTTCCTTAACGGAGGTCCTCATGCAACGTGAACTTGCTGATTTTGTTAATGAACTGCGTACCTATCATATACCACGCAGGAAACAAACCGAGCCTTCGATCGAAGGATGCTTTCGAGTTCCTGACAGTGGGTGTTCCTCTGCGGACTATGTTCCGCTGGATGCCTACCTGGAAGAAAGTGTCAATCTGCGATTGCTGGAAACAATTGAAAGATTTCAGGTGGATACGCTTGAAAAGCTGCGAGCGGTGCTTGAGAACCTCGAACAAGAGGATTGGATCTTTCCGTAAGGTGCGCTCATTTTGGAAAGATATCAAAAACATGTAGAAGAAGACGCCTCTCTTTGGGAGCACATTCGCGATCCTCGGGAAGCCTTATGGATTCAGGCCTACTTTACCTATGCGAATGCGTTCAAGCATCGAGTTGAGCAAAAGGTACAAACAGCTCTGGAGAAAGCAGAAAGTCAGGCCTCAGGGATTGAACGAAGAGCAGCCTTCGATGCTTACAAAGACTTTTGGTAGGGTACCTAGTTGCTATGGAAGAGCCCCTCTTTCTTTTTTGTCTTCGATAGCCTGATTGCATGATCAAAGAAGATCTCTATGCTGTCGATACTTATTGCTCATGGAATACCTCTCTATGTAGGCATTTATCTAGAGCCTAGGTGCGTAGAACATCATGAAGATGTCTGATTTTTTATTTGGATTTGATGCAGCATCTCTTTTAATTCAGTGAGGTGTTCGGCTAAATCTTCGTCCTTTGCAATCATGGCATAGGTTGAACCGAGCTTTTGCAGGGCCTCTCGTTTCCCTTCAGGTGTCAGATCCGGATGCGTCAGAGATTGATGAATTGCTTCGACAATTTGAATGCGGAGATACAGCCGTGCCTCTACATCATTGGTGGGTCTTTTGGTTTGCTGGTAGGCAGCAATCGAAGGGTCCGCCTCTTTGAGAAGCTTTAGAACCCGCTGGAGCATCCAGCGAGCCTGAATCTGAGACGGCCGCTGTCTTTGTTTTGGTTTGGGGGAAGGCTGATAGTCCTGGACAAGCGCCATTTGCTCGCACACTTGTTCAAACAAGGTAGGAGCTTCTGCTTCTGCGGTGGCAAGCTTGGTTCCATCAATCTCGCTCCGAAACCGTAAGAACGTCGCGAGTTCTTTGAGCTGATTCTGCTGAAAACATCGGGCGATGGCTCGTTCGAGCTGGGCGAGCGTCAAGAGGCGGTTGTGTTTCCTTTCGCTCCAGGACTGCTCAAACACGCGGGCCTTGGCTTTTTGCAAATACCAAGAAATTGTGCGGGCAGGCATGGGGTTTCCTTGCTCATCGCACCACCTTGGGGGTCCATGCTTACAAGCGTGTTCTGGACGCTGGCTGCACACGGTACATCCTGGAAGAGGACCAGGACTTTGGAGTCTCTGGATAATTTGTGGGCGCGTGGCTCCTTCGAGCCAGAGGGCGGTGATCTCTTCAAGCCTCTGTTCGAGGAGCATCTGGTCTGCGCGCATGCTACGTCTGCCTTGGTCTTCGCTTTGGTGTTGGCTTGGGAGGGGAAGACTCCGGTGCTTCGTTTAACTCCTGTGCTTGCTTCTCTTTGTCTGGGTCGGTCAAAAGCCCCCAATAGATCAAATCGAGGAGGTCTTGGGCCTCCTTCCGCTGTTCCGGCGCAAGGAGGGCCAGCAATTTGGGTCTGGTATTCATTTCCCTAAGACGGTGGGTTTCCGCATTCTGCTGCCGGATTCGATTCCGAGCGCCCGAAGCTTTCATTGGTATCGGTCCTTAAAGTTGGTTGATTCTTTCGAGGATACACAGAATCGTTCTTGATGACTGAAGTTTTTAGGAGCGGGACAGTTGCTAAGAAAAAAAGACGGTCCCATTTTATTGCACAAATTTGTTCCAACCTCCTTTTGTCGTCGGAGTGTTTGGTTCCATCCATGAATTTGTGCAACAAAAGACAATAAAATCGAAGTGTGTTTCCTTGGGCTGTACCTCAAAAGGTCCCTCGGACGAACCCTTTGGGGTGGGCGCCCTTTACGCGCGAGGCATCGTAAAATCGAGCCTTGGGCTGCTGTCAGTCACCTGTACAATAAAATCGGCCAGTCGGGGGAGAACTCTTTTTAGATCGATTGATGTCCTGGCTGAGGACAGTATAGCTGCTTTCGATTGGCAATTTCCTTGCTCTTATGCGACGATGGCTATCATTGGGTGAAGGATCTATGCGGAAAGAGAGTCAGGAACGAAAACCTTGCTCAGGCTGCGGCCTGCTTGTAGAAGAAGGAGAGGTTGGGTGTCACCGCTTTGTGGAGCAACTGTGGGCACGTGAATTTAGCGACCCGGCATATTTTCGGGTGCATCGCCTTTGCGTGGATGCTTATTGCCTTCAACACCCCGACAAGTACTGCATTTCTGTAAAATCTTTTGTCGCTCATTTTGTAAACTTAGGTTGGTTTGTTGAGTATAGCAATCAGGGCCGATTAAGATTCCATGAAAAACTTAAACAGTGGCTTCATCACTTGCCTTCTTTCGAAAAGCCGCAACTTCCTTTGTTTCGGGGACAACTCACCGTAGCAAGCGTGCTTGGCGCAGGCGATCCAGAAACCTACACCCAAGCGGTCGGAGCCTGGGCGAAATCGGTCTGGGAAGCCTACGCACCTCTTCATCCGATCGCGAAGGCATGGTTCGAACAAGTGCTTCGATAGTAACGAGGTTCTGCTCATTCTGATGATTTCCGTTCTCTTGCCAGCCATTGCATATCATCCCGCATAGATATAAAGCTGAGACTCGCTCCAGATTCCTGGAAGTTTTCGGGCAAAAGAGATAGAAGCAAGAACTTGATTGCTTGTCACACTTTAGCAGCACTTGTTTATGCTCTAAGCAAACGGAACAACTTAGATTTTTTACCTTTCCCTTTGGAACGTGCTATATCTGCCCTTACGACCGAAATCCTTCGGTAGATAGGAGCACTTTAATGAGAAAGCATGTGTTTCGTTTTATTTCATCTTTTGTCATGACATCAACTTTGATTTTCGCCGGATGTGAATCCCCCAGCGAGGGGCCTCCAAATGAAGCTCCTGTTTCTCTCCAAGCGCAGGGAGCTACCAGCCCTTTGCCCGAGGTCAAAACTGGGTGTTTGTATGGGAAAGGGCCGGTGAGCTACGTGATGCGAGGGGAATGGGCAGTGGTCGGAGGAGACATGCTATTCCGGCCGGAAGAGCTGGCCTGTCCTCCCGAGACAGATCCTCCCATCCAATCTTTAGGGGGCGTGACAGGGATTACTGCAGCATTTAAAAAATGGCCGTACGGCGTTGTTCCCTATGTCATTGATCCGGCTCTTCCACAACAAGATCGAGTGCAGGAAGCTATTCGTCATTGGCATACACTCACGTCCATCCGATTTGTTCCAAAAACAAGCGAGACGGATTATATCCTATTCACGCCTGAGCCCACAGGAGTAGGCGCGTCTTTCTCTTACGTGGGAATGACAGGCGGGTTACAGAAAATTTGGATTAGTAAAGGCGCGAATACAAAATCTGTGGCTCATGAGATGGGTCATGCCATTGGTTTATTTCACCAGCACCAGTCTCCTTATCGGGACCGCCATATTAAGGTTCACCTTGATCGGGTAGAGCCAGCATTTGTCTACGCGTTTGATAAGCTGCCCCATGTAGAGGCTTTTGATATTACCAGTTACGACTATCAGTCTATTATGCATTATCCTGCTGAGGCGTTTAGCAAAGATTGGAGACCCACCATCGAGCGTCTTGACGGTGGCTTTGCGATTGGAGGGATGGAGCTTTCGGAAGGAGACGTTCGGACAGTAGAGCAGATGTACGGTCCTTTCATCTTTAGCCATAAAGGAAAAATTCCTGGATATGAGTGTACACTCGTCAAGCCTCCTGGGGAAACCTCTGTCTGGGACGATAATTATCTATGTGTTCGTGATATAGGTTTTCCCATTAAGTTTTCATTGAAGAGTGTACCTGATCCCACAAGTACCTGTCTAAAGCTTGAGGACCCCTCGGATTCTCATGCATCCGCTTCCTTCTTATGTTACAAAGGTGGTATTGGATTTACTCTTTCTTTTTCCCACCGCGGACCCATCGGTGGGAAAAAGTGTATCCAATTCTATGAGCCTGATGATTCCAGTTGGACAGATAACTACCTATGTTATGATGAGACTCTGCTTAGCTGGAAACCTTACCTACCTCTACCTCTGGGGTCCCCCTTATCAGTGATTTGTACGTCGCTTTATCAGCCTGGAAAAGCAGCGATTTGGGCACTGGGAAAACTCTGCTTTTTTGATGGATCCCCTACGTTTAGGTTTGTGCATGGAACTCCTCCTAGTGACTCATTATGTACGTTGCTTGATGAACCTATGGATTCGACCTGGAAGGATAATTATCTCTGTTCTGTCAAAGAGCGCCCTCTCCGGCTTACCTGGGTGAACGATGGAAAACTGGTTCCAAATAAGACTTGTGTGCAGATTTATGAACCCGACCCAGACACAGGAAAACCAGATTCTACTGGCGGCTGGGATAATAATTATCTCTGTTACTAGTCTTACAAGGGCATTCGGTGAGAAGCGGCCCTCATCGGTAAGGCGAATATAGCACAAAACTTCATTTCCTAATGAGAGAATGATCCCCCTTCGTTGCCCTTCTTTAGAAGTCACCTCATCCCTTTTAAATACCTGAGCTTGCCTTGTTTCATACGCTTTAATTTCCCATATGTTTGGATAATCGCTTGATGGGCAGGAGCGAGCTTCTGCGCAGCCTCCTCTTCCGTTAGAAAGAAACCGTAATATCCGGTTCCTGCACGTTCGCAGGAAGGACACATACAATCACAGTGATGCTTTTGAGGATCAATGGAAGGAGGAGAAGACATCAGCGTTTCTTATTCAGTAAAAAAATAGAGCGATAGACTGGATGTGGAATGTAAAACATGACATAGTAGCTGGTTAGCCGATGAACCGAATGCAGATCTCTCTACACAGAATCCCTTTATTTGTACACCATACAAACATAGGTGTTGTTTGTACAAGTGTCAACCTTTCTTTTGGAGAGTGCCGATGTTGACTCGGGAACATGTACGCATGGCACGGGCCGCTCTTCAGTGGAGCGTACGGAAGCTGGCCGAGCAAGCTGGAGTGACTGCAAATACAGTCAGTCGCTTTGAGAATGGCGCAGATGCAAAAGGAGAGACCTTACGCAAGATTCAACGGGCGTTTGAACAAGCAGGTATCGAGTTTATCTCTGAACGAGATGGTAGCCTCGGTGTACGTTTGATGAAACAAGAGCATGCAAGAAAGTTTTAATCCCCTTCTACCTGACCTAGAGTTACGCTATATCTATGAACTCCATAAACGGTGGAACAACGAGGACCTTTCGGCTCCTTCTGATTTTATAAACAAACTCACTGCGATTTGGCACCCTCTGGTTTCTCTCCCTCATGGAAGAGATTACCAACCCGCTTTCGACAGGAAAGAAGACTCTACTTTAAGAGGATGGAGTACTGCCTCCAAAGAGGAGTTTCAGTGGCTTTTCATCGTTGCACAATGCCAAGATCTTTTGCCAAGCTTGCAAGCATTTTTATGGGAAGCTCTTTGGCGTTCAAATCATAAATGGAAAGCCTGGAAGACCCAGTTCCCTCTATCGATAAGTGAAGTTCTGCAACATGCATTAGAGTCTCATCGACAAGCGGCTCTTTGGTTTGAAAATCAGGAGCATTCTTGGCGTGAGTTCTATATCGCGCGGCATTGGCTTGCGATTGCAACCCTTCTTGCTCAGAGTAAACAGCCTGCACCATTCCAATTTGATGATCTCGAAAGGCTACAGAAGAAAATCAGGAATCTTCCTGTGAAATTGGCCCTCATCGAATCTGAGATAAAAATCATTCAAGTTGCTCACGTTCGAGATGAAGCTCGCTTAAAAGCTTTGCTTGAAGATATTGGAAACCTTTACGAGAAGACTTTTTTCTACAACAGCCATCTTCTAGAAAAAATAGCAGAGTTGGAAACAGAAGTATCAAAAATTCTTGGAATTCCAATAGATCAAAAAGAATTTTCTCAAAGCCTGGAGTTACGGCTTGCAAAGACCTACGAACGGTTTGCGTGTCAAGACACTCCTCAAAGCAAAGGCCATCACATATTGTTTCGAGATCATTTACTGCGAGCTGCAAGCCATTATAGACAGGCAGGAAGAAAATCAGACGAAGAGAGAATGAAAAAACTTGCTTTAGAAAACGAAGCAGCGCTACAGATGAACACGTATTCTGCTCAAATACCCGTTTCTCTTGACCATATAACTCAATTCCAAGACGCCGTCCTAGGTAATACGGAAAACGTAGATACTGCTCTTTTCAGTGTAAGTGAACACCTCGTAAGACAGGCACTTCGATGGAACAGTGACGTTCAACGCTTTTTGCCAACAGAACCTTCGCTTTTTTCAAGGCTTGCACAGGTGCAAGTTAGTAGACATGGACGTCCCATTACCACTCTACCGACTGAAGATGTTGATTTATTTTCCGTTCAAGAGAGCTTGCTTGCATGTTACCAAACCGAGGTCTTTCTTCTTTTTCAAGGAATCAGGAGAAAATTCTCGTCCTTTAGCAAAGAAGACCTCTTGCGTGTCTTTCAGTCGTCGCCTTGGGTTTCAGAAGAAACAGTAGGAATTTTCGAAGCTGTTTGCGATAGATATTTTGACGACGATTTTATTTCTACAATCCATATTATTCTACCCCGCATCGAAGCTCTGGTTCGAACAATTATCAAATCCTCAGGCGAGAGTGGCTCGAAATTAAGTTCTTCAAATTCCGCGGGGCTCGAAGAGGTTCTTTTAGAGGGCCTTCTCGAGCTTGGAAAAGAAATTTTTGGAGAAGAAATACCGCGCTTCCTGCGACTGCTACTAAGCAAAGAAGGGTTGGGGCTTAATCTAAGAAATGATGGCATGCATGGACTTTTCACAACAAAAGACTGCAATCGAGGAAACGCAGAGCTTTGTCTCCAAATTGCTCTGTTTTTAGCCCAATACAACATAGGTGGAATAGACCCTAAAAATAGTGAGAACCTGGTACGAAAGGGAGCCTAACGTATTACGTTAAGAGATTGTTTCATGCCGTCCCCCAAGCTTCGTCTCCACTATGCCAGCATCTTTAATCCGGCTCATCACCCGTTTACTGACAAGATTGGCAAGACATGGCTTTCCGGGCTCTTTGGAATCAGGCAATACAGCCAAGTCCGTCGTCAGAATCAGTTTATGGCATTGCTGATACGCTGCATCCACAATATCGTCCACCAGACTTGCCAAAAACCCACTTTGGCTAAAGTGGGCGGCTCCAATATCATCGAGGACCACGAGCGGACTGCGACGAATGCGGAGTAAAAGATCACTATATCTTCCCGCAGATTCGACATCGACCAGGCGAACAAACAACCCCTGCATAGGATTCGGCCAGCCTGCTTCCCACGGAGGAAGACACGCCCAGGCGGCGGCGGTCGTCTTCCCGCACGCATTCGGGCCTGATAGCACTAAGATGCTTTTGTCTTTCGCCTTCATGAATGCTTGGACGGCTTTCATTGCGGGAGTAAGCGTAGGAGTAT
>CAZHYV010000011.1:0-23627 GCA_964537055.1 uncultured Myxococcales bacterium
TGGCGTCTTTGCCGGTATAAACCAGCTTCGTTCCCGTCCCCGCCATGCCTTCGATTGAGGCATTGGTGATTTTGGGCCAGTAGGTGCCGGTCAACTCAATCCCCGTCACCATAAGCACGTTGCGGCAGTTGGATTGAGCATCCGAGAGTTTGCTGATCGGGTTGAGCTTCGCCGGCGTGATCGTCACTTTGCGTTGTGTCGATACGCCGTCAACGGTCAGGGTGATGGTGTAATCGCCGGGTGTCTCATAGACGTGCGCGGCGTTAAATCCGGGGAGGTTGTTGAATCGGCCCTTGGGGTCGCCGAAATCCCATCGGATATCCGAAAGCTGAGTCACCCCCGGCGTTTGCATGGCGTGGACGTGGATGGGGAGGCCAGCCATGCGGGTCGCAAAGTCGATCACCATGACCGGGGGAGATTTAGTGGGAGTTATGACCGGAGGTAAATTTAGCTTCGCCTCTAAATTTGCGATGGTCTTATCTCGCTGCTGCACCTGCTCCTGCAGCGACAGCAGTTGAGCGTTGTAATCGTTGCGCTCGGCCGACAACGCTTCCCGGAACGCCCCTACGGCGTTCACCGCCGCCGCCAGTGCTTGATCGGTTGCGTTGCTCAATTTACAAACCCTTCGATGCTCCCCACGCTTCCGCTTGGCCGTGTCGCCGGGAAATAATCATCGGGGATGGTCCACACATTCCCCCTTGCCGACCAAACTCTCGGCACGTGAATGGCAAATCCCTTTTCGTCACACACGATCAATACGATAGTCCGATGGGGGTAAAGGTCCGACAGCATCCACGCCGCCGCTTCAACCGGCATCATCGGGCGGGGAGGATCGGGAAACAGATACCACATCCCATTCGCCTCTCCGCCGTGACAGATCAAAAGTACGGGGTTGCCGAATCGCTTCTCGGCTTCCCGTCGCCAGAGGTTTTCCGCTCCGGAAATGTTGTGACTCCACACCAGAGCATCGGTTGCCGGGGGAGTAATGCTGGCGGGGGAACTGGCCACGCATCCGCCAACGAAAAGAAGCAGGACGATCAACCAATGCGGAACCATCGCTTGATCCGATCCAGTCCCACCCACCCGGTTTTCTGCCATGCGGCAACCACTGTGGAGATGATCATTGACAGGGTGAGCAAGCACCCAAGCGCCCACGCGATCCAGACCCGCACGCCGTCACCCGTCACGACCGCCATGAATGTTCCCGAATAGCCAACAATCGCCGTGGGAATCTGGTTCGCGCCCTCATGAGCAAGGTGTTTGAAAAAGGGAAACATCCTACTCCCCTTGCGGCTTGAACTTGCGGAACCACAGATTATCGAACACCGATTGAACGATGCTCAATCCCCCCGACAGAACGCCGAAGATACCCGTTGAAACAAACGACGCCGCCGCACCCCACGGCCCCGTAGCATTCAACGCCACCACCCGCAGCACCAACGCCAGAACCCCCGCAATGCCGATGATCCACGCGAACCGAATGACAACCCGCTCAATCGTGTTGCCGAGCTTGTGGTACTCGCGGTCGTACCGCTGCGCCATCGCCGCATAATCCGCCGCTGCCTGATCGTTAGCATGTTTGGCCTCCACAACATCTTGCCTGATCCGGGTGGCATCGGTGCCCACGGCGTCAAGAATGGGCAACCCCTCCGATTGGGTGAGGGGCCGCAATCGTTGTGCGTTGTCCCCGATGTTCTGCGCCCGTACATCAATGCGGGAAATAGCGTTTCCGGTCTCACTGGTTTGTGAGGGACGAACTGCCGTGCAGCCGGCGAACGCCGCCGCCAGCAGGAGGGTGAGGTAGTAGAGGGGGGAGAGTTTCATTGACGTTCGAGCAGCCGGAAAACTTCAATTACACGCCGCACGCCATTCTCAAAGCTGATCCGCCTCGCCGGGGGAAGCTCATCGAACTCCGCACCGTTCGCCCGTAACTCCGATGGCGCTCCCTCCACCGTGTGCATGGCGATGTAAAACTCGCGGGCAAGTTGGACGATCTGGACGTTGGTGGGCATTTTTCTGGCGTCGGGGAAATGATCGAACTATCCAGTTTTTTCGGATGGTTCACCGTTTCTTGCGGCCGGTGAAGGGTTTGATCGGCTTAGCGGTGGCAAGGTCGCGTAGAAGCTCGTGGTATTGACGGCTCGCCGCCTGTTCCTTCGCCTTGGCAATCATCAACTCGCCCTTCAGCTCATCGCATCTTCGCTTCCATGATTCAGCGTTCAACCGATCAAGAGTCTCCCGCATCCCCGCCAGTAGTGCAGCGATCACCGCAATGGACACCGACAGGCTAACGATCCACCACGCCATCAGTTATACCTCCAGTTTTGCGCCGCCAACGCCGGGTCATCCTTTGGTTTGGCCGGCAGATAGCTCCACTTCCAACACCAATAGGGTTCCGGCAGGGTGATATTGTCCCATTTTGATGGCCTTGGCCTCGGCAACCGTCGCTTAGTCTTGCGGCAATCACGCACGCCAAGTCCGAGCAACGCCGCCAGCAGCAGCAGGGGAGCCGCCGCACAAATCACAATCACCGTCACGATTGCCGAGTCCACCATGCGAGCATCACACAAAACAGGATCGTCACCACTTGCCATCCGCCACCATCAGCACCGTGTCCCACACGTCCCTCATCGCGCCGAATCGTGCGCGTTCACTGTGAGTCAATTCAATGCAATTCAGGTGGTCCTCGATCATTCCGATCATCTGCGCCGCCTGCCCTCGTACCCGCTGCAATCGCTGTGCGGCAACGTGGGGATCGGGGGTGGGTTGGTCGGTGAGGGTGGTCACTTTTTCGCCCGCAATTCGGATTTGCTGATCCATCCGGCGTGTACCCTTGTATGGCACTCCACGCACAGGTGAATCAGGTTCTCCGGGGTATCGTGTCCCCCGGAACCGCGGCTCTTTATGTGGTGAATCTGTCCTTTTCCCCACCGGCCGCAGTATTCACAGTATTCTTTGCGGGCGGCGGCTATCGCCTTGCGGTCAACGATTCGGCGAGGTTTGTCGAGCATAAAAACCTCCCCGACCGTGGGTGAGGCCGGGGATGCGACCGAAGCAATCTCATGGCGTGTATACCTTGTCCCAATAAGCATTCCCCGCCGACTTTGCCATGCGCCAACCACTCCCCCCAATGCCAACCACCATGCCCGTCTGTTTGTGGCTGGGATGGATGCGAATATCAAACCCTCGCTCCACAAGCTGGTTAATCAACCGTCGCACGCCATCCTGAGTCGCGTATCCGAAATCCTTTGTGAGCAATGCCAACGGCGCCCCGCCCTTGTCATCGCGGGGGAGCGTGCACAAAAGCTCCATGGCCTCATCAAAATCAGGATCGCGGCGGTTAAGGATCAACATCAGTTGTAGCTCGGAAGGCCAACACAACGAACGGTGCGCAATCCAGTGCCTGGGTTGGGTGGAGGTGTTAGACCGGCGCGGATGTAGCGGCGGCGGATGGTGCGTATTCGCTGGCTCACTGCCGGTTGGGTAACGCGCAGCTTCCTCGCAACGTCCACTTGACGTAGACCCTGATCGTAAAACAGGGTGTGGATTCGGCGCAGCTGCCGATCATTTAGGATTTGCCCGATGCCCATTTGACTTGCGAAGGGAGCACGTTGCCCGCGCGCCATATCCCCTCAATATCAGGACACCCAATATAAGGGTGTTCGTTGCAAGTTCTTTATATGGTTGAGTTTGCATCGAAATTTTCGACAGGCAACTGCGCATTTAACTATTCCGAACGCCAGTTCCAGATTGTTTCACGACCACTTATTTCGGGAAGGTATTTCCCATCCACCTTATTCGGCCGAACGTACTTCCCCAAAAAATCCACCTTGCCTTTACGCTCGACACGCCACACCGCGCCCTCGGCTTCGTCGATCGCGCCATAATGGCCGTACATTCCCAATGCTTCCATCGCCGTCGCGACTGAGCAAGACCCACCACAATGAAGAACTTTTGGGGTAAACAAGAATCTTCCTCGCAGCTCATCTTGTGTCGCCCGATCCCCTTCACTGTTGAATAGATCGAACGCCACGAACGGCGAGCGATTCGTTAAGTCGTATCGCGTTCCATGCGCCTGCGCCAGCCATTCCCCCACAACCCGCTCACCGCATTCCAATGTGCCAGAGAACATCACTTGATTCTGCTCCACCCATCGCGCAAACATGTGGTGCTGCACGAAATTGGAAGCCATCGCGGGATACCCCGCACGCATCAAGGGGATGATTTGGTCCGACAGATCACGAAAGACGGCAACGCATGTTCCGTCCAGCTTTTCCGTCACGATGATCGTGTCATGTTTGTCCCTTATCCGCTCTGTGAGAATTCGGCACTGGCCATCATTCAAACAATGATCGGCGGGGCCGAGCCGGCTACATGGTAAATGACCGATGGACCCGTATGCTCTTCCGCCAAGTGGCTTAATTGCTTTCGCTGTCATGGTCAATCCCTTATCTCCCCACGCCACTTCACCCGCCGCCGTTCGATCCGCAACCCGTAATACCGAATCATCCCCATCGCCGCCGCGAACTGCCCCACCGACTCCGTTGTCTGTGCAATCTCGATCTCCTCCGCCAACTCCTCTGCAACGTCAATCCCCAGCCGATGAGCGCACGCGAGGCAGTAGGTCTTCCCTCGCGGGCGCATCCCGTACCCGTCACAACCCGGACACCCATCGACCATCGCGGGAAACACCGGATCGTCCGCCTGACCCATCACCCGATAGCGGCCCTGGATGAGCGGAGACTCCATCGCCTGCGGTTTGTAAAGGTCTGCTTTGTAATGGATGTAACATTCATAGCTCCATTGGATCGGCTTGACCTTGCGTTTACCCCGATGCCACCATGAGATTGCACCTGAGCCGACGTAGTAAGTGGGCCAGTGGATGTGATATTCAGCACAGTCGGGGCAATCACAAGCGGTCTGCCGCCAAGGCCCATCATCCTGGCGGACCTTTTTTCGTCGGCGGGGTTTTGTTGCAAGGGTCAATCGGCCTCCCTGTTTAAGTACGTTTAGTGACTACTCCGTCGCCTGAAGGCGACAGTCCCCTTGCCACGAATTTATGATTTGGCCTTTCGCTTGGGAACATCCATCCACACACCATTCTTCAACTTGCGATGGATTGACGCGGGACCACTCGTCACAACCGTCTTGCCGTTCACCTTCACCGTCAGGCCGCCAATGCTCACGTGCAATTCACCACGTGCAAGTCGCTTGCCTAGACGCTCCTTACGCTTTGCCATCGTTCCACCTCTTATTCCACTCAACCACCATTGCGCCGCCCTTATGATGAGTTGGGGCGGGAAGTCATCACTCTGGATCAATCCTCGCTCCAATCGAACTGGCTGGATCGCTCCTCTCGCAGCCGCCGGTTCTCCGCCTCGTATTCAGCCAGTTGCTCTAATAGATGCTGCGTCCGCTTTAATGGACAATCTCGATAGAAAACCGCCCCGCCGGTATCACCTATATACACGCCGACGTAGCCAGCCCTTTTCAGGTGCTCAGAGATAACGTCCATCGCATCGAATACGTGCGGCGGGGTTGGCTTGGGAGTTGGCACGCTCATCATTCACCTCATTACCAACTGGAATTTTCGCGAATCTCGTACTGCCAGTTGGTGAAAATTCCCTTGCCGATCACCAACTCTGTCCAGTTGTCACCACTACCGCCCGGCGTCGATGTGTGGTACTGATCGAAGATCGCGGCCGCATCAATATACGACCGATAAATGTCTCCGTAATAACCAGTTTCTGTTTTGCAGATGCCCAGCAAATCCGCCGCAACCAGTAACACGCCCTTGAAGGTGTGCCACCACCTTGACAGGCGGCTTAGGTCCCAGTTGTTGTGATACCTGCACCATTGGCAGAGGATCGACCGGATCGCTATGAGCCGTTCACGATTCCACTGCAACCGACGCTCCCGCTGATACAAATAATCCATCCGCCGACATTTCCGGCGACGACAAGTGAGGTCCTTACTAGGCCGTCCGCAAAAAAAGCATCTCTGCTTTCCCATCATTCACCGCCTTTCACCAGTTCAAACTCATACGCCCAGCACAACCGACCGTATTCATGCGCGTTGATATTTTTGCTTCGTAGATAGTTTCGATTCCCAAGATCATCATTCACCGTCCTCATCAACTATTTCATCCTCAAAATCGTATAGGTCACAATCACAAAGGTCCCTGGGTTTTCGGCATATCGGACAATCACAGTGGGTACATGCGATGGCCTCTTCGGAATCGTCGCCAAAATCAATGTCGTCGATGTCGCCGCCGCAATGACACGTAAGGCCGCAGTCTGGACAGGTATGAGCCATCATTCACCTTCTCTTTCTTTTGGCTTTTTCTCCAGAATCCCCATCACCGCGCCCTCTCCACCGTCGAACACAAACCGCAGCGGCATCCAAGGAACCGCGTTTGGATCGCAATACCACCGCACGTTCGGCAGGCTGGCGATCAGGCATTCGTAAAACAAGTCGATACGGTGGACGCCGATCAAGCGTGAGCCAAGGCCACGAGCTTCTATCACCTCGTCCTCATCGTAGTCGTTTGCCACCTCGAATCGCGCGTACCTCCAGGCGATGTCGCTCGGCCATGGGCGCAATTCACCGATGGGCGGTGCCATGAACTGGTCCGCCGCCGTTATCGGGAAATTTCCCTTCGTGTTTTCAGCCGCGGAAGGGATGCGGACGATCACCATACCATCGGTGGCGTATTCCCAGCCATTAAAGATGAATGGCTCGGACAGAATAACACCATCGCGACCATATCCTTCGCCGACAAACAACGTGAGGTCGATCTTGTTCGATTCAATCGCCATGATTCGCTCTTTCTGCGGACGATTCCGCGTTAATCGAAATTCGGTTTGGTGTTTTTCCGCAACCATGCGGCCTGCTGGATGGCTGCTATTCCACCCGCCGCCTCCCGCGCCTCCCGTGCCACCGCCCACGCCGTCCACGCCACCACCCACGCCACCGCCACCGCCGTCCTCGCCGCCGTCCTCGCCGCCGTCCGCGACGCCCACGCCGCCTCCCATGCCTCCAATGCAGCCGCCCATGCCGCCGCCAACTCCTCTTGGCTCGCTTGCCCATTGGCGTATCGCTCGGCAACCTCCACAGCGTTTCGGCTACGCGGATCGGTCAACATGTGCCAATTCTGGCGGGCACAAAAACACATGAACAGTCGCAATTCCCGCTCCGTCAGGACACCCGGTCGCGTGGCAATCCAGACCACCCATTCGGGTTCGGGAGCGCGATCCCACGCCTCCTGCATGGTTTTACAGTTGGCCATCGCCCAGTCACGACCCGGTTTGCAGGCATCGTGTTTTTCGCAGAATTGTTCGATGGTCATCATGATTATTCCTTCACGCCAACTTCCTCAGCCACTCAAAATTTATCTCCGCGTTCACCGACCCAACCTTCACCAGCCGCCCATCATCCCAAGGAATCACCGTCGCCCGCCTACTCTCCAGCAGCCGCCACGGCACCCATACCACAAGCCGCACCTCGGCATGGGTTGCCTCCACCAGCAATCCGCTGATTGCCCCATTACGCCCGGCCTCAATCAAAAACTGCCGCTGGTGAGGCTTGACGATGTTGTCATTGCCGATGGCAAATCCCGACTTCACCGAACAGGATTTATCGTCCCAGCAGATCGGCTGGCAGTCCGACTTGAACCAACCGATATGGTCACATGGCATCGGCTGGCGGATCATTTCACGGCCGACGTATCGACCGCCCACGGCGGGGAGCGGTGCGAGGAAAATGCTCCGTTGTGCGGACATTTCCACCAGCCGGGTGAAGGCGTTGCCGATTCGGGTGGTGGACCTGCTGCGAAGTTGGGATGAGGGGATGCCCATTATTTATCCTCCTCAATCCGCTTGCCGTTTTCATCGCATCGGAACCATTTACCGGCGGTGATGTAGTACTTTATTATTGCGTCAATCTGATTCAATAAAAGCTTTTCCACGCCGTTATCGTCGATAAAGAACATCTTGCCATCTTCGATTCTCCAGTGAGATGCTTCACGGTCGTTACTGTTCCACCGCCCGTTGTATTTGCTCTCCGAATTCGCCAGCTTCACCATCTCGGCGGCGAACTCGCTTCCCAATGGGCCTTTTTCCGCATCAAAACGCACGATTTCGGAGAGTATGAAGGCCGCGGCACGAACTAGATTGGACCGGCGGTCCTCGGGGTTAAACCAGTCTGGCCACGGCCAAAAGCTGGGCAGACCATTGGCATTCGCGTAAGTCGTGCCATAAAGGGCATATGCAGCGGCAGCCCGACTCAAATCGCCATCACTGTGTAATAGGTCGTGCTTTAAGTCAAAACCTTTGTCCCGCTGTTTGATCCATGCGTCCAGCACGTCGGACAACACTTTTCGCTCTAATGATGATGGATTGTGCCGCGGCTCATGGTATGCCGCCGGGTCTTTCGCTGTACTCTCGTAGATCTGGTCATCCGTCATGGTTTCTCCTGTCTGTTAACTGGCCGTGTCAGTTTGGCGTCCGCTCCACCTTCAATTTCCATGATTCACCTCTTTTCCTTCGATAGTTCCAGGACTTCATTTGCGAACTCGCGGGCGAGGCGGACGGCTTGGCGGGGGCCAGCCTCACAGTTGCATTCCAGGTAATATTTGTAACCATGGACAAATACTATGAATAGGGATGTTGTTCTCCATGTTTTCACCAGCACCAATCCAGCCTTCGTCGCAACCGCGTAATCACAAACAACATCTTCCAGCCAATCGCGACGTAACTTGTACCGCCTAATCTCGCCGATCTTCACCTTCGCCATGATTGCTCCTGATTCTGGATCATCCGCAACAACTCGCCCCCATCGTCAATCAGCTTCGCCTCGTGCCATTCCTTGCTGGTGAGAAATTCCGCCGCCGTCCGAAGCAATTCCAACGGCTCAGCATCCGCCAGCGTGCAACCCCGCAGTGTGAACGTGACCTCGACCGCCGGGGAGTGGTGATAATTTCGCCGCAGGACAAGGGTATAAGTTGATTCGCTCATCTACGTCACCAGCCGCAATCAACCCAGCCGCAATCAGTTCGCGCAACCATGCAGCCATGCGGGAGTCATTTTCGTTGTAATACGCCATCGGCATTGCTGATCGTCACTCCTCCTGAACCCGTCATGATGCTCAAGTGTGTACATTGCACGCGCGCCGGCATAACAACCGGCGACGGCGGACAAAGCTGCAGCTTTAACCAGTTCATGGTCTGACACCCTGCCGCCGCAGTTGGTCATCTCGGATAATTTCCTACGTGTTTACTCTACGGATGAATCGTTCGAGGATTTTGCGGCGGGTGGTCTGGCCTATGCAACACTCGAGGAAGTCTCGCGTGGCGCGCATTTCGGGCAGGAGAGTGGACAGACGGCCGTCCCGCCAGGCGCAATCGAGCGTTTTGCGCAGGTCGTCGGCGCTGGTGCATATTCATTCGAGTCGGGGCGGGGTGTTCATGGCAACCTCCGTGTTGTGGTTTGGGTTAAGGTGTCAGGATCATTTTCATCTTCACCATGTCACTCATTCCTCGTCGATCATTCCAGTCATCCAGTTAAATTTGTACCTCGTGGCTCCCTCGACCGCCTCGCGCATTTGTTCGGGCAGGTCGGCATTGATCAGAGGGGATTGCGAAGCATCATTTATGGATTTTTCGATAAATTTCTCAATCAGCGCGTTCGCCTCCAGCACTGGACCAATCACAGGGTTGACGGTGCTCTCCATGAAATGATCGAATCGCTCGCGCGACTCGATGATATTGCGTCGGCACTCGCCCAGGATTTTTTCATCGTCCTCATCCAGATGTTTTCGTTGCAACGTCTCCGATATCGAACGCAGCGTCGCGGCGTTGGCCTCTCGCTGTTTTTTATTCGCGTCGATGAAAGTCCTGTACATGGCCTCCCATGCCTCACTATCGGTCGTCTCCATGGCGATTCTGATTCGTTCCTCGATCTCGGCATATTCCTCGCGGAACTCCGCGACCATCCGTGATTCGGCCTGGGCCTCCTCTGTTTTTTTCGATGCCACTGCCATCTGATTCTCCGTTTCTGCCGGTCATGCCGGCGTAAAATTATTGATTCATCCTCATAAAAAACCTCGCCTTGTCTTGTCAAGCCACGCCTGGCCGAGCCGAGCCCTATCACGACTGGCCTCGCATTTAACAACAATGATCTTCATTTAGACGCACGGCCATTCCGCCGTGGAATTTCACGATTCGTTTCCGCTCGTCGTCGTTCGCCAGCCGAAAATGTTTCCCTCGGATCGCCTGTGCTGTCGTGACCGACCGGCGAATTTGGTTTGGCCGGGTGTTTAGGGCGTCCCCGGCCAGCGTGAGGCTGGCGAAAATCTCGCCAGTTTCGACGCACGTTACCACGACCCCGCGGCCGTCGATCCGTCGGGTTCGCGCTGGTTTTTTGGGTGAGCGTTTGCGAACGGGCGGCCGTCGATCCTCCTCCAGCGCCAATTCCCGCTGAATCCTCGCGGTCACGTCGTCCAGAGCCGCCTGGCGGCCTAATGGTGGAATTTTTATGCCCATTGCTTTCATTCGCCATACCTCATCCGGTGATGCCGATTCAATGATCCGCCGAATCTTGGTCATTGGTTTGCGGCCTCATAGATCAATGATTTCCACATCGCGCCATTCCTCGTCGTCGTCGAAACGTCCGCCGTTAAACCACGTCGCGGGGTGCGGGGTGGACCGATCCTCGCCTGGGTGCTGCTGATGCTCATCACACCATGGTCATCGCATCCACACGGGCATTCGGCGCAATTCGAGGCGAATTTAACAGGACGCCAGCCTGCTTCTCTGCTAAACTGGTTGCACCGCAGGGTAATGGAGCTGGATGCGGCCACCAAAGCTTCATGGCGGGAATACCTGGGACTGTCACGCATCCCGCCCCCTTAGCCGTTTTCTTCTCCAATACCGGGGGGGGTATTTCGTGCCCACGTCACACATTCCATCGGCAACCATTCCCCATCTGGCGGCAACCAGGCAATCGTCACCATGTCGGAAAACACCAACCCATCCACGTTCCCGCTCCACAACTTCGCCAGCCGCGATTCGTTCTGGCGGATCAGCGTAAACAGGGTTTGGGGATCGGTCTTAAACTGCCGGCGGAGAATCGCCCCGCAACATTTACGCCAGTAGGCACGTTCCTCGCGGTCCAACATCGCGTTGGCGCAAATCTCCCAA
Source organism: uncultured Myxococcales bacterium (assembly GCA_964537055.1). Lineage (GTDB taxonomy): Bacteria > Myxococcota_A > Polyangia > Palsa-1104 > JAEUJZ01 > CAZHYV01. The sequence continues at coordinate 11,198 of CAZHYV010000011.1, forward strand.
TGGCGGCAGGCCCAGAGAAATAACTGTTGTTCGAGGGAAAGATGGAATGGAAAGTGCTGAGCCATGGGGTAAACCCTTGGACCAGCGACGGGATAAATATACGTCGTCTTCATGGTAAATGCAAATGAAAAAATTATCGCGGCGGTGGAACTTGAATCCCGAACATATCATTCAGCCAGATGATGCACCGATCCAGGTATTCGGCGAACTCAGAGGTACTGAGCCTACTGGTACTCCGCGTGATTTCGCCGACCACCTCGCCAGTTGCTTTGTTCACCACGGATCGGCGCAGGTGTTTGTATTTGAGTATCTCGTGGACTTCCTCATCGGTGTACCAGTCGCCTTGTTCCTTCAGGAATTTCCGCAATTCCTGCACCACCACTCCCCAGTAGTATCTGTTCGCCTGATTGCTGCGGCGCTTCGACAGCGTTTTGATGGAGACCTTGCATTCCCTGCCACCCAGGGCATCGATGTAGCGGTGAAGGCGAAATCGTTCATCGGTGTTTTTTAGATTGATGATGCGGGTCATGCAGCCCTTACTGGCGGATCGAACCCCGCCACTTCACGAAACTTTCGACGGCCAAGATTATCCGCCACGCGATTCTCATCGCGTGGGATATGCCATGCCTCCCAATCAATCCGCATTTCGTTCAGTAGGCAAAAGCACCGATCCCGACAGGCCCGAAGGTGGGCATCGTTGCATCGCCATTCATTGTTCAACTGCTTGATGACCAGCATCGAATCGCCGCATATATTCAGGCGGATTGGCTTGCCGGCGGCTTTTATCCGCTCTCCAACAGCCACTAGTCCGCAACCCAGGGCGTACCACTCCGCCTTGTTGTTGGTGTTTCCGGTGCGGGGATTGGCGAATCCACTTCCCGTTCTATCGTCCATCGCCCACGCCCAGACCATCCACCCGCCGGGATTTTGTGGTTCGCATAGACCATCGAAATGAAGCGTCCAGATCATTCGTCACCATCCATTTCCCATTTCGTCACAACCCCCAACTCCGCAAAGTGCAACCCATCCCCAAACGAGTAGGCCAATTGCAATCCGCTCCCCTTGCCGTCGCGGGTCTTGTGGAGTTGGAAAAACAGACTCGTCTTGACGTGTTCTGGGTATCCGCTTTTGGCCTTAACCACGACGGGCTTGGGGGATTTGGACTTATGCAACCAGATTTCTGAATCAGCAAACCGATAGAACGCCGCGCCGCCAGCCATGTCATGCCCCGATGCTGCGCCAAACCGCGTTCCCTTTTTGGGATGAGTCACCAACACCAGCGACGCGCCATATTCGGTCATAATCTGCTGGGCCGCGTTCATGAAGTTCTGATCGGCTGACCAGCGTTTTTCTCCCGCATCGGCCGCGGTAATGGGGTCGATGACTAAAATACGACTCCCGTCCTTGCAGCGGTCTTTCATCCAGCCGATCAATAGTTCAAATGACAGCGAGCCGGGCGGAGCGCTGAACATCGACGTGCCGATCTCGTCAATCAGCGATTCATGGCGTTTCATCGCCGCTGAAACCGTCGTGGCGTTTTTCTTGATCCAGTCCAACTCGATGAACCGTCCATCCCCTTCAAGCTGAGCCAGCAATCGCATAGTGTGGAAGCGTCGGTTCTTCTCGACAAAAAACACAGATGGTTTGAAACCGTTGCCATGCCAGAATTGAAAACAATCGAGAACCAGGAATGTCTTACCCACCCCCGGCTCTCCACAGATGAGCGTCACCGATCCGGGGATAAGTGATTGAGTAAGGCGGGTCAATAGTTCCCACGGCCAAGGAGCGTTGAATATCCGGCCTTCGATGACGCCGGTGAGCCATTCGCTCAATTCCACCGATGCGCCGTCCTTGGGCGTGGGAATGAGATGGGGTTGAACGGCCTTAAAATCCGCCTTTGGTGAATCCAGATTCACGGCGGGGCTGCGGGGCGGGCGAGACAGGGTGCTCTTCCAGGTTGCTATCGCTTCTCGGTCGGTATAAGGCTCTGAACCTTGTGGACAGCGGCTGGCATAGGCAACCATCGTTGCCTCAGCCTCGGAGTTGGAAACCCCGGCATCTCGGAGTTGGCAGGCCAACCAATGCCCGGTGTCATTGCGATTGCCGAGATTCGCTTTGGCCAGCGCCTTACCCAGCCAGTGTTGCGCCGCGTCGCTCCGTCCTGTCGGACGATCAGCGTGCTGGGGCTTGGGCATTTCCGCCAGTAAGTCAATCATCCATCGCGGCATTGATGCCAATGGCGTTCCGGGGTCGTGATCTGCTACCCATCGATATTGAATCCCCAGTGCGTGCATGCTAGGCGGAGCAACGATGTAGCCACCATCACCGCGAATATCCAACCCCATGCCCAGCTTTTCAGTGCTATTGCGGATGGAGAGGTTGGGACGCGCGAAAAGAATATGAAACCCATCACCAGTCAGGGATCGCGGGGTATTGGGAATCTCTCCGTATTTAGCGATGAGATCGGCCAATGTTTCCCGGCCCCCCTTATCACCATCCACATCCAGCGCCACAATCCCGCTGGCACCTGTAGCCAGTCCCACGTTTGCCATTGGCCACTGACGCCACCAGTCGCGGATGATCGATGCGCCATCACTAGCATCGTTCAGGCCGTGTTCAGTGCGCGGATGTTTTCCGACATTGGAGCAGTCCTTTTTTCCGCATGAGCAGGGATGGTCATATCCCGGTGTCGGCGAGTGCAACGGGAATACCCTCCAACCCAATCGAGCATAGGCTAGCGCGTGTTTAAGCAGCGGACCATCGGCAATCCGGGTCATTCGTCACCTCCCATCGCCCGCCGAATGTCCTCGTCGGTGGGATTACGGGCGACAAACCCATTTTCTTCGATCCACTGATCCGGCCCCAGGCTGCTTTCCGGTTCGTCGTCGTATCGGCCCGCATTGAACCAGGATGCTGGATGTGGCGTGAATCGCATGGAATCGGGGTCTTTCGCGTGTTGCGCCTTGCGTTGATCCGCATATCGGCGAGTGCGGATCAACAGGTAGTTTTCGGGGTCTGGCTCACCCCGCGCCCCAACATCCGCAAGAGCCGCACAGATCGCTTTGATCGCGGCCTTGTGGGCGATTTTTCGCGGATAATGGGCATAAATCCGCTCAGCAGACGCCAGTTGTTCTGCACTGAATGCGGGATCGGGTTTTCTTTTCTTTTTCCCGCCCCCCTTGGGGGGAGGGGGGGTATCTGGTTTGGTTTGGTTGGTTGGGTTGGGTACGGTAGACGCAAACGTTTGCGTTACGTTATTGTTGCGTTCTCGATATTTCTGTTGGCGGATTTTGGCCTTTTCCCGCTGTTCAAGAAGTCGGCCGGCGTAATGGTGCCAATCGTGGATTGTCTTGTCTTTTTCAATCCATCCATCGCGCAGTGCATCGTAAAATGGGCCGGGATCACCGGGCCATTCCGCGCCAGCCGAAATTTCTGCGGAGGCGAACGCGGACAAATTGCCCGAAGGCGCAAAGTCCAAGGCCCACCACCAGAGATAGTGCAGGTGGCCGATTGCTTGTGCTTTATGGATGCGGAGCTTGCTGGCAAGTCGAATCAATTTCGGATGCCTGCCAAGCGATTGATGACTTTCGATCCAAGCCATGATGTACAACCCGATAAACAGCCCTAACCACCCCGCCGCCCATTACGGCGGGGTCCAACCACAAAGTTTAGAAGGGAATGTCATCACCTCCCTTGGCGGAATCGAACGCTGAGTCGGGGTCCCATGCGGGCTGCTTGTCCTGCTGCGGTGATCGCGTTTCCGAACGCTTGGGGTCGCCGTCCGGCCCGCCCACGAACTGGAAGTTCTCGACAATTACCGACAACTTAGAGCGTTTCGTCCCGTCTTTGCCTTCCCACGAATCGAGCTTCAGTCGGCCCTCGACAAACAAAGCCTTGCCCTTTTGGCAATATTGCGCGATGACTTCCGCTTGTTTCCCGAACGCCGAACAGTCAACGAAACAAACCTCCTCACGGGCCTCATCTTTGACCTTGAACTTGCGATTCATGGCCAGCCCGAACTCGGCGATGGTTGTGCCGCCGGGAAGCTGTTTGGTTTGAACGTCCCTGGTCAAATGTCCGATCAATAGAACCCGATTGAGACTGGGCATATCATTGTCCTTTCCGTGTTTCATCCCCCGCCGGGGCAACGCACCCCGGCAGGGATGGGGCATTGGCTGTACCGTCGCTGGTCCGCCGCCGCTCCTATGTTTTGTGTTTAAGCCGCACCTACACTCGGCACCCTGTTCTTGACGTATTCAAGACACTTGGCGATGACATCCGCCGGCATGTCGTCCCAAACCTCCACGTTGGCTTTGGTGAACCATTTCTCCGTCGTGCCTTCGGGGAGTTTGACTAGCTCCAATAGCGCCTTAATATTTTTGACCTGCTCAGGGCTGGCCAGTTCAACGGCGTGGGCCTCGCGTTCTAGCTCAGCAATGTCGTAGCGCTGTCGGAGCGCTTCGTAGGACCACTCGAATACGTCTCGGTCGGCGAAGGAATCGATTCGCGTCTTGACTACTGTGGCTGTTCGCGTTTTCGATTTCTTCCCCCGTTCAATTTCGATGACAAGATCAAACAGGTAGTCGAGTTGCCGCCATCCGTCGAAGGTATAGCCTAGCTTGGTTAGGTTTGGTCCGTATTCGACCTTGGCATGAGCCGTGAGAATTACATTCATGTCCAACGCCATGAGTAGATTCGCCAGTCGCTTCATCACCTTGCCAGCTTCCCCATAATGCTTGCCATGGTCAGTGCCGACCTTGGCTTCGCATTTTTCCAGCAGGTCATTGTAAATCGTTGTGATCGGGTCGATGACGAGGGTGCGGTATTCGTGCGGGACGGTTAGTAGGGCTTTGACCTCGGCGATGACCTCGTTGATGTCGTTGGTCTGGAACACTACGGATTTGCTCGCGGAGATCAGTTTGTCATAATTCTCAGTTCCTCGTTCGCAATCAATGATGTAGGCGTTGGGGAACTGGATTGCGGCGGTGGTCTTCCCCACTCCGGCCGGTCCATACATGAATAGTTTCAACCGCTTCTTCACCGCTTCGGGTTTTCGTGCTCTTAGTGCCATTTCGATTCTCCTGTTCCGGCAATGTGTTTTTGCGGCTACCAACCCCGCCGGATGGGGTGGCGTCCGTGTGGTCTCAGTAGCGCGGGTGGGATTTGAACCCACGACCTCCGGGTTATGAGCCCGGCAATCTGCCGCTGATCTACCGCGCAATCATGCCCGTCTCTCCGGGCTGTCACGCCTGATTCTGTCGGTCGATTCCGATCAACCGGCGTTCGTTTTCCCCGCGTTCATCCGCCCGCTACCTTCCGGCTTTCACCGGCCTCTCGCATGAGCAGACACCGTATCACGGGTCCGGACCGGAATTTGCAATCCCGGCATAGGCGGGCTGTTTTCCCCGCTGCCACCTGAGACATAGACAGGCATCCATTGCTCAGGATTCATTGGCTCCACGGTGTAGCTGCTCTGTCCCACCGCTTCAACGCCGCCACAAAAAGTCTCATTCGCCACGACTGTTTCCGGCCATCGTTCGCCGTTTGATTTTCAAAACCCTTGCGGCAGAGGGTGGTCCACCGCAAGAGCGGAGGGAGAAAATGCCCCACGGGCTTTCGCCCAAGCCCGTCCACGCCGTTGAGCATGGAGCGGGTGTTTGCGTTTGCCGCCTGGGGAGCCGGCGGCGAAACATCGGGAAATTCAATCTCAGGGTCCGTCACGCGCCTCCATTCGAGTCGCACTCGGCCATTCCCTCACCGTGGATGTCCCGCATCACGATGTCCTCATCATGCACCTGGCCCAGGGCGACCCGCTGATTGCCGATTCACCCACCCGCTTCCATTTGCGGGGGAGGTTTTCGTCGGGCGACTCGCCCTCAGTGTTGCAGATAAAACATAGATGAATCATGAACTGCCTCACTTCACAAACGCCTCGTTTACCGACAAAAGCTGTTTCTTCGGCTTGCCCTCGACCAGTTCTATTTTTTCCTCCACCGCGAACAGCAGGTCGTATTCCGCCGGCGGTAAATCCTTTTTGAGTTGCCCATGCTTGAACGGATCGGAAGAAAAAAACTCCACCGCGCGTTCCATATCGCCTTCGGCCACGCGGAAAATAGCTTCCAGTGTGCTGGCCTTGTCCACGCACTTTGTGGCCTTGCGGACGCCGGCGTAGTAGCGTGTGGCGCCAATCACCAGGTCTTCGCCGGTGGTCTCGATATGTTCTAAGGCCTTTTGCTTGGCGAGGGCTTCGATTTCCCCAGCCAGCTTTTTAAGCGTCTGTGCGGCCATCAGCACACGGGCGATTTCGTCGGCCTGATCCACCGGCGCTTGCAGCACGCGGACGCGGATCGGCTCGATGGCCTGGGCGATGGATGAATCGTTGCCTTGTTCCTCGCTCATAACGTTCCTTCCTTCCGTTTGGCCTGGGCCGTCTCAAACCGGTCGATCCGCACGGATTTATCGGCCTGGATGCCGATGCGAACCTTGTCGCCGCGAACATCGTTGATTGTGACCAGAATCACCGGCCCGCCACGCGGCTGGATTTCGATGACCTCATCACGCATTCGGGATAGAACCAACATTCCATTATTCACGTTCCGACTCCTTTCAAAATCCGCCCGCCCGCTTTTCGGCCGACGGGAGGGAAAATCTCACCATGTCATGCCTCGCCTCAACCGTCCTGACCCTGCCCAACCAATCCACGCCAGTCCATACCCCGCCTTGCCCTTCCATATTTCCTTCTAAAAGATGGAACAATCTTTCGGTTGCTCCATCCTGAATCGCCATGCCCTACAGCACCTTGCCAGGCCGATCCAGGCCGGAGCGTGCCTCGCCCCACAGCACCTCGCCAGGCCTCGGCGGACTAAATCATTCTGCGTTGCATGATTCAATCGTTGAACCCAACATCAAACTTCGTCACCTGAAATCGCCCATAGGTGGGGCGAAAATCGCCGACGCCAATCAATCGGCCGGCATTGGTGATGACCTCATTTAATGATTGGGGGTTCACATACTCTGGCAGATTTACCAGCAGTTGGATCGTCGATGTCCATCCAGCCTTAATCGCCGGCCGCGTTCGCGTAATCCCGTTGCGTTGAATTGTGACGCGGCATTGGTGGGCATAGTCCCACTGCTTCAGTGTTTTACCGTTGCGCAGAATCTCCGCGTTGATCGTCAGCGGGACAATCGCCGCCTTGTATAAATCCATCGCGCTCTTGCGCGGGCTGCGCGGGTCTTGGCGAAACTTTGCCGCATGGATGATCGCCTGTCGCAGATATTCGCCGGGGAGACAAAGCTCGCCAGCATCATTGCGATAGACGTAGCTTTCAATGTCGTCGCTTTTCTTGGCCGCGCTGCCCTTGGCCGATGCTGCTTTTGTGGCGATGCTCTCACAATTCCATCGGTGAAACAGAAGATCGGCGGTGCCTTCGATGGTTACATCCACTATGTAGGGCTGGCTGCATTCAATCGCCTTCCGGCCGCCGTTTGTGACCGGGCCAAGCTCCTCTACCATGCTTCCGTTGCTCTTGCTCATTGAAATCTCCTTGCGGCTGTGCCGCTAAAAACCCAACCATGCCCCATCGCACCCTGTCTAACCGAACCCCGCCGGTGCACACCTTGCCCCGACAGGATTTCAATCAAACCCTTGCGGCCGGTTTCCCAACCGCAAGAGGGAGGGAGAAAATGCTCCATAGGCTTTCGCCCAAGCCCGCCCCACGCCGTTAGGCATGGGACAGGTGTTTGCGTTTGCCGCCTGGGGAGGGGAACGGCAAACAGTGGGGAAGTTCAGTCCCGATCACATGACGGTGGTTGTCCCGCCGCGGCCTCCATTTTTTGCTGCTGTTTTTTTTCTCGCAGCAATTCGTTCATACACTTCGTGTCGATGAACCTCCACGCCCAGCGGTGCTGCAACTCCGATGAATACCTTGCTTAACTTCACGCTGACAATCGTAATCACGATGTCGTCGCCAATGTGAATTTTGTCGTTTCGCCGTCGGGTGAAAACCATCATGTCACACTCCATCTAGTTTCGGCTCCCGCTACCCTCGACCATCCGTGGTCGCCTCTCGCGTTCACCGAAAACCGGTGGCGGGAATCGAACCCGCCGTCGCGCCGCCAACCGCAGCGGGACGACCATCGACCGGTAAAAGCCCCCGTGACCATGGAGAACCACAGAGGCCGGAGGGGAAAAAGTCTATGCCTCCCCATTCGAGTCACATTCAGCCATTCCATCGCCATGAATGTCGTCCATGGCTTGATCCACCGTGCCCGTTTCCGCCCGATGCCGGCGAATTTCGGCGATGAGGGCCTCTACATGGCGGTGTGCCATGGCCACGCGAATGTCGCGCGGCTCACTGATTTCACGTCGCCGCCAATACGACTCGATCCATCGGATTCGGCCGTCGCTCATCCGTGGGAATGATGGGCCTGGGCCAGCGCTGATGCCTTCCATCACGCGATCGAGCAGTCGCGTCGGCACGACCCGCTCTCGTTCCAGGGCCATCCCGTGTGCCGCACGGTCGTTACGATTTGTGTGCATGTCGATCATGTTCATTCTCCGAAATTGGCCGGCCCCGGCTCTCGGATACCGGGACCGGCTCAGGGAAGGAGGCTCATTGGTTGTTTTCCGTGTACAGGTCCACAAGGTATTCCAGGATCATGCAATCCTGCTGCACGATCATCTTGGCCAACTTGTCCGCGTCGCGCCGAATGTCGCGCTCGATGCGCTCGATAAGCACATCCTCGTCGATAACCGGCGATGTCATGGCGGCGGTCGCAAAGGCCATGACCAGCTTCCGCGCCTGCGTCAATGTCATCGCCGGGGCTTGATTTTTCGCGGTTGTATCTGCTAGAGTTGCCATTGAATTGTCCTCTTGCGGGCGTCCTTTAGCCGGGTCGCCCGCTTTTATTTGGCCACCTTCAATCCACATTTCCCGATAATCTGCTGCATCTTCGCCAGCATCCGCATTTGTTCCGCGATGGTGTCAGTGATCTGCAACCGCTGATAGCTGCTGAGCGTCACGCCCGCCTGAATCGCCTTATGGATCTGCTCGAGCGCGTCCTGTTGCATCCGGCCAGATTCGATCGCGCCTTGCAGCGCGTCATCCATCCCGACCGTGTAGTCGTGGTTTAAGTCCAGGTCTTTGGAGGGGATATCGTTGGCCGGCGGAATCAGTTCGCGGATCGAATCGGACACCACGCGGGGCAGCTTTTCGATCAGCGTCATCGACTCATCGAAATTCGGCTGTGTCTCTCCATGCACCCACCGGGCCACGGTGCTTTCGGACACGCGAGCGGCCCGGGCGATGTGAAAGCGTTTGATCGTTCCGGCTTCCAAGTGGCATTCGAGGACTTCCGCTAACGTGGCGAATACGCTCATATTTCCACCGATATTGCAAGAATCTGCCGAGTAAAATTCCCGCCAGGAACATGAGGGTCATCAGGCAGCGGGTTGCTTCCGCTGTTCGCCGTTAATTCGGTGCCGATGAATGTAGTCATCGAATACTGCGTCAACAGTTTCTTTCAAATTCCATCGCCGCGCTTTGGCGACAGTTTTGACCTTTTGATGGGTTTCCGTTCGGACCCAAACCGGGGAGTTTTTTCGTTCATTGCTCATGCGTCACCTTTGATTGCCATTTAACAACGGGAGTAGTATCGGCTATGAATTACGATTTGTCAACTAAAATTTATGATATGACTAAAACATGTCCCTTGAGGGCAATCCAACCCATTGTCAATGTGTCACTTATGGATGACAAAAAAATTATCAGAATTGCCGTGACGCCGGCCGCGAAAGCCGTTATTGAACAGTGGAAAGAGGTTCAAGATATGACCGAAATCGGTGTGGCCAGTCGCATATACGAATGGTTCGGACGCCAGCCGGAAGAGCTTCAACGGGGGATTCTCGGCCTTTATGGAAAGCGTGGGCCTGACATTACCCGGATGGCGATGGAGTCGCTGGCGAAAGAACAGGCCTTTGCCACCCCTCTTAAGAATAAGGCGGCCAAAGCCCATGCGATCAACAAGACGGATATGCCAAAACCAGACTGAAGGGATGCACTATGAAAACCCTCACCGTGTTACTCGTTCTATTCGCGGCAACCGCCACCCATGCCGCGTATCGAGAGTATGACAAGTTCAAAGATGCAACCACCATCACTACTCAGTTATTTGAGATGCCGGTCACGAAGGGTAGCGGAAAATGCCTCGCGGTATGGAGCTACTCGTTTAAGGGGGAGAATCTTACCCGCAAACCCGATGAGGTATATCTTCAAATCATATCCGTATCCGATGACTGGATTTACCTGAGAAATCAACGCAATCTCGACATCACATTTGTTGTTGATGGGGACAAGCGGTGGCCGTTTCCAATCGTCGATTACTCCTCGAAAGTCGGTGATTACAAGGGCGGAAACTGCCTGGAACAAATGACATTCAAGATTCCCGGCCTGACCGTGACAAATATCACGGAAGCGGCAAGGATTGAATTTCAAATCCAGAATACAAATTTTGAAATGGGGGAGTTGCAGAAAGTGGAGACGCGACAGTTTGCCGAGTCTCTTGATCTGGCCAAACCACCACCTCCAGCACCACTCCCGCCGCCACCGTTGGAAGATACCCAAGAATACAAAGATGCCGTTGCCGCTGTTGATAAAGCGAAAGCCGATCTATCTAAGGCGAAAGAAGAGGCCGACCAGCGCATAAGTTCCAACCCCGATGTTGCCGAAGCGCAGCGACAATTGGAAGAGGCGGAGGCCGCATTGGCCAAGGCAAAGAAGGCCGGCTATGGCATTTATGAGGCCGCCAAAGCTCGCATGGAGGCCAGTGCAAATCTCGAACGTATAAAAGCAGATATGATCTCCAAAGACGAAAAAACGACCGCCGCCAAGAAAGCATTAGCGGACGCACATCGCAAGCTCGACCAGATAAAAAATGGCCATGACAAAGTGCCGTGAATGCGGCGCGAAAATTAGCCGATCAGCGAAAGCCTGCCCTCAGTGCGGGGCAATTCCCTTCTCCCTCCAACTCAAGGGGTGCAGCCACAATCTTTTGGGTTGTGGATGCTTGCTGGTTTTAATCGGTGGCGGAATATTGGTTTTCCTGATGTTCGCCGCCTCACGATAGCTCCGCCATCGCGCCATGATGTTCATTCAGCCACTTCTCCACCACCTCCCCCTTCAATAGCGATGGCGCTCCCACCGGCGTGCCGCTGGGCAATCCCCCGCTGGTGGCGACTTCGCTCCACGCCTGAACGTGGCCGCAAAAATCACAATACAGGCTCCGATGAACGACCAGCCGGCCGCCCAGCGGCTCAAACACCGCTGGCTCAGTGCGAATCTGCGCGGGCGAGAATCTTCCCCCACAGCCGATACATTCAGCGCCCACGCGCTCGGCCGCAATGTGCAGCGAATGGTCAACCACCCCATTGGATGCGAGCTGCATCAGCGATGCTTCTCCGCCCTGGCGGATCAACTCGCGCATGGTGCTGGCCATCATCGACGCCGACTGGTTGGCGTCATCCTCATCACCCAGGGGTTTGCCCATCTCCGCCGTCCAAGCGTGGCGCAGCTCGTGCAGCAGCGTGCCGAGCCTCTGGCGCGGATGTAATGATCCGGAAATGATGATCCGATGCTCAGAGGGGACGCACAGCCCGGCAACCTCGCGGCCCTCGTGCATCAGCGCCCCTTGAGAAATTTCCACCCTGTACACCCATGGCCCAATACGAAACCGCATGACTTGCCTCCCAAAGCCCTCCCTTTGCGCGCCGTTCATCCCTGTGCCGTCGATATACCGTACAGAACCCAAACAAAGCAAGAAGAATAACCGGCCTCGACAATGGAATTGTTGGATAGGCGGGAAACAAAGCCTTGACGGGTGCTAACTATCTGATTAGTCTTTTGCCCATGCAAGACCTCCGAAAAATCCTGGAACCCCTGATCCGCGCGGCTGGAATCCTTCAAACCGCTGAGAAAATTGGGGTTTCCGATGCCGCGATCCACCGCTGGCTGGGGGGTAAATCCGCGATTGGCGAAGAAAAAGAAAATAAATTAGCGCAACTCTTTGGCTACAAAGTAGTTAAGAAAATCGAGAAAATTTCGCTTGACGGAGACTAACCATTTGGTTAGAATGTGTCTAACAAGTGGAGTAATCATGAAAACGACCAAGATCAAGCCGTGGATCATCGAAGCCGCCCAAGCCGACATCGACGCGGGCCGGACCAACATCGAAAAGATTGAGGCCACCAACCCCGCTTTGGCCGCCAAACTCCGCAAGGCTCGCCCGGAGGCCAAACAGCCCGTCACAACCTTGAGCCGCTGGCAGCACCCCACGACTGGTGAGCTTCGGATTTACGTCAACGATCCCTCCCTGTGGCGAGGGACCAAGGTTTACTTTTTCGCCCGCGAAAACGACTTCGCTGATTACAAGGTGA
>CAZHYV010000012.1:0-1600 GCA_964537055.1 uncultured Myxococcales bacterium
ATCGAAGGCATGGCGGGGACGGGAACGAAGCTGGTTTATACCGGCAAAGACGCCAACGCCGGCATTATCTCCTGCCCCAACGAATGCAAAGACCTGACGCTGCGGGAATTAACCTTTGATTCGGCAATCGACAAAGGAGCGACGCGGGCGACGGCGGTATTTCCCCAGCGCTCATCCGTGGCGGTGATTGATTGCACCGGCTTGCGTCTGGATGGGTTTGTGAAGGTGGAACTTCCCCCGTCCGGCCAACCGCTCACCAGCGGCATTCTTATCATGGGCAACACATGCCCGCTTCCCGATGGGATATTCAGTTATCCGATCTGGCTGGCGTGTACGGATGCGGTGGTATTGGGCAACAAGTTCGTCAATTCCATGCGACAGCACATTATCCGCATGGGGCATTACAGCCGAGTGCTGATTTTCGGCAATGATTTGCAGAACTTGGACCGCCGTCCGGCCGATCCGGACGACGTGGCCAATGGCTGTATCACGGCGCAGGTGGGGGATCATGTTTGGATTGAACAGAACTACGCCCGGCTTGGCGGAATCGGCACCGGCCCTCTGGGCGGGAAGGATGGGATTGCCCACCCCGAAGAACGCACACAATATGCGGTGGTGAAAAACAACAGCATCCTGGGCGGCGGTGCACTGATGGTCCAACACGGCTCGCAGCATATCCGCGTCACCGACAACATCATTGACCGGGGCGCGGCGGACCTGCCGGGTATCGAAGTCGATGGATTCGACGCCACCTATCAGCGAACTGTTGAAGATTTAACCGTCACCGGCAACCGGCAGATTCGCACGGGTGGAACGGCCCCGGCGGTGTGGTTCAAAACGCCGGGCGCGGTGGGCGTGAACAATCAGGACAACCTCATCATCGCCCCCGGTACAGTGCTGGCGGGCAAGGGAGTGGCATGACAACTACAGAACGCGAAGCCCTGCAAAAGCAGCTGGATGCCGAACACGAAGATAACCGCAAAAAATGCGAGCAATTCAGGAAATTCCTAAATGAAGATCATCCACTGTCTCGGCCACTGGCCGATTGGGAGATGCGGATTCTCGGTGGGTTCGGCGGGTATCAGTCACAGGTGGGCAAGGGAGCGGCGTAATGTACATCGCCATCGACTTTGACGGCACCATTGTTGAGCATAAGTATCCGGACATCGGCAATCCGGTTCCGGGCGCAATCGAATGGATGAAGCGTTGGCAGTCGGCGGGGGCAAAGCTAATCCTCTATACGATGCGGAGTGATGGATCGGACGGGCCGACGTTAACGCAGGCGGTGGAGTATTGCCGGCGACATGGGATTGAATTTTATGGGGTGAACAGCAACCCCACCCAAGCCAAATGGACACAATCTCCCAAAGCATACGCTCATGTCTATGTGGATGATGCCGCGTTCGGCTGTCCGTTGCGGGATGCGTTTTCGACGGATCGGCCAATGGTGGACTGGGAAGTGGTTGGGCCGGCTGTCATGCAAAAGTTGGCGGACAAGGGAGCGGCGTAATGGCTCAACAAGAGAAGATTCGTCGCGGACTTAAATGGTGGATGCTGCTTCCGTTCAGAGTGACGCTGTTACCCATAATCATACCCATCG
>CAZHYV010000012.1:1700-13990 GCA_964537055.1 uncultured Myxococcales bacterium
ACGATGAAACCCGCCATCTTCCTCGGCATCGTCGGCGGATTGATCGGCTGGGTATTGTTCGCGCTGCTGGTGGTGTGGGTCTGCAAGATGATGATTGGATAAACGCGGGGTGATTCAACTGGTAAGACAACCCGGCTTTGTGGCCGCTCAAACGCGCGTGCGATGCGGCAATTACGGGCCGGGCCGATGCAGGTTCAAGTCCTGCCCCCGCGATTTTCACTGTCGAATCGTCATTTTGTTTTCCATCGCCGGTGGCGTTGCTGGCTGGGCATTGTTTCAGCTTGGGGTTTGGTTGGTGGGCAAGGCATGAAGCCCGCCCCCGCCATCTTCCTCGGCATCATCGGCTGGATTCTGGCGAGCCTCGCCATGGCGGCTTTAGTCACATGATTGGATGAGTTGCCGCAACTGGTATCCCCATTCCAAGACGCGCCGGCAGAAAGCCGCGGAGGCGATCACCGGCTCGCGTCCCCTGGCGTTGGCGCGGAGTACGAGCACCTTCCCCACCGCTGCACGCATTGCGGGGGGATTTCGTTTGAGATTCAGACGTTCGCGGGGTCGCTGTTGGCGGTGTCGAATTAACCATCGGGTAACGATATGAGCATCATCAACCCACGATCAATCTGGTACAGAGCCAAGGGCAACGGCACCGCCGACGATTCGGCGGCGATCCAGCGTGCATTTGACGCGGGGATGAGCACCGGCCAGCCGGTTCGATTCACCAGCGGAATGTATCGGGTGCGAAAGACGCTGAACCTCGATTCGTGGTCGAGCTTTGATATTTCCGCCGAACCGGGAACGGTGCTTTTATTTGATCCACTGGACGCGACACAGACCGCCCTGCTGCGAATCACAGGAGGCGTGACACCGCAATATGAGGGTCAGCGATGTATCCGGGGATTGATGCTCAAAGGTCCCAAGAAATTCAACCCTGATTCCATCGGTGTCAACGTGGGGTTGATGCTGGATAATGCTCATCAGATCGACGTGGAGAACGTCTACGCCTCTGGTTTTGATCGGGCGGGGGTATTGGTCAAGGACTCGTATTACTGCAACTTCAAGAGCCTGCGGACGCGGCGTAATGGCTATGGCGTGGAATGCGCCGGCTCGGATGGAAGCGGCGCGAACGCCACTCATTTTTATGGCCTGCACGCCCAATGGAATCTGTATGGGGCCAAAGACGTTCAGAGCGTGATCGGCGGCTCGTGCGAGGGCAACGCCAGATCGGGCTTTGTGTATTCGGTACATGGCATGCGCTGCTCGATCCATGACTGCTGGATTGAATCGAACAATACGGCGAACGTGGAGGGAGAGGCGGACGTGCTGGGGTTGCCGATTGAGACGCACAAAGCCGTGGGGTTGAACATCAGCGGATCGACGGTGTTCATCGCGGCCTATTCGCTCAAGAATCGCAAGGTGCGAACGCACAACATCAGCGGGTGTTTCCTTTTAAGCCTGCATGGCATCACGCGGTTTTTTGAAGACGCCAGCGGCTACGGCAACCTCAATGTCAGCGGGCGGATTGTGGATTGTACGTCCAACACGGCACTGAAAGACATTCCGGGGGCGTGGGCGCGGAAGATTGAAGAATATTTGCGGCCGGGAGTGGAGGGGCGGAACTGATGGGCACCAGTTACACCAGCGCCGTCGGCGTTCCCCCGGTTTGCACCAGCCTTGCTTTTCTGGCTTGGATGCAACGGCTGCTGGCCTATCGGCTGGCCGAAATCCCGCTGGCGCGGGGGACGACCTACTATTTTTCGCAGTCCGGCAATGACACGACCGGCGACGGCAGCCAGGCAAACCCCTGGAAAACAATCAGCAAGGCCAACACGGTTATCGGCAACTGGACCTCCACCTCCGCCGGCCTGCGTCTACGATTCAATCGCGGCGACATCTGGCGCGAGACGACTGGATTAACGATCAATAAATCACATGTCACTGTTGACGACTACGGCACCGGGAAACGCAAGCCGCTATTTAACCGATTTGCCATCACCTACAACACAAGCTGGACACTGGATAGCGGCGCGGTGTACCGCCGCGCCGAGACCAACGACATTGCATGGTTCCGCCAGCAAAACGATCTGACCACGGCGTTTTCGCGGCAGAATTCCATCGCCAATGTGCAGGCCAATCCCGGCTCATTCTGGTGGGACTCAACGGGCAAAATCCTGTACATGCAGTCGGTGGACGGCATCGCTCCAACCAGCAGCTTCCGTGCGTACGAGGCCGTGACTTCCAATGCCACCGCCGCTTCCAGCGGGATTTTGGTAACGGCAGACGACGTGCGCGTTCAAAATATCCGGTGTGACGGATGGGGATGTGACCGGACAACGCCGCACAATAACACCGCCTATAACTTCATGAGCCAGTTGACGGCTGGGCAATCGGCTTTGTTCGTTGGCTGCGAGGGGTACTATAGCGGCAGTCACATCATGGGCACCCTGGACGCCGGAGCGGGCGGGATTACCACTTGGATTAGTCCGCGTTTCGGCTGGCAGATGTACACCAGCGCCGGAAACACAGCGCTCAACGGTTACTCCTACAATGGCGGGCAGGAATTTTTTGTCTATGACTACGAGTGCATCGGCGGGGTTTTGCCCAGCAGCGACGGCGGTAGCAACTGCAAAGGCACTGCGATCTATGGGCACACCAGCAGCGGTACGGCCGCATTGTATTTGTGTTGGCGCGGGAGGGTCGTGGGCGGGAAATACCAGGCCCGTTCATCGGCGGGTTTTTTTAACGCCGCCTCGTTCACCGATCTGGCGGATTGCCGTGCTTTCGTGGTGGATGATGTTTTGGACGCCAGCGATCTGGCTATGTCGGGCCAGTCTCAGGACGCGGCGGTGGGCGAGAGAATCGCTCGGCAGTACAACGTGGTGATCAATCCGCGATACCGTTTTTCGACCGGAGCCTGGACAGGCGGCAGTCAATCGACGGTCAACGCCACGAGCGATAATTCCGGCATTGCGATCAACGGGGATTTCCGGTTCGACGCTCGGCAATATCAGGGATCAGCCGGCACGGGCATGTTTTATTCAGTCGGCCCCAATTCTCTTTCGGTCTACAACTGCCGGTTTGAGCTTATGCGGACGGGATTGCGGCACAGGTCAGGATTTTTCTTCCCGTGCGCCAACAATGACACTAATCCCGCCACCGGAAACATGCACAACTGCATTTATGCGGTCAATGACGTTGGGGGTGATGCGCTGACGGACAATACGGTAGGGTGGAACAACGACGCCGCGCTGATGCGCAACAACATCTACTGCGGCGTGCAGGCGTCGTTGGCGGCAAATGTTCGTGGCTACTCTAACGATCCATATGCGGTGGTACTGGACTCTCCCCCAGACCGCACGCCCTCTAGTGGCTCGCTGCTACTGAGCGCCAACCAACAGCCGATCATGGGGTACAGGCTGGAGTACGATGCGCGGTGGCAGCGTCGGAATTATGGTTCAACCGCCATTGGACCCTACGAGGTGGATCAGGGTCCGGTACCTGTTGCGGAGGGGGTGCGATGAGACTTTCACCGGGCGCAACCTACTACGGACGCATTCTCACGACCAACCCCTTCACTGGAGTTTTGGCTGATGCGGACAGCACGCCCACGGTGGCGATCTATCGTAATGGGTCGAGTATCTCGCCAACGGTCACGGGGCCGACCAGCGCGGGAGCGGGGACCGGGGAATACAGCTACAGCTTTGTGATCGACGCTGGTTATGCCGCGGATGATGTAATTCGCGTGGTGGCATCGGCCACGGTGGCGGGGGTAGCGGGCAAACGAACCAATGCGGAGCTTGTCCTGGACGCCAAGACCAGCACGCGGGCCGCGCCGGGCGACCAGATGAACCTGATTAACGCGCCCAATGCCGTGGCGATTGCGGCCATCCAAAACGGACTGGCGACACAGGCCGACATCAACGCCCTCAACCAATCCGCCAGCCGCCGGATCATCCTCACGGCCGTAGAGCAGTTCGAGCGGCCGGAGGGTGGCACGACCAGCTACACAGTGGAGGCTCGTACTTATGATGGAGACGGCGCGGCTGTCAATGCCGATTCGACGCCAACACTCACAGCGACCGGTATCGTCAGCGGCGACCTATCGGCGAATCTCTCCGCGGCCAGCAATCCTTCAACGGGGGTATACCGATGGACGTACACCGTAGCCAATGATGCGGCGGTTGAGCAGCTTCGGTTCGATGTATCGGCGGTGATGGGTTCGACGTTCACACTGACTAAATTTGCGCAGGTAACAGATTTCGTGGCTGCGACGTTCACGACTGCGGATCGGGATACGTTGACGGCGATCCAAACACAGACAGACCTCATCGGCACCAATGATGCCGATTCCCCCAACGCGCAGACCGCACAGACCAACGCGAGCACGGCGGCGACACAGGCACAAGCGGCGAACGCAAAATTGCTGGGCAATGTGGCGGGGCAGACGGGGGATGCCTACGCACGGCTGGGCGCACCGGCGGGGGCTTCGGTGAGCGCGGATATTGCGGCGGTGAAGGCTAAGACGGACAACCTGCCAGCGTCCCCGGGAACGGGAGACGCTGAAGAGGCTAGCGTGCAGAAGGTGCTGCGGATTGTACAGGCGATGGAGTGATGGTCGGGATAGGGTAGTTCCTAAATGACGGTTTTGCTGAGCCGTCTTCCCGCTCTCTCATCTCAGAAATTCCATTTATAGGAAAATGGTGTGTGCTTTATCGACTCGCTGAATGGCGTGCGATCTTGTTTGCATTGTGGCAAAGAATCAAAAAACAGGAAGTTCTGCTCCGTCTCCTGTGCCGCAAAGCATCGTGCCGATCAAATACGGATAGTACGGGTATGTCAGGTATGCGGAAAGCATTTCGTTAAGCACGGCGGCGGCAAGGGCATCTGTTGTAGCCGGCGGTGCGGCTTTGAATGGCAACGGAAGCAACGGGCAGAGATATCAGAAGAAGCCGCACGAAAGAGGGAAGAAGAGAGGGCAACGGCCAACACAAGAACATGCGATGAATGTGGGCGAGCATTTACCGCAAACATTACTAGCTCAAGGTTGTGCTCCCCGCAGTGCAAACGAACACGGTTGAGGAGAAGGGAAAGGGAGAAGTATTCGGCTTGGAGACAAACCATTCCACTTGTATCCATCAAATGCAAATGGTGTGGGGCCGGCTTTCACCGAAGGGGGGATGAGACGCGAAGAGTGTTCTGTAGCATTCGATGTGGCAATCGTTGGGTGGAAACACAGCGAAGGCAGCGATTAAGGGGTGCATTTGTGGAGGCGGTGTCAATCGGAAATTTGATCGAACGCGACAAAGGAATATGCGGGCTCTGTGGGGAACACGTGATAGTGAATGCAAGGGTGCCACACCCATTGGCCCCAACCATCGATCATATCTACCCGATCAGCAAGGGCGGGAAGCATATGATGGGCAATGTGCAACTAGCGCACTTCAGGTGCAACGCCTTAAAGTCTGATGCAATAGTGACTACGCCCCCACCGGGTACGTCAAATTCTAAAAGCGACAATCTGTCCTAGACCGTGTTGCAGCTTTCCGTGCGCGGGCGCGAAATTGGCAATTTAGTTGAAATGCGTGGTCGTAAGCCAAAACCCACCGAGAAAAAGCGGTTGACCGGCAATCCCGGCCGGCGTCCGCTCAATAAAAACGAACCACGCATCTCTTCGCCTCTTCCCCCGTGTCCTGCGTGGCTGGATGGGGATGCCAGTGAGTTCTGGGAATTCCTGTCGATTGATATGCCGTGGCTGGCGTCGGTGGATGCAGGGAAGTTCGCCTGTCTCTGTGTGGCGTTGGCGGACGTAAAGCGCAACAGCGAATTATTGCGGCGGGAGGGCGAGGATTTGAAAACGGATCGCGGGGTTATCTCCCATCCCGCTGTCAGTAGAAAAAACCGCGCCATGTTGATTGTCGCCAAGCTGGGGAGTGACTTTGGTTTGGACCCCGCCAGCCGGGCGCGATTGACAACACCTGATACACCTGATGTTGATGAGGCGGAGCGCGAATTCTTCGGGGGTGAGAGTCTCCGCCTCGCCACTTAATGCCGAAGACTAAATCCGATGCTCTTGCCGCCGATTTCACGGCGTACATGGATGGGGTGTTGAGCGAGAAGATACCCGCCGCCACACTGGTCAAGCGTTGCGTCCTTCGCCACTTGGCGGACGTGCGGGATGGGGCGAAGCGGGGTTTGCGGTTTGACTTTGAAGCCGGAGCGAGGGTAGTTCGATATTTTACCCTGCTGCATCACTGGAAAGGCGAATGGGCCGGCGAACCCTTTCAGTTAAATCTCTGGCAAAAATTTCGATTGATCGTCCTGTTTGGATGGAAGCGAGCGGATGGGACAAGGCGTTTTCGTACCGGATACACTGAGGTTCCCCGAAAGAACGGCAAGACCAGCGAAATAGCTGGGGTTGGACTTTATTTTCTAACCGCCGATGGGGAAGCAGGGGCGGAAATATATTCAGCGGCCACCAAAAAGGATCAGGCACGCATCATCTTGACCGATGCGGAGATGATGCGAAGACGCTCGCCGGCGTTGAGGTCAAGGGTGGTCGCCTCTGGGGGGAAGTATGTTCAGAACCTTGCCTACCTGCCAACCGCTTCTAAATTTGAAGTATTGGCAGCGGACAGCGAAAAGCTCGATGGCTTGAACGTCCATGCGGGGTTGATCGACGAACTTCATGCCCACAAGGACCGCAAGTTGTGGGATGTTTTGGACACCGCGACGGGTGCCAGACGCCAACCCATGATGCTAGCCATCACGACGGCGGGGAGTGACGAAGAGTCGATTGGCGGTGAGCTGCATCGGTACGGTGAAAGAATCCTGGAGGGGTTCGATAAACCTGACGGTGTGAAGGACGATACGTTCTTCGCGTTCATCTCCGCCGCCGATAAAGACGATGACCCTTACTCTCCCGCGACGTGGGCCAAGGCCAATCCAAACCTTGGCGTATCGGTCAAGCTCGACGATCTGGAACGCAAGGCCGCAAGAGCGAAGGAACTACCTTCAGCACGCAATGCGTTTCTTCGGTTGCACCTGAACATCTGGACGCAGACTGAAACGGCATGGCTGGATTTAGACAAGTGGGATGCCTGCCGTGGAGTGGTTGATCTTGAAAAACTGAAGGGGTGTGAATGCTGGGGCGGATTGGACTTGGCCAGCAAATTAGACCTGACGGCGTTTGTTCTGGTGTTTCGCAAGGATGAAAAATACTTCATCCGTGAATGGTTCTGGATGCCCGAAGAGGCCGCAAAAGAGCGGAGGCGGAAAGAACCATTCTGGGGGCCATGGCTGGATCAAGGGTTGATTGAGATGACGCCGGGTTCCGTGACGGATTATGGGTTTATCGAGAATCAGATTGCCCAATGCTCTCATGCGTTCGACCTGAAGGAAATTGCCTTTGATCCATGGAACGCGACCCAGACGGCCACGCGATTGAAAGAAGAGCACGGGATTGAGATGGTGGAGTTTCGCCAGGGGTTTGCTTCGATGAATGAACCATCCAAGGAATTTGAAAAGCTCATCGCTTCTCGAAACCTGATTCAAGGCGGCAACCCTCTCATGCGGTGGATGATTGGCAATGTGGCGGTGAAGGAAGACCCCGCAGGGAACATCAAACCAGTGAAGCCAGAATCGAAGACGGGCAAGAAGATCGACGGGGTTGTAGCGTCGATCATGGGGTTGGGCCGGGCGATGCTTTCTGATTCGGGCGATATTGTGTTTCGATCATTTTGAATGCCGCAGCGGTTTACCGTCCACCGTCCAAAGTCTCCGTTCCGCAGTCGCCCGAACGCATCAAAACGAGGGTATGGAAGTGCATGGCGTCGGGCGCGGAATCATTTTCTTGCTCAGTGGCCCTGGTGTGAGGCGGTAATGGAGGATGGGATGCATTGCCCCAACAAGGCAACAGACGTGGACCACAAGACCCCATGCAAACCGAACGATCCGAAGTTCTGGGATGAAAGCAACTGGCAGCGTTTGTGCCATGCGCATCACTCCATCAAAACCGCCCGCGAGGATGGTGGTTTTGGCAACCGAAAACTTGATCGAAAAAGTTCAATGTGATTATTGATAATAGCCATCCCCTGCTGCTGGACAATCTCAAGGCGATGTATGGAACCGACGAATATATGGGTGCGTCGGTGGTGCCGGGGTATGGGTCTAAGGGGGTCAAGCCACGCCCCTTCAATTATCATGCGTCGATCCGTTCCTTTGCGTCGTGGGCCTACAAGGCGACGATGCTCAACGCGAACGCGGTTGGGCGTATTCCGTTGCGGCTGTACGTCAAAAAAAAATCCATTGGACAAAAGCTGTATCAGACCCGGCCGGTAGATAACCACCGCCGAAGGCATCTTGAAGGGGCAGGCCGATTCGTTCAGCAGAAGGTGGCGGAGTTTCGTGGCGAGTTTGAAGAGATCAATGAACCCCACCCCGCACTAAGGGTGCTTCGCAACGTCAACCCATGGATGAACGGGTTTGACCTGACCGTATTGCGGATGATTTATCTTCAGTTGACAGGAAATGCCTATACGCTGGTGGTGAACGACCCGGTATTGAACATCCCCTCGCAGCTTTGGCCGATGCCC
Organism: uncultured Myxococcales bacterium; assembly: GCA_964537055.1. Classification (GTDB taxonomy): domain Bacteria; phylum Myxococcota_A; class Polyangia; order Palsa-1104; family JAEUJZ01; genus CAZHYV01. The sequence goes on from CAZHYV010000012.1 coordinate 10,289, forward strand.
AGCCAGTGGGTTTCCATCATCCCTGATACCCAACGGTTCATCCGGGGTTATCTGTACGGGGCTAATCGAGAAATGGAACGGGAGTTCTCACCTGATTCAGTGATCCATTCCAAGCGGGCCAACCCCGCAGATTTATATTACGGGATGGGATGCGCTCAGGCGGCTTGGACGGCATTGGGATTGCACGACAGCAAGAGAACATTGGATCAGTCCAAGTTCGACAATATGTCGCGCCCGGACTGGTTGATGATCTTCAAGAGCGGCGGCAAGGGCGATCAACTGGATCGTTTCGAGGCCAAGATTCAAGAGAAATATCGCGGCCCACAGAAGGGCGGTCAATTCCTTGCGGTGGGTGGGGATGTTGCGATTCAGTCATTGAATGAACCCATCGAAGAGATCGGCGACAGCGACCGGATTGTCGAGGAAATCGCCGCCGCATGGGAAGTGCCCGTGACGATGTTGAAGGCTGACGACCCCAACCGTTCCAGCGCCAGCACGGCCGATACCGCATGGATGCGGGACACCATCCAACCCTACTGCCTGATGGATGAGGAAAAGCTCAACGAACAATATCTCCCTCGATTCGATGTGGGTGAAGATGCGTTTTTAGCCTACGACCCGGCCGTTTTGGAGAACCGCGAATTTGAATTGAAACGCCGTGTTGCTTTGGTTGCGGGTGGGATTGCAACTCCCAACGAGGTTCGCGCCGAAGAGGGCGCTGATCCCTTACCGGGCGGGGATCAGTTGTTCCCGCCCAGTGGGGCGTCTGGTGGGGCCGCTGCCGTCGCTGGAAATGCGGCGGTTGGGCAAAACCAGCAGCGACACAACGAAGGCCAGGGGCTTCCGACGGGTGCGCCGGTGAATGGTCAACCCTCATCGTTCAATCAAACGTTGCAAGTGCATCAAGAATCCGTCCTGAATGGTGCGCAGATTTCCGCCGCGACCGCGATTGTGACCGCCGTTGCCGCAGGAGATTTGCCCCGCGACGCCGGAATTGGACAGTTGATCGTGCTGTTTAATCTTACCAGTGAACAAGCCGCGCAGATGATGGGCAGTGCGGGGACAAACACTCCTACAACGCCTAATCCCAATCCTCGACTTGAAGCCGAACTTTAATCGCAAAATGAACCCTCCGAATCCTAAGCCGCCGGTGAAGTACGTCGATGTGGTCAATGCCAAGGCGTGTGCGAGAAACGTCAGAACGCTGGCGGACTATCACCGCATGCGCCGGGAATATCGAAATGAAACCATCAAGCTTTTGAAACTGATTGATGAACAGGTGGAAGAATGATCCAGCATAAAGCATTTTCGGCGGACGTTTCTGTAGTTGACGGTGAGCGTGCGGTCATGGCCAAGATCAGCACGATTGCGGTGGATCGTGATGGGGAAGTGTTGATCCCGCAAGGATGCAACACCAAGGATTACGAAAAGAACCCCATCGTCACGTGGATGCACGATTACTATTCGCTGCCCGTGGGGAAGATTGCCGCGATCAAGCGTGACGCGGAAAGTGTCAGCGCCAAGATCGTTTTTGCTTCCCGGCCGGAAAACCATCCAGCGGATGAAGAATGGTTCCCCGATGTTGTGTTCAGCATGTACCAGCAGAAAGTTTTGTCCGCGTTCTCCGTCGGGTTTGATCCGATTGAATCTCGCCCCTCGACAGATCGGGACCTGGAAAAATTCGGGGCGGGCTGCCGGAGGGTGACAAACAAGTGGTCATTGCTGGAAGTTGGATGCGTCACTATTCCGTGCAATCAAGAGGCGGTGGCGACGGCGGTATCCAAGGGGTTCATCCGCGAAACCACGGCCGAGAAAATCTTCGGCAAATCGGAAGCCACGGAAGCTCCCGACGAATCAGAGCCGGCGGATGAAATGGGAAAGTGCGCCAAGTGCGGAAAAGAACTTCCCATGGATGACCTCGAAGAGATGGAAGACGGGATGTACTGCCCCGATTGCCTCGAAGAAATGAAAGCGGCCAGTGTTCCCGTCAAGAAGACCCGCGCCTACCACGTTCTTTTCGATAAGCCGCTCCCCAACTCAACCAAAGCCTCCACCCTTGCGGCGGATCGGGCGATGGCCAAGGCGAGGGGACGCATCTACTACCTTTGAAATATCGCGGCAGTGTTCGCCGCAAATCACGTCAGGCAACCGCTCCGAGTCGATGGCCGCAAGGCCGAGCGAATGGGGTATGGCAGACAGCCAGCGACGATTCACTTTCTGAACTCGACAGGAGTACGTTATGAAACTCAAACTCGATGAGTTTGAACAGCAGCTTGCGCTGCTGAAGTCGATGCCGGCGGGTGATGCCCGAACGGCGATGTTCAAGAACCTTAAATCCGCCGAGGTTGTCGAGGTGGATAAAGACGGCAAGGAAACCCCTGTCAGCGTCAAGATCATCGGCGAAGAGCCGGATGCCAAGGCCGACACTGAAGCCGCGACGAAGGTTGACGAAGCCGCCGTTGAGCGGTTGGTCAACAAGCGGTTGGAAGAGATTCGCAAGGCGAATCCCCTGCCGGCGAATCCCCTGGGTGAAGGCACCCAAAAGGCTGGGGAGTTCGTGATTCCCGCCTCCGCCAAGCGGTACGGCCAGGTCCGCAATTTCAAGCAGGCCAAGGTCGGCAAGTTTGATCGCCAGGAGCGTGCCTATCGGTTTGGTATGTGGGCGCTGGGTTGCCTTGGCAACGAGAACGCCAAGCGGTTCTGCGCCGAACAGGGCATCACCATCAAGCTCCACCAGTCGAGCGTTAATACGGCTGGCGGTTTTTTGGTGCCTGAAGAGTTCGGCACTGACCTGATCGACCTGCGGCTGGAATACGGCGTGTTCCGCCGCAACGCTCGAATCGAGCCGATGACCAGCGATACGAAGACGGTTCCGCGCCGCACGGGTGGCTTGACCGCCTACTTTGTGTCCGAAGGTTCGGCTGGCACTGAATCCACCAAGGGCTGGGATCAGGTTCGCCTGGTCGCCAAGGACTTGATGGTGATTAGCCGCATGACCAATCAACTCAGTGAAGACGCCGTGATTAGCATCGGCGACGATCTTGCCGGTGAAATCGGCTATGCCTTTGCCTTAAAGGAAGACCAGTGCGGCTTCCTTGGCGACGGCACCAGCACCTACGGCGGAATCGTGGGTGTTACCACGGCATTGTCCAACATCAACGGCACCGATGATGGCGGCGGGCTGGTTCTGGGTTCGGGCAACACCTACAGCGAATTGGTGCTGGGCGACTTCCACAAGGTGGTAGGTCGCACCCCCACCTATGCCCGCAAAGGGGCGAAATGGTTTGTGTCTCCGAATTTCCACGACAGCGTGATGCAGAAGCTGCTGACCGCCGCCGGTGGAAACACGATTCAGAACATTCAGGCGGGCGGCGGGCCGGTGTTCCTGGGTTATCCCGTGGAGTTGGCGGAAGTCATGCCCACCACCGAGGCGAACTCCCAGATCGCGGCCGTGTTCGGCGACTTGTCGCTGGCGGCACGGTTTGGGGATCGCCAGCAGGACATGATCGACTTCTCGACGCAGGCAACGGTCGGCGGTCAATCCCTTTGGGAACGCAACGAGATCGGCATCCGTGGAACCCAGCGGTTTGACATCGTGGTTCACGATGTCGGCACCGCCACCATTGCCGGTCCTGTCGTGGGACTGATCCTCGCCTCCGGCTAAATGATTCTCCCCTCCGGCTAAATGATTCTCCCCTCCGG
>CAZHYV010000012.1:14090-19999 GCA_964537055.1 uncultured Myxococcales bacterium
CCTCCGGCTAAATGATTCTCCCCTCCGGCTAAATGATTCTCCCCTCCGGAGAACCAATCCGGCGGGGAATCTTTTGAAACTCGAAAGGTTACAAATATGATCCATAACCAAAATGCAAAAAAGGTGCTGCCGATTTTTCAATCCAGCACCACGAACGGTGGGACCGCCTCTGGAAACATCGATACCATGGGGTTTGACTACCTCACGATTGATGTTCTGTTGCCGACCGCCGACGCCGTGAGCAACAAGCCTTCGGTCTTGAAGCTCAGTGAATCGGATGACACGGTTGTCACGAACTTTGCCAACGTGAGCGGCTTTGTGGGCGGGTCGGATTTTACCATCCCCAACGCCATCACGGCGGCAACCAGCATTTCCCAGCCCTTCGCCACGTTCAACGTGGATTTGAAGGGCCGCAAACGGTATCTGAAGCTCAGTGTCAGCCCCCAAACAACCCAGGTGGTTAATGCGGTGGCCACGCTGACGCGGGCGGAACAGACGCCCTCTACGTCTTCGCAGGCTACTGTTGTGGTCAATGGCTAATCACTTCACCGGCGGTTAATCGCCGCCGGTGGGGTTTCTTTTGGGAGTCCTTGAATGCGTTTGAACATCGGAGCGGGCGTAACCGAAATCCCCGGATATACCAATGTGGATCGAAAGCTGGGGATGGAAGCTTATCCTCTGGATTATCCAAACGAATCGGTTGAAGCCATATACGCATCGCATGTACTTGAACACTTCAGCTACAACCAAACACTGGATGTTCTAAAGGATTGGGTCCGCACACTGAAGCCGGGCGGCGTGCTGAAGGTGGCTGTTCCTGATTTTGATAAGATTTGCGAATGGTATCTCAGTGATCATGCTGAAGGGCTTCCTCTTGAAGCGTTTTTACTGGGAAGCCACAAGGATGAAAACGATCACCACGGCGCAATCTTCAATGAACAAAAACTCCGAGAACTATTGCGGTTGGCGGGGTTGACTGGAATATCGCGATGGAAAAGTGAGATCAATGATTGTGCCGGTTACACCGTCAGCTTGAACCTGATGGGCCGCAAGCCTTCGGCGGCGGAATTGACGCTCGAAGGGGTTCATGCGGTTCTCTCTATGCCGCGACTGGCGTTTACCGATCAGGCAACTTGCCTGATTGACATGGCCGCCAAGTTGAAAGTTCCCACCTACATCCGCCAGGGTGTGTTCTGGGGTCAAACGATGACCGTTGCGATGGAACAGGCCATCACCAGTGGAGCCAAGTACATCCTGACCATCGATTACGACACGATCTTTACCCCCGATAATGTGCGGGAATTGTATCGCTTGATGATCGACAATCCACAAGTGGATGCGGTGATGGGGATGCAGGTTGGCAGGGACCGCGAATCGGTGCTGTTGACGATCAAAGGTGAGAATGGTCGCAACCTGGCAGAGGTGAAACGCGAGGATATTGAAGCGGAATTACTCGCGGTGAGTACGGGGCATTTTGGCTTGACGCTGATTCGCGTGGAGTCGTTGCAGAAGATGGCCAAACCGTGGTTCCTGCATCATGCCGATCCTGACGGGGGTTGGGGGGACGGAAGGATCGATGAGGATATTCATTTTTGGCGGGCGTTCGAGAACGCGGGGTTGAAGTTGTTTCAGGCGAATCAAGTTCGCTTGGGGCACTTGCAGTTGATGGTGAGTTGGCCAGGCCCGGACCTTCAGCCGATTCACCAGTACGTGAACACTTACCGGCGTGAAGGTGCGCCAAAGGAATTGGCATGACCTACCGTTTTAAGAGAATCCATCGACAGTTCAGGGCGGGGGATATGGTTCCCGCCACCTATGATGCGGGGACGATCAAAACGATGCTGGAATACCAGATTATCGAGCCTGTGGAAGAAAAAACCTGCGCTCCGTCAAGCAATAAATTGCATCGCCGGATGAGTCGAAAATAATGGCGAACGAACTTGAAATTTCCTACCAGGGCAGCGGCACGCTCTACGCGATCATCCGCCGCCAGTCCGATGCCTATGCATGGAATGGCACCGCCTTTGAGGCGTGGTCTGATGCAAACGTGGCCACCTATGATATCCCATTGACCAGTAAGGGTGGAGACTTGTATCAGGCGGACTTCCCCTCATCGATCACCGAGGGTGACTACCGCATTTATTACTACGAACAGTCCGGCGCATCCCCCGCCACCACAGACCTGATTCTTCGCTCATTTGCCCGTCATTGGGACGGCGCGGCGCTCAGCAGTGAATCGGACATCACGCTTTCGAGCTACGCTCTCACCACCCTTGAAAGCGTCAAACGATACCTTCGCATTACCGATACCTCCGATGACACACTCTTGACGGAGTTGATCAACCAAGTCTCAGCGGAGATTGAGCGAATCTGCGGCATCCAGTTCAAGGCCAGGGACCGCCGGGAACGGCTTAATGGAACGTATCAGCGGTGTTTGGTCCTGAAGCAATGCCCGGTTATCGCACTCAACCGCTTGTCGTGGGGGTGCGGTCCAGCCTTAACGGTGGGTTATAGCGGATCAGCCATAAGTGCCAGCGTTGCGGTGTCCGATACGGCCTTGAGAATCGTTTCTACGTCGTCTTCGGGGACGGTGACGACAAACACCCTTTTGTTCACCGACTACCCCACGGCATCGCTGCTCGTGACGGCAATCAACGCCGTAAGCGGATGGGTGGCCACGTTGACGGTGGATGTTCCTTCGGCGGACTTGAACCCGCTGGGCGGCAGTGACGCCAAGAGTCGATCCGTGATTCTGGCCTATCCCGACCGCGCGGACATCACCTACCACGTGGATTACCAGACGGGATTGATCGAGCTGGTGGGATGGCAGTTTCCCTTGGCTGGGCGCACCAGTGATGGTTATGGCGGGGTTCCCGTGTTCCCCGGTGGGCACCAATACATCCTTGTGGAGTACCGGGCGGGGTACGAAACCATTCCCGACGATGTGACGCGAATCTGCAATCGGATGGTTCAGGATGCCTTCTATGAGGGAATGACCCAAAGAAGCATTGTCGCGGCGACTTTGGGTCCGTTCTCATGGAAGGCGTCGGAAGTTCAGGCTTCGGATATTCGCGATGCCCTCTCTTATTACATCGACCTGAGCAAAACGATTGGAACCAATCGTCTGTGAGCCGAAACATCCTGAGCATGTTTTTGACCTCCACCGCTCAACATGAGCGGGCGACGTACACCAAAGACGCCAGCGGGGCGGCGTTCGCAACGTACGCTTTACAAAATGCAAACGTGAAATGTGCCTTGTGGCCAGCCGATTCGCAAACCAAAAACGATTATCTCCGCAATGACATCGTGGTGACGCACAAGATCACAACCGATTTAGACCTTGGCGCAAAAGCCGAAGATCGACTCACCATCAATGGAAAATACTATCTGGTGCGCGGGGTGGAGAACTTCCAAAACAACCTGATTGCCGGCTACCCATTGTACGTCATGGATGTTGAAGAAAGGATCGTTTAATTGGCCACGAACTACCTAACCGCTTCCAGTGGCACCATTACCTGGTCCACCTCCACCAACTGGTCTGGGCTGGCCACGCCAGCCAATTCCGACAACACGACCATTGCCAATTCTTCGGGTGATATCACGCTGGGGTTGAATCAGGCGTCGGTGACACTGGCCAACCTCATCGTTCCCATGACGTTCACGGGAACGGCGGGTTTGACCGCCAAAACTCCAAAGTCAGTCACAAGCATTACGCGCAGCAGCAACACCGCGACAGTGACCATCACTTCACACGGGTATGCGGTGGGCGATACGGTGGTCATCAGCGGGGCTAGTGAGAGCGACTACAACGGCACTTACACGGTGGCCACCGTTCCTGACGCAAACACCTTTACCTACACGGTGGCGAACACTCCCAGCACGCCAGCTTCGGGAACGATCATTTGCCGGCAATATGACTATCTGAGAATTGGCGCAACCGCATTCCGTTACGGCGATGCGGGTAATGGCGCAACCGCCGCCGTGGGATCGGGGAGATTCAAGATTGACTTTTCTTCGATCCAAACCGCCGCCGTGGTGGTCAACACTAAAAGCCAGGGCACCGATTCCAACCTCGAACCCCTGCGGATTCTGGGGAGCAATTCGAGCAACACCCTGACGGTACTGGCGGGATTGGTGGGGGTGGCAACGACGGTTCCAAGTGAAACGGCGACCTTTGCGACGATCAATATTGCGGGAGGCACTCTGAATTGTGGAGCGGGAACCACCTGGACGACCATCTATCAAACCGGGGGAACGCTGAATATGGGGGGCGGGGCCAGCGGATCATCCATCCTGAATCAATCCGCCGGCACGACCACGTTGAACGGATCGGGAACACTGGCGGATATTAAAGCGGCAGGAACGGTTAAGCTGAATCTCCGCAAAGCTACGTCTGGCGACACCATCACCAGCACGTTATGGCTGCTGGATGGGGCGGTGTTGGACCTTCGCGATAACCCGGCGGATATCTCGGTGGGGACCTTCCGGGCAACCGGCAATGTCACTGTCTATCGGAGCAAGGCAAACCCCGGCCATTTTTCCTGGACCACGCTTACACAAGACCCCGGCTCAACGATCAATTTCGCTTAACCATGGCCGACGTACCCTTTGTCACAAAACTGAATTTCGACGCGGAATTCGCACAACAGAAAGTTGAAGCGAACATCACCGCTCGAATCGAGAAAGCCGCCAATTACCTCTTGGCGCAGGTCATCGCCCGCGAGCCGGTTCGCACCGGAGCGATGCGAGCGGCCACGCGGGTTGATATTAAACCGCTTGGCTTCAAGGTCGTGGTGCAAAAGTATTACGCACCCTTTGTGGAGTTTGGCCACAAGGTGGGATCAAGGCGAAGCTCAAAGGCCAGGTCTACCCGAAAGCAGGCGTCCAAGCTCAGACAGTTGCGAAAGACCACCGGAGACAAAAGCCTCAAAGCCACCGAACAGGAGTTGCGGTCGCAGGCCAAACAGGAACAAGCCGCCTACGCCCAGCAGCGTGAAAAAGGCGTGTTTGTCGAACCGCGACCCTTCGCCAGCCCAGCCGTTGACGCTTCACGCGATGAGATTATCCGAATCCTTGCCGGCCAATGATCCTTAAGTTGCTCCACGCCATCTATACCCAGTTCACGGGTAACGCGGGTCTGACCTCCGCATTTCCGGGCGGAATGTCCAGAGACACGGCGCAACCGGGGGCGAGTATGCCGTACATCGTCAGCGAAGTTGTGGGCGGACCCCTGACCGATGCGTATGCAAACAAGATCAGTTCCGACATCACGATTGTCTTCAAGGCGGTTGGGTGTGCGAGCGATTCGGCTTCCGGACATGACCTGACCTACAACGCGATCAAGGCGTTCATCAACATCTTTGATGATACGAACCTGACGTTGAGCGGGGCCACCAACTACAGCATGAGACGAATCGGAGAACCGATACCCGCCAAGCTGGAAGATGACGCCAGCAGCGGGGGCAAGGATGTCTGGCAATGGTCCGTAATTTATGAATTCAGTGTGAATTGATCTTTTGAACGGCAGGAGATTTTATGTCTGTACAGCACAGTATCACCTATACCCTCGCAACAGGCGGGGAGAGTGTGACCGCTACGCAATCCAAGAGTGCGGGGCAGTCCATTATTCTCAGCGAGTCACTCTCCAGCGGCACCGATCAGCTGGTTGCCTTGACGCTGGACATCTCGCAACTCAAGAGCATCTATCTGGTCAGCACCACGGCGGCGACGATTGAAACCAATTCCAGCAGCGCCGCCGATGACACGATCACGCTCGCAGCGGGGGTTCCTCTGGTGTGGCAGGAAAGCACCTACCACGCCAACCCGTTCTCCGCCGATGTGACGGCCATTTACGTCACCAACGCGGCGGCGACCGTCCTGACGGGGTACTTCCTGGTCGATCCGACCGT
>CAZHYV010000012.1:20099-23364 GCA_964537055.1 uncultured Myxococcales bacterium
GTGGAAAAGTTCTTGTGTTCTGGCGGGCCAAGTGCCTGCTGACAGGACGGGAAGAAAACCGGCAATCGGCCATGAATCGCTTGTTGCCATTCGAGCAAATGCGGGAATGGGTCAATACCTACTTCCGTAATCTGGAACTGCTGGAAGTGCGCCCGTGGGACCCGGCGGAAGATGGGCATCGAACGCTTTATCCCGTCCCCCCTCAGCATGTGCGGTTCCATGTTCCGGTTCCCGATCTGGCCAAGCCGGACCCAAGGCGAATCTCGGTTTTGATTTCCAATAGGCGTCTGACTCCACGGCGTCTGCTGCATACCTGAACCACACTGTTTTTGTTTTTTGTTTTCTCTTGAATCCCTCCCGAAAGGAGTTGGATTATGGCTGTTACTCGTGTTGGTGGAAAAGATGGGGCGGTGTCTCTTCCCTCCGGCTTCAATGCGGACTTCGCGTCGTGGACGCTGCGCTGCTCGCAGCCGGTGGATGATGACACCAGCTATACGGATACCGGAACCGGCTCAAGCCACGCTGGCGCTGGAACGATCGACTACAACCTGACGGCGGCGGGCTTCCTCAAGGCCAATGCGGCCAGCACCGCGCCGGGGTTGGACTCGTTTTCGGAAACCGCCGGCGCGGTGACGCTGACGGCTAAAACCGGATGCACCGAAACGGGAAATTTCATTATGTCTGGTGCCACCCTTGACCATCGCAAACGCGCTGGTGCGGTGCCGATCAGCTATGAAGGCATCAACAAAGGCGATTTAACCGAAACCTGGGCAACGTCGTAGACCTTTAACTGGGAGATTTCATGTCTGTTGGTGAACGCACGATCACCCGCCCCATTGGCGGGAAAGATTATCAATTCAAGAAGCTCACCCCTTATGACCGCGCCGAAATTCTGCGCAAACTCAAAGCGCAGAAACGGGAAAGCCTACTGGCCGATCTAAAGGCCGTGGGTGCGGAAAAAGAAGAGATGCTGGGTGAGCTTCGGGCGCTGGATGAGGTCCAGTACGGTGAACGGGAGTTCATCGGATACGTCAATTCGCTTGACGGCCGGCTGGCGATCATCGAGCGATCGATGGTTTGTGGTGAGTCTGAACGCCAGGAAATCCGAGACGCCATGTCCGATCCGGCGTTTGACCCATTGATGCTGGCGGCGGAGTTGTGCAACCTTTCACTGGCTGCGCCGGATGAAGCGTATGGAGAAGACTCCCCAAACCCTCCGGCGGCGGAGCCGGAGACCTATCAGACTCCGCCGACGACCGATACGGCTTCTACGACCGCTGCCGCATAGAGCATGAGTTCCCCCAAATCGCGGATGCGTGGTCGATCCCCCTTGATGAGTTTGAGGCAAGATTGACCGCCATCCGCGATATGAAACATGAGGATGAAGGCGGGGACCTTCAGGAGCTTCGTGACATGAGAAAGGCACTGCTGGATGGCTGATGGAGCTATAAGGGACGCGGGCGGCATTTCAATCCCGGTGACGGTGGACCCATCCACCATGAAGCCGGGATTTGAAGAGGTGAAGCGCATCATCGCGCGTTCTCCCAATGTGATCAAGATCAAGCCTGAAATGGATTTTCAGGAAGGTCAGATCACCCGCGCCATGAACAAGGCCATCCGCGAAGCCGAGCGTGCCAGCGCCCAACTTGCGGCGAACATGCGGCTGATTAACGAAAAGTCTTTCGTTTTTGAACCCCGCGTCAAGTTCAGCAAGGAAGCGGTAGAGGTCCGCGTGGCGGAGATGATCCGCACAGCCAAGGAACGTGCCGCACGTGAACAAATCGAGATTGCCGCCAAGGTCAAGTATGCGGAAGACACCCGCGTTTTGGGTCCGCAGACGCGAACCTTGACCGCAAGGGCGGAATTGGTTTCGGGACGTACCGAGCAGGAACGGGCGTTTCGTAACCAACTGGCCGCAACCTTGAGTGAGGCCAGGGCGGAAGTCCAACGGCACAAGCTGACGCTGGATGTTCAAACCCGATTGATTGGGACGGGGAACCTGGAGGCTGAAGCCACACAGAGATTTCTGAATACTCGCGGCATGACGGCTCGTCCCAACCAGGGAGGCGAGCATGGTGGGTCGTCTTCGCATCGCGGTTTGGCCAGCTTCAACCCCTTCTCGCAAAGGGGGCTGGAGCGGGCGTTTGGTTTTGCGGCGGCGGGGTATGTTGTTACCGAGGGTTTGAATATCGGGGGGGATTATTTTTCGAGAGAGAATCGCCGACTAAGAGTATCATCAGACCCCAGTGAACGGAATCAGGCAACGCTAAACACCATTCAATCCGCCGCAGCCCTTCCGGTCATTGGCAACATTGTTCGATTTTCCGATCAAATCAGTGGGGCGAGTGCCGCATTGCAGAGAAACATTGCGGACGCCGAAAAGCAGCGGGCCGCAATCGAGGATGTTCGGGATTTGGTGCCAAATCTCCGGGCGGAGGTTGCATCCATGTCGGGGGATGAAAGCCTAGCCATTGCGGAGCGATCAAAGGGAAATATCTCCAGGGCTAAACGGCTTGCGTACGCGAGCGGCAACACAAGCGAAGGTATTGAGGCGGTCAACCTTGAAACCCGGATCAGGGACCTGCGCCAATTTCAGGCCGAAGATCGACGCTTGTTTTCAATTTATTCCACCGAGCAATTAACCCAGGCGTCAAATTTACAGATCGGTGCATCCCGTGCGGCGCGTAGTGGGGATAGTGATCGTGCCGTACAGTTAAGACAGGGCGCAGAGAGATTGCAACTTCAGTTGTCTGGCCAACAGAAATTAGTCGGAGTTCTTGATCCGCAGGAGCGGAAGAATATCTCCGATCAGAACATCGCTGCGCTGGCCACACAAGCCGAACAGCATGAAGCTGAAATCGAAGAGCGAAAGAAACGCCGCGCCGTCGATTCTGCCTCCGCTGTTGCCGCAACGTCTGAGGCAACACTTCGCATTCAGCGGAAAAACTACGAAGCCGATCTTCAGGCGTTCGATAACGCGACCCAAGCAAAGCTGGCGCTGATCCAGGACCTTGAAGAGCGGCAAAACGAATCCACCCGACGCATGGCGGAGCGTTCGGTCATCGTTGCCAACCATGAACGGCAAATCAATGAATCCGTTGCGATTGCCAGGGCCAACACTTCCGCCAATGAACTTCGCATCCAGCGGCGGGATTACGAAGCCGAAAAGCAACTGTTCGAGGCGAACGCGAAAGCTAAACTGGATGCCATTGAAGACCCGCGACTAAAGAAGGCGGCTCAGGATGAGATTGATAGCCAGCGGCGG
>CAZHYV010000013.1:0-22606 GCA_964537055.1 uncultured Myxococcales bacterium
ACATTAGTCCAGGGACCGGATACTGGGGTCCACCAATGAGATTTTTATCTCGCGCAGAAATCACACACATTACACTTTTGCCCAAAGAAGAGTTGGGGTATAGTCCCGGGGTTGGCTCAGTATAAGACCACCCTGCCTAATCACAGCGCGAAGGATTTTATCATGATATTGAACCTACGGGATCGCTCCCCGTTCAACAGAAAATCGAAAAATTCCTTTCCAAACGAACGACCCATGCTTTTTTCTTGGATCCTTGGAAGCGTATTTCTGCTCTGTAGTGTGCATTGTAAAACAGAGGTCAAAACCGATCTTTTTAGCTCGAAAGATTACTACAATCGAGGACACGCTCTCTTCTTAAAGAAAAAATACGAGTCAGCGACGCAGGACTTTACAGCAGCGAAAGTGAAAGATCCTTCTTCCGGATGGGCCGTTCTTGCAGAACTGGCCTTGGCAGATACAGCCTACCTACAAGAACAGTTTTCAGTTGCTCAAGAACGGTACAGGGTCTTCATGGATGAGCATCCCAACCATAAACAGACGCTCAATGGATATGCCGCGTTTATGATTGCGAAAGCAGATTATCTAGATATTCCAAAGAGCATCGTCATCATGCCCGCTGTCTATAAACGGGATTTGACTGCCGTCGAAAATGCGGAAACGAGGTTAGAATATTTTATCCATACCTATCCTAATAGCTCCTACCTCGAGCAAGCCAAAGAAATGCTTGTCTCTGTGCAAACGCTGATTATCCAACACGAATTGTACGTTTCGAACTTTTATCTCAAACGAAACAAGCAAGAACCCGCCATTAGTCGTCTCAAAAAAGCTCGAGATCGGTACATTAGCCACCCCATGGCGAAAGAGATTCTCTGGAATTTAGCAACGGCTTACTCTCAACACCACGACACAACCGAGTTGAAAGAAACCCTTCAACTGCTTTCGCAGGTCGATAAAGCAAACGAATATGGAAAGCGCGTCGAAGCATTGCTGAAAAATAGATCTCCCGCTTGACGTTCGCCCGACTTTATGATTAGTTCATGCACCAGTTTCGCCGTTGCGTGTTCCGTCCGTGAATGCGGTTCCTGCGAGGCAAGGATACGTCCCTGCTGCCCCTGCTTGGAAGTGCTGTTATAGCGGGGAAGCAAGTGTTGGCGTCTGTAGCTCAGCTGGATAGAGCAACGGATTTCGAATCCGTCGGTCGGGCGTTCGAATCGCTCCAGACGCATGTTTTTGGGCCTATAGCTCAATTGGTAGAGCAGCGGACTCTTAATCCGTTGGTTGTAGGTTCGATTCCTACTGGGCCCATCAAGCTTTACCGTCGGAAATAACACTAAACTAAGAATTCTTTCATTTCCAGATGTAGAATGGGCTAATGCCGGGCTGCTGAACAAAGTTAAAGAATATTGGGATAGTCCTTGGCTTTTGTCCAGTCATAGATAATGTAATCAAACGAGGGTGAATTAAACTCGCTTGGAGTCGAATGCTGAAAAAATACTTCTCTTCTTTCCTATTTATTTTGATAGCTGGATGTGTCAATAATGCCGAAGATTTTGATTCGTGTAATTATTTAAAGCTCATTGTAGACGCTAAGAGCAACAGCTATCAGGCTACAATATCAAAAAGTTCAATTTCTGAAAAAGGAGATTTGATTTTATTTGCGGCTTTAGCGACGTCAGGGATAGATTATCATACTGCAAAAGATTTGCATGTGGAATTGAGGCAACCAATTCGGGCATGTGAGGAAAATACTGGCCAATGTAGGTATCCAACACTAAATTATTGGCATATTATCAACTCTGAGGAAACGCCTAGTATGATTGTAGAAAGACTTCCTACGAGATTAAATATAGCATTCACCGAAGCTCAACTTGCTCCATTCGGACGTACATGTGCCGTACTTGAGGTTTCCGCAAACGGAAAGAGCACCTCTTTGTTAGTAAAAATCTCTGACTAGGAATCATCTTTTGCAACATTCTGTGGAGCATATTTTACCTTTCGCTTCTACGAAGGTTTCATACAATAATTCTTTCTGTAGAGAGGATGTGCTCCTCATCGAGAGGTAGTCATGTCCAACTAGGTTGGTCTTCAGTTAGACACTCAGTGACTACGGCCAAGTTCTCGAAGTAAACTCTGTAGTGGCTTAAAATTCTACACCTCAAAGCCTGTTTTCGAGCTAAAATTTGGCGCTAGATAAAAAGTTCTTGTACCTACGCTAACAATACGTATAATCAGTCGCTTAGTTGCCATAGACGCGAGAGTGGCGGAATTGGTATACGCACCAGTCTTAGAAGCTGGCACCGAAAGGTTTGAGAGTTCGAGTCTCTCCTCTCGCATCTAAATTTCTGCAGTAATTCCAACTACTTATGGACCTACCTGCTTTTGTCCTTCTTCCGAAAAAATCTGCACGGAACGATTACGGAACGATTGCGGAACGATAAAAAGGCTAGTTTAGGTGTGTTTCTCCTTTCTCTAGTTGTTCAAAGAGCCGGTTTCTTCGCTGCGTTTCTAGCGAATGCGGCGCTGCATAATACGTAAGAGTGGTCGAAAACGACTCATGTCCTAAACTGCCTGCTACTGCATGGGGCGTCACCCCAGCCTGAATCGCTAAGGTACTGTGAAGCCCTCGCATCCCATGCGCAGTCACTTCGGGAACCTGGGCAGCTTTGCAGATGCGCTTCACCCATTCCAGCGGATATCGTCTCGATTGCCTCCGAAACAAGCGTTCGTGAGGATCACGATTCTTGCATAGGCTTAAGAGGTGGGGACGTAGGCACTCAGGAACCTCTAAGGCACGCTTAGCAGCCTTCGATTTTGTGCCATCCACCCAAAGTAACCGTCCTTGATCATCCACATCTCGGACAACGAGGGATACAATTTCTGTTGCTCGTAATCCTAAAAGTAGAGCTACTAGTGCGGCCACTGCTCCAGGCTCTTTATTCTTAGCATATGCGATCGCTGTCTGATACCAGACCCGTGCTTCGTCTAGACGCAATTGCGCTTTCCCTCGATTTGCTTTCCCTTGCGGTGCGATCTCCTCTAAAGGGTTCTTCTCCAACCATTTATTCTCAACACACCACTTCAAGAAAGCTTTTGCTCGGGCCAACATGATACGGTGATTCGCCGCAGCATATTGATGGAACAGTCTTTGATAGCATATAAGCCCTTGCTGAGGGGTAATGCTCCTCAAGCTCATCTCAGGGGAAGGAAAGAAGCGTTTTAAGCGATACATGGTCGTTTCCACTGCTCTTTTTGTATTTTGCCTCACCTCAAGTAAATAATCTTTGTATTGATCGAATGCATCTTGAATGGTGAGATCAGAAACCAGGGAAATCTCTTCCTCGAGCTCTCTCTTTCGTTGTTCTGCTTCCTTTTTAGAAGAAAACATTCTCGTCATTCTTTGACCATTACAAACAAATACGATTCTCCACTTTTGGTCTTCTAGGTAAGGGCCTAGAACCCGACTAGACAATTGTCGTCGCATAATTATCTCCTTTTTAGCGACGAGATGTCTACTTTGCGAACAGAATACTTACTTGTTCGTGAAAATCCAAATAGATTCTTGTCCCCAAAAATGAAAATAGAGGACCTTTACTTAGGGAAATGAAGCTTATCCGGTTGTTTAAATTGGTTTCGTTTTCTAATTTTCATTCTCATCAATTCAACCATTTGCTTGGCCTCTTTTCTTGATGCAGAATCATTGGCCCTCCCACTATCCTCACCAGAGGGTACAAATGAATCAGAAAGCCAATGTAACCGCTCAATGATCTCTTTGACAATTAAAGGGGTCAATTCATAAACTAAAGATCGGTAAGATTCTTTGTTATCCATAGAACTCCTTTCATTCACCAGATTCGACGGCCCTGTTTCCTTGTACATGGCTGGTTGATCTCATTAAATTCTTTTTGAGGGGAATAAGAGGCCGTATTTCTGATAGCCGAAAATATTTTGCAGCTCGACTTCTCATAGGAGGACGGCTTCCGTCTCGGAGATAGGCTAGTTTCTGTAAACGTTCGTCACGGTATAACCAAAGCCGAAATGCATCGATACTCATTTTGAGCTGATGCGCAATTTCAGCAGTAGGGAGTAAGCAAGTCTCTTGTGGATTTGGAGTTTGCTCTATCCATTTAGAGAACATTTGGCCTACGGGACCTTTTGCCTCTTCTTGCGATAAATCAACTTGAACTTCTTTAAGAGTAATTTTCATAAGATCCTCCTAGGTTATTTCTTCGGAACGATAGAAGTAGCTTGAGCGAAGCAAACCTGATTTCTTCCTGAGGCCTTCGCTTGATACATTGCACGATCGGCTGCGACCAGAAGTTCATCAACCGTCGTTCCTTGATCTGGGCAGATTGCAACACCAATGGAGATCGTAATTCGTGCTTTTGTGTCGAGTTCCAGTTCTTGCACTTTAATTCGAAGCCGATCAGCAATCTTCATTGCAGCAAACTCGTCCGCATTCGAAATCAGGCACAAAAACTCTTCACCACCTGAACGAGCGACAAAAGATTTATCCGAGGAGCGGCTCTGCTGGCGTAATACACGAGCGACCCGTTTTAAGGCTTCATCTCCTGCCGGATGACCGTATTTTTCGTTGTAGTCATGAAAATGATCAATATCGACTAAGAGAATAGCCAAAGGAAGTTGGGTATTAATTGCAAATTGGACTTCGACCTTCAAGCGCTCTTTCAAGAAGGCACGATTATGAATTTGCGTCAAAGTGTCTGTATGAATCTTTTGAACGAGCGAGCGGTTTTTTACCCGAAGGAGCTGATTATCTCGCGTAAGTTGTTCGATTTGTTGTTCTTGTGAAAGAAGCGGGTGGATCTCGGCCATAAGAAACCTCCTGTTCTGTTGGAAGAATGTAAATGATGAGCGCAGCCCAAAAGAGAAGGATGCGATGGAAACAAGTCCCTGGGCTCCCTAAAAAGCACTACGTAGACTCTCCACGAGACTGTTATACTACGGAATGCGACTTTATGGCAAGCCATATTTATAGAAAGCCGCATTCAAATTTTATAATTAGCTAAAATGAATTAGATTTTTTGATGAGATTTAGCAGACTATTTTTTCTTCTCTTCAGAAGCTAGCTTTTTCTCAATTCTATCTAACTGTGCAGCCAGCTTATCAAGATACTCTTCTGTGGAGGAATTCAGAAGAGCGGTCAAAGTTTTGGGAACAAGTTTACTTTCAAGTTCTTTCCCACGGATTCGTAGTTTTTCATAGCGTAAAAGAATCTCGTCGCTCATCTGGAAAGACTTCTTGCTTTGTTTGGATAAGGGCCTCGGCATAGTTCTCTACGTGTAGATGTATATGGTTTTGTAGCACTTCGTCAATTATTCTCGCTTCTGCGTCAAGTAATCGCTCATATTTGTCAAGCGCCTGTAAAACGATTTGTTGAAGCAAATCAAGAACTGCTTCTTCCGTTCTTTTTTCTTCAGGTAGGCTCCTCAGTAGCCTTGCGTGAAGTTTAGGTGAGAGGTGAATTGAGGGCAATTTCTTTTGGATCTTTCGCATATACGTGTTCCTTTCATAAAAAAGAAATCCTTTTTGTGTCAGGAGGCTCAGATTTCTTCGTTCATATATCTCCTCCCTCTGAGGAAGATAGAAGAGGCAGGGGAAGTTGATGAATTTTTCTATGGAACCTCGAAATGACTTGAACCGTACCCTGCTGCCCATGCAGCCAAATAAACCACCATGTTGGAACAAAATCAGTCCTTGCGTTCCTAGTAAATGAAAGCCTAGGAAGGGATAATAGATGGGTAGGAGGATGTTTTTCTAACCAACGTCGATTTCGGCACGGCTCTAAAAAGGTACACCGAAGCAAAAGAGCTACTCCGACGTTGCTATACTGTAAAGCTGCTTGGGCAATCTCAGAAGCAAGGCGAAACGGTGGATTTGTGACAATCCAACAGGGGCGATTCTGATAGAGACTTGGATCGCGGGCATCTCGATGTTCTTCTGCTTCCGTTTTTGGATCCAAATCATTTGTTCGGAGAAAGTGAAAGCGATGAGATTCGCCAAATAATTTAGGAATTCGGCCATCTCCTGCACAGGGATCGAGTAGAGATTCTCCTTGAATAAAGGGATAAGTTTCGATGAGTTCTTGAATTGCTGCGTGAGGGGTATCATACCGGTCCCAGGGATGACGAGGCATACAAACTCCAGAGCAAACGGGTTAGAGATTGGGAAATAGATAAGATGAGTGAGGCTGCGGCATAGAAATGGGAAATATCTCAGAGGCGATCAGAAATAACGTTTCGATCTGCCCTTCTTGCTCGATAACCTCGAGGGGAGAGACTCGGCGATGTTTTGCTCTTGCCCTCGCATCAAAATGGTAACGGTACTGCAATTCACGATAGAGCTTATTCCACGTCATCTGATAGTTTGCGTTCGTGGCATAGACATACGCTCGAACGAGCTCGACGATTTTTGATCGAGTGGTTCTCTGCGTAGATTTTTCGCTCGCTCGTTCTACATGGAGAAGCTCTTGTTCTGCAGCCTCCTGGTTTGACATTAGTTTATCCAGCGTGACCTCAACTCGGCCTAGACGAGCAGATTGAGCCTTCATCTCACTGGCGAGCGCAATCATTCCTTGTGCCTGCTGAACCACAAAATCTAACGGATCCAACGAAGAATGCGGAGGAAGCTTTACCGGTTTTATAAACGCCTCTTTTAGGACTTTCGCGCACTGAAGCTGATAGC
Organism: uncultured Myxococcales bacterium; assembly: GCA_964537055.1. Taxonomy (GTDB): domain Bacteria; phylum Myxococcota_A; class Polyangia; order Palsa-1104; family JAEUJZ01; genus CAZHYV01. The sequence continues at coordinate 6,703 of CAZHYV010000013.1, forward strand.
GCTCTAGTTTTAAACGGACTTCTGGCTTCATTCGCCCCGTCTCCATGCCCGCAAGCCACATGGGTACGCTATCAACGTGGAGACAGAAAACCTCTCGGATTTTATTATCTTGACCAACCGTTGGGATGTTCACAATGGTTGCCCAGGGTTTCTTTTTCAGCTTGGTTTGTTGTGAGGCATTATCAATTCCGAGAGCATCACAAATCCGTCGCACAGAGACCCACAGATCATCTCCTTGAGGAATCGCCTCTAGAAGGTCTCCATCAAAAGACACTTTCATTAGTTCTGTCATGATTGGGCATCCTTTTGTTCTTTGGTAAGACGAGTAAGCACGAATTCAACGCGGGGATGTTTCCGATCGAGAAGGAGTCGGGAGCCGTCCCAACTTTGAATCCATTTTTCATGCGCGATGAGATTGGCAGCCCGCATCAGTTCTGCAAGAGCTTGGTAATGAAGCGCTGCGACTCCTCCCAGGTATTCTCGGTAAAAGAGGGCTTTACAATGGAGGGACCAGTCTATAGGAAGCCAGATTTGGGTCTCGGGTGAGAGTTGATTCATTTGCTCTTGGAGACAAGGAAGGACCTCGTCTCGATACTTTCGCCAAGATTCTTTAGGAAGCAGCCGAAGCTTTCCTTTTTCATAGGTCAGATGCTGAATCGTCTGTTTCAGGGGGAGCATTCCGGGCAAAGTGAATGTCAGCTTCATGGAATAGATTCCTTTCGGTCTACAGAAGTTTTTAGGAACTGGATATCAGCATAAAAAGAAGATTCTTTTACACACAAGCGAATAATGAGATATTCGTATTCTCATTACAAACATAGAAATTTTACGAACTTCTGTAACAGGAATACGAATATCTCATTACAGCATTGAAATCTTATGCAGATCTCTTTTTAATAAATGAATGGTAAGAAATAATAAGTTTTTTCACATTCAGGTAAAGAATGAGCTTTATCTACGAATTCAAGAGGCTGCTTTCAGATATCGTCTTTCGATGAGTCAGTTATTACGCCACCTGATTGAAACATCTCTGCAGATTATGGATGTTGGGAACGCTTTTCTCCCCCTTCCGCCGAGTCCCAAGATTGAAGTTAAAGAATCAACCAGAGGCAGAACGATTATCCTCCGAAACGTAGAATATACCGTGGGAGAAAAATAATGGCGGGTGGGCGCATTCGAACCTTAAAACCAGAGCTGTTAGAGGACGAACTCATTCTTGGACTGTCCATTCCCGCTAGATGGCTTTTCGTAAGCTGCATCCTATTGTCCGATGACCATGGAAATATGCGGGCCAATCCCACCTATTTGCGTAACGTGGCGTTTGGCGGAGATGCAGAACTCGATGTCTCCTTAGTCTTATCGGAGCTGTTAGAAACCAAGATGGTCGAAAGCTATACCGTCCGAGGGCAGCGGTACCTGCACGTGCGGAATTGGAATAAGCACCAACGCATTGATAGACCAGGAAAGCCAAAGGTCCCGACACTAGCAGAAGCGGATGATTCGGAACCTACTCCTCTTAGCACCAGTGCACATCCAATCGGATTCGTCCCTGAAATGAAAGAGCAGACAGAGAAAGCGGAATCATCTATCACCAAGAAAGAGCAAGAACCAGAGGTTCCTATAGAGGCAAGCTCAACATATAAAAACGAACCCGTACAGGAACACACAGAAACATTCGTACAAATTCGAGAGGATGCAGGAACTTTCTTACATTCTCGCGAAGATTCCTGCAAATTCTCAATACTGAACGGAAATCAGCAAACTTTGAATATTGATCGTCGGACGAGCACTTTTACTGAACAACATTCGCGAACATTCGTGAAAGATCGCGAAGATTCGCACAAATTCGCGATGGATAAGGAATGGGATAAGGATCAGGAAAGGGAGATAGGAATTTGCACTTCGTGCATAAATCGCGCGTGCGCGCAAGAAGCCCACTGTGCCGTACCATCTTCTCATGCGATGCCAGAAACTCCTCCGCTTGCTTTAGAGCTCCCTGAGATGAAGGATATTTCCGCCTCCCCTTTAGCTGGAATCCCAGATAGCGAGCGTCAGCGTAAACAAGTAGACACCCATTTGCCCGCAGCGAGAGCTGTTCTTACAGCGCTGAACCAGGCACGCATGCAGGTAGTGCCTGGTGCAAGAGCCTATCAACCCTCGTACACAACGCTCGGGAAAATCGCGGAGCGGCTGGCTAAAGGCGCAACCCAGGAGGAGTGCTTCCACGTAATTGCTGTCTGGGAGCAAGAGATCAGACGAAATCCAAAATCAGCCTCTTGGTTTGACCACTTGACGCCGTTTCGTGCGGACCCATTTGCACAAAAACTCGCGCTTGAAGTACGGAGTGGAACTGCTCGTTCTTCTCCTTCAGTCGTGAAAAATCGTCCTACGGCAACAGAAGACCAAGAATTTACCGAGAATGCATTCGATCAGTTTTTAGCTGAGATATGAGGTTGCTATGGAAGAAATCTTAAAGAGAATCATCGAGCAAGCAAAGCAAACAGAGCTCGAACAAGCTCGTCTTTGGGCTACCCTCCCCTGCCAGGGAAAGATGAGCCAAGTGAAATCTTGTTCGGCGGGATATGAAGCAACATGTCCCCAAAAAGATTCTGCCTTCTGCCCAAAGCGCGTCTTATCGCAGCAGATCACTGCAAAAGCGGACCGAAGACGACAGGCGCTTTCCTATGGGATTCCTGAGCGTGTGTTACGGAGGGTGTACGATCAACCTCTAAAACTTACGCCTGCGATTAAATCAGTACAGACCTTTATGAGAACCCCTGAGAAAAGCATCTTAGTCCTTTCTGGCCCTAATGCCTGCGGAAAGACGACAGCCGCAGCTTGGGCCTGTATTCCCCCCTGGGAAGCAGATTGGCCAAATCCTACGCAGGGATTATTTGTTCGCCTTGTGGATGTAGAGTCTGCAGGACGATATAGTGAGCTTTTACTTCGCATTCGTCGGAGCCCGCTCGTGGTTCTTGATGATATCGGAGCCGCTCACTTTAGTCAGAGTGGCTTTTTGGCGAGCCTTATCGATGATATTGTAGATGCCGTCTATCAACAGTGTCATAAGCTGATCCTTACGACGGACTTAGCCGTGCTGCCCGATCTTAAGGAACCAGGAAAGCCGTGTCTTGCTCATCTCGTCAGCAAGCGCGTCATGAGCCGGATTAGAGATGCAGGAGTTGTTGAGACAAGGCTTGGAGGACGCCTGTGAAAGCTATTGAGCGGCTCTTTCTCTTTCTAGGTATTTGATTCTCTGCTCTATAGCCTTGCTATAGTAATTATTGAAGGAGGCAGCCAAATTTTTAATTTCTGAATCAACCCTTTTTAATTCTAGTTCATTATAATTTAAAAAAAACTTTCCTAAATTTATGTTTGACCACTTAATTCCCTTAAAAGAATAGGTACGATCTCTTCCTGTCGCCATAATTGAAATACAAAGGACCCTTGTATAAAGGGGAACAAAATATATAAGTACAATACCGCTAGGAATGATCCCATCAGATGAAACTTCCAGTTTTACACAACTTGGAGGCCATTCAGCATTCTGATATAATGTGAAGCCACTTATCTTTTTAGAGGGACGGCCAATAGAGTGTAAAAGGTAAGCATATGTATCCTTTTCTTCCGTGTACTCAATCTCTAGATGATGATAAGATTGCAATCCTGTACTACTGAAAAATTGCACAACAGTTTTTCGAAGGTCTTCAGGAATCTCAGTGTTGTTAAATACATGGCTGAGCTTTTTGTTTGCACCAAACGAATGGAATAGGCCGGTGTTAGAGGATAAGGATTCTTTCGCATCGTTCACTAGCCTATTTAAAAAAGAGAGCTTAAATTCTTCAGAAGTAGCAAAAGTACCGCGGAAATCATCCAGTTTTAATTGCAGATGCTCGTAGCTAAGGGAAGAAGCTGATTCTTTTTTAAGCTTTTTTCTTTTTGCAATAATAACATTACCTGAAACCGAGGAATTATAGGTAGGAGTTTGAGAAATGCCATACTTCGTACAGAACTGTTCCATTTTTAAGCACAGTTTCACTTTAAGCATTTCTGGCAAAATTTCTGCATGTTCATCAAATTCCTTTATAGAATCACAAAGGGCTTTTGTAAAGGCTCCGTTCCCGAATTCAGGTATAGGATAGCTAAACTCATCTGCCCTACAAGCTGCCAAAGTAATCCATCCTTCTGAAGGTTCATTAATTACGCGTGCGATGAAACCTCGATCATCAGAGGTCTGTGGGTCACGAACATCATAGCCTGAATGGCAGGCGTCAAAGATTCGAATGTTAATCTTACCTTTGTTTCGAAGAACATGACTAATGCTTCTAAGCGGTAAGGCAGTGCCTACAATATCCTCCGGTTTTGTGTTTGGTAAAATGAGATAAGGTTCGTCATTAAAGATATGTCCATGCCCCGCATAGTAAAACAAAAGAGTATCGCCAGGCTCAGCGTTTGATGCAAGCTGTTCTATGCGAGAGATAATTTGCAGATGAGAAGATTTATCTTCTATCTGAAGTAGTTGTAGATGAACATTCTGCTCAGCAAAATCGCAGCTATGGACAAGCGTATCATAGAGAAGTTGTGCGTCAGCGTGGCAGAAGGAGGTTGAGGGATAGTATTGATAATTCTCAGCTGCCAGAATGATTGCATATCTTTGCATATTTAATCCCAGAACATTTAAAATCCGAATTCTTCTTGTTATTACTTAGACACTACCTTATTAGTAATCCGTACCCCAAGACTGCCATCTTTCTCAGAGATAAACTCAATGCCTGCTTGTTCAAATACCCGTTGAATCTTTTGCAAGGTTGATCCCTTCGCATCCGAACCATTTTCAAAGCGGCTGATGGTGTTCGCAGTCACCCCAGCCTGCTGAGCAAGCTTTCGTACATTCCAGCGAAGGGCGGCTCGTGCCATACGGACATGCTCACGCGTTAACATGCTCTCCTCCCTTCCTGAAAAGAAAGATTGACATTGGTACAAATAACACTTACATTTGTATAAAGAACAAATGATAAGGTCCCTATGAAATCTTGAGTCATGTAATTCATGGCTTAACCTGCCACTATGTCACGTTTTTCCTCTGGCATCCAGTATGTCGATCGAAATTCTTTGTAAGAAGCGATGATGTCCTCTCCTCCCTCTCGGCCCCTAATTGATTCTAGGAATCATCACTGCGATTGTCTCTGTACGTATTGTGAGCGTGCAGGAACTGGCTACTACGGCTTCTTCCTTACGGAAGAGGAGGCTGCGCAGAAGCTCGCTCCTGCCCATCAAGCGATTGTCCAGACGTATGGGAAGTTAAAGCGGACGAAACAAGGCAAGCTTAGGTACCGTAAAGGGATGAGGTAGACATCCTTACGTATATAAGAAGCTTCTACTTTACGTTTCTTATACTCTACTTCCCTCCTGAGGCTCTATCAATAATACCCCTCCATCCCCCACCCCCAATTGGGCGATTTTATTGGAGAGGGAACGGACAGCGGCCCAAGGCTCGATTTCACGATGCCTCGCGCGTAAAGGGCGCCCACCTCTAGATTTTCTTCCTCGAAAATACTTGTAGATTTTGTTGTCTTTTATTGCACAGATTCAGTGCTCCAAACATTCATCTCGTCGAGAAGTAGAAATGTCCCTGCTTTTGTGCAACAAAATCTCTCTCTTCATTTCCTGCGAGAAAAGCTCGCATACAAAAATTTCGGCCATTGTTTCCTATTCTGTGTATCTTCAAGCAAAGGGTTCCTTTCTCTTCTAGCTGAGCCATGAAAACATCCGGATCGTTCAATCGTCAGCAAAAACAAAAAGCGACCGAAAGACGTCTTCTCGAAATGAGCACGACCCCAAGGCGGCTATCTTTCTTACCCGAGGAACAACGCGAAGAGGCACAGCAAATCATGGATCTGATCTATTGGGGGATGCTCACAAATCCAGACGAGGCTTCGCCAGAGGAGATTTTGATAGAGGAACCAGAGAAGCCCTCTTCAAAACAACGAGCCAGCCGAGGGAGTTCTTAGGTGCGTGCAGATCAGCTTCTTCTCGAACAGAGGCTAGAAGAGATTGAGGCCTTGTGGCTAGAAGGGATGTCACGGTCGCAGATGATCGCTCGTTTACAAAGGCCAGGCCCTCTTCCTGGTTGTCCAATGTGTCTCCGTCACCCCAAAGAGCAGTGTACGCATGGTCCTCCTCGCTGGAGTAACGAGGCAGGAGAACCCGTACCTGCGCGAACCATTTCGTGGTATCTGCAGAAAGCCAAAGCTCGCATTCTCGAAGCATCGAGCAAACAGCGCAGGCAGAATTGGCTTCTGACGTTAGCGCAGATTCAGCGTGCCATCCTTCGCTGTTTCCAAGAAAATAACCTTCGAGAACTCGGCACCTTCTTACGCTTTCGAGCCGAGCTGGATGGAACAAAAGTCGCCGCAGAAGAAGCACAAGCGCCCTCGTTATTTCATCAAGTTCTCCGTCAGATGGCTACGTGTGAGGACTACCAACCTGGCCCTCGCAAAGTACGAAAGCTATCTGCTTCCCAAGCTCGCTTTTTGCTGGAAAGGCTGTCTTACTTGTTAGATCAAGCGGATGCTTCCGTAGCTGCTTATCAGCTAGCATCCAGGCCAACCAATGATGTTGAGGCTCGTCTTTATCTGCGAACGCAACTGGTCGAAGCGGTTCATCAGTCGCTTACTCATCCAAGATTGCCACCAGAGGGGAAGCGAGAGGCACTCCAAAAATTAGGAGCGACTTACGCCATGATTTCGAAAGACGCAGACCTAGCAGAGCAATTGGCAGAGTTAAAAGAAATGCTGCAAAAGATACAACTTAAGTAAAGATGTCATTATTCCTATATCTGCATAAGATAAAGACATTTTATCATTGCAGGTTGAAATTAAATCAACATAACTACTTGTCTAAGATACCTCCATTCCGCAAAAGCCTCAGCTTCTAATAAAATTTAGTCGGGTGAGAAAACGGCACAGAAGAAGATCAAGGAATCGCAACCATACAGAACGACATAAATGATTGCGGATATCCAAGAGATGTGATGGTATGAAAGAATGAATCCCGAAAAATGGTTGGAAGAGACCCAAGGGAAGCTAAAACAAGGTCCCGAGGAACTATTATCATGGGCTCTCTTTCTACTGACACAAATGAGACACGATGAGAAATCTCGTCACCGGGGACATTCGCGAATTCTGGAGAGGGCTCTTGCAGTTGGGCTTGCCTTTTTGCCAGAAGATCAGCTGCAAACATTTGCGAGGGAGACAATTTCTGCCTGGAGAGCCCATCCTCAGAATGAAGGGGTAAAGTCTCTTCTTAAACAACTCGCTTTCGAAGTTCCAAGTCAGCTTCATCCCCATCTGGAGGCACTTTTTACCCAGGGTGCACTCAATATTCGTGAAGCCTACCGAGGAGCAAAATGGCAGCAGGTGGAATTTTTGAAGGCTGTTGTGGAAGATCTTTCCACAGATCAAGAACTTCGACTTTCTGCTTGGGTTTGCCTTCTCCATACCCGGAATCCAGAGGTGTTGCGATATGCTATGGAGCAAAGTCCTCGGCTTGATTTTTCACCTGCCCAGGTGCGAGACTATTTGCATTGGGTAGGCTTTGAGCAAACAGAACAAGGGTTCCGGCAGCTTTATCTTGATACTGCCTATCACATCATTTTCAACCCAGCTTATGGAGTTCCCTCGAAACCGGAAAATCGAGACCTTCATCCAACTTGGACCTTATCCGCTGAGATAAAAGAAGTGGCTTTTGGTGGATCGGATAATGTGAACTGCTTGCTTTGTGGCCAAGACCTCTCTTCTATTTTCCATTTTAACAGAGATTTTCCTACTGACCTTCTGTCCTCGAAACGGTATCCTCAATTCATATCGGTCTGTCTGTCCTGTTTAGGTTGGGAAGAGCAACGCCTTTTCTATTCTCAAACGAGATACAAAACTCCTCGTGGTTCGTTTGGGTATCGTGGGCCCCTCATCAAACCTCAATTTCCCCAGGGCCCTTTGCTAACCACTCGGGTGGATTTAGCAAAAACGCCGACTCGGTTTTCTCATCAACCATGGGATCCTTGTCAAAATCTTCATCGATTAGGCGGCTTCCCTACGTGGGTCCAAGGCGCTGAATACCCAAGTTGTCCAGTCTGCACGCAAACGATGATCTTTTTTATGCAATTGGATTCCAATTTACCTACCTTTGCAGGAGCTGAAAGAGAGTGGCTATGGGGTTCAGGTGGACTTGGTTACATGTTTTGGTGTGATGGTTGCGAAAAAAGTTGCTGGCTATGGCAGTGTACGTAACTGGCAGGTAATCTAGCGGAAAACCTAAATCTCGCTCAACCATCTAGTGGAGTTCTCCTTGCTCTTCCAGAAGTTCGAGCGCACCGCTGACCTCATCCTAGGCATTCGGCTGGTAAGCTTCCATATCCATTCTCCTGAGGTGGAAGGGGCTTGATCAGACTTTCTAAGGAGGTTGGCTCCTCGTACGCTTTTCATCTTCTCCTCGGTTCTAAGGTCTTTTGTGCAATGGCCAGCAAGCGGCTTTTTCGATACGTCGCTTCGTAAATTTTTCCCTCCTCTCGATAGACGACCAAGATACGCCCACCTTTCTGCGGTGTCATGGAGACGATTTGACGGACCCATCCTCCAGCCCAGAGATAGCATTCTCCGGGCTGAAACTCCGTAAGCGGTTTTGCCATCACCTCTCCCACTCCTTGAATCAAAACCCGGCGAGTATTTTGCTCTGTGACCTTTGGGGGTTCTGCCTTCTTCTCTGTCATCCGTGTCCTCCTTCAAAAATCAGCACTGGATTCACTCATGTTTATTATTAACTATAGTTAACAGAAATCAACAAAAAAGAATTAGGGTCGTCGAGAAAATTATTTATCTCCTAAAAGAAATAGAAATTCTCTACAATGTTTCGATGAATGAATACACCCCACGTTCTCGTCTCCAAAAGCCTAAAGAGAAAGAAGGAAAACAAGCGACAAAACCACGAGGAAGGCCTAGAGTTAAATTAGAACGAATCCCTCCGCTGGATTTAGCTCCAGGGCAAGCGAAGCGCCTAGAGAAAGCAAGAAGGTTGAGTGGGTACAGCTTCTACGAATTGTATTTGCTGACTGGTATTCCTACGGCAACGATTCATAAGATCGAGCAAGGAGCCTTGCTTCGAGGAGCCAACACCTTTACTATGTATCAATTGGCGCAAGCCCTAGGAGAAGATCCAGGATGGTTAGCCTTCGGCATCGGCAAATCATTATTAGCAGAGAAGAAGCAGATAAGTGGAAATAAATAGGAATTTTTTGCACCTGCTTGGCTTGTAAGAGGAAGAGTATGAGCGAACGTATTAATTTAGGTCCATTGCCCGAAGTAGCAAAAAGTCATACCCAAGAAAGCGAAAGCATCAAGGCACTGCAGGATATGCTTCCGACCGATAAATTCATAATTCGATTTCTTCTGGAAAGGGACTATGGGGTGGATTTACAAGTGGAGGCTCGCTATGAGAAGTATGTAACCAACTTTTTCACCCACATTCAAATGAAATCTAAGGAGAAATCGGATCCTAATCTGGATGGTAGTGTATCTTTGTCGGTCGAGAACTCAAACTTAAACTATTTACTCAATGGTCCTTGTGGTTGTAGCTTATACATTCTTTATTTAAAAGACCGAAAAGAATTAAGATACGTATGGGCCTCTGAAGAATTTGCACGTATCAAATCAGAGGATCCTAAGTGGCCGAACGGCAGCACAACTATAACCCTTAAATTTTATGATAAAATAGATTCTCGAGCTATCCAATCTATTCATGAAAAAATTATATCAAAGCAAACCCTTTATCGCGATCTCACTGAACAATTAGCTAAAAAAGTGCTCGGCAGAGGAAAACAAGAAGAAATTCCTAAATTAGTGCTTGATGTTATGCACAACAGAGTCCGAGACCCAAATATTACATTATCCCTCCTTCGAAAAAATGGAATTGACTTAGTCTCTTTAGGATATGCGTCTTCTGTGCTTGAACTAGCTCGTGAAATACCTTCACAATTTCTCGAGCAGGATAAAAAGGCACAGCTTGTTGCTGCTTATGCTCATTACCTGCAGGGCTCCTTTTTTCACGCAGAGGGATACCTCGCTTCCTGTTTAGAAAATGAAGAGGCATTGAATTCTGAAGATGAATACTTGTTAAATACGATAAGAAACCGTTGTGGTGTCCAATTAGGCAAAATCAGCCAAGAAGAGTTTTTGAAAAGAGAGGAGGCAGAAATTAGAAACCTTACCGAGCCCTTGCTAAAACTACAGGCAGAGCTTGACCTTGTAAGGTTGAAAGCATCTGACGCATTTCGTGCTCCTGTAACTTCTGGCTTACGAGAGAAATGCAACCAGCTTCTTGAGTCTGCTAAAAAAATGGGTAGTTCTACTCTAAAGTCTCAAGCGGAGATTGCCCTCTTAGAAATAGAAGGGCAAATTTTTCTTCGCGATTTTACGGAAAATGTATGGAATACATCGGGATTAATTAGGGACTCTTATGTCGACTTACGAGATAAGGTTATACCTTTTATTAATACTCAACTGGAGAGCTGGATAATTCGAGTTCTCTCCTTATGTAAATCTATAGAGCCCAATCCGGTCCTGGTTGCTGATGGGCTCTTAACGGGAAGTAAAATCCTGTTTGGTTATATCTTTCATAGCAAAGTTCTTACAGTAGGGCTGGGGATCAGATTAGAGATTAATATATCAGTAATAGAACGTTTTCTGCTTTTACTAGAGCAGATATCAGAAAAGCTTCTCACTCAGGGCATGAAGTATGATGCGGTTAAAGCTAAACACTTTGTTACAGAGATTCTTTGGTGTTTAGGACAACAGGATCAAGCAAAAAAGAAAGCCAACCAGCTTTTGCCACGCACAATTCAGTATCCTTCTATTGCCGATCGTCTCCAAAAGATTGTTGATGGAAAAACAGAAGTTGAAGAAATAGAGGCTTTGCAATTAAGTTTCGAAGAAGATGACTTTTTCCTTCAACTGGATGATGAGAGGTTAAAAGAATATTCTAATTGGGTAGCCAGACAGCTTGACGTGCCTTTATATTTTGTCGAGAGAGAAGCCCTTATCCAGAGAACCATCGCTCGAGAGAGAAATAATTGGTGCAGGCATATCGATATTAGCCCTGAGCATCAAAATTTTTTGGCATGTTACTGCGCTAAGACTAGGCAATCTACAAAGATACCAGCAGAGCATGTAGAGACAGTCATTTCCACATTTAAAGGGATTGCATGCCATCAATGCTCTTATCAGGAACGCAAGCCTAAACCTCAAATGCCTCGTACCGCAACTACGGAGTAAAATTTTAGTATTACTTCTTAAAACTTTTGAACCGCAAAGGCAGATGGTGCTAGCTTTAATGGATTTATCCATGCGCTCTTCTACTCGCCTTGATATTCAGCAATTTTATACTCAGTTCGTCCCTCATTCCCGCTACCAAAACCTCAAAGTTGAGCTGCGCTCCTTTCGCGGCGAGGTCCTTACCCGACTCGGAGGGACCTGGGATCAGCTTCTGCAGCAGTTTATCGAAACGCCTAGAGAGATAGACCATCCCGCGCATATCATTACCGCGGAAGAGAGCCAAGACACGGCTGCTCGCAATTTTGCGGATTGGCTTGTTCGATTTGCTCGCAGTGAACCTCACCCCATCAGCCTAGAAATGTTTGCCGATAACCGCCGGGGAGGGAAAACCTTCTTCATGGTCTTATGGGTGTTACTCACCGTCCTTCATGTGCCTCGGGTCAAGACAGGCCGCATGATTGGCTGGCTGGTGGTCCCCAACTATCCCAGACAACGTGAGATCCGCGAAACCATTGCGAAGATCCTGCCTGCTTCATGGCTTAAACCAGGGGGGCCCATTCAGTTTACCAAGTCGGACCGTTGCTACCGCTTCTGTACAGGGGCCGAGCTCTACATCAAATCTGCGGATGACCCGGATGGTCTCAAAGAAGGCGGCGTGCCGATCATTGGGATCAATGAAGCACAGCAAGTGCAGGGTAAAGCAGCGATCAACTGCCTCGGCAATAATTTAGATGCAGGCGGGCTTACGATTCTTGCGCTGAACCCGCCCGATTCTGTCAGGGGGCTGTGGTGTGAAGACTTATACGAAGCCATTGTAGAAACAGATCCAGATACCAAGAAAAGCCGCTTACCCTATGCGAGGATCACGACCTTTCCTCCTGGCAAAAATCGGCGGATTGAGCAGAGCTCACGAAAGGGCTTTGCTTCGATTGTCCAGGTGATTGACCCAAAACAGGAGCAACGAGACAACCTGGGCATGTGGGTTTCGATTACGGATCGCTGCTATCCGAAGTGGGATCAAAAGAACCTTCAGTCTATCCCTATGCACTGGGAAGATGTGACGCCTTATGTGATTGGCCTCATGAACTGTTTTCGTGGGGCCTCCTTTCCCTATGGTGCGGGCATGGACTTTAACTGGCGCCCTTATTGTGCTGCCGTGCGATTTAAGGTGCTCAAGGCTCCAGAACGAAACACGCTTGGAGCTCCGGTTGGTTCTTACTGTTACTTTGTCACGGAAGAAGTCATGAATGATATCTCTATTGGGGAGTATTGGACCGAGGAAGGCTTGGCCAGAGCCATGGTGGCCGCGGGATGGTCGCCGAACGATACCCTGATTATTGCAGATGCCTCGGGCGGATGGCAAGGCTCCTCAGGACGTCAGCGGGGCAAAGAGGCAGATCCTGAGACCTTTAGCTACCGCATCATGGAATCGTACTACTGGCGCATTTTTCCACCTCAAGAGTCTGTCCAAGTGCATCGGCGCCTGCGTCAAAAAGCGATGATTGAAGAACATGCCCAGAACCCACCTGTGCCCATGCGGATTAACCTCATGAATCAGCTTCTGGAGCAGAAACGCTTGTTTGTGGATCCCAAAGCAGAACGAACTGCGGAAGCCTTCCGGCGCTGTGAGGCCAAGAATAAAAAGCCTGTGGGCAAATACAGCCATGCCCCCGATGCTGCAGGATATTTTATCTGGCGCGCCGAGAATGCTCTGTTAGAGGCGGTGAAGCGGAAATGAGGCGAACAGATGGCAAAGAATCATTTCGGGAAGTAAGATGAAAAACCATCGTTTTATCTTTTTATCAAAACACTTTGGGGAAAGAGGGCGTATACTCAAAGTTGAGAAGACCAAGGACAAGCACGAGGCCTCTGCTCGACCGTGCCCTCACAGTGAGGACGGCTTTCTTGACAGCGATGGAGGCTTTCATTTAGATAACATCCAGTATCATCTGAGCGTTCACCAGCTCAACCTAAAGGTACCAAAATGGCAAAGCTGAACCAAAAACAGAAAGCCCAAATGTTAGCATTACGAGGCGAGATTGATGCTGCCTTGACAGAGTTCTCTGATTTGCGTTCTCAGGGGGACGTCGGTGCGAGCGCGTCATTGGCTGAGATTGCCGCCTACCAAGGGCGGTGGCGAGATGTGGTGACAAGCGCAGATATTGTCTTCGGTTCACCCGGATCTGTAAAGACGCTGAATGTATATACGGATTTGGTCGCGCTTGTGGCGCGGGCGGGCACCGAACTTGGTAACTGGGAAGAGATCAGGCGCCAAGGGAAGCTGGCGCTGGCCCAGCTGACCAAGAAAGAGCAAGACATCGAGTGTAGGGCAGCAATCCAGAACCTGCTTAAGTTTGCCTCCCAAAGAGGAGAGGAGCCCCTATATACGCCGGGTACTATAGAGGAGCAACGGCGAGTAGAGTTTGAAGCAGCTATTGAGAAGATGAACAAGACGAAGAAAAAGTTCAAGACGCCAGCGGACCGGCTTGATCATCTGTTTGGGCTGGCGAACGTCTACGAGTATCATCCCGGAGCTGTCCTGCTCTATGATCAAGAGAAGGAATTGCCTGATATTTTCGATAACGTCGCGTTCGTAGCGTCCGCGCTGGCGCGTGCAAATCGGCTCGAGGAGGCCTGGGCAGCCATCCATGCGAAACTTCACCATTTTTGGCCTGTAGAGGAGAGCCAGGTAGCACCAGTGGTGCTCCTTGTTGATGAAGGACTACGCCAGGTAATGACACCCAGCCGCTGCGCGATCGTACTTCGGACGCCACGGGGACCAGGGGTTGGTTGAGGCGTAGGATGTGCCCAGGACTTAGAGGGTTTCTAAAAAGTAGAATGAGAGGCTGATTTTACTTTTTAGAAACCCTCTAAGCAATTGATACTCTATCATGAATCCTGGTCAGGTAATCGTCGACGCAATATCACTCTTTGTTCCTTGTCATTATCATTTTTTGTCCCTTGGATCCTTTTAAGCATTTGGAATTTCCTTGGAAACTCCGCACGAAACGTTTCAATTCCCTCTTCACAAAGCTGACCTGCCTCAAAAGCCCAACCTAAGATATACTCAGAGATCAGTCGATTTCGGTTGATCCCACACGGAATTAGATCCTGAGATGAATATTGAAGCCGAGGAAGAGCACATAATCGGGACTTCGCATGGGCCCGAAGAGGCCAATCCAGCCAATCGTCACACCCTTCAGTCGCCGCTAGCACTTTCGGGGAACGAACCATTTGACGGACGAGCAATTCAGGAGTCAGTGGATGCTCTACAAATTCCTTTAAAAATCCATCGATACTTTCGTTCTCTGTCCTTTGTTCGATTACGCTGATGACGTCTTTGGGAGTGCGCAGCAGGTAGGCACAAGTATATTCAATAAAATGAAGAAGCTCTTGCAGTTTTTCCTCTCTGAGCGGAATCCCGCTGGACGGTCTTTCATATTTAATACAAGCTGCCGCACAAAAGCTTTCCGAGAATTCTTGCTCATAGAGCCAAAAGCTGTTCAGAACGCCCGCATTTTTTTGGCATAAGTAGATTCTCTCAAGCGGAGTATGGGAGACAAGATCCTCAATGTTCATTCATTTCCTCTTTGTTTAGATGGCTTCTAAAGCCACCTTGGCCTTTCCATCGTCAAATTTCCTTTGCATTCTAGGCGTCCTCTCCACTCCTTCTACCCTATTCCCTGGTCCAAATTTTGGGGATCCCAAAGACCGTCATTATCAACGGTGACTTGGCTTAAGCAGCCAAGGATGATCGTGACCATATTCTTCTCGATAGATGTCTGCAAAATTTTTACCTGTCAGGTATTCTAACACAAGCTCATTCCCTCGGAAAAATGAAGTAATCAGCTGGCTCCAACTGTCATAAGTAATTTGGCTCTTTGGATCTTCAGTCGCATCAACCCGGAAAACTTTTGGCTTCTGATTTGCCCATACCTTTGATAAGGTATGATCCACAGACTGGGAATAACGACTCTTATACTGCTCAAAGTCATAGATCGTTACAGCGCCATCCAAATGGACAAATCGAGAGTTCGCAATATCTCGCTGACAATGAATAAATCGACACAAAACAGAACGGTTTGATGGAAGCTTGTCAGGATTTGGAAGCTCCTCAATTTCTAACGATCGAATGCTTTGGTCTTTTTTAAGGGACCACCGAAATTCCGTCCGGAGACCTTCAGGTTCGCCCGGACCTAAGTCTTTGGGTCTGTAAAGCAAAACCGGAGTGTCAAAATCTTTTGACTGTGGGTCGTCAATCTGTGCAAATCTGAACGGAGCACCAAACCATCTATCTAACTCCAAGATTTCCTGAAGTTCGCCTTGAGTACAGATACGAAAGTGATCGATAGCCATTGAAACTTGGAGGCCATCATTGTGTTGTTTTCGAAGTTGTTGAATTAAATCGCTGTTCATGCCTGCAATAAAAGATCTTCGAAGAAAGGGATGAAATTGAAGCTCAGAATTTTTATAAGAAAGCCACGAACTGTTAGGATGAAAACGAATAGCGCCTCCTACAGGGAGCAGTGGAGTGCGCCCCTAGAACTGGACAGTTTTCGTAAGATTTGAAAGTGGGTGGT
>CAZHYV010000014.1:0-14825 GCA_964537055.1 uncultured Myxococcales bacterium
ATTTTTCCCCGGGGGAATTTTTCGGGGGAAGTTTCCGCATCAAACAAGCTCGGAAGACAACAAGAAGGTCATCATGATCGAACTCCCGAACGGCTACTGCTTCGTGAACCACGCCGACTGGTCCAAGCGACCCCTCGGTGGCCGGGGTTGGCGCGGTGGACCGGTCCTCCAGAAGAAGGGCGTCACCGACGTCTTCATCCACCACTCGGTCACGGCCGTTTCCGGTGACCCGGCGCTTGCCGGAGTCCGAGATCCGTCGGACGATCCCTGCCGCGACGCTCGCATCATCGAGGACATCCTCGCCGAACGCAACCTGCTTCCCGGTTACAGCTACGTGATCCACCCGAGCGGCGTCGTCCTCGAGATGGCCGGCGACTACATCGGTGCACACACGCAGGATCACAACTCCTCCAGCAAGGGGCTGTGCTTCATCGGGAACTACGACAAGGCTCAGCCCACGCTGGCCCAGCTCGTCGCTGCCGCGCGGACGGTCAACCTGATGCGAGCTGGTGGACAGCTGGCCGGTGATCTCAGCAAGATCAAGATCCAGGGTCACCGTGACACCAAGTCGACGGCCTGCCCCGGCGCGAACCTCTACCCGGTCATCGGGTTCATCCGGAAGTTCGCCGCCGACAACAACTAGCAACGCCGCTCTTCGGCGACTTCATGACAGGAGGTTACATGGCTGCTCAGCGACCGCCCAAGCGCAATCGCCGACCGGCATCCACTCCTGAAGGTAGAGAGAATCAACTGATCAATCTCGCCGTCGAAGTCGCCGAAGAGCAGTTGCGAAACCGAACCGCATCTTCTCAGGTGATCACTCACTTCTTGAAGCTTGCGACGGAACGTGAGTCTCTCGAACGAGAGAAACTCCGCCGCGAAGTCGAAGTGCTGCAGGCCAAGGTGGCCCAACTCGCTTCTGCAAAGAAGGTGGAAGAGCTTTACGAACTTGCGCTTGCAGCCATGCGGCGCTACTCAGGACAGGAGCCGATGGAATGACCACGCTCGAGGAGAACCAGGAGTTCCTCGCACACTTCGGTGTGAAGGGAATGAAGTGGGGACAACGCAAGGATCGCTCCCCCGAGGGTCGAGCGCAGGCCAAGGCGGACAAGAAGGCTGCAAAAGCCGACGCCAAGGCCGAGAAGACGGCACGCAAGATCGAGAAGCAGCGTCGCCGCAACAACATCAAGATCGCTGTCGGTGTCGCCGGCATCGGTATCGCTGGTGTGTCCTACATCATCAGCAGCCGAAAGGGGCTTATTCCGGGGGTTCTCCCCAAGGAATCGGTTGCCAAGGGAAGGGACGCGCTGATGAACGGTGATCTGATCGCCCGAGCCGAACGCGCTCGACGAGCCGCAGCCCCATCTGTGGGAACCAAGATCAGTGCCGGCGACTACAGGAAGCTCCAGGAGACTGCGGGCAGCCTGACCAAGCCGTTGGGACCGATCACCGCGGCAGAACTGGCTCGAATCCGGTTGTCGGCCGGCGGTTGACCTGGTGCACAGGTCATATCGTGAGCTTCGACAGCTCCGAACCTTCGAAGAGAGGTTCGATTACCTGGTTCTTAACGGAACGGTGGCTCACGAGACGTTCGGGCCAAATCGACACGTGAATCAGGACTTCTATCGCTCAAGAGAGTGGCGTTCCGTGAGGGACCACGTCATTCTGAGGGATAACGGGTGCGATTTGGGTATTCCGGGCTACGAGATCCACACGGGTCTATACGTTCATCACATGGAGCCCATGACGACAGACGATATTGTGCACGGAGCGGACTGGATCATCGATCCCGAGTTCTTGATCACAACGACTCTGGAGACGCACAACGCCATCCACTACGGCAACACGTCGCTACTCCCCCGAGTAACCGTGGAGCGCAGATCTGGCGACACGAAACTCTGGTAGAAAGGTTGTGTGACATGGCAGAGAGCATCCTGACCAGCGTCAAGAAGGTGTTGGGGATCGATGAGTCGGACGAATCGTTCGATCTGGATGTCACCATGCACATCAACGCGGCGTTCTCGGTTCTTCAGCAGCTGGGTGTCGGTCCAAGCGAGGGTTTCGCCATTTCCGACGCCAACGACGACTGGTCTCAGTTCATCGGCGAGGACAAGCGGCTCAACATCGTTCCCTCCTACGTCTACATGAAGGTTCGATCGCTGTTCGATCCCCCAACAACGGGATACCTGGTCGAGGCGCTCAAGAACCAGATCAACGAGGCCGAGTACCGCCTCGCCAACCTCGTCGACATCGATCCGGTCGTAGTCGTCATCATCTAGGGGACAACATGGCAGATCCGCAAACTCTTCAAGGGGTCGTAACGACCCTTCCCGAACTGGCGGGGAACCAGCCGATCCAGAAGATCGCGCTGTTCAGTCCAGACGGAACTCCATGGCCTGGGGTCATCACACCGGATGCCGGCGCGTACTACACGCTGTCGGTTCTTCTCGGCGTTCTGCAAGGGACGATCGACGATCTGGTGGCTCGTCAGGCCGAGCTGGAAACAGCAATGGAGGAGTACCAGACCAACCAGATCAAGCTCTTGGTTGGTGAGGAACCCGTGCCAACCGGTCTCAAGAACGGCACCCTGATCGGAAGGTTGACGACAGCGCCATGATGTACAGCCGCAGCCAATTCTTCGGGATCCCCTACGACGACAACATATTGCCTGGAGCCATGGGGCTCGGCGATAAGGGATGGCCGACACACTCAGAGTTCACCCTCTTGTTGACGCAGAGTCGTGTTGCTCTGGCCTACGGCAACGACTCGGTGTTCACTCCTGAGGTGTTGCTGCTCCCGTTCCTCGGCAAAGCGGCGTCGATCGGTTGGCAGCTGGGTGAGGTCGAGTTGGGACACGTTCCCGACCCTCAGACCGTCTACTCCTTCTGCTGGGATCAGTACTACCCGTTTCAGCAGTATGTCGGCCCCAACGCCGGCTATGCCAAGCAGATGATGGCCGTCCTCGACGGCACAACGAAGCGGTTCGGGCTCCAGGTCGCCAAGTACAATCCCGGCTTCTGGCAGGACTATTACGAGAACTTGGCGAACGTCGTTTCCCTTGTGAACGGGAACGGAACTGTCCTTGCCGGAGGCACGTATGCTCTCGGTACCAGTAACCGCTACCGGTTTGAGGTCGAGGTTCGAGAAACTGCCCCAAAGGTCACCGTTCGGATCTACAAGTACACGAACCTGAACGCAACCACGTCAACTCTGGTGCACACGATGACGGGTAACCCGACATCGACTGCGGCTCGAGAGTGGCGACTCGGCAACTTCGACGGCGATCCAGCCATTCAGACCGACCAGTACAACGTGTTCTTCCCGATGGGTTGGCCGGGTACGATGGCGACTCGGATCCGTAACGTGGCCACATTCTCGACGTCAAACCTTGATGGTCTGTCGCCGTACACCATGGGTAAACCTCGTGGTGTGGAGTGGTCGGTCTGGGATGAGGCGACGCAGAGCGAGATCCCTCTTCTCGGCGCCCCGAAGTACCACAAGGACGGAGCGGAGATCGATATTCGTTCGATGTGGGACAATCCGGTTCGTTTCCGTGGACGCATCGAGACCAAGAACAACTCGGCAATCTTCAATCCGGACGGCACGGCGTACGGCGAAGATCCCAAGCAGAAGTACCAGATCTACGTTCCAAACGACAGGCCAATGCCTCCGGGCGGATGGCCTCTCGTAGGGTTCGTCCAGGTTGGCTACTACTCGGTTGGTTCATGGTCCGACATGTATTCAGAGGGCTACATCATCATGCGGCTTCTTCTGAGCATGGGTGTCGCGGTTGCAGCGATCGGTGTCCGAGTCGGAGAGCTGATTCAGTCGTGGCTTTTCGGAGACTTCCGACCGGCCCGGTTCCCCACGGCGATCATCGATGCCAAGGCGGCTGTTCGACACATCATCGACCACGCCTCAACAAACGGGGTCAATGTCGCCAAGATCTACCTGGGGGGACACTCTTCAGGCGGGTCGATCGGTGGATGTGTCATGTTCACGAGAGACATGACGGACAACAGCCATGGAACGAACTTGACGATGGCCTCGAACGGCTGGCCCGGCAAAGCCGATCCTCCTGTCGCCGGCGCAATCCTGCTGGATGCCCCGATCAACTTCCGCAAGACGTGGGACGAGGATCCGTGCGTCCCCAAGGCCTCTCTGCCGTGGCAGATCTACGGAGTCCCCGGCGGCAACGCACGCGCTGCCATCAGCATGTACAACGGTGGGGCACCAACCGATCAGACGATCGACACAACCCAGATCGAAATCTGGGATTGGATTCAGGTGGCAACTCACTTGCGTCCGGTGTTGTTCATCGGGTCCAACGGTGACACGGTTGTTCCTGCGCACAACGGTACGCATCTTCGAGACGCATACCTGGCCCGCGGTCGCACCGACTGCACATATTTCGACATGGGTGGCGTGAAGCACGACTTCATGACCAACATGCCTCCTGCGGAGCTCATCAAGTCATGGCTCCAAGAACAAGGCGCGATCTAGAAAGGAGTCCAATGACCACGCTCGAAGAGAACCAAGCGTTCCTTGCGCACTTCGGTGTGAAGGGAATGAAGTGGGGTGTCCGAAAGGATCGTCCCGGTGGCACACAGCCTCGAACGTCGTCGGACTTCAAGAAGACGGATGCGCTTCGTGGCCGGCCCGTTTCATCGTTGTCCAACAAGCAGCTGAAGGAACTGAACGAGCGTCTCAACCTCGAGCAGAACCACAAGCGGCTGAACCCGACTTCGGTGGAGCGCGGCCGGCAGAAAGTCCAGAACATCCTCACGACGGTGGCTCTCGGGGTCACCGCGTACAACATCGTCAACAGTCCGGCCGGCAAGGCAGCCGCCAATCTCGGCAAGAAGGCGTTGAAGAAGAAAGCTGCTGTCTGAGCCGTCGTGTAGAGAGGAGTAGTACGTGCTTTCAAACACTGCAACTCCTCGCTACTACGGTGAGTTCCGAGCGAAGGTCCTGGCGGGTGAGATTCTCGTCAATCGAGAGATCTCGTTGGAGATGAACCGGATCGACGACTTGATCGCCGACCCAACAGTCTTCTATGACGATCTTGCGATCGATGGCTTCATTGCCTTCTGCGAGTGTGAGATGACTCTCACCGATGGCGCGGATCTCTACCTGCTGGACACCTTCAAGCTGTGGGCTGAACAGATCTTCGGCTGGTGGTTCTACGAGGAACGGAATGTCTTCGAGCCTGGCGTCGACGGGCAACCCGGTCGCATCGTCCCGAAGATGATCAAGAAGCGCTTGATCACCAAGCAGTACCTGATCGTGGCCCGAGGATCGGCCAAGTCGATGTACGCCGCTCTCCTGCAGGCCTACTTCATGACTGTCGACACCGCCACGACCCACCAGATCACCACGGCCCCCACCATGAAGCAGGCCGACGAGGTGATGTCCCCCTTTCGTACCGCCATCACAAGGGCGCGTGGTCCTCTGTTCCAGTTCCTCACTGAGGGGTCTCTGCAGAACACCACCGGCCCAAGGGCGATGCGGGTCAAACTTGCGTCAACGAAGAAGGGGGTTGAGAACTTTCTCACAGGATCCCTGCTCGAGATTCGTCCCATGTCGATCAACAAGCTCCAGGGTCTTCGACCCAAGATCTCAACGATCGACGAATGGCTCTCTGGAGACATCAGAGAGGACGTTGTTGGCGCTGTTGAACAGGGTGCCTCCAAGTTGGACGACTATTTGATCGTCGCCATCAGTTCTGAGGGCACCGTTCGAAACGGTTCCGGCGACACAATCAAAATGGAACTCGCCGCGATCCTAAAAGGCGACTATCCTGCTCGTCACATCTCCATCTTCCACTACAAACTCGATGACATCGAGGAAGTAGGACAACCGGAGACGTGGCAGAAGGCGAATCCGAACATCGGAATCACGGTCACCTACGAAACGTACCAGCGAGACGTCGAAAGAGCCGAGAAGGCTCCCGCTTCTAGGAACGACATCCTGGCAAAACGATTCGGCATCCCGATGGAGGGGTTCACCTACTACTTCACGTATGAAGAAACGGTCCCGCACCGTCATCGAACCTTCAACGAGCTTCCCTGTGCGCTTGGAGCGGACCTTTCAAAGGGTGACGACTTCTGTGCGTTCACGTTCCTGTTCCCTCTTTCTCGAGGGGCATTCGGAATCAAGACAAGGAGCTACATCACAGCGCTTACGCTTCGTAAGTTGCCTGGAGCCATGCGAGCTAAGTACGAAGAGTTTCTCCAAGAGGGCTCTCTTCACGTTCTTGAGGGGACAGTGCTCGACATGATGGAGGTCTATGATGATCTCGACGGTTTCATCATCGATAAGGAGTACGACATTCGGGCGTTGGGTTACGACCCATACAACGCCAAGGAGTTTGTCGATCGATGGGAAGCCGAGAACGGCCCATACGGCGTTCAAAAGGTCATTCAGGGAGCAAAGACCGAATCGGTTCCTCTGGGTGAGCTGAAGACACTTAGCGAAGAGAGACTTCTACTCTTCGACGAGCTGTTAATGTCTTTTGCGATGGGTAATGCCATCACACTCGAAGACACCAACGGCAACCGAAAGCTGCTCAAGCGGCGGCAAGAAGAAAAGATCGACAACGTGTCCGCTCTCATGGACGCATACGTCGCTTACAAGGCTTTCAAGGAGGCATTCGAGTGACCACATTCACGAGAGGAGGTGGAGCAGCATGGCGATCATGACGCGAATTCGACACGCTTGGAATGCGTTTGCGGAGACGGACCCATTCAAGATCGAACCAGGTACGGGGGCGGTTTCTTACGGCCGTCCTCCGGATCGCCCTCAGCTCCTCTTCAGCAACGAGCGCTCGATCATCGCATCCGTCTACACGAGGATCGCGATTGATGTCGCCACGATTCCGATTCGACACGTCGAGTTGGACGAGCGTGGGCGATATTTCAAGGATCTCGACAGTGAGTTGAACATGTGTCTCCAGTTGGAGGCCAACGTCGACCAAGGACCCACGGCATTCCGTTTGGACGCCGTGACCTCGCTGTTCGATCGTGGTCACATCGCCATCGTTCCGATCGACACCTCTGTCAACCCGGAGGCCCAGGACGAGTACGACATCTTCTCCATGAGAGTGGGGCATATCGTCGCTTGGCACCCCCGACACGTTCGGGTGAGCCTGTTCAACGAGAAGCTCCAAACTCGACAAGAAGTCGTGGTGGAGAAGAAGAACTGCGCCATCGTCTACAACCCGCTCTATTCGGTGATGAACGAGCAGAACTCGACTCTTCAGCGACTCATCCGGAAGCTCAGTCTTCTCGATGTCGTCGACGAGCAGTCGGGGTCTGGCAAGCTCGATCTCATCATCCAGCTTCCCTACGTCGTCAAATCCGACGCCCGAAGGAAGCAGGCCGATGAGCGCCGGCAAGAGATCGAGATGCAGCTCCGCGGTAGCAAGTACGGCATCGCGTACGCCGACGGCACTGAGAAGATCACTCAGCTCAACCGGCCTGCAGAGAACAACCTTCTCAAGCAGGTCGAGTACCTGACGAATCTTCTCTACAGCCAACTGGGGATCACGCCGTCTGTCATGGACGGCACGGCCGATGAGGCCGCGATGCTGAACTACTACAACCGGACGGTCGAGCCGGTTCTTTCCGCGATTGTCGAGGCGATGCAGCGAGCTTTCGTTGGTCGAATCGGCATGAAGAAGCGGAAGCGCATCATGTACTTCCAGAACCCGTTCAAGCTGGTTCCGCTTTCTCAGCTTGCTGAGATCGCCGACAAGCTGACTCGTAACGAGATCGTCACCTCGAACGAGTTCCGTGGGTTCATCGGGATGCCGCCATCTGACGACCCGAAGGCCGACAAGCTCATCAACAGCAACATGCCTCAGCCAACTGGGGCTGCAAGTGCTGGGATGGACGAAGTCGGTAAGGCCGTCAACGAAGTCTTCCAAGGTCTGCTGGACGACGTCGACAAGATGGTCGCAGGAACGAGCGATGGTTGACGTAGCTGGATTCATCCATGCTGCAGCCCAAGACTATGATCCTGTAAAGGCTCATGAGTACTACATGCGGACTCGAGAACTCAAACCTCGAACCGCGGCAGGGCTGAAGACCACTGCAAAGAAGGAGAGTTGGCAAGATGCAAGAGAGCAGATCGATCGAGAGCAGAAAGCCACCCTCGACGCAACATCGCGAGCACAGGAAGAGGCCCTAGCCGCCATTCGCTCCGGAGCACAGGCCATGCGCGAGGCAATCGCGGCCAAGCTGAAGGAAGCTCTGTCCAAGCTCGACGAAACTGCAGAGACGGAACGCGACCGCATAGCCGGCCGTCGTGCCGAACTACTGCAGAAGGCCACCGACGAGGCGAACCGGAAGATAGCGGCCCTGCCGCCGATTCCTCCCAACGTCGGTAAAGCAAAGGCTGCTCAGCTTGCAGCCGAGAGACGTGAGGCCATTGCTCGTATCAAGGGTGATGTCAAGCGTGAACGTGAACAGATCGCTGCCGATTCAGCAAAAGAAGCTGAGACGGCCAGTGAAGCAGATTCACGCCAAAGAGGATCGGCAAGAGGTTCGACCAACCTTGACCGTGAGCAAGTCGCTGCTGGACTCAAGGACAGCATCGTCAAAGCCCAGAAGAATTTCACTGTCCTCAAAGAAGCGGTCAAGGCAAAGTACGAATCCAAGTACCAATCGGAGTACGACGCCATCAAGAACAACCTTTAGAAGGAGGAAGTCAAAATGGAAGCAGCCGATTTCAGTGGCTACGCCACGAAGGCGGGTCTGCGTTGTTCCGACGGTCGGACCATCATGCCGGACGCGTTCCGGAAGCAGCATCAGCAGACGGTTCCGCTGGTGTGGATGCACGGCCACAAGGATCCGGAGAACGTTCTCGGGCACGCAATCCTCGAGAACCGGGAAGACGGGGTGTACGCCTACGCCTTCTTCAACAAGTCGCCGAAGGCGCAGCACATGAAGGCTGCTGTCGACCATCGCGACATCACCCAGCTGTCGATCTGGGCCAACGAGCTCATCGAACGCTCCTCGCAGGTCCTGCACGGAGTGATTCGGGAGGTCAGTCTCGTTCTGGCCGGCGCCAACCCCGGCGCCATGATCGACCCGATCTCCATCGTCCACTCGGACGGTGGGGTCACCGAACTCGACGACTCGGCCATCATCACGACCGGCCTGGAGATCGTGCACGGTGACGAAGCGCCTCACATCATCGTCGACGACTCGGACGACAAGAAGGAGGACGACGACAAGGGCGGCGACGCCGATGCCGATTCCGACAAGGACGGCGACAAGGACACGAAGGACGACGACTCCAAGAAGAAGGACGACAAGAAGGACGACGACAAGTCGGACCTCAAGCACGCCCTCTCCGAAGGTTCGTCCCTCCAGGATGTCCTCGACACCATGAACGACGCTCAGCTCGAGGCCGTTCACTACCTCGTCGGAGAGGCCATGACTGGCTCCGAAGACGCCAACGACAACGCCGCCCACAGCGGCACCTCACAGGAAGGTTCCACCATGCACAACGTCTTCGAAGGCGACGACACCAAGAAGGACCAGCACGTCCTGACGCACGATGCCATGCAGGGCATCATGCAGGACGCCCAGCGTCTCGGCTCGATGAAGGCCGCGGTCGAGGGCTACGCCATCAAGCACGGCATCGAGAACATCGACGTGATGTTCCCCGACGCCAAGGCGCTCGACAACACGCCGCAGTTCAAGCAGCGTCGGATGGAGTGGGTCGAGGTCATCCTCGGCGGCACCCACAAGACCCCGTTCAGCCGGATCAAGTCCCTCTGGGCCGACATCACCGGCGACGAGGCCCGTGCCCGCGGCTACATCAAGGGCACGCTCAAGAAGGAGGAGTTCTTCTCCGTCGCCAAGCGCATCACGACCCCGACCACGGTCTACAAGAAGCAGGCGCTGGACCGCGACGACGTCGTGGACATCACCGACTTCAACGTCGTGGCCTGGCTCAAGGCCGAGATGCGCATGATGCTGGACGAGGAAGTCGCGCGTGCGATCCTCCTGGGTGACGGCCGTGCGCCGGAGTCCGAGGACAAGATCAACCCCGACTGCATCCGTCCGGTCGCGTCGGATCACGAGCTCTACTCGACCAAGCTCTACGTCAACATCAACGACGCCAACTCGTCGTTCCAGGAGGTCATCGACCTCTGGATCAAGAACCGCAAGCACTACCGCGGCACCGGCAACCCGGTGATGTTCACGTCGGAGACCTACATCGCCATGGCGATGCTCATGAAGGACGGCATCGGCCGGCGCCTCTACCGCACGCTCGACGAGCTGGCGGCGGAGCTCCGTGTCGAGAAGATCGTCCCGGTCGAGGTCCTCGAGGACTACCCCGAGATCGTCGCGATCATCTTCAATCCGTGGGACTACAACGTCGGCGCCGACAAGGGCGGCGAGGTCAACATGTTCGACGACTTCGACATCGACTACAACAAGCACAAGTACCTCGTCGAGACGCGTCTCTCGGGTGCCCTCGTGAAGCTGAAGTCGGCCGTCGTCATCCGCAAGGTCGCCGGCGACGCGACGCTCGTGGCCCCGACCGCTCCGACCTTCGACGAGGCGGCGGGCGAGATCACGATCCCGACCCAGACCGGTGTGGTCTACAAGAACGTGGCCGGCACGACGCTGACCACGGGCTCGTCGCCGTACACGGTCCCGGCGGGCGAGACCTACAAGGTCTTCGCCTTCCCGTCCTCGGGCAGCTACTACTTCGAGAGCACCGAGGTGGACGAGTGGGAGTTCTACAACTCCAACAGCTGACCTAGTCGGCTACCTAGCCCTGAAAGGGGGTGTACCTGATGGCGAGATATTCTGGAAAGGTTGGTTACGGCCACAGTGTCGAGACCAGCCCGGGCGTTCACGAAGACCAGATCACCGAACGGCAGTACTACGGAGACGTGGAACAGCAGTCACGGCGATCGGAAGACGGACCCGGGGTCAACAACAATCTTGCTGCGTCCAACGTGGTGAGCATCGTTGCGGATCCCTACGCCAACGAGAACTTCCACGCCATCAGGTACATCCGCTGGGCTGGGGCACTCTGGACCGTGACAAACGTCGAGGTAAAGAGGCCCCGTCTGATCCTGAGACTCGGGGAGGTGTACAATGGCCCCACGCCTTGAGCTTCAAGCTCTGTTGGAGACCATCACGCCGAACGTCTACTTCCAACCCCCTCCAAACAATCAGATGCAGTATCCCTGCATTCGATACGAGAGGGCCAAGGCGGACGCCAAGCATGCGGACAATAAGTTGTACGCCTACACCAAGCAGTATCAGGTGACAGTGATCGATCGTAATCCGGATAGTGATATTCCGGATAAGGTCGCCCAACTTCCAATGTGTGAGCACGATCGTTTCTACACGGCGGACAACCTCAACCACGACGTTTTCAATCTGTTCTTTTAAGGAGGAACATCCAATGCAACTCACCTGGGATGGCATCGGAGAGAAGGAGTTCGAGACAGGCGTCGACCACGGCGTGCTCTACCTCCCCACCAACGGTGTCTACGACAACGGTGTCGCCTGGAACGGCCTCACCGGTGTGACCGAGTCGCCCTCGGGCGCCGAGGCAACCCCGCTCTACGCGGACAACATCCTGTACCTCAACATGACGTCGGCCGAGAAGTTCGGTGCGACCCTCGAGTGCTTCATGTACCCGAAGGAGTTCGCGCAGTTCGACGGCCAGGCCACCCCGGTCGCCGGCGTCTCCGTGGGCCAGCAGGTCCGCAAGGGCTTCGGCCTGTCGTACCGGACCCGCAAGGGCAACGACGTCGAGGGCGACGCTCTCGGCTTCAAGCTGCACCTCGTGTACGGCGCCACGACCACTCCTTCGGAGAAGGCCTACGCGACCGTCAACGAGTCCCCCGAGGCGATCACGTTCTCGTACGAGCTCTCGACGGTTCCGGTTCCCGTGACCGGCCTCCGCCCGACCTCCATCCTCACCATCGACTCCACCGAGGTGGACGAGACGAAGATGAACGAGTTCCTCGACATCCTCTACGGCACCGAGGAGAACGACCCGCGTCTCCCGCTGCCCGACGAGGTCATCGCTCACTTCCAGGGCGCGGCCCTGACGGTGGCAACGCCGCTCAACGTGACCTACGACTCGGGGACGCACACCATCACGATCCCGACGGTCACCGGCATCACCTACCGGATCGGCGGCGAGCCCGTCACCGGCACCGTGGTGCTCACCACCGGCCAGACCAAGAAGGTCGAGGCGACGTGGAACTCCGGCTACAAGCCGCCGACCACGCCCTACGACAAGGACTGGGTGTACTCCTACTAGGAGACGCCGGCACATCTGGAGGGCTGGGGAGTTTAACCGCTCCCTGGCCCTTCGGTCGTTCTATATCCACCAGAAGGAGACGCAATGGCTGCATACGACCTCGAAATCCGTTCGGGGATCCCCTTCTCGAAGTCGTTCGTCATGACCCTCCCCGAGGGGCGATCCTGGTGGACAGAAGCAAGTGACTTCGAAGTCCTCTCGCAAGTGAGGAAGAAGGAGGATGTGACGTCGGATCTCATCCTCGATCTCGCACAGTTCATCCAGAAGACCTTGACCAGTCCTGATGTGGTGCTCATCGATCTCGTGATGAACGGTGCCGCAACTCGCCAGCTGGTGGCCTCGGGCTTCTACGACGTGATCGTGTCCGATGCCGGCACAGCCGACGCTCGCGCCTACCGAATCTCACACGGTAAGGTGAAGCGTTACTCCGTGGTGACCGCCGAGGCGGTGGCGCCATGAGTGATATTCCCATCGAAGTGGTCATCACAGACCCACCGCAGGATCCGGTCCAAGTTGTGATCGGTGATGCCAGTGAAGCAGTCAGCAACGCTCGCATCGCACAGCACAAGGCCGAAGCCGAACCACACGACGCCTATGACGACATGCAGTCGCTGTCGCTCATATTCGAGAACGGACTCTTCTGATGACCCTCGCAACCAACCTCGCCAACGCCTTCACTCGTGTCGGCACCGAATTCAAGGCCATTCGAACCCTCATCGGTGGCTCTGGCACGGCCGGAATCTCAGCCCTCACCACGACTGACAAGTCTTCGCTCGTCGCGGCCATCAACGAGATCAAGGCCAGCAACGCAGGAAGTCCTCCGGACGCAACGACCACGACCAAGGGCATCATCGAGATCGCCACCCTGGCCGAAGTGACAACCGGTACCGACACGGCCCGTGCAGTCACTCCCCAGGGGGTCAAGCAGGCCTTCGATGCGGCTCTGGCCGCTGTCGTTGGTGGAGCACCCGGGGTTCTCGACACCCTGGACGAGCTCGCAGCCGCTCTCGGTGACGACCCGAACTTCGCGTCCACGGTCACCACCGCCCTGAGCAACATCGGCGATCCGAATGCCGACTTCGTCGAGACCTTCGAGACCGGTTTGGAGTAGCCCATGCTGACCACACAGATCCATGCCCTTGCATCTCGGGTTGCTACCGAGGTGAAGAAGAAGGTGTCGGGTCCTGCGTCCAGCACAATCGGCCACATCCCGGTCTTCAACTCGACTGGGGGTAAGTCCGTTTCGGACAGCGGCATCCACACCGATGATCTCGTTCTCGGAACCGACGAACAGGTCAGCGAACTTCAAGTCGTACTGAAAGCGCAGGTATTCTCATGAGCAGCATCGAGAAGAGACTCCTGTCGGGGTCAACCAACGGCCAACCCATCGCGGTTGCTGCCACTGCCTCTCCGGGTACGACGATCCACACCGCGGTGACGGGAACGACCAACCTGGACGAGATCTGGCTCTGGGCCAACAACATCGACACCGTCGATCGCACACTCACCCTCCAGTGGGGTGCGACGGGTCGTCTGCGAAGCTTCGTGCTCGCTGCGAACGTCGAGACGTTGGTCGCCCCCGGCTGGTTGCTTCAGAACGGCTTGCTCGTTCAGGCCTATGCCACGTCGGCCAACAAGATCGAGATCATCGGTCACGTTCACCGGATCACGCCATGAAGTACGGCCGCGATCGAACTCCTGGCGCGATCAATCCGGTCGCTTCTTCGGCCGCGGTCAACTCGATCACGGCGACGGGCGGCACAGTAACAACTCCTGGCGACGGTTACAAGTACCACACCTTCACGTCAAGCGGTTCTCTTGTCATCTCGGCAGTCACTGGGTCTCCTGTCATCGAGGTCCTGTGCGTCGGCGGTGGCGGTGCTGGCGCGTTCAACAACAACGTCTGTGGGGGCGGCGGTGGAGGTGGCGTCGTCGTCGCTGCTGCAGTCGCTCAAGTCGAGACCGCGACGGTCACTGTCGGTGCGGGTGGCTCACCAATCGCAGCTCACGACACGAATGCACTCGGTGACGGCGGGCATTCGACCTATGTCAGCACCGCGTTGAATGTGGTCGGTGTCGGTGGGGGTGCCGGTGGTGGGTCCGCTTCGTCTGTGCAACGCGCCCCGAACAAGGGGGGTAGCGGTGGCGGAGCTGGTGGGTCCTCCGCGGCCTCAGGTGCTGCCGGAATCACCACGCAAGGCAACTCCGGTGGTGCCAACAGCGGCTGGGCAACCGGTGGCGGAGGTGGTGCTGGTGGTGCTGGTGGTGCTGCCTCTGGCTCAACCACTGGCGGGGCTGGTGGCGCAGGTCGTACCGTCTGGGGAAACACCTATGGCGGGGGTGGAGGGGGTGGCAACTACGCAACCACCACAACGACCAATGCTGGCGGCACGGGTGGCGGTGGTAACGGGCAACGAAACGGAACCGCATCGACTGCGGGGACGGCCAACACTGGTGGAGGCGGCGGTGGCGGGTGCTACAACACCCCTGTCGGCCGTGCCGGTGGCTCTGGCGTGGTC
>CAZHYV010000015.1:0-12687 GCA_964537055.1 uncultured Myxococcales bacterium
TGCGACCGCGAGGACCCAGGGTCACTTTTACCGCGTCTGCGAGCTTGTTTACGCCTGAAAGCAGGCGGGATCTTGCAATTTCATCGAAAAAAATATCTTTTGCGGCCATACATTCTCCTTGTTGTTATGCGTTCTCGATAATTCCTAGAATTTCATCTTCTCTAAGGATCAAGTGATCGGTGCCATCTACTTTAATTTCTGATCCAGCATACTTACCAAACAAAACGCGATCACCAGTCTTAATATCCATCGGACGCACTTTGCCATTTTCTAAAGGTTTGCCAGCGCCTAAAGAAATGACGATTCCCTGAGCAGGCTTTTCTTTTGCACTATCAGGAATGAAAAGACCCCCTTTGGTCATTGGCTCTTCTTCTACACGCTTTACCAAGACTCTGTCTTGAAGGGGACGAACTTTGGTCGAATTCATAAAATCTCCTTTTTGTTTAAAACTTGGCACACATCTCTCAATATTGCTCTGGCAACATCGAGGGAGGGAAATGCCCCAGTAAATTTTAGCACTCTTCTTAGACAAGTGCTGATATGGCACATCATAAACACAACTTTAGTTCACGCAAGAGTTTTTGTTAGAAAAGGGCAGGGTGGGAAAAATCTGCGCACTTGTTCACGTAGCACGTAGGAGGAAGAGAATCTACCCAAAAGAGTCTAAAAATGAGGGCTAAGCTTTACTCCCCTGAAAGGATGACGCTACTTAGGAGGCTTGATGTAAAACATCCTCAATTTGTCATTGTATCGTGTGTATTTTCCTCGTCATCCTCTTCATATTCTTCTTCTAACTCAGGGACCATAGTGAAGATCACAAAGGCTAAGGTTGGACGACGATTTGATTCAGGGGTTACAAACTGAAATCCATCAAAGTCCCATCCTTGAGAAACCCATTCGTTCACAATCAACTCTAACTTTTCTGCTGTTACTTCTTCGGTTTCAATAATTTTATAGACAGGCATTTACACCCTTCCAATTCACTAATTTAGGGGGCATTCAGGGCTTTTAAGAAAAGCCCTGCCTCACCGCGCGTTTGAATGATATACTCATTTTTTCTTTTCGCAAGGGAGGAAACTTTCAATTGGACAGAAAATATAATTTTGCTATGCTGCGAACAAGGAGACACTTGCAAATGAAAAAGATTTTCCAATTAGGTCTATGTACACTCTTTTTATTTAATTTTATTGATTGTAAAAAAGGCACAGATTCCCCTCCACCTCTTCCTGTAGATGGGAAAGGAAATCTTAACTCCCCTGCAAAACCAACAAGTGATAAACCATCGAATACCAAACCAGCAAATGGGAATGGGCGTCCTGCTTCAGGGCAGCCTTCACCCGTGGCTTCTAATAAAGATTCGAACGATCTCTCGTCTTCGGAAGATCTTACTGATAAATTTAATAATTACGTCGGCTGTATCAATAGTTTTTCTGAAAGCGTATTAAGAAGCTACAGACGGTATACAAGCTGGTGTAACAAGGCTTGTGAAAAGAACGGTCCTACCGGAAAAGAAACATACATTACCTATGGGCTTTATCAGATGAGCGACCCATCACAATGTCTTAAGAAGATCCAAGAGGCTAACGCGATGAGACCTTCTCTTCCTGAAGTGGAAAAAGCTGCTTCTGCGTATGGAGATGCCTTGAAAAATCTGTACCCCGTTGTAAAAGAAGCCTATGAATATTACGACCAAAAAAACTACCAGGATGATCAAGGTGCCAAAGGACAAAATCTTCATCCAAAGCTTCTTGCAGGTTGGAGAGCCTTTGTAATGGCTGATCATCTCTTCCAGGAGCAGATCGACATTCTCGAGGATAAGAACCAAGCTGAGGAAGTGGCTCGCTTAGAAAAAAGTCTAGGCCGTACGTTTCCATTCCTGCGAGGAAGTATTATGATAAAAGCAAAAGCTGTTCTGAAGGCAGCCGATGCAGAAAAAATGGATGAGGCTTCTCTCTCAACATTAACCCAAAAGATTGAAGATTTTGAAAAAGTAGTAAACGAGCTTAATGAGTACGTAGATTATACGAAGCATCCTGAACGAAAAGAGCAGATGGATAAGGTTGTAGGGTCTTCCTCCTTCATTAGTAGCAGTAAGGACTTCTTAAAGGCTGCGAAAGGATTAATGAGGCACTACCGTGATAAGACGAAAATTACTGCTCCCCCAGCAATGACAGAAAATGGAATGATAGAGGGAACGATCCAAAACGTGCTTAAAGAGTACAATGAGCTGATCCGAGACTCTAACAATATCCATTACCTGCCTAATTTTAGATAGTTGGCCGCACGAGTTCATCACAAATTTCCTCGTTTTCCGTGCTTCATTCATGCGGATCGGATAAACTCATCCGCATGAACCCTCAGCCCTCTCAAGCTTCCCCATCTTCTAAAGTAGATGCTTCGTCTAAGCCCAGTTTTATGAAGTCCCTCTTTGCTGGTACGTTCGAGGGCTCCTGGATCGATCCTTACCCATCCGTTCCTAAAGAAGAGCAGGAGCTCATCGAGATGATGCTTTCATCCATTCGGGAATTTTACAAACGTCACGTGGATAGTGCAAAAATTGATAAAGAGGCAAAAATCCCAAAAGAGGTTATCGAAGAGATGAAAGAACTGGGACTCTTCGGGCTAACCATTCCTATGCAGTATGGAGGTCTTGGCCTCTCTACGATGGGATATGCAAGGATTATGGAAGAGATCGGGGGGATGGATGCCTCCCTCTCAGTAACGTTAGCTGCGCATAACTCGATTGGTCTCAAAGGCCTTTTGCTTTATGGCACGGAAGAACAGAAGCAAAAATATTTGCCCCGTCTAGCAAAGGGAGAAATGATTGCAGCATTCGCCTTGACCGAGCCCAGTGCAGGTAGTGATGCAGCTAGTTTACAGATGAAGGCAGAATTAGATCAAAGTGGAACCAAGTATGTCCTCAATGGAACCAAAATTTGGATCAGCAACGGGGAAATTGCAGATCTATTCACTGTGTTTGCTCAGACTATGGACCCAGACTCACCAACGGAGAAAAAGATTACGGCGTTTTTGGTCGAGCGTGCCTTTGGGGTACGCTGCGGACCCTCAGAGCACAAATTGGGAATTCGAGGAAGTATGACGAACGCCCTGTATTTTGAAGAGGTTTCGGTTCCGAAGGAAAATCTCCTGGGAGAGCTAGGCCGTGGTTTCAAGGCAGCCATGGGGATTCTCAACAATGGCAGACTTGGGCTTGCGGCCATTACGCTAGGCGCATGTAAAAAAATGATTCAACTCTCGGTGGCCCATGTGAATGAGAGGCAAGCCTTTGGCAAACTCATCCGGGAGTTTGATCAGATCAAAGAAAAAATTGCACGGATGATGGCAGAAACGTTTGCCTTGGAATCGATGACCTACCTTACGGCAGCGATGATAGATAGAGGGAAGCTCGACTACTCGATCGAGGGGGCCTTATGCAAAATTTATGGCAGCGAGACCCTATGGATGGTCGCCAATGAGTCCCTACAAATCGCCGCAGGGTCGGGTTACATGCAGGAATACCCTTACGAGCGGTTGCTCAGGGATAGCCGCATTGCTATGATCTTCGAGGGCACCAATGAAATTTTGAGGAGCTTTGTTGCCCTAACTGGAATGAAAGATGCAGGAACGAATCTGAAAGCGCTTACATCCATCCTCAAATCTCCTCTAAAAAATCGGAAAAGCCTACTGAAGCTTTTAGGCAAGGAAGTCCGCTTGTATCTGAAAAAAGATTCATTCAAAGAGATGCCTGCTCGCTTACAACAGGCAAACCAGATGTTTGCAAAGCACGCTTCCCTTTTTTCTTCGCTGGTCAATAAGGCTTTAAGAAAACATGGTTCTGCTGTGGTAGAGAACCAATTTATTCAAAGCCATCTAGCTGATATGGCAATTACGCTTTACGGTCTTTTGGCAAGCCTTTCTCGGACAAAACAGGATATTAAACAACGAGGTGAGCAAGCGTCTGAGCGGGAGATTCAACTATGCACATCCTTTGCAGATCTTGCCCAAAAGCAGTTCATTCGGCAACGGGGGAACTTTTACCTCACGAGAGAACAAAGGATCCGGGACGTAGCATCGATCGCCTACCAGGATGGAAAGTATCTGCCGGATATCCTCACTTCATCCCTGTAATTTCCTCAGCGTGTCCTTTCAATCAACCAGCTTTAAATAGGTCGGCCTTGCCTTTGTATTCGTAGTTTGTGCCTCGGGTGGGGGGGCTTTCACTTTTTCAGGCTTTGGCTGTGACGAGGTTGGATGCAAGAGTAGTTCTAAATCGGGCGGAATGTCTCGGGGCCAGACTTGCATCCTCTCATCTCCATCTGTGATTGCGAAAACAGCATCCCAGGGGACAAAGGTCTCAAAGGGCGCCTGATGAAAGGTAAGCGTCGCAAAAATTCCAGCTTCATTTACCAGCAGATCGCGAATAGGAATTGGCATTTGATGGCCATACTGGAGGACAATATGGGTCTCTTGTTTCAGGTATTCGGGCAAATCAACCCCATTGATCCTGGGATCCAAAAATACAGAGACCCAAGCCGACTCAAGCAGCTTCTGCATCCACATATATTTCATCTGTGACATACAAGTATTCGTAGACGCTTTACCTATGAAATGCAAGGACGAGTTAAGGGGAAAATACATTTAACTGTCTCCCCTAGATTCTTCAGCTTATCCAAACGCTTAGAAGCCCCTTCTCTTTTCTTGATTGCATCCTAATGAAACTTATGACACATGTATGGTTTGTGACCACATTGGAGACTCCTATGAAAATGAATCGATCTATGTTTGTTTTGTCTATTATTTTACTTTTAGGCGCTTGCGAGGAGAGACCACTCCCTCCACCTCAGGTTAGCGAAATTCGCTCTGCTCTCTGCATGGCTCCTTCTGCAGAATATAAGGCGCTTGAAAATCTGTATAACAAAAATACAGGCTGGAGCACAGGTGTCACCTCGACTTGGCTGACCAGCTGTAATGTTTGTACGTGGCAAGGTGTGTCTTGTGACGGGCTTGGAAGAGTAAGCTTGTTAGAGCTATCTAATGAAGGGATTACAGAAGTTCCAAAAGAGACGCTGCCATCGCTACGCTACCTTTTGGGAGTCAATCTGTCTAAGAATAAAATCACCAAGCTTGAACCAGAGATGTTTAAAGGGATGAGATGGTTACAATCTGTAGATCTTTCCGATAATCAGATCTCTATGCTGCCAGATTATCTCTTTTCTAATCTTCCTGAACTTTATGCAGTTTACTTAGATAAGAACCAACTTTCCTCCATCCCCAGCCTCTCCTTTGTGAACTTGGCAAAACTCATGGAACTAGAGCTTTCTAACAACCAGCTCATGAGCCTCAATGCAGATGCTTTTACAAATTTTCCCACTTTGACAGGGATCTATCTAGAGAATAACCAGCTCGCTTCGATTTCACCTACCCAATTCCAAGGACTTGTGAACTTGAAGAGATTAAACCTTAGCAAAAATCCGTTGACTGCTTTATCCGAAGATCTTCTGAAAGGCCTCGCCCAGTTAGAGACGCTATCACTCAGCAATACTAGGCTAACCGAGCTAAGCTACAACTTTCTTATCGATTCTGCTTCTAGTCTCAAAAGTTTAATACTTGAGCAGAATCTGAGCCTAGAATGGATGGTTCCTCATTATTTCTGCCCTCGCGGAAAAAATATAACCATCTCTATCAAAGGAAGCCCCAAAGCGGTTCTTGGGTACTGCCCTTCTAGACCTATTGCCTATCCTTAATCGGATTGGCCTTCTGGCTCGCTGATGGCCCTAAACAGCGATGCTTTCCATTCCCTCATCATAGAAAAGTATTGCGCTTCTGCAGGAAGTATGTACATAAACGTCATGCCCTTACAGCCCACGACCCCCGAAGCTCTCACGTTCGATGACGTTCTTTTGGTACCTGCAGAAAGCGAAGTTCTTCCAAAAGAGGTAGATCTAAAAACAAGCTTAACGGAAACAATTGATCTAAAGATTCCTCTTTTGTCTTCCGCCATGGATACAGTGACGGAGTCTCAAACTGCGATTGCGATTGCCCGCGAAGGAGGGCTAGGCGTAATACACAAAAACATGTCGATTCAGGCGCAAGCTCGCGAGGTCACCAAGGTGAAAAAAGCTGAATCCGGGATGGTTACAGATCCAGTCACGATCCACCCTGATGAATCTTTAGAGCAGGCACTTTTGCTGATGAAGCGACATCAAATCTCCGGACTGCCCGTCATAGAGAAAGGGGTGCCGGTGGGTATTTTGACCAACCGAGATGTTCGGTTTGAGCGAAATCTGCATCTTAAAGTCAAAGACCTTATGACCAAGAAACTGATTACGGTACCCGAGGGATTCTCGGTAGAGCAAAGCAAAGAGCTCTTACATCAGTACCGTATTGAAAAATTGGTCGTAGTCGATCATGAGGGGCGCTTAAAGGGATTGATTACGATCAAAGACATTGAGAAAGCGCAGCACCATCCGCTTGCAGTGAAAGACGAGCGTGGCCGTTTGCGGGTAGGGGCCGCAGTCGGGGTTTCGGAGGACCGGGATGAAAGGATTCACGCACTGCTTCAGGCTGGGGCGGATGTCGTTGTGATGGATACGGCCCACGGTCATTCTAAAAAGGTTGTAGACGCAATGGCAGACGCCCGAAGGAACTACCCTCATGCTCAGTTTATTGCGGGGAATGTGGCGACCAAGGAGGCGTATGAGGCTTTGGTTCGGGCGGGGGCGGATGCAGTCAAGGTCGGAATCGGCCCGGGTTCAATTTGTACGACTCGGGTTGTGGCAGGCGTTGGTGTCCCCCAAATTACGGCGATTGCAGACTGCGCCCAATCTGCACGGCGACTTGGAAAGCCTATCATTGCAGATGGAGGAATCAAATATTCAGGCGATATTGTAAAGGCACTTGCTGCAGGGGCTGATACTGTGATGATTGGCTCTCTGTTTGCTGGAACTGATGAGGCCCCTGGAGAAGTCATTTTGTATCAGGGGCGCTCATATAAAGTATATCGAGGGATGGGTTCGCTTGGCGCTATGCGCTTTGGATCGAGTGATCGATACTTTCAAGACCACGTGTCCTTAGAAAATGAACGTAACGACAAGTTAGTTCCTGAAGGGATCGAGG
The DNA here is from genome assembly GCA_964537055.1 of uncultured Myxococcales bacterium. Taxonomy (GTDB): domain Bacteria; phylum Myxococcota_A; class Polyangia; order Palsa-1104; family JAEUJZ01; genus CAZHYV01. The sequence goes on from CAZHYV010000015.1 coordinate 7,117, forward strand.
GTCGGGTAGCCTACCGAGGTCCCCTCTCGTACTCGATTGCCCAATTGCTAGGGGGCTTACGGGCAGGCATGGGTTATGTCGGATGTAAAACGGTTCTCGAGCTTCATGAGAAGTCAAAGTTTGTGAAGATTACCTCGATGGGCCTTCGGGAGTCTCATGTACATGATGTAATTGTCACCAAGGAAGCTCCCAACTACCGTTCCCATTATCATGGCGATTAGATAGGGAGGATCGTTTTTCTAGGGGAGAGGGGGAATGGGGTATGCTACGGTTGCATAATTTTGTGTGTCGATATGAGGGCCGATCCACTCATCAATGTCGTTCGTAATTCCCCAATAATTATTCTGCGCATTGACTTGATAGATTGTTTGATTTTTGATACTTGCGGTAAGACCCAAAAGGTTATTTTTTGAGAAAACAGCTAAGGTATTCGTTCCTTGAGGGATATTGGGATCATCTGCAATAAGGACCCCGATGTCATTATTAACGATGTGATTTTCAGACGCATTGACAAAGGGATAAGAAATTCCTGGAATGCCAGGCACTAAAATCATTCCAGTCCCAAACGAGCTTCCGGTAAGGATATTTTGTTTTACCCCTGCCTTAAGTTCAGTATAAAGGTGAGCCCTTCGGTTTGCTGCAAGCAGATTATTTTCAATATTTGTCTCTATTTCGCTACTATCCACCCCATGCGAAGCAACCACTAAAATGCCTGCGTCATTTTGAAACATTTGGTTTCGAAGAATGGACACATTTTTTGTAGGTCCCCTCACAACAATGCCAGCTCCTTGAAGGTTCCCAAAAATCTCAGGCCCACAATTTTCTGATTCTGGCTTATTAGGGTCTCGGTATTCGCATAAGTTTCCAGAAATTTGGTTATTTTCGATAGAACCAGAGGACTGATGGAGGATAATTCCATTGCGAGCTAAGTACGGAGTAACGGTGCTAATGATTTCGTTGTTCATAATTACGCTTCTGCTTCCAACGCCGCCTACCACAATTCCAGCCTTCTGATATTCTACCAAACGGTTATGAGAGATAAAGGCCCTGGCGCTTTTTTGCTGGGCGGGATCTTGTTCTTGGTAATGACCTACCAAGATACCAAATCCATTTTGACATCCAGTCATCGGCTCTTCACGAATATTAATGAGGCTGTTATCGTGAATGTATGCAAAAGCTCCGTCCCGAACACGAATGCCACTTAAGATACTTCCACATCCACCTTTGGTAGGCCCTTCGATAACAAAGTTGGCGACTTCGACCGGCGAGGTATAAGTGGAGGGGGTTTCTGCACCAGAAATGACAAGCAAATCCTTATTTCCATAGGGGTTCGGGTTTGGGTTTGGTAGAGCTTTCGCTCTTAGCCGGGAAGATTTCGAAGAATGGTTTCGGCCGATTAAAGCGATGGGCGAGCGGATATATACCTGCTCTGGGTAGTCTCCGGGCTCTACAAGAATGGTGTCAATCCCTAAGGAAGGAGTGCTTGCTACGGTATCAAGTGCATTTTGGATGGTTTTTTTAGGCCGCTCCCTTGTCAATCCGTTGTTTTTGTCGTTTCCTTCTTTGGAGGATACATACATGGTTTGGTCTGTCCCGATTCCTTGGATAGGGATCGTATACGTCGTATCACCCTTGTTAGAATTTGATAATTGAAGATGCACATAATCCCGTACGAGGCCTATCTGAGTGGGGCTAAACCACACCCGAAAGCTTAGGGTTTCTCCTGGTAAGATGGTTTCTCTCGCTGTACTATCATCAATGACAAAGTCTTTTGAGGCTTCTCCTAGAAGCGAGATATCCCTGAAGAAGATTGGAGCGGTTGATAGATTTTTTACATTAATTCGTAGTGGCAAAGAACGACCTGCGTAGATGTTTCTCTTCCCAAAATCTAAGCCACTCGTTAAAAGGGGTTGAACAACGGTCTCAGAATTGAGGGAGGTTACCAAGTTTGTGACAGTTAGTTCGACGGTAAAGGAAGAAGGATTTGGATGGACGCCCCACCAGTGTGGGTGTCGACCACACCCTAGAAGCAAGCTGCCAATGAAAAAGGAAGAGGACAGAATAAATAAGAATCTTTTCATGAAGTTACCTAACGTTTTTCGAGTTTTTATGTAGAATAATTATAATAATGTTGGAATGTCAAATAGTTAGTAGGCTAGCCCTAGGTTGCTTCCTCCGATAAAGATTTTAGATCAGCCTAGTAAGGTTTGTTGAGAACCCCACAAAACAGCTAGATAGAAGTAGAACGAGTTGCTTTACAGCTTGCTATCATCTACACGTGTATCTGGGTAGGGAGAAACCGGGTGGTTCTAGGAAAAGCTGATTCGTCACTGCTGGAAGGTGAAATTGCACTGGGAAGCGAAACAGCTGCCCAGCCGTTCGAGTCTAGTAGCAATTTCTAACTTACATTCGTATCGAGGTTTCCTTTGAGTTGGAAGAAGGACGTACCTCTTTGTCTTTCATCTTCTTCAGGGTTTCCTCGATCCATGCCCGATGTCTTCTTTCATCCGCTAAGTTTTCACGAAGAATCGCTTTTGCATGAGAAGGCAGATCAGTGCGCTCGGTAGCTCTCTCGTAGGCGGTATTGGTATCATTTTCGTTAGAAAGCATTGCAGTCAGAATGCCTTCATCTCCAATCAGATTACCTAGGTAAACCTTTCCTTTGGTGAGGAGCGCCTTCACATCTGCTTTATAGGGAGGTGTTCCTCCCATCTCAACAACCAAAGAACTTAGGTTTTGTGTATGTCTCTCATGGTCCTCTTGGAACTTTCGCAACCTTTCTTGGTAAGTAGGTTCTCTAAGCCGTTCAATCGCCACCTTATATGCTTCGATGGCATCGAAATCAAGTTCGATTAGATCCTTCAATAAGTTCACCAAGTTTTTCTCCATTCCAATCATCGTTGCCATAACACCCTCCTTTTCCTTGAAAAATTGAAACTCCTATTGAAACTCCTACCGAAGAGAAATCTTCAAGCCTATTTATTACTAAGTCTGTTTTTCAGAAGATCAAGGGACGGATTCTCTGATCCATGGATCTTCTTCACCCAGGCATCAAATGATTGTAGGAATTTCTTAAGATACTTTTGGGTTGTTTCGTCAATGAGATTTCCCTCAGCATCAAACTTCTCATTGGCTTTTGTGACAAATAGCTCGGGCGTATTCATAGGGATCATATTAGTGAAGATGCAAACCTGTCGTAGCGCCATTTGTCCCCGAATGGTACCGAAGTTTCCAGGAGTTGCTCCCATGATTCCAAGCGGTTTCCCATCTAGGGGTGGATTTGGCGCTCGGGAGGCCCAATCAATCGCATTTTTGAGAACTCCAGAAATAGAATAGTTATACTCTGGGCTGGCAATAAGAATCGCATCGGCTTTGGCAATGCGTTCCCGAAAAGTTTTCACTGGTTCTGGCATTCCAGCATCGAGTACATCTTGATTGAAGAGAGGAATATCGTGGAGGTCACAAGTTTCCATGGAAATCCCCTCGGGTAAGTGCTTCGCCGCTTCTAAAAGAAGCATGCGGTTGTACGATTGTTTTCGGAGGCTGCCACAGATTCCTAACATGGTAAATGAAGAAGTCATCATGGATAGGATCGTAAGAACTTTCGTTCGTTTGTAAAATCTTTTGCTCAAACTCTTGACGATCTTAGAAAAGAGACCCAAACTAAAGGCTATGACAAAGACATCCTTTTTTCAAAATATGGGTCGTGTAAGTGTTGTTCTTTTCCTCGCTGGTACTGCTTTTCTAGGCTGCAATGGATATGAAAAGAAAGAAGTACGAGAAAACATTAAAATGGCGAAAGCTGGGGATATCTCTGCGTGTATTGAGCAGGAGGGGCAAAAGGGTTCTCATTACGATGTGAAGGTGAAGTTTAAGATGGAGATTGCTCCTAACGGGAAAATGAACCGACTCGAAGTGGTGAGCGAGACTCCAAACGTAAACCCAACCTCTTTGCTTGAATGCCTCCGCAACAAAGCAGTTGCGTGGACGTTTGCTCCTCCACCAAAAGGCGAGATGACGCTTGCCACGTACGAAGCGCTTCTCCACGTATAGGATCCTTCGGAAGCCGTACCCAATACGCCTTTCTTTAGGAATACTGGTGGAAGCCCGTAAATATGGGAATTCGTGAACGCGAAAGTACCTAAAAACCATGGTGTGGAACGATGCCTACCATGGTTTTTTATTGCGACGAATTGGTTGGTTCTTGCCGCCTCTCGTCTCGAAACACCTCATTGGCACGGAGGGACGACTCTGCCAGCCGATCTCGATGGAAATGGAGTGTTGGGATCCGCTTCATCGCCAAAGCCTCCGCCAATTTGCTTCTTAGAAAAGGCATGGCCTTTTCAAAGCCCATTTGGACTTCTTTTAGGGTTGGCATGGGACTTGCTGCGGGATCAATGGCATAATTGACCTTTGCATTTCGTAGATCCGGACTTAACTGCAGAGAAACAATAGAAACATCCTGCAACCTCGGATCACTCACTTCAAATCGAAATAAACGATCCACCTCTTCAAAGAACAAGTGTTCCAGACGGGCCAGCCGATTCCCCGAGGGGCCTTCTACTTCAAAGAGACTAAAGGGTTGTTCTGAAGGATGACGCCGTGACTTTGGGTGTTTCATAGCGGGACTATTATGTTCACCTATCCGCTTTGTGGCAAGGGAGAAGTCGTAGGGAACTTGTTTAGATGATTGAAAGATGAAATTTTGATAATGGTCTATGGCTAGGACTTTCGAAAAATATTTTGTTGCAGAACAAGATATCTTGTTAGATATTTCCAGAGAGGATATTATTACTTATGGCACTCAAAAAAGATTCGATTGTTGAAGGGAAACTTAAACTGCAAGTAGAGCTTGGAGAAAATAGTGCACTGCCGTATGTTGCTGTTGAATTTTTTCAGCTTTCTCAATTCTCATCTGAATTTACACTTTCTTGTTTTCCATTAGATTACCAAGCTGTTATTAACACTCGTTTAAGAGCAGACAAAGAAGGTCTTCAAGTAGATGATTTTGTTTCTATAAAAACTGCTCCAATTTTTAAAATGATTCTTTCAAGTGAAGCATTGAAGCGTCTTGCTCAAGAAATAGACAATCTCACAAAGAACTTGAAGGAGCCCCAGAAATGATTGCGCAAAAGAACTATGATTTTAGCTCTATGGTTGTGGGATTTAAAACTTCATCAATAGCTTCGTCCACACTAGTGTCTATAAGTGTTCGTTATCCTAAATTTGAGCATCAGGAAGAGTTGAAACAGCTCTACATTGCGGCAAAAAACTCAATTCAAGATCTCCTTGAAAGAATCAAATTATTAGGTTACCAAATTTCTCATCTCTATGGAGATATAAGCAAAAAAAAGCTTCAGGTGGTTGAAGATCAATTCTTTCAAGAAAAAAGTAAGCGTTCTACTGAAGAAAAGGCGATGCAGCTAGCTTATCTATCTTATTTGATTCCCGAACAGCTAGATTTAGAGACAGTTCTTCTTCTGTTTGGATGTACAGGAGAGCAAGGAGAGATTCTTTGGAGTGCGCCCCTGGGCTGGACAAAATTTAGCGGAGTTTGATCACCGGGCGGTT
>CAZHYV010000016.1:0-9258 GCA_964537055.1 uncultured Myxococcales bacterium
CATCCTCTCAGACCAGCTACCCGTCTTAGCCTTGGTGGGCCATTACCCCGCCAACTAGCTGATGGGCCGCAGACTCATCCTTTGTCGAAAGCTTTTAAGGGCCTCCTATCCCAAAAAAATCCGAGGACTTTTTTGACTTACGCGGTATTATCCATCCTTTCGAATGGCTATTCCCCGACCAAAGGGCAGATTATCTACGTGTTATTCACCCGTTCGCCGCTTTACTTGGAACCGAAGTTCCTTTCTCGCTCGACTTGCATGTGTTAAGCCTGCCGCTAACGTTCGCTCTGAGCCAGGATCAAACTCTCCGAGCAATTATAGTATTAGAACATCAAAGTTCTAGGTTTCCGCACCCTTCTCTTTCCTCTATTCTCTTTTCAAAGATAAAACAAAAACTTTCATTTCAGAGATTTGCTTTATACAAAACAAAGCAATCATCTGTCAACAATTTAATAAGAAACTTTTTTGGGGATTTCTTATTGCATTGTGGCTCGTTTTTGTGAGCCATTGAGTGTTTGCAGTCTACTGAATAACTCAAAATTGTCAAGAACATTTTTTAACAATTTTTTTCTTTACTGCTAACCATTGATTTTTTTCGTACTAACTATTTAATTACGTTTCTAAAAAGTGCAAGGGGTTTTCTTTAATTTTTAGAGAATTTTTTCATTATTTCTAATAAATATTACTTCTAATATGCCTTTACAATTCTTGGAATCAGGGGAGGTTTATTTCTGCAAGCCAGAAGCAACCACTTACCTGTCTGTAAGCATTTTATTTTTCTTACTAAACAATCCCTAGATGTGCAGCTAATGAAATGTCACGAAAATTTTCTGTACACTCCGACGACTGTTCCTAGGACATTTACTGGCTTAAACTCACTTTTATGAACGACGATTGGTTTTAACGTATGATTGGCTGGCTTAAAAATAATCTTCTCTTCGTCAGGATAAAAGTATTTAATAGTTGCTTCATCATTAATCATAGCAACTACGATTTCTCCAGTCTGAGCTACAGCCTGTTTGCGTACGAAAACGTAATCCCCGTCGAAAATTCCAGCTTCAATCATAGAATCCCCTTTTACCCGGAGAGCGAATACCTCGCGATGAGAGCCTAAAAAAAACCGGTCTACCCTGATGGTTTCCTCAATATGCTCGGTAGCTAAAATAGGAGCTCCTGCAGCACATCTTCCGACAACAGGCACAGAGACTACTGCCTCTACAACCTCGTTAGCAATAAACATCTGTGTATTTGCTGGAGCAGAATTTGCTTGGAGCGGACGCAGCGCTCTTGACTTTAAATCATCGCGATGGAGAAAGCCTTTTTTCTCTAGAGCCTTTAAGTGATCATTCACACCATTGGTCGATTTTATTCCCATTTTCTCTCCGATTTCTCGGAAAGTAGGTGGATATCCACGAAACCGGATAGAGTCATTAATGAAATCCAAAACCTGCTGCTGACGTTCGGTTAACATGTTTGCCATAATTTCTCATCCATTCCTGACCAGATCACTGAACCAATAAACAGCATATCGAAACCATAATGATTGTCAATGTTGATAAATATTTTTTTGAAGAATGTACCGCTATTTTATTTCAACTCTTCTTAAATAAACATGCCTATGCTGGCAATTCTAGATGCAAAGATGAAACTTTCTACCTACTCTAGGACACATTCGTATATTCGATAGATGGAAGAATGGTTATAAATATGCTATGGTTCCGGGAATGTTTGGGTGGCTAGCTAAATACAGAGGAAAACTTCCTCGCTTTGCTGATCGGGAAATTATGAAAAATCGGCTTATAAGATTTCAGCACACATTTTCTTATCTTCGCCATCTCTTGCGTGGTAACAACCTTGAAACAATTACACCAAAGCCAGATAGTAAGAAAGACTCACCCCCGGTCTTACTAATCCATGGATTTCTAGGAACGGCTGGTTCAATGTTTGTTCTTAAGGAGAGACTTTTAGAGGATGGTTTTCATGTATTTCCTGTGAATTTAGGAATACTTAATGTTCGCGATATTCGAACTTCAGCGTTTTCAATTTATCGTCAAGTTGAGTCTATCTTGGAAGCAACGAAGCAACCGAAGTTAGATATTGTAGCCCATTCTATGGGTGGACTGATCGCCCTTTACTACATTTTAAGATTATATGGTTCTCATCGAGTGCGTCGTCTGATTATGTTAGGATCCCCTGTCCAAGGCACCTGGAGCGCGATCTTAGGAGTAGGAACTCTAGGGCTATTTTGCGATTCTGTATGGCAAATTTTACCGGGAAGCGATTTTTTAAAGGATCTTCTTTCTGTTCCCTTACCCTCAAACGTAGAATTTTTCACCTTGGCAGCAACTCACGATCGCCTCTGCCCGCCTGAATCAACTTACATTGAGGGCGCCCATCGCTCGCTGTTACCGTTTGGGCACTCCTCACTAGTTTTAAGCACAGAAGTATATTCCAAGATTCGTGGAATTTTATATAAAGCCTCTTAATAAGGAACCCTTAACTTATGAACGGAGTATCAATGGAACGGATGGTATTTTGCAAAAAACTTGGTCGGGAGTTACCTGGTCTTACCTTTCAACCTTTTGACGATGAGTTGGGCAGACGACTTTACTTAGAAATTTCTGCGCAAGCTTGGCAGATGTGGTTGGAGCACTCTAAAATGCTAATTAACGAGTATCGTCTGGATTTAGTAACACCCCAAGCGTTCAAGTTTCTGCATGAACAATGTGAATCTTTCTTTTTTGGGGAAGGCTCGGTAGCACCACCAGATTTTAAGCATGTTCACTAAAACATTTTATACTTTAGGATGCTCGTCTACGTACAGACTAAGAACTGCTTAGATTTGATATTGTGCCTATACAGTATAAAGTATTTGTGCAAAATTTGCCTACCTGTAACCTACTTTTTGCGATTCTATTCCATCGCTATTTTAAATATGCTAGATCTCTCTCTATGAATAAATCTAAAGAGTGGAATCTATCTCCTCCAAACCCCTCGCTCCCTCCGTCTTTATTTTTTGTTAGTTCCCTTACAGCTGCTGTATTCGTTGTTCTTATTGATTTAGCTTTTGCTGTTCAGCAATCCTCCGAAAATCCTCCTGCTTTTCTTCTTATTAAGTTGTTTGTTTGGAGTCTAGGTGTTGTTTGTCTGCCAGCGATTCTTCTGAGTATAGGTCTTAGTATTTTTTCTTATTCTTGTCGAGGTCTCATAGACCCAAAGCGGGTCTTTTCCTTTCTTAAAACAACCTTATCTGACTCAGAGAGAGACAGGCGTGTTTTTGCCTGGGTACTAAGCATTACATTAGCCATACTTACCTTAGGGGCATTTGTGTATGGATTCTTGAGATTTTATGCCATCGAAATGCAAAATAAAAGAAATACCATTTTATCAACCGCTTTAGTAACTGTGGCTCTTGTACCTATACTTGCAACGTTTTTGCCACCTTTTTACCAGTTCTTTCTATGGATAAGCCGTATAATCCCAAAGCCAAAAGCACTTCTATCCCTTGTCCTTATTCTCTTAGCAAGCATTGGAGTTTTTCTTTTCGCCCTCTTCTCTGTAGAGTGGAGGATCATTCATTTTGGACCCTGGAAAATACTTGCCACATTTATTGGATTTTTTATTACGACCTTTATTCTACTAAAGGGGGTTTCGCGTTCTAAGTTTGTTTATTCTCTAGGAATTACTTTGGGACTAAGTTCCATCCTATGCGTAGCCGTTACATTTACAAACCATGGTTGGAATGCACAAGCATCCATTATTCTTAATAAACATACTCAAGCCCTCGGCTCTCTCTTCCAAATCGCTGGTTCATTCTTCGATCAGGATAGAGATGGATACAAAACCGCATTTACCAGTGATATTGATTGTAACGATAGAAATCCTAAGATTAATATTGAGGCATACGATTATCCTGGTAATGGAATCGATGAAGACTGTGACGGTCAAGACTCATTTAAAGCGGAAAAACCAGATGAGAACCAACCGATTGAGACTGTTCTTACAAGTACCCTACCAACCTGGAAGGGGAATTGGCTTATTATTACGATTGATACCTTAAGATCCGATCAGATTGACCCTGCCATTACTCCTAACATGGCCTCTCTAACAGAACAGGGGATCGCATTCAAAAATGTATACGCACAAGCGCCGAACACACCAAGAAGTTTTCCTTCTTTTTTGACGTCTAGAATGCCATCCCAAGTACATTTCACTAACCCTACAGCAAACTTTTCATCGGTTACGGGGGAAGATCCAACATTGTTTTCAGTCTTTGCAGAACATGGTTATCGCGTGTTTGGTATCTTCTCTCATTTTTATTTGGAGAAAGAGCGAGGACTCTCTACCGGGTTTTTAGAGTGGAACAACCAAGGTGCTACAAACTTACATGATTCCAATCATGATATCGCTTCTCCTCGAATCACTAATGCCATCATTAAGAAGTTTCATGAATTAAGTGAGGAGCAGAGAAACAGAAATAATTTAAAACCATTCGTTTTATGGACCCACCTTTTTGATCCACATAGCACCTATATGGAACATCCAGAATTTCCTTTAAAAAACAATCGAGACTTAAAGGAAAAATACAAAGGAGAAGTCAAATACACAGATCGCTATATTGGTCTCATTATGGAGGCGCTAAAAACATCTGGCCTTGCAGAGACTACTGCTGTCGTGATCTTCTCAGACCATGGAGAATCTCTTGGAGAAAGAAGTTTCCGAGGAGAACGTCTTTTCTTTCATGGAGAAACTCTATACAACGAGGTACTTAAGGTCCCTCTCATCATTATGATTCCTTCTAAAGAGTTTGTTCGCAGAGTTGTCAATGAGCCAGCGATGTTGATTGATTTGCCTCCAACCATCCTCTCTATGTCAGGAATCGCAACACCGCCAACCTTTCAGGGAGAATCTCTTCTAAGAACAATAGACGTCAATACAACTGAAGTATCATCTAGACGACCTATCTATGCAGAAATGCTTCCTTGTAAATCTTGGAATAAAAATGAACGAGTGATGATTAAAGGAAATTTCAAGCTTTACAAAAAATATACAGACGGAGTCTCGGAGCTATACAACCTAGAGGAAGATCCTACCGAGCAGAAGAACCTTGCAACGAGCATGCCTGAAAAAACAAAAGAACTTGAAAAAGAACTATTGCGTTATCAACACTCGTTATTAGGTCCAAGCGAGCGGTAATTGTTCCTCCATTTAAGATTATATAAGGATCTAAAATACGAATGTCTCCTATCATTGTTTGGTTCCGAAAAGACCTCCGATTAGCTGATCATCCAGCCTTGTATACAGCCTGCCAAACTGCGCAGCCAGTCCTGGGTATATACATTTATGACAGAACCTGGCAGGATGTACGTACCGCTGGAGCAATGAGCAAAGCTTGGCAGGAGCAATCGTTGCTATCATTTTCAAAACGTATTCGAGAGAAAGGAATCCCTTTTGTAGTACGTTTAGGGCAGGCACATGAGGAAATTTTTAAAATTATTCACGAAACAGGCGCACGGGCCCTCTATTTTAATAGTTGCTACGAACCACCAAGGTTGCGAGAGGATCAACAACTTTCTGACACCCTCAAAAAAAAGGGCATTGAGGTACGCTCCTTTCCATCATTTTTACTCGTTGAACCTTGGTCACTAAAAACTCAAAGTGGAAATCCCTACCAGAATTTTACAAGCTTTTTCAAGGTATGCCTTTCAAAGATTCGTGCTGAACAGCCACTGTCCTTGCCAAAAACTCTTCCTTCTCATTCTTTAAAAGGATTTACGCTGGATAAAGAGTTGGCCTTGCCTTCTTTACCTAAAAATCATCTTCCACCATTACCCTCAAACTGGATTCCGGGCGAGGAACAGGCGATCACTCGGTTAAGCCAATTCCTTCATCAATCGCTTTCTACATATACATCAACTCGAGACCGACCCGATCTAGAAGGAACGTCAAAGCTATCCCCATATTTACACTTCGGGGAGATTAGTCCAAGACAAATATGGCATGCTGTCTCCAAAGCAGATGTACCTAAGGAACAGAGACTCGCGTTTCTCCGAGAGATTTGCTGGAGAGAGTTTGCCTACCATACCCTCGATGCTCACCCAGAGCTTTATCGAAAAAATCTTCGGAGCGCTTTTGATGTTTTCCCATGGGAATCAAATGAATCTCATCTCCTCTCTTGGCAGCAGGGACAAACAGGATATCCCTTGGTCGATGCGGGCATGAGGGAACTGCTGCATACAGGATTTATGCATAATCGAATTCGGATGATTACAGCTTCTTTTTTAACCAAGCACCTTCTACTGCCCTGGCAGAAAGGCGAAAATTGGTTCTGGGAACATTTGGTAGATGCCGATCTGGCGAACAATGGGATGAATTGGCAGTGGGTGGCTGGCTCGGGTATTGATGCGGCCCCCTACTTTCGGATATTTAATCCTATTTTGCAGGGAGAAAAGTTTGATCCTGCTGGGAATTATGTCCGTCAATATGTTCCAGAGCTCTCAAAGCTACCTACCGATTGGATTCATAAACCGTGGTTGGCTCCCAAAGAAGTGTTACGGCAGGCGAATGTAGTTTTAGGAAAAGATTATCCCTTCCCCCTGATTGAACACAAGCAGGCTCGAATTCTAGCTTTAGCCGCCTATCATAGAATGAGGAAAAGGATAAACGGAGAGAAATAGCTCTATCCGTGCGTATTCTCTATACGTATCCTTCGCTTCGAAAGCAGCTATTTAAAAGAAGGGGTACTTCTACATGAACGAATGGGTTGGCAGATGGGAGTTTATTCTGCCGAAAAGCAAATTCCTTGTATTGGACCAAGAGGAGAACATAATTAATTGTTTATAATGGACTATTATCTTTCACGTTCGGCCGCCCTTTTGATACATTGGTGACTCTATGCCCCGAACTTTGCAAATGATCTTTTTTTTTCTTATTTTTACTTTGATCCTCGGGTCGCTTCACTACTATGCATGGGCCCGTTTGGTTCGAGACCCGCACCTCCCTTCATGGCTTCGCATCTCAGCAACTCTGGCCATCTTCATTTTAGGGGTATCTTTAATCATAAACATGGTGCTAATGCGAGTGCTTCCCAGAAGTTACGGCTCTCCCCTCGCTTGGCTGGCCTATACGTGGATGGGAGTCCTCATCTTTTTGTTCCTTGTTCTTATTGGAACAGAAATCTTCCGATTAGGAGTTTTCAAATTCTCTAACCCAACCGACGAAGCACGCAGAACTTTTTTTCAAAGAGTTTTTGCATTAGCTTCATTGGGAACAGGTTTGTTCGTCAGTGGGTTTGCCTTCCTGCAGGCCAATTACCGCCTTCAAGTTCGTAACCTATCCATTCCCTTAAAAAGGCTGCCTAAAAGCCTTTCAGGATTTAGGATCGCACAATTGACCGACGTTCATATTGGACCTACGCTTGGAAAGGAATGGCTCTCTGAGGTTGTTGAAACAACCAATCAGCTAAAACCTGATCTGATTGCAATTACAGGAGACCTTGTGGATGGCTCTGTGGCACAGCTTTCAGAGCATGTAGCTCCACTGAGAAACCTTAAAGCTCGATATGGGGTGTTTTTCGTAACGGGGAATCATGAATACTATTCTGGAGCAGACGAGTGGGTTGAGGAGCTTCTTCGGTTAGGTATTCGCGTTCTTAGAAACGAACGGGTTCTCATTCAGGCTGAGAACGGAGATAGTCTCGAGCTGCTGGGTATAGATGATTTCCATAGTGGGGGATTTCCTGGGCATGGACCGAATTTACCGAAGGCCATGGAAGGTCACCAACCAGACAACACAAAGATTTTACTAGCCCACCAGCCAGCGGCTGTAGAGGAGGCATCGAAGCTGGGTATTGATCTGCAACTGTCAGGCCATACGCATGGTGGTCAATTCTGGCCATGGAACTATGTTGTGAGGCTACAACAACCCTATGTCGCTGGACTACATCGTCACAAGTCGACGGAGACACAGATTTATGTGAGCCCAGGAACTGGGTACTGGGGTCCTCCGATGCGCCTAGGAACGTCTTCGGAGATTACAAACATTCTGCTTTTGGCAGAAAACGAAATGTAGTAGAGTGTGTCGATAGTTTCTGGAGGTAGAATGTTCCTAAGAAGTTTTTTTCTGAGATATGGCTTCACTGCCCACCCCAAAAAATGTAGCTTTGCGACTCATCCTCAGAGAGGAGTGGCAAGTAGGTTTTGGGCCTTATCTTTCCTTATAGGGTTTTTCCTTTTTGCTGAGGCATGCGGTACTGATCTGGTACTTGCTCCAACGGCAAAAGAGAATTTTAACCTCGGGGAGACCCTAATCAAAAAGAAAAAATATGATGATGCCACAAAGGCCTTTGAAGAAGCCATACGTCTTGATGTTTCGTCAAGTTCAGGCATTTCATCGGAACTTCGCTTGGCAGATATTATGTTCATTAAGGAGGAGTATCAAGGGGCTGCAGAGAGGTACCGAAACTTTATCGATGATCACCGAGAACACAAGTACACTCTCAATGGGTACTGTGCCTTCCGCATTGGGGAGTCCTATTTCAAAATGCTTCCTAGTAGGGTCTTTATATTTCCCCCTGTCTATGAGCGCGAACTGGGCGAAACAGATCAGGCCTTTATTGCATTACAAAACTTCTTACATGCTTATCCCAAAAGCGAATATATAGTGCAGGTCAGAAAAATGTACGATGAAGTGCTAAAACGTCTGTTTGAGCACGAACGATACGTCGCCAAGTTCTACATAAAACAAAAGAAATGGAAGGGGGCCGAGTGGAGGCTTCAAGAAGCCCAGAAGAAATTTTTAGATACTCCCTACGAAGCAGAGGTTTTGTTCTTGCTGGGGCAGGTTTATCTAAAAGAGGAACAACCGAACGAGGCAAGGAACTCTTTTTTGGCACTAAAGAGCAAATACGCAAAAGATAAGCTGCTCCCCAAGGCAGAGGCTTACTTGAGCGAGATCGATAAGAAATATCCTCAGCTGGCCCAAGAGAAACAGAGCTAGATCGCCGCTATCAGAAAAAGGCTGTTCTCACTCATAAAAGGATTCTGATAAAAGAAGAGGTATGTTCATCTCGTGCTTGACGACAAGTCAAGTTTGTGATTACCTCTCCTAACTCACGTAGCGTGAGTTTTGGTTTTACGCGCTTGTAGCTCAGTTGGATAGAGCAATGGTCTTCGAAACCATTGGTCGGGCGTTCGAATCGCTCCAAGCGCAATGGGCCTATAGCTCAATTGGTAGAGCAGCGGACTCTTAATCCGTTGG
>CAZHYV010000017.1:0-9095 GCA_964537055.1 uncultured Myxococcales bacterium
CACGTTGTTTTCGCTGTTTTATCGCTGTTTTTGGCACCACAAAAACGGCCGCCATCCCGCGCGGATGTTGGCGCACCGGCCAAAACACCACCAACTTTTTCCCCTTTTTTTGCTGTAAAAAATAGCGCGGGGGGCCTCTGGGATGTATCCCCAATTGCCTGGAGATTGAAACGGCCGGTGGGGTGGGTGCATATTTCCCGGATTAACACTACCTCCCACCCTTAAAATTTTATCGTGTGTGTTTACGGGGCGGGTGGCTGCTATTAAAAAAGGCTTTTTGATAGCGATTTAAGGCCGGCATGGGGGGTGCCGGCATCATCGCAAACAAAACGCCCCATCCATACACCACGCGGATGCCTGGATGGGGTAGTGGGTGCCGGCATGGCGGCGGTTGTGTTATGCGATAAGGGCGGCGTTAAAACTTTGCTCCAGGTGCGCCACGTCCATTTTGCTTAACCGTTCATCATCGTACACCACCAACATATCAAAACCGGCATGGCGGGAACGCCGGCGCGTTTTGGCCATATCGCCACCGGTAGCGCGTAGCGTTTGGGTGATATTGAAGTGGCGAAACCCGTGGGTGGATTTACCGGTGATGCCACACCGGGCAAAGATGCCATACTTTGGACACGTAAAGAATTTACGGATGGCGCGAAGTGTTACCGGATGACCTGGATCATCACCGGCCGGGAACATCCATCCGGAGGCGATGCCGGCCGCGTCCATGTATTCCCGTAACGCGGCAACGGTGCCGGCCATGATGTAGAACTTTTCCGTATCGTGTTTCCCTTTGCCGCGTATCCGGATAAACCCATCCTTAAGGTTTACATCATCCGCGCGCAATTGTTGCACCTCCATTTGTCGCAATCCCTCGTTTGCCATCAAATTGAACATGGCGGCCATTTTCAGGCGCGTGGCGGCGTTTTTGATGCCGGAGATGTGTTTAGATACCGCGGAGATCTCCGCCGGCGTTAAACCATCCTTTACATGGCTTCGCGTGGTTTTGAACCCCGGCACGTTTGCGGTGATGTCAACCGGTAGGATGCCATACTTCAAACATTCGCGTAGCAACGCGGCCGCGGCGGCCATATACGCGTTTTTGGTTTTCACCGCTATACCATCCAGGGCGGCCAATTGTTCCCGGTATTCTCCAAAGGTGTGCGCGTGGATGCCGTGCGCCTGGATGTAGGCAATAAAGTGGCAAACGTTCCGCGTGTAGGTGGTTTTTGTCGTATCCGATTTGGCCACCATCCGGCGGATGATTTCCCGGTAGTTTTCAGATATGGCGGTAACGATGCGCGCGGAGGTATCCGCCACCGCGGTTAATTCCTGTTTAGGTTGAAAAAGTTGTAAGTGTTGCATATCGATATTTTTAGGCGGGAACGTCTGTTTTGCGTCTGTTTTGCGCCGGGATTGCGTCCACCTTGCGGAGATGTTGCATTTGTTGTAAAGGTTAATCTATCGGTTTGAGGGATACCAACGTGCCACCTAACCACGCGTAATTTTCTACCCAATCCGCGGCGGCGGCGGTGTGTTCGTCTGTCTTAAAAATTTCCCACCGGCCGCAAAAACTATCCACGTGGCCATCCCGGTGGAGGTTAGCCCATGAAAACGCGGCGTCCACTTTATTGGTTTGTAACCAATGGCGGACGTCTTGTTCCGTGCGTGCCTTCATTTCCCACCCTTCAAAGGATATTAGATACATGGCATGATACTTTTGTTGTAAACGTTGTATTTTATACAAATGTAGCATTAAGTTCCGAAAATGTAAATTATAGGAACCAAAATATTTAGTGCATGGATGACAAAAACGCGTGGGGCGTGCCATCGGATTGGAGCGCGGCGGCGGATGCGTGGCTTAACATGGATTTAAGTTGGTGGACGGTGGATGTCAATTGGCCGGAGATGGATTTTAATTTTTGGCCGGTAGTGGATTTAGAATGGCCGCCGGTAAACCTGGAATGGCCGGAGGTGGATTTAGAATGGCCGTAAACGATACGTGGCTATACAAAAGGATAAAATGTCCCACTTAAACAATACGTGGCCGGCATAGCTCCAGGCGCGTACAAATAAAAACGCCACCTACCAAACGGCGGTGGCGCGTATAGATGACGCAACAAATTTCCTAAAATCAAAACGGCAAATCATCATCATCTCCGCCATCCGCCGGCGTTCCGGATGTCGCGAACATGGACGCGGTATCTTGCGGCGCGGTGATGACAAAATCATCATCCCCAACATCCAATAACGCCGCGGTAGCGTTTGCGCCGGATGTTCCCGCGTTGTCTGTTGTTCCCGCGTTCCCGTGTAGATGTGGCCGGATGATAGTTTCCAGGATGTTTTCAAAAAAGGAGAATTGCTCCGATTTATCGAACACCACACCACTACCGGTTTCAATACGCGCCCAATCCGGCCGGCCATTCGGGTTTTCCATCGTGTATTTGGACAGAATATTTTTCCCGCCGCGTCCATCGCTTGTAAAACCCTGTTTAATGAATAGCGTTTGGCGTTTGTCTTTGCTGCTAACCTCAAACATCACCTCCGCGGTGTAGTCTATGTTTTCCATCCGATTGAAAAACGCCGCGGCAACGTTTCCCTGCCATGGGGTAGAAAAAACGAGCTCCACGCCGTTTTTCTCCAGTGTGATTTCTAAATTGGGGCCGTATTCGGTTTCCCGTTTATCCACGTCCACAATCCTGCCAATAAGGGATTTTGCCGTGGTGAACCAAACCGTTTTCCCGTTTTTGTTTACGCGGGATGTCGCGTTTGGCGTTTCCGGCGATGCCTTAAACTCAAATTGGCCGTTGAACGTGCCGGCATACAAACGCGGTTTGCGATCCACTACAAAAGGATTTCCTGTACCCATAACCTAAAAGTTTTTGATTTAATAGATAGATAGAATTTGTAAGGGATTGGCCGTAAACCTGGAGGTGATCCAGGGCGCGGCCATTTCTTTTATCAGGTATTCCGTGCCGGATGCGTAGCGCGTTTCCTCCACATCAAAAAGCGCGTGGATGATGCGATCCGCGGCCGCGGCATCGATGACGGTTAACGGGGTTTCCTCCACGCCATCCAGGGCGGCGGAAATTGTCCGGCGTTTCAGCTTATCGTTTAGCAACTTCACCACGGCCGTGGCCTGGATGATGCCATCCAGGGCGGCCGCGTCTTTTATCCATTCGCGCATAAGGATGCGCGTTTTTATCTCTGCTTTGTGATGCGCGGTTAATCCACACCGGTGTGCGCGGTTTTCATAGGCCATAAACTCCACCGATGTTTTCCACTTGGAATACATCCGCCAAAATTCCCGTTCCGGCATATCCAATGCCTCCAGGATGATTTCAGCGTTTACGCCGGTGAAACGCACACGGATAAACCGGTTAATCATGGCCGTGAACCAATCATGGCGGAAATCATCCGCGTGGGCCTCCAGGTAGATGGCCGCGGCAACATCATCACAAATCAAATCGGGTGCCATCACCTCCAGGCGCGTGCGTGCGTGCCGGTTTCCTGCTTTTTTCACCCTAGCATGATAGGCACCTACCACGGCGGCGGGTTTCTCTGCCAAATCGTTTTTCAGGCGTGTTAGTGTTTCGTCTTTGGCAGCGCGCACGGTAGCGGCCGTTTCGTTTACCGCTTGTTCGATGTCCGCGCGGTTTTGTTCCGGCGTGGCGGCCATCCCTTGGATGATGATATTAGGATGCCGGCCAATTTGCGCATAGAAAAACGCGTTGTTCGCCGTGTCCATCATTCGTTCCCGGATGGATGCCAGTATCCGCAAAACATCCACGGCCGGTTTGCCGGCATCGTTTTGATAAATCCAGGTGAAAACGTCCGGCCGGTAACGGTATTGGGGTTGAATATCATCCCAAAATTCCAGGCTATCAACCGGGAAATCTTGCGCATGATACCGCGCGGAATTTTCAATAAGTTCCTTTTGCCCATCCGCTATTTTGAGCACGGCCGACAATTCAGCGGTGGCCGGCGTTGAAAAATCGTTCCCTAACTTTTGTTCCGGCGGCCGGATGTCGTAAACGTGGAGCTCTGGCATATTGCGGAAACGCGCCACGTATTGGCGGAAACTATCCGGGCAATCAATCCCCACGGTGAATATCCGGCCGGTGTTGCGGTTGTTTAAGTTTATCCCCTCTGCCAATAGGCACGTGGACAGAACCAACTTTGCGCCGGTGATTTGCTCCGATTGAACCACCTCGTTAAAAATCTTGTGGCCGCCATCCACGGTTTCCCGTGTAATGATGGCTATTTCAGATAGCGGCAATTTGCCGGCCGCGTTTAGGTGTTCGGCAATTAGGTGGAGTTGTTCCCTGTTATTGTAGTACGCAAAATGGATTTGCGGCGCGCTGAAATCAACTTTGTGGAGCTCTGCCAATAGTGCGGTAGTTAAACCCTTTGCGCCGGCCGTGGATGCCTCCAGGGCGTGAACGTTTACGCGGTTGTTTTCCCGGCGTTGCACCTCCAGGTAGTAAAACCCAAAGTGGTGGGCCAATTGCCGCGGCGGCGTTCCGGAGATCATCACCGTTTTTTGCGCCACGTCAAACCGTTCAACCATCCGCCGCAAAGTTTCCGCGCGGAATGGCTTATTGCCGCGGATGTCGCCGTATTGGTTAATAAGGTTGTGGGCTTCATCCACCACTAACACACGGCCGGGCAAATCGGAGATGTGGCGCAAGGTGTCATAAGTGCACACCGCTACCGGCGCGTTTAGGATGCGTTCCAACTTCGCGCGTGTTACTTCGCCGTATAGTGCAGGAATTTTAAACTTTGCCTCCAGTTGTTGCGCCAATATGCGCGTGGGTACGGTGATGATACCGCGCGTTTTGGTGCGCGCAAAATACCCCGCGTGTTTACGTCCACCACTTTTGTATCCAAGGAAAAACGCGTTTTTGCCGGTGCCGGTGGGTGCATCGATGCACACGCGGTTATTTGCCAGGATGACGCCATCCAATTGCCGCGTGGCCTCTGCCAAATAGCGGTTAACCTGGATGGTGTGCGCGTTTACCGGAACATCGAATGGATTTTCCAGGATGGTAAACGCCGTGGCGGCTTGTTCCCTGTTGAATAGGTTGAATGATCCGGCCGGGATGGTTAATTGGTATGTTGCCCCGGCAAACCTGAATGGCCGTTCCCGGATGATGTGCCGGTATCTATTGTAAAACTCCACGTGGTTTTTCACCCCAAAAAACGCGTCCAACACCGGTTTAAACTTTGATACCGGTAGCCGGAACACGTCAAACCAAGGTGATGGGGTTAAGGATTGCAACGCGGCAACAATGGCGCGGCGATCATCCAGGGCGTACCCCTCCAATACATCATCCACACCTTTGGCACCGGCGTTTTCAGAAACTACCGCCATGTGCAGGCGCGTTTTTAGCCCGTGCTTTTTTGTCAGCGTGTAGAATTGCTCCGCGAAGTTGCGCGCGGATGCGTAGAAACTAAACAGGCGCGTACTATCCACCACGTCCGCGTTTTTGTCAGGCAGGTGGCGCGCGTCGGCATCGTATAGGATGATGAAATCATCCAGGCGGCGCGCAATCAAATATTCCGCCATGGCGGCATCCACTTTATACGTGGATATTCCGGTAAACGCCGTGGCCTCTGCACCGTTTAAGGCAAGTGCACACGCTTTAAAATACCCCTCCACCCCAACGGCAACACCGCCAATTTTCCCGGCGGTGAACGCGTCAATGGCGGTATTTGTCGGCATAGGGTAAACGCCATGGCCGGTTATCTCCTTTGATGGGTAGCGGTATTTGGGCGCGTCCGGCTTCGCGCGGCGGAGGCGTTCCAGGTTTTCCGGTGATATGCGAACAATGGATAATGGCCGGTTGAATTGCTCCAGATCTCCGCGTTCCGTTCCGGTTTTGCGATTTGATAGTGTTTGGATCCGCGCGGCGTTGTTCCCGCGTCTATCCTGCCATAAAATAGGAAATCCGGCGAATGTGCGGATGACTTGTTCCACGTTGCCGTGGCCATCATCGTGCAAACCGTGAAGGTGGGCATCTTGTACGGGAATACCCAAAGCGTTTAAGCGCGCGGCCAAATAGCCGGATGTTGCGGATTGTGTTGCGTTGTGCGTCATCGGTTTTTCACGTTGACGCGTGGATTTTGCCAGGGTGGCGCGTGGTGGGTGCCGGTATTATATAGCCTATATATATTTTCCCGGCCGGTTTTATGCAAAAATAGTGAAAACGCTATACCTTTGCATCAAACAAACCTGTATGATTGGTGAGTGCAAGGCATAGATTGTTTTTGTACGCGCCATCTTAAAAACCGGAAATGCGCCAACATCTCCGGTTTTTCTTTTTCTATCCACGCGGATTTTCTAATAGTTTTTCAATCAAAGTAACGACCAAACCGGACAACGTTTCCCCCCTCGTTTGGGCGGTAGCCATTGCACGGCGTTTCAAATCTCGGTTAATCCGGAGCTCAAACCGGGCATCCCGTTTTTGCTCTGGAGGGCTTTTTACATCCATCTCTTTTGATGTTGTTTTCATACGTACAAATTTACTGTTTTTATTCCACCGGCGTGGTAATGAGGAAAATAAGTTTCTAACAACTTGTGGAAAACTTTTTCGGCATCCATCATTTTGTTTTGAACTTTTCCCGGATGCCGGCACCACCTACCGCCATAAGTGGTGCCATCCAGGTTTAGACGGTGACGTTTTTGTTTTTGGCCATCAACGCTTTGTGATGCAATTTTCTATGGCTATCACTACAAAACAACGCGTCCGGCCGGCGGTAGGAAATATCCCGGCCGCAATGTAGGCAACACCGCGCGGCGTTTATGTCGTTACGTGTTGCCGTTGCCCGTTTGGGCTGAAATGATGCACCCCGTTTTGTGATGGGGTAGTGGTAGCCGGTGCCGTTTTCCCATCCTCAAACATCGCTTTGATGGTGATTGAGATAAACACCTCCAGGCACCAACTAAGCCAAACGAACACGCCAATAAGCCATGCGTTTACCGCGATTGCTCCGGATGTGGCGGTGGATATGGCACCGGCTGTTTCCACTACCATGCCGTTTTCCAGGTATGTGAGTACAAAGGATGCGATTAAGGACAACGCGCCGCGGAAATACGCGCGCGCGCTGAATAGCCGGATAGATGCCAGGGCGGTGCCAAACCGGATAAGTTGATATAGCGCGGCGGCTATGCCGGCCATAAACGGTTTGGTCATCGTGCCGGAAAAGTGGACAAACTGAAAATACCCAAGTGAAATGAACAATGCCAACATGGACAACACCAATAAGATTGGCGACAATGCGCTTAACGCGGAGATCAGATTAAAGACGCCGCGTTTGGCTTGTTCCTGGAGATCATTAAAGTTTACTTGAAAATCCATAATTTTGTGTTTGAATCAGTTTACAAATTTTGTGAACTAAACCGGCGGCCACCATGGCGGTGATGTCGCCGGTTTTTTATTTATGGCGGTGGAGCTCCACCATGATGCCTTTGTGCCATTGGTTGTATTTGTTACTTTTGTTGTACGGACACAAATATAACACATACAACATTTACAACAAAATCTATTTTTACAACATATACAACAATGGCTAAAATAACGCGCGTGGTGGCGGTAGCAAACCGCAAAGGTGGGGTGGGGAAATCCACTACCGCCATGTTATTGGCCACGGCATTGGCAAAGGAACACCGGTTAAGGGTGGCCATCCTGGATTGCGACGAACAACAAAGTGTAACGGACACGGCGACAATGGAGGCGGCGATGTATCCGGATGATAAACCAGCGGTGGAGGTGCGCGCCATGTCGCCGGTGTTTGTTCGGGATTTTCTTCAATCGTTTGGGCGCGATTATGACGTGGTGTTTATCGATCCGCCGCGGATAACGGAATCCCAAACCTCCACGGCATTGGGCCAATTACTGGCTTTGTGCGATTGCGTACTTATCCCGCTATTGGGTAGCCAATTAGATGCCGTTAGTACGATGGTATTTGTCAGGATGGTTAAAGAGATCGCCACGTTTAAGCATGAAAACGGGATCCCGTTTCAGTATTACGGATTTATCAACCGGCGCGGTGCCAGAAAGGACAACGCGTTTGCCGCGGAATACATGGCGGAAACCGGTTTAAAGATGTTTGACACCCAATTGAACGATTTAAAGGTGTTCGCCACGCCATCCGTTTATTTCAGCGTGTTGGAAACGGCGGATGGCCGGCGGCGGTTTGAATCATTTTTCACTGAATTTTGTAAACGCTTTAAAATCAAATAGGCGATGGCAAAACGCAAACAACCGTGGGAACACCTATCCGCGGCGGAGCAAAAGAAAGTGGCGGCCGGTGCAGTTAAGGCGATCAAACCGGAGGTGGACGCCGGCGAACCTGACAAACGCAAGATGGTGCGCATAAGTGAACGCGAACACGGCATGGCCAAAAAGGCGGCCGCGTTGTCAAATTTGGGCCTCCAGGAATATATTGAAACGTTGATCCGGGATGATGTAGCGCGGCGGTTTCCCGCCATCGTTTCCGGCGGATGATGGCCGGAAAATGGGGTGATGTGTATTTCACGGTTTCTTATAGTGTAGCGTGAAATGCTCAAACGCTTGTAAAATCCTGAAAAACAAACCTTTGAGGCGAAAATGTTGTCAAATTTTGCAAAAAACGCCGTGCAATTTTTGACAAACGCGCGTGGGGTAGTGGATGGCGTGGAGCTCCGGCCAACTTCTTTTTTATAGTGTCCAAACTGTCTAATGCCGGCGGATGGGTGCACAAATCTGACAAGGTAAAAAAGGTGCCGTTTACGGAATTTTCACGGGATTTCCACGGGGTTTTCACCCCTTGCAAAGTTCCGGCATTGGCCGTAATATTTTGCCGTTAATAACGGCGGAGTTCCCGATGGTGGGTAATTTCCTTGCGCGGTATAAACTGTTTTAAGCTGTTTTTACAACTGTTGTGCGGTTGCCTAAACCGCCAAACATCCGGTGCCATGTTGCGCCGGCCGGAATAGTGCACCTGGATGGCGGCGCGCGTGTTCCCCTCCGGCGGTTTACGATGTTTCCACGATGTTTTTCACGTTGTTTTCGCTGTTTTATCGCTGTTTTTGGCACCACAAAAACGGCCGCCAT
>CAZHYV010000018.1:0-2713 GCA_964537055.1 uncultured Myxococcales bacterium
GACGGGGCGTTGCCTGCGGGAAACGGGCGAGGCGGTGGAGTGTGAACTTGCACACGCTGACCTTGACACGCAGATACGCGAATTTCAAGAGGCGAGGGACGCATACGACGCGAAGATCAAGGCACTGATAGCGAGGCAATCGTCGGCGGCTGCGACCTTCGCTAAGTTCAACGGGAACGGGAGGCATAAATGACGAAAGATGAAGCTAGAGAGGCGGCGTGGAAGAAGTTAAACATTAACGGATGGCGGCTAATGATTAACGGCACGACTCGCCAGCGGCAAGCCACTGAAGCCTGTGATGAAATGTTTAATGCGGGGTACGACTTCGCCAAGAGCGAGAGCAACGAGGCAAGGGCGGATTGGGAAGCGATTCAACGAGAGCAGAGTACAAACCGATGACAAACGAAGAAATTAACCGCTATATCCACGAGCAGATAATGGGGAAGTGTGCTCATCCGAACCGAAGGAGATACATCAATCCCGGTCCCGTTTTTACAGAACGATGTACAGACTGCTATAGATTGGCAACGGTTCCTGACTACTGCTCCGACGACAGCCCTCGTCGGTTGCTGAATGAGGTTGTAGTTTGTCTATTACAACGGCTACCCATTCCAATCGATGAACGCATGCCCAGTGTGTTTTACAACGAAGTCGGATTTCCCGCATCCGCCGAACAGATAGCAAGAGCCTGTGTCGAGGCTCACAAGGAGGGCAAATGACACAACCACAGCTTTTCACCAATCCGGCAACACCAAAGCCGCCGCCTGACACCCGAGAGATCGCGAGACGGCGAACGGGCACGAAAAAACGCGACATCCTGCGGGCGTTAATGCGGTCGCTGCTAGACGGGCCTGTGTCGGCTGATGCCTGGGCTATCGAGCGGGGTTATTCGATTTTATCAGTACGACCACGAATGAGCGACTTGAAGAACGCGGGGCTTATCTATGAATGCGGTACTGCTAAAACGGTTGATGGCAATCCGCAGAATGTGTTTCGTGTGACAGAGAGCGTGGGAAGGGCGGTGCCGAAGCAATTGACGAAACATTAACGAGGGCGGGACTGTGAACGACCTTGACGGCGAACTGGAAGCATTGGCAATCAGATCCGAGAGCATAGCGGATGCGGCACTCGCTCAGGAGTGGTGGGAAGCACAGGCGGCGGTGGTGAGACGAAAGTATGAAATACAACCTGATTCACGTGATGAAGTGGTTCAACCAACACGGCCTCGCTCCGGTCGCTGAGTACGCCTTTCACCCGAAGCGTAAATGGCGGTTCGATTTCGCGTGGCCTGATGATCGCGTGGCGTTAGAGGTCGAGGGCGGCATCTGGACAAACGGACGGCATACGCGGGGAAGCGGATACCTGAAAGACCTGGATAAGTACAACTCGGCGGCTGTCGCGGGGTGGCGGGTGCTGAAAACAACGCCAAGTGAGTTATGTATGCCGGAAACGGTGGAGATGGTCAAGGCGGCATTGAATGATGAAAATAACTGACATCCACTGCACCCGCTGCAACCAATTCCTCGCACAGCGGCAGGGCAACACGCTGATTTATCACAGCTTGCGGCTCGTGATCCCGCATAGGGCCGAGATATTGTGTCCCGCGTGTGAGTATGTCGCAAGGTTTAGTGCCGATCAGGAAAAGAAAACGGTTGACACAAGAGCTAAACAGGTTCAAAATTAACCCAACTAGAGCTTAGGCGTGATGCCTTGCATATCGAGCATAGCGGCTCGTTGAACTCGAAAGGGTTCGGCGGGCTTTTCTTTTTGGCGGACACAACATTTTTTGAACGTACCTGATGACGAAATCGCTTCTTACTCAAGCGGATTTTGAACGAGCTGCGAAGCGTTTGCGGTGTGATATCCCGTCTATTCGTGCCGTCGATGAGGTCGAATCTAAAGGGAAAGGCTTTTACGCTGATGGATTTCCCACCATTCTTTTTGAGCGTCATATTTTCCGCAAGTACACGAAAGGAAGATATAACCGATCGCACCCGCATCTGAGCGGTGAACAGGGCGGGTATGGGGCGGCAGGTGCCAACCAACGCCGTAAATTCAACGAAGCATTTGCATTAGACCCTGAGGCTGCAATGATGGCTTGCTCGTGGGGACGTTATCAGATAATGGGTTTTAATCACGCCGTTTGTGGTTATGCAACGGTCGGTGAATTTGTGGACGCGATGAAGGAAAGCGAGGGCAAGCAGTTAGATGCCTTCGTGACGTTTGTTATTAAGAATCGACTCGACAAACATCTTCGCAATAGAGACTGGGCTTCTTTTGCCGAAGGGTACAACGGCAAAGGGTATCGCGAAAATAAATACGATTCAAAGATGGCGATTGCCTATCGCAGGTATTCGGCTATCCTTTCACTTTCGGCGGCGGACGCTCCGACAAACAACCCTCAGACGATTGAGCCAACTACGGACGACACCACGCAGACGGCCTCAGATACGCCGCCGCCGACTACCGACCCCGCAACAACGCCGCCTGTTCAGGTAACGACAGGGGCGGGAATCACGAATTGGCTGTTTAGCGGCGGGGCGTTGGCATCCGTTGGAGCTTCGGTGTGGGCGTGGGTCACGTCGAATGCGTCAGTGGTGGCGATAGCGGTTATCTGCGTGACCGTGTTAATTCTCGCGGTGATATTCCGCAAGGCAATATTGGACGCGATACGGCTGCAGGTGAACGCGGACCCGAACAAGCACAACGTAAC
>CAZHYV010000018.1:2813-8835 GCA_964537055.1 uncultured Myxococcales bacterium
TAATGCTGATCCTCGCAAACATCGTCGGGTTCGTCTCGCTCTATTGGCGGTACTTCGCCACAGGGCTTGCGGTGCTTGTATTGCTTATCGCTATCGTGTTCACGTATCGCAGTTGCTCACGCCCCGCGAAACTTGACGAGGCGGCAATTCAAAAGGCACAGAACGCAATCGCTGAGAATGACCGCCGCAAGATGATCGAGGTCTTAGCCGAGATCGACACGAAGGAAGCCGAGATCGACAGCACCATCAAGCAGATCGAGATGGACCGCGAACGGGCGAAAAAGAATTACATCGACAAGACGAACGCGGAACTGGCGGCGGAATTAGAGAGGCGGGCAAGGCAATGAAGATTATTACGACGATTATTCTGCTGTTCCTGCTGAGTGGCCCAACGAACATTGCCTGGCTCATAATGACCGTCCACGTCAATGCGATCAAGTGTGTGTTTAGACGTAGGACATCGCCCGACGCAATCCAAAAACTGTTCAACGGATGTAAATCGAAACTCGATCCCACGTCCGCCGTAGTCTTTGAACCTCGCTTGATTCGGATTTGTGCATCGCTCCTTTGCAGAATGGTAACTGCGAAATTCGCGAGAGGGTTTTCTGTTGCGACTTTCCCCGTGAGTAATCGCGTGTTTGCCCGCGATTTCACGAATGTAACACCCGCAGGATCGGACATGACCAGTAGTCAAATTAGAAGTGGACACGTTCGTAACGTTGCCACAAGAGCACTGACAAGTCCATTGGGTTTTCCCGCCAGTTACGGTGAGTCGGTTAAATGTTTGGCCAGTTAGATCGCGAAAATTATGAGCATGTTTCATAAGCATATTGTATCACACGTGAGGCCACTAATCCTATTGATTTTAGTGGGGTTAGGTGTTATTGCAACTGTCCACGGTCAAGAATGCCCGCCTGATAAATTTCCAACGGGGTGCGTGGTTATTTCCCCCGAAGCGGCACGTAAAGCCCTTGCTGACTCCGACACGGTGGATGCTCAGAAGAAAGAGATAGCGGTGAAAGATCAGGCAATTGCCGACCTTAAGAAGTTGCTTGACGAGATGCGAATAAATTTCGCGGCTATCAGCGGAGAGAATACGGCACTGAAGCAGAACGCGGTCAGCGACAGGGCGATCATCGAATTGCTCTTGAAGAACACGCGGAAGAAGTGCTTGCCGCTGACCATTTGCCTTTAGGTAACAATACCTGCCAAGCCTCTTAACAATGCTCAAATGGGCGGGTTTTCTCTTAAGTTCCTGCGGGGTGCAATACCCGCCGCCCTAGATAAAACGGGGCACTTTCACGCGGTAACTCCGCAGGATTATTTCACCGGGAGCATCTATGAACAGTGACGGAAGAATTAGCTAATCAGCAGAGATGGAGTGCGGGCATCGGCGTGATTACCGCGTGTATTGCGGCAACATTGGCGGTGCTTGGCGTGACGCTCGTATTCGGCGGTTACAAGGAAAAGATCGAGGCGAATGTCAAACGGATGGACGCATTAGAGACGAATGTCAACCAACGGCTTATTCGCGTCGAGGATAAGGTCGATGAGGTCAAGAACCTGATACTGCAATCGAACGTCAATCAGCGGCGAAAGTGAACGTCCTATTTCCGAAACGCGACAACGAGCGGTTGCACAACGCTCGGCAATATCTCAGGCGGGAGATCCGCAACGTTATCAAGCGTTACGGCGACAACATCACAGGCACGGCACTTCACGACGTGCATCACGAGTTCAAGATAGACAAGGCACTCAGACACCAACGGGAGAACGGGAATGAGTACAACAGCGGAACAGGTCAAGGCGTTTTATAACACGGCGGAGATTCGCCGCATATTCGTGAAACGCCTCGATGACGAGATGTTTGAAAAGGTCGGGCGGGAAGTCGCTACAATCGGCTATCCGCGAAACGATGACGGCAAACGTGCGGCTATCTGGCAGGGCTTTGAATGGCTCGTCGGTTATCAGCCTATCGGTTATTAAACGATGCCCGATCCACAGATCGAGAATCTCACATCCTCAGATTTTGAGGTAAGGCGTCGGAAACCGAAGATACTCTTCTTCGATATCGAGACCGCACCCAATCTTGGCTATGTATGGGGCAAGTTCGAGCAGAACGTCATCGAGTACACAAACGAGTGGTATATGCTCGCGTGGTCCGCGAAATGGCAGGGCGGCAAACACATCACAAAGGGACTGATCGACTATGACGGCTACAAGCCAGGAAGCGAAAACGACGGCGACCTCGTTCGAGAACTACACGCCCTTATCGAAGAAGCCGATATCATCGTCGCACACAACGGCGACCGATTTGATATCAAACGCAGCAATACCCGGTTTATCGAAAACGGACTCCGGCCTCCACCACCACAGCGTACTGTGGACACACTCAAGATCGCCCGGCGTCACTTTAGTTTTAATTCAAATAAGCTCGATGACTTAGGGCGGCGGCTCGGCGTAGGCCGCAAGGCACAGACAGGCGGGTTCGATCTTTGGAAAGGGTGCATGTCAGGCGATGCGAAAGCGTGGCGGACGATGAAGCGTTACAACGCTCAAGACGTGCGATTGCTCGAAGCGGTTTATAACAAGATGCTTCCCTGGATAGGCAATCATCCGCACATCGGCATATTGAGCGATGTTGAGAACGGCTGTCGTAATTGCGGCGGCACTAATTTGATAAGGCGAGGATGGCACACAACGCGAACGGGTAAGAACCCTCGCGTATCGTGCAACGATTGCGGCACTTGGATGCTGAGTAAGCATAAGAAAGTAACGGATATTCGATGATGGTATGGGATTTGATAGATAAGCACCCGCTTCCACCGGAAACTTGGACAATGATCTTCTCAAAACCGCCAATTTTCTTGGATAAGAAAGCTCCCGCGATCAGGAAAACGCCTCGCGTATCCATCGAGGGCAAGTGGTCGCATATTCGGCAGTTCGTGGAAGCGTTACGGCGTGACGGATGGCGGGAAACAAAGGCGGCAACAGGTGAGCCGACGAGCTTTCAGTTTACGACAGTGGAGTTTGAGAAATGAGAACCAGCCCTTATACATTCTTTGGCGAAACGTTCAACGTGCCTGTTGTCACTTATACAGATGGACGGCTAGATGCTGAGCCTCGCTCAACGTGGACAGACGAAATATGGGTAGCACGTGGAGAGGATTATTACGCGATACCGTCTAAAGGAACCGTTCGGGTGATTGAGCGTGACGAGTGGCTGAAAGCAAGGAGACGGGCGGAGAGATGACAGCCCTCGCCATATTCCTAACGCTCGCAATGTGCTTCTTCTGGTGGAGGGCGAGGGTGTGGAAACGGCGATATAACGCGGCATTGCATCCGCCCGTTGCGATTGTCGTGGGCGAATGGGCGAAGTTATGGGCCGAGGGCTTTCGAGATGCACAGCGGACGAACGAATGGCCCGAAGAGATCGAGTCACGTTATGACAATTGACAATCTCACGGAGATTTCCAACTGGCTGCGAATGGTACGTCCTGCGATGACCGGCGGGCGACACCTCAACACCGTCAGGATTCTCGCTGAGTTTCAGGAGCACCTAAATGGAATCAATCAAGCATCGCATCCAGATCAACGCTGTTGTCACAGATCGCAAACACGCTCGGGTGGAAGTGATAACGCAACGAGGGCGGCGAGCCAAGACGCTTGAGCGGTTCTATGCCACTGTGCAGGATACGGATGATATCGAGGTTGGCGAGGAGCACGAGATACCGCTACGGATGCGGATATTGATCCACAAGGTAATAAGGGCGGCGTTGGATGAATGACAAGCTCACAACTAAGCAAAGGCTATTTGTCGAGGCGTACCTTGAGAATCCGAATGGCGTTCAGGCGGCAAAGAAAGCAGGGTACAAAGGCAACGATAAAACGCTGTCTGTTGTCGCTTCCGAGAACTTAGCGAAACCTTGCATTTCTAAACTGCTTGAAAAGCGAGTTGAAGAAGCGGTTATCACTGCAAACGAGATACTTACGGACGTAAAAAGTATCGCTAAGAACGCCGACAAAGACTCCGACAGGCTCAAGGCATACGAGATGCTAGGCAAACACTTGGCATTGTGGATCGACCGCCAAGAAACGAGTGGTGAACAGAAGATAGTTGTTGAATGGGTCAACGAGGGTGCTGAGAATGATACTTGATATGTTCCCGCTGTGACGCGAACAACATTAGGTTGTCGAGAGCATTGTTACTAGGGTTTTCGTCTATATGATGTACGACTTCAGTGGGTAGAAGATAGCGACCGAGATGCTGTTCCATTATCAAACGATGTTCAAGGATATATTTCAATCCAGTGGTGTGACTATCCGCAGGATAGGGATGATCATCGGGAGCGACAACCAAGATGTAACCATCTTTTCGAAGTTTACGTCCGCCTTTCCATTGTGGAGCTTGATGCTTTCTGCGACCAAACATTGGATTATCAGCACCTGTGCGAACCTTGCCAAACATTGGGTTATTGCTACCGGAAATGTCGCGATGAAACGATGGATTGGCACTTGTTCGATTGAGTGCGGTTCTGGCACAACTTTTACCACAGTAACGCCGGAGTTTCCGCAGATAAGACTTAACCGGTTTCTCGCAAACCTCGCAGTTAATAATGGTCGTTCCGCCTTTAGTGGCGTGGTAGCACGAGGTGGAACAATACTTCAAATGGGACATTGATGGATAGGTCTGAAACGGGGCAGAACATTGTTGGCAGTGTAAAGTTATCATACTTTACATTATAACTTGCGGTCGGTGAAATGACAACGAATAATAACACATTACATCTGAAAGCACCCGCTCCGCATCCTGCTCAACAGGAGATTCTTGCTAATAAAAGACGCTTCAATGTGGTCTGTGCCGGACGGCGAACAGGTAAGACGCGGTACGGGCTTATCAGATCGCTCAAGCCGATACTTGCGGGAAAGCCTGTTGCGTACTTTGCACCGACGTACAAAATGATGTCGGAGTTCTGGCGTGAGGCTGTTGAGATGTATAAGCCGGTGCTTCAGGCGGTCAATAAGTCTGAGCATCACTTAACCGTTCTCGGCGGCGGCACGTTCTCAATGTGGTCGCTGGATTCAGCGGACACGGTGCGAGGGCGTAAATATGCATTAGCACTCATTGACGAAGCGGCGATGGTCCCGAACCTTGAGGATGCCTGGAACGCGGTGATACGCCCAACGCTTACGGATTACGAGGGCGAGGCTGATTTCTATTCCACGCCGAAAGGGTTGAACTTCTTCCATCAACTCTATTCGCGGGGCGAAGATGAGATGTTCACGGAGTGGGCGGCGTTTCATTTCCCAACGTCAAGCAATCCATTCATCAAGCAATCTGAGATCGACGCGGCACAACAGGAACTGCCCGCTGATGTGTTTCGGCAAGAATATCTAGCCGAGTTCATACAAGGCGAAGGTGCGGTGTTTCGCAATATCATCGCGAATCTTACGAAAGAACAGACAACGCCCGACGATCACAAAGGACACATTCTCGTTGCGGGTGTCGATTGGGGCCAGGTCAATGACTTTACGGCTATCTCGATAATGTGCGAGACGTGCAAACGTGAGGTAGAGCTTGACCGCTTCAACAAGATCGAGTGGGACTTTCAACGCAATCGCTTGCTCAATCTGCTCAACAAATGGAATGTTCGCGACACGATGTGCGAAGAGAACAGCATCGGCAGCCCTAACCTTGAAGCACTGCGAAAGATGACCAAGCGGAACATTAAGGGCTTTATGACAACGGCACAGTCTAAGCCGCCGCTGATCCAATCGCTTGCATTGGCGTTAGAGCAGGAGGAGCGTAAGTGGCTCGATATTCCGGTTGCGACACGCGAACTCGAAGCATACGAGGCAGAGCGTAACGAGATCACTAACCGGATACAGTATTCAGCACCCGAAGGCTTTCACGATGACACCGTGATCGCTCGTTGTTTGACCCTTGAGGCATTGAACGTGCCTCGCTTTGAGACTTCCACATTCAGAATATGAGCGAACAAAAAGACGTTGTATCAACAGA
>CAZHYV010000019.1:0-5901 GCA_964537055.1 uncultured Myxococcales bacterium
GGGACCAAGGTTTACTTTTTCGCCCGCGAAAACGACTTCGCTGATTACAAGGTGATCGCCGAAGGCCCCCAGGCCCACGACGCCGCCCGTCAAGTGGCCGAAGAGATCGGTCAGAGGTTTAACGGCTCGTTTTCTGCAATGCTGGAAGCGGCCAAGTAATTAACCCGCCTAGCAGTTCCCGCCGGTGCAACTCCGGCGGCGGGATTAAACCTTTACCCCCGGCCAAGCCGGGAAGGAGTCTGAAATGGAACTCACCACACAACAGCAGGCGAAACTGATTTACCGGCACGATTGCGAGTCTCGCCAGGCCGCAAAACGCTACATCCGCGATCACGCAGGCGACGGCCGGGCCGAAACCCTCGACGCGGCTCTAAACGCAGCACGGGCCAACCCAGAGGCCGTGGAACTGGCCCGGAAGATGGAACAGCAGGCGTGGTCCACCGCAATCAATCACGCTCTCGAAGCCAGAGCCAACTTGCTGCTGGCGGCGGCGAAGGGGGAATGGGGCAAGGTGGTTCATCTTTGCGGCCCCAAAGACTGGGCCACGCAAGACGAGATCGAAACGCAACTGGCGAAAATAGAGATCGAGTTTGACGCTGCCGACTTAAACGCCTGCTATGCCGTAATCGAGCAGGCGATTGACCGAGCCGAAACATTGGCCGTGGTGGAGCGATTCGCGGGCCGGGAAGTCTTTTACGCGGACTGCGATCAATTCGACAATCACGCCACCGGCTACCACGCCAGCGCCCAAGAGGCCGAGGAGGCGTTCTGGGAGGAAAGCTGTTTTGAGGACTCGGAGGCGCGGCGGGTGGCGGTTTATTCGCTCGGCGAAAAAGTGACCGAAGATTTGGTGGCAATCGCCAAGTCGAAAAAAGATGCGGGTTCGTCCTCCCCGGTCTTTGAGAGTTCGGCCGATTAAGGGCGGGTTGGTTAGACTCGCTGGCGGCGACAATCTGCCCGCCCCGGACACCGCCAGAAGGTCCGGGGCGTTTTTGTTTCCCCGTCCCCACCCCCAACGCTACAATCCTCCCAGCCGATCCCAGGGAGGTCCATTGAAAACCTTCTGCGCCGCCTGCCGCCGCCATATCACCGTGCCCGACCATTACGCCGGTCGGGCGTTCAAATGCCCCAGGTGCGGGATGACCATCCACCCGCCGACCCGGCCCGATCCGGCGGCGAACTGCCCCAGCAGGTACTCATACGCATCGCCGAGCGTATCGGTGTCGGCGGAAAACTCCGCAAGCCCCTTTGCGATCTCATGGATGATCCCGCACAGCCGCGCATTGCGGTCGGCGTAGTTCCTGCCCAGCTTGTCCGAGGCGAGGTTGATTTCCGAGAACAGGCCCTGAAAGGTGCTTTCGAATGACTCATTCTCGATATACTTGAAACCCGCCTGGAGCGTATTGAGCAGATCGCCGCTTTGTGTCCTGGCGAGGCAGGTGATGTTCGTCCACAGGTGCTGGGGCAAAATCACATAGTGATACTTCCGCCGCATCTGTTTCTCGAACGCGGCCACATCGC
The DNA here is from genome assembly GCA_964537055.1 of uncultured Myxococcales bacterium. Taxonomy (GTDB): domain Bacteria; phylum Myxococcota_A; class Polyangia; order Palsa-1104; family JAEUJZ01; genus CAZHYV01. Next base: position 1,522 of record CAZHYV010000019.1, read on the forward strand.
CGGGGTTCTTCCCGTACCAGACCGACAGGGGCGTCCGCCCGCCGTTGCCGATGGTGTTGGGGTCGGGGTAATCCTTGCCCAGCTCGCGCTGCGCTGACGCCTCGTAGTTGTCCGAGAGATAGCGCAGGAACAGGAAGGCCAGCATGTAATCGCGGAAATCGTCCGCGTTCATGGCACCGCGCAGCTGGTCGGCGATGGCCCAGAGCGTTTTTCCGAGTTGTTTCCGGTCGTGTTCGGTCATGGTGCGAGTCGCCGCCGGGTCACTTCGTGCCTTTGTGCTCCTCATCTTCGACCTTCGGCAGGTGCCCGCGCTCACGAAGCAATCCGAGGTACTGCGCCTCAGTCAGGGGACAATCGACGAGTTCGAGAAACTCCTTCTTCGCGAGGCGGGTCTGCTTCGCCATCTGCGAAAGCAGGCCATCGTGGATCTCCTTCTCGCCGTGGCTGATCTTGGTGCGGATTCCAGTGTTCTTTCCGTTGACGAACAGGCGGTAGAAGGTGTGGTTGCCGTCGTCGGCGATGAACCCCTTCCGCTCCAAGTTGGCTGCCACATTCCTGGCGCTGCGCGGCATGGTCAGGCGCCCCCGTTCGTTTGTACAAGTCGTAGAAACTCCCGCTTCATATCAATTGCTCGACCGATCAGTTGGCTGTCGTCCGCCCGGGCGATATCCCGATAGGCGAAATCAAACGCCTCGTGCAGCTCCCGCAGCGCCTCCTCGCGACGTTCGGCGTAACCACGGATGCCCAGTGCATCGTTGCTGTACGCCCACACGCCGTCGGCGTATTCGATGCTGAAGGGCGCTGCCTCCCGCAGCCAGTATTGCCGCCCCGCGTGTTCAAAATGGGAGATTCTGACCGGTTCCATGCTGACCGGGTCCACACTCTTCACGTAGTCAATTTGCTTGAGTCGCCCACCGGATGACGTTCCGGCGAGGCCGACCACTTCGACGATGCTGCCGGCGCGAAGGCTCGCCACCTGCTCGCGAAGGGACTCATCGTAGTAGCATTTCACCTCGTGACCGGTTGACACGCGAACAGCCAGCATCTGCGGGGCGACGTCATAATGGATCTTGGTGAGCGTGCCGACGACGCGCGCCTCTTCAACGTCGCTCGCTTCGTCGAGCAACTGACGATAGATCAGCATCTGCGTGCTCGCGCGGGTCAGCGCCGTGATCTTCACGCCGGCGTGGCTGGACAACCCGTTGGCGAACGTCAACGTATAGGTCTCAGGCGACCGGGGCGCGAGCTGTTCCAACGTTCGCAGGAGGAGTAACCGCTCCTGACGATCGGGAACACGTTGAGCAACCGCTTCCGCTCGATCTGCGTTGACATCTTCCACAAAATCGTAGGCGAGATCGAGCGCCTGCGTCCCTGTATTCTCGTAATCCTTGAACAGGCCCGCATCCGGCAATTCTGATACAATGGTCAATTCGCTGTGATGCGCCTCGGAGAATCGCAATTCGACCGCGTCGCGATACCGGTTGACCCACTGCCCGCGACGGCCGACCGAATCCCGCATCACTGTCGCCGCCGCGTGGAAAAGAAGCGACTGCAACGCTTTGAGCTTCTCCGCCAGCAGCGTGAGCGGCACCCCTCCGCCGGTGAACCCGTCACCGCCAAAGGTCAAAGTCACTTTTCGTGTTGAATCCGCCATTACAGACCACTCCCGGAGCGCATGGCATCATAGCACGGATTACAGTCCGACGCCACGGCTTTCATCGGCCGTACGGCTCCTGCCGCACCAGTCGCATCACTCTCCGTTCGCTCGCGCTGCGCTGACGCCTCGTAGTTGTCCGAGAGATAGCGCAGGAACAGGAAGGCCAGCATGTAATCGCGGAAATCGTCCGCGTTCATGGCGCCGCGCAGCTGGTCGGCGATGTTCCAGAGCGTTTTTCCGAGTTGTTTCCGGTCGTGTTCGGTCATGGTTCAATGCGCTGACGCCTCGACCTCATCCGCGAACTTTTCCGCATCCTGCGGACGAACCAGACGTACTCCCAGTTCCTTAAACATCGGTGCGATGTGATCGTTGATCTCTTTCGCCTGTTTCGGGCCCTCTTGTGTGGAGACAACGATCAACTTGTGCTTCTTACCGTCGATGAGGTGCTTCTCGATGAATTGACCATCCACCGCCAGCTTTGCCGCCTGCGTCTCGGCCCGCTTGTCGTCCGCGAACACTTTGGGCTTGATGAGATTCACCACACCATTTTGGTATGCGTAGGGAATCTCGATCTTCCGCTTATGGATCGGCACGGTTATGGCCCCCGGCCGCCAGATCTTCCGAGACTGCTCAAGCCGGTGAAACACCTCGTCCAGCTTGGGGGGAAGCTCGGGAGAAGCATTAGCCAGTTCTTCGGTGGAATGCTGCTCGACCAATTGCGCGAACAATCGCTCGAAATCAGCGTCGACATCTTCCAGCTTCGCCAGCCTCGGCTCGGTCAGGCGCAGGTCATTGGCTCGCGACGCCGCGAACTCGGCAAGGTCTTCCGCCGTTCTCAGTTCGTCGGTGCTCTTCTCGATCCGGCTCGCCAGCCCATGCGTCGACACCTTCAGGTTCTTAAGTTCCGGTCGGGCGACCAGGAAGAGCTTCCGCACGCGCTCATGGTTGGCGGTCATGCGCACCCGGACCGCGTGCGGGTCGAGGCACAGGAGTACAAGTCCGACATTGACTGCCTCAGCGCGGAAACGGTCCGGGCAATACTGAACGACACTGTAAAAGCCTCTGGCCATAGCTTATGCTCCCTTCTGGCCAAACCACGGCTCGGCTAACTCGATCCACTGTCGGACGTTATCGGCAACGAAGGCGGCGCGTCGATAGATCAATTCGCTCCATGCCTTTGCCGCCTCGGCGGATACCTCCCATTGTGTGGGAACCGATGCGACCATCGCCTCGGCGGTCTCCGCATCCATCTCGTGCAAGCGCGCTGAGCAATCCTTGATGATATCCGCTTTCAGCCTGTCCCGGAACTGCGGGAACAGACCATAAACGTGCTCATCCTTCACCTTGTCAATGTGGGCCAATTCAGGCGTCAGGTCTTCGCCCGAACGGATGAAGCAAAGCCCGTGATCCATGGCGATCAGCCGCCGCTCACCCGGTTCCACCCCCTCGCTCGACAGATAGACATTGCCATAATTCGGCTTCCGTATCGCCGGGTCATGGTGATGCCGATCGCAGTTGAGCGTCCAGGTGTCGAACACCACAAGACGGGTGATATCTTGCGGATTGACCAACACATCCAGTTCCAGACCGGATTTTCCCCACGGGTCGCCCGCCATCGCCCGCGCGGCCGTCGGCGTCAACGCCCTGCCGCTGGATGTCTCGGTTGAGATCGAGTTTTTGTTTGAAACTTAACCCCGGAGCTTCGGGCATGACCGAATCGTTATTCTTGACTCCGGCTTGTTATCCTTAAAACCCCGGCCCATCATCCATGATCCGCCCCGCCACCGTCCATGATGTCCCCCGCATCGCCGCGATCATCAACAGCCACGCGGAACTGGGGAGGATGCTGTTTAAGAGCTACGCCCAGCTCTATGAGGATCTGCGGGATTTTGCGGTCTTCGAACTCGATGGACAGGTGGCCGGATGCACCGCGCTGTCGGTCATCTGGGCCGATCTGGCCGAGGTGCGATCTCTGGCGGTGGATGCAGCGCATCACGGCCGGGGCATCGGCAAAGCGCTGGTGGGATGGGCGGTCGATGAAGCCCGGCGGTTGCAGATCCGGCGGATCATGAGCCTGACCTATGAACAGGCCTTTTTCGCAAAATGCGGTTTTGTGGTGGTTCCCAAGGAATCGCTGCCGCTGAAAGTCTGGTCCGATTGCGTACGCTGTTCGAAGAAAGATGCGTGCGATGAGATCGCGATGGTACGGGTGCTGGAGGAAGTGCCGATCATCGAAGCGCCCGATGCCGCCCCCACACCCAGGGGGGTCTCCATCCCGGTACTGGACATCATCGAAGATTGACCGGCGACGGCCGAAGCCTAGTCTATGGGCATGTCCGCACACGATTCGATCCAGGCTCAGATACAATCCGTCGAAGTCCATTTCCAAAAGCAGTCTTTTCTGAAGCCGTTGCGACTGAGCACGGGGTTGATCGAACAGATCACCGAAGCGCAGGTCCAGGCGGTGGTGAAGGTGGGATCGCGTCAGGGAATCGGCCGCGGGTCGATCTACCTGAGCGACCTGTGGGCCTGGCCGGACCCGAAACTCACCCACGAACAGCGCGACCGGCAGTTGCGCAGCTATTGCAGCCGGATCGCCTCGGATTTTGCATCCCTGTGCGGCGATCAGGCGGATCATCCGCTGGAACTGGGCCTGAAGCTGCATGACAACCTGTGCCATCACACACCCGCCGACCCGCCGCCGGGATGGATCGTGGCGCACA
>CAZHYV010000020.1:0-5822 GCA_964537055.1 uncultured Myxococcales bacterium
TGATATGCTCGATTGAGTAACAACTATTTAATACCACGTCGCACGCGTTGACGTTTCGTAGCCACGCACCTAATTCCGAAGATGGCCATATGCCGTCTGACAATACGAAGCCATCCGCCGTCGAGTGCAGGCCGAACCACGCGAGGTCGACGTCGCCTTCACCCGCGGCGGCCAGTAGCCCCGCGCGCGACGCGTCACCCGCGAGGCACAGTCGCACCGTCCAGCCGGCTGCGCTCAGGGTGTTACTTACCGTCTGAATTTCTGATGGTAGATGCTCTAAGTCACCAGCCGCGACAATGATGGCTTTACTCATAAGTACCATCGCACTGGAGATATATGTTTTTGTGGTATAATAGAGATGTAAACAAACAAGTAGGCCGGCGACGCTCGAACGTCCCGGCCCATGTCACCGAGAACAAAGGAGGTTCCCGATGCAACCCCATCATACCACGCACCTTAGCCCGCGCATTAACGACATCACCGGTCAATGTTTTGGCCGCTTGACCGTATTGTCTTTCTCTCACATGAACAAAGGCCGCCGCGCAGTCTGGAACTGCGAGTGCGAGTGCGGCACTAAGTGCCAAGTCGAGGGTACGAAGCTTGCGGCCGGCAGAACTAAGAGCTGTGGGTGCTTGCGTCCAGATGCGGCAAGAGAGAACAATTCCACGCATGGATACTCGACCCATTACCTGTGGAATACTTACGCCAAGATGATTGCGAGATGTTATACCCCTAGCGACAAATCCTACAAGAGGTACGGGGCGCGTGGGATTACCGTCTGCGAGCGATGGCGCGAATCCTTTGTGAACTTCCTGGCTGACATGGGCGATCGTCCCGATGGATGTTCCATGGACCGTATCGATAATGATGGACCCTATTCGCCTGAAAACTGCCGTTGGGCAACAATCTCGCAGCAGAACAGCAACACGCGACAAAATCACAACCTCACCTACGACGGAGAAACATTGACGATCGCTCAATGGAGCACTCGCCTTGGTATATCTCAACACACCATCCGCAACAGATTGCGTTACGGATGGTCTGTCGAACGCACCCTCACTGAACATGTTAGCCCGCTCCTGTTTGGCAAGCAGGTCAGGAAATAGTGCAACGAGGACGGCGCGCACTAGGTCGCCGTCCTGTAGCGTTCAACCTTCCAACGCGCGACGAACGTGCGAGCGGGGGAGGCTCCCGCCAAGAACGCCGCCGAGAATTGCACGTCGTACTCCCCCGCCGTGTCAACATCGCCCGCAGCATAGTCCCAACGGAACTCCCCCGATGCGCCATCGGTAACGGTCAACGTGCCCGCAATGGCGCGCGTCGTGTCCGTGCTGCGATTGGTAATCGTGCCGGTCAACGTTGCGCCTGTCAGCGGTTCGGGGGTGCCGTCGTCGCGCTCCCACCTGATGAGCTGAGCCGGCCGCAGCGCACCTTGTACCCTGGGAGGCAATGCCGCAGTTGCCATCGTTCCCTCCTGTCTACGCGTTGCCGGCGGCAACCGAGAACGATGTCACCGTGACCGATTGCCCCGCAGTAATGTTGGTGTTGTCGAGCGTCATGTCGCCGCCGCCAGCGGTGAGTGTGACAGTGCCCTGCGCATGGCACGTTGTGCCGTCGTTGGCGAACAGACGGAAGAAATCCGCTACGCCGGCGTTATCTGCCGATGCATCCTGCCAGGTGCCCAACATCGCCTTGTTGCCTGCTGAAGCCGCCGCCATCCAGTCCGACGGCAAGGTCATCGTCGCCAACACTGTGCCGGTGATGGCCGCTGCGCAGTTGGCAGGGGGGCCGGCTGTCAGGTCGTAGATCTTCAACACTGGCGAGACACCGACTGCCGTTTCGAGGGCGTCGAGCTGTGCATTTCTTACACTAACTGAGTACTGAAGTCCCATTGTCTCTATCTCCTTATCACTGACCCGTTGCTATACTTCGCTGCGTGCGCCGGATACGGTGCCCGCAGTGCGTGCGCCGGATACGGTGCCCGCAGTGCGTGCGCCGTGCACTGCGCCTGTTCCACCCATCCCTGTCACTGTCACTGTCACTGTCCCTGCGCTGCCCGGCCCGCGCACTGTGCCCAACATCGCAATCCACGCCACGACCGCGGTCGCCGTGACCGTGTTGCCCGCCTGTACTACGTTCAGCGTAGCGATAATATCGACAGCCTCAGCCAGTTCGCCTGTCGCCGCTAACGTGTTGCCTGCCTGGACAAGTGCTGCCTGCCCGGCCACTGCGACCACAGCGGCAGCGGCGACCGCGTTGGCAGCCTGGGCAAGTGCCGCACTCGCCACCACTCTCGCGCCGCCCGTCGCAGCCAGGGTATTCGCCGCCTGCGTAAGCGCCGCCTGCGCCTTGACCGCAACCTTGCCCGTAGCGCTGACGGTGTTCCCGGCCTGGGTAGCGGCAACCACTCCGGCGACAGCGACAACGCCGACTGCGACAACCGTCTGTCCGGCCTGCGTAAGCGCCGCCTGGCCAGCGACTGCAACCTTGCCGGTGGCTGCGACGGCGTTCCCGGCCTGAGTAGCGGCAACCACTCCGGCGACGGCGACAACACCCGATGCGGCGACGGTGTTGTTCGCCTGAGCAAGCGCCGCCTGGCCAACCGCCCCGGATCCTCCCGTCGCCGCGAGCAAGTTACCGGCCTGGGTGAGGGCCGCCACTGCTTTGACGGCGACCGCAGCGGCAGCAGTGACGGCATTGCCCGCCTGCGCAAGTGCGGCCTGTCCAGCGACCGCCACCACGCCCGCGGCGCTGACCGTGTTGCCGGCCTGGGTCAGATTCGCCGAGCCGCTGATACCATTGCTGATTGTGCCGGTAGCGGTCAGCGTGTCGCCCGCTTGGGTCGGCGCGGCTTGCACTTTGACGGCCACCGCCACCGCTGCCGCAACGGTATTCCCTGCCTGTGCAATGCTGGCTATGCCAACCACGGCAACTTTGCCAGCACTAACAACGGTGTTCCCTGCTTGCGTGATGGCGGCAGCAGCAGCCACGGCAACCACACCAACAGCGGCGACCGTGTTGGCAGCCTGTGCCAGACTGGCCGCGCCAGCAGCGGGCGCTATGCCTGTCGTCGTAACAGTCTGCGCTGCCTGCGTGAGCGCCGCCGTACCCTTGACCGTCACTGTACCGGCAGCAACGATTGTGTTGGCAGCTTGCGCCGGTGCCGCCTGCGCTGTGATTGCCACCGTACCGGCGGCGCTTAGTGTGTTCCCCGCCTGGCTGGGCGATGCGCTGCCGGCAACTGCTACCGTGCCCGTGGCGGCGACGGTGTTGTCGGCTTGCGTAAGTGATGCGCTGCCGCTGATGCCAGATGCCACCGGCGCAATGGCGAACGTGAACGTACTCCAGTACGAACTGGCGAGGGTTGTCGATACACTGGCATCCGTGCCGGCCGTAGGAATTGCTTCGTACTGGACGCTGATCATGCCGGCAGAGCTAAACGCATTTGTCACCAGCAGCGTATGCCCCGGCAGCGTGCCGACCGGGGTGCGATCGGCAGATGCCGCAATGATGCTGATACGCAGGCAGTCCGCTACTGTGGTTGTCAGCGCAGCCACAGACGGCGAGCTGTTCGTGCCGTTTGTGGTCACAACTGCGACGTTGAACCCGCCGTCATTCTGGCCGATCCATGCAACTATAAGGCCACGCTCGGAAACATCACTCGTGACCGTGTAGCTTGTATTCGATCCTGTCGCCGGTCGCTTCCATAAGGAAAACGAGCCGGAGTCTGGGACACCGGAGGCGGCAATCGTGGCGTTGTTGACGACCGTCGTCCAGCCGGTTCCATCGATACTAGGTGTTCCAGCATCAGCGTCATCGACATAGGCAACATACAGCGTATCACCCGCGCTGTAACTCGGCACGGTGACGCCAAGGGTTAGGCTGTTGGTCGTCTTCTGCGCTGCTACATACGCGCCGAGCGTTGGTGCGGTCATCGTGTCCCTAAGGCATTCGTGCTATTGGTGCGTGAATTCGGTCCAGGCCATGCCCTTGCCGGGCCCGCCGTCAGGTACGCTCAGTTTCAGGTCGGGATAGAGCCAGTTGAGTAGGGGCGCTTGCCAGGCGTCGTCGCCCGCAATCGGCCACTTGGCGACCTGGGTGAGCCAAATGACGCTGCGCTTATGCGCCCAATCGGACGCCGGCCGCAGGTCAACCCCGGCATTGAGCGCCACGGCGATGGCGACACCGATGCCCTGCTCGGCCTCCCATGGGTAAGGGGTGGGCATCGTAGCCGGCAGCTCTGGGTCGAATGCGCCGCCGCGGCGCATTTCTTCCGGCAGCGAACCGTCGAGATTGAGTCCACCCTTGTTGGCGCCCTTGCGGTTGATGCCCAACGGCCGGTCGGGCTCGTACTGCCAGTCGAGATCGCCATAGACGAAACCATGATACAGGTCGTAGCCGCCCAGGAAGCCCCCGAACACCTTGATGGCATTGCCGAATATGGCATTATCGCCGATGTAGCGGGCGATCATCAGCACCGCAGCGGTGGCGTGCGTGCCCCAGTTGTTAGGCCGCTTCTGGTGCGATTCAAGCAACGAGGCCGGGCCGCTTTTGGTCGGACACGTCAGGAAGTAGCGGAATTTGGCCTTGACCGCGGCGTCGAGATCGGGGTCTACCTTGGCGAGCTGTATGCCTTCCGCTGCGGCAACGTAGCCCTGCAGCTCGCGGGCAAGGGCGAGCGCGCGGTCGATGGGCAGGGAGGGTGAAACCAGGGCCTTGAAGCCGGTCGTCACCTTATTGAGAAATGCAGTGTCGCCAGTCGCAGCGTAGACGTATGCGCAAGCCTGCATCCAGGCGCTGTGCATCGAGTTCTGATTGGAGACGGTGACGGGGCCGGGTGCGCCGCCTTTTGCCATACTGTACATATTGTTCCAGCCACGCCCGGTACGTGGCTTGCCGGGGAGCGTAGCGACGTCAACCCAAATGTGACTCGTAGCAGCAGGCGGCGGGTCGACCGGGGGCGGGTCCACCGGAGGCGGGGGATCGACCGGAGGAGGGTCAACCGGGGGGGGATCGACCGGTGGCACCGTCGCCACGAACTTGAATACGCCGCCTGCGGGCGTTACGATAAGCCTACCATCTGCATCAATGTCATACGTAGCCTGCTGCGTCATCTGCACTGTCTCCTTTATTCTCTAACTGGATGATTCAGTTACTCGTGCGCCTGCTCCGAGCCACAAAAGACATTCTGGTGCTCTGCGACAAATTCCTCGCTGAGACCAGGGATCTCCGCCTGCTCGGCCGGCGGCATAAATGCCATCGTCTGCACGTCGAAACGCCAGCCGGCCGGCACATCCAGCGCCGCCCCTACCGCTTCGACGTAGGTGCGCAGCGTCTCCTGTGCCTGCTGCATCCGGTCTACCAGTTGCGCTACGCTGGCCGCCGTGCGTTGATTGATGGTGATGGGCTGGGTCACGGTGCGGGCTCCTCTGTCGGCGCTTCTGGCGTCGGTTCGGTGGGCGCCGGTGGCTGTACCGGCTCGGGTGGGTTGCCACGGCGAGACACGACGACGATCGGCGGCACTCCACAGTCCTGCAGGGGCGTCGCCAGCCATGTTTCGAAGGCGTCGAACGTCTCCTGGATCTCCCGCCAGCGCGCCAGCGAGAATGTGCCGCCCACGTCGGCGCCGGCCGCAATCGCTTCCCGCATCCCGTTGGCAATGTACAGCCGCCGCTGGCGTGCCATGCCGTCGATCAGGTTCTGCACCTGCCGCAGCGACGCCCCCGCCTCCCGTTCCAGTTCGCCAATCAACGTGGTCGGCGTCTCCTGTTCCTTCTCTTCCAGCAGCAGCAGGCCGTCTCGGACCCGCATTGCCAGCTCGC
>CAZHYV010000021.1:0-5138 GCA_964537055.1 uncultured Myxococcales bacterium
CCGGCCCCAGAACGAAATTCTTCTGGCTCGACATCAACGCCGTGTAACTGCGCGCCGTCCCGCTCACCCGCCGCACGCCCGCGCGCACATAGCTTGTTTCGCCCAACGCCGGGCCGGCGTCATAGCCGGTCATGTTCAACGTCACGTAGCCATCGGTTCGGCTCGGTCCCAGGCTGCCCAGCAAATCCAAATGCACCTCGCCCGACAGCGCCGCCCCGCGCACTGCCGTCGTGCTTTCCGGTTCAGCCGCCAACGTCCAACTGATTGTCTTAAACGACGATGTGAGCAGTGGAAACTCGATCCCCGTATATGTCCACTTTCCCTGATTATTCCCAGACCCGTCATACACATACAAATTGGCGTTTTGCAGCTCGACGCCCGCCGTACTCGCCTTCAGCCGGCTTGCCGAATACGTTCCGCTTCCACTCTGCGCATACAGTCCATACTCATTCGCCGTCCCGGTAATGCCGGTCAACTTTCCCAATCTGACCTTCACCTTGCCGGCAGTATTCCAATCGTCATGGTCGAGAATCCCGTCTACCACGTCGATGAACGGCGCGCCGCTATCGTCCGCCGTCAGGTACAGCGACCCCTGCCGACTCGTGTCGCTCGTATTCCCCAGCCGCACGAACTCCATCCCCGCCGCCGGCGCATCTCCGCTCGCCAACAGCGCGTCGAACTGGCTCGTGCTCGCCACTGCCGACACCACCATGTTGCATTGGTACACCGATGTTCCCGTGAACCGCTGCGCCCGGATCACATCGTTCACCGTAAACCCATGCGCCGTCTCCGTGTCCGTATTGACGCGATAAAACCCACCGCCCAGACTGCTCACCGTAACGGCCTTGCCCGTCGAGGAAACAAACACGCTGCCGTTCGTCGCTCGAATCTGGTGAATCAGCAGCTCATAGACGTGCATCCGTCCACGAACATAAATGTCATCCGTCTCCACGGTCGTCTTCGACGCCCGGCTGATCCCCTGGTCGATCCGTAATCCCGCGCCCGCAAACCCACTCGTAAAACTGTTCGTCTGAATCGCCGACGAGTCTACGAATTTTGTCAGGTTACTATCAGGATCAAGCACTACGTCCGTCGTCGGCTGCAACGTCAAAGCGCCGCTGGCCGTCCCGACCAGCGGCGTCCGCACCCGATCCGTTGTCGTCAATCGCACCAGCGTCAGATACCCGCTGCTATCTGTCCGTAACAGCGCGCTGGCCGCCCCTGGGCCGCTGCTTGGCCTCAGTTTCGCCAGCGTCGAAGCCGCCGACAACCCAAACACGTCCAGCGCCGCACCTCCGGTATAGCTGTGGTGCGCCGTGTCCAACATATCGTGCAATTTGGCGTGATGCTGATCGCTTGTCACGCCGCCCAAATCGCCGTGCTGCAATTGCGCCCAGGCGAACGTCGTCGCTCCCGACGCCCGCACCACATGCCCCGTCGTCAACCCGCTCGCCGTGTGCGTCGAGCCAACCAGCAGATGATCTCTGGCGTGATGCTGATCCGGCAACGGATTGATCACATACTGGTGATCCAGCGCCGCCCAGGTAAAGGTCGAATCCCCCGTCGCTTGCAGCACATTGCCCACCGCCAGCCCACTCGCCGTATGGTCGCTCGTGCTGATAATGGCGTGCGCCCGCGCGTGATGTGCGTCTGGGTTGGCTGCGTGCGCCGACAGGTCAACGCCGTCAATCGTCACGCCAGAATCAACCGCCATGTTGCCAGTCAGGTCACGCGTGCCATCCAGGAGTAGAAACTGCGGCGCTTGGTTGTTGTGCAGCGTGCCAAGATGCAAAGCGCCGCTCAGGTCATGCGCCGCCGTCGTGCTGCTTCCCGCACCTCCGCTGCTCACCGTGCGAACGCCGGCGCGCTCCTCGATCAGCGCAACGATGCGAGGCCGCAGGTCATCCCAGATTTGATTCGGCGTGATCGGTCTCATGTCCGGCTATTCCCTGCTGTAAATTCCCAACATCTCCTCAGCGTCGCCCGGCTTGATTTCCCAGGCCGCCGCCTGCACGTCATAACGAGCCGCCTGCACATACACCAGCGCCATCTCCCAATCTGATGCAATGCCCATCGGCAAACGCAACGCCAGCCAGTTGCCTACCGGCGACATGCCAGGCTGCCAGGCTGCCCCCTGCGCCTCATAGATACGGTCATCATCACCCAACACGGGCAACCCGGCGACGCTCGTCGGTTGTTCCACCTGCGCGGCAATCGTGAGCGTGCGCTTACTATTGACCATCGCCGTAAGCCGGTCTCCGCTTGCCGTGCCGATGTCAAGCAATCGCTCAAGTTCCTCGCCGCCCCGCCGCTTTTCAGCGACATATTGATTGCGATAGACGCTGGTCGCGCTCACTGTCACCGCAGTTACAAACGAGCCGCCGCAATCGGTTACAATGCGTTCCATCGCATCCGATGTATCCTCGCTGTCCCACAGGCGATACGGCATGGACAATGACACGCCGTCACGCGTCGCCGCCGTCCAACTACTGCCCAGATAAAAGAGCGTCGTCTCGCTGGTTTCTTCCACCAGCCCCAGCAACCAATGAGCCGTGGCGGAAAGCGAACTACTTCGCCGCACCTTAAGCCAATAGCTCGTGCTGGCTGTGACGCTGACCAGACTGGCAAATTCGATCCATGTATCCGTAACGCTGTCTGCCGCTGCATCCACCGCTGCCAACGTCGCCGTCCCCAACACCGTGCCCGGCGCGCCGGCGCTATCTGCACAGAGTTCCACCAGCAGATTATCAGCCGGTGAACCAATCTTTGCTACCCGCACCGCCACCCGCTCAAGCGCCATCGTCGTTGATGGAATGAACTCTTGCGCTACCTCATAGCCATATAGGGTCAGTGCAGTGGATGTACCAGGTTCTTCCTCTGTCACCGTGCCCACATCTGCGTACTCACCCTCCAGAAGCGTGATGCTGGGACCTGTACCCTCATTGACAATCGCCCCTGTGAAGCTCTGCGCCGTCGTCATGTGCCCGTCTGTTGATTTGCCGTCAACATAGTGATAGCCGCTGTTGCTTCCAGACCCAGAGACGTTGACGAAACCGTTGGCGTAAAACTCACGAAATCCGCTGGCGGTGTCTTTGATGTCGTCGTTTTCCTCGAAATGGATCGTCGTCGCCGTGTAGGAGATTTGTCCGTCGCCGGTCACGCTTGCAATCGTCTTCTCGCCGGAGTTCGCTCCGCTTTTTGCTACCCAGACCCTATCGCCATCTCGCAAGGCGCTGAGCCGTCCGCCAACATCGTGCATGTACCTGTCATACCATCCGATGTTCGTCGCGCCGCTCAGCCCCCACCCAATGGAAATCTCCTGTTCGTCGTCTCCGTCGTGCTCAATGCGTCCCGCTAGATTTTCGTAGTATTGCCAATTCAGGAAGTGATAGAAGCCCCAACAGACGACTTCCGCCCCTTGCACGCGCGCTCGTCGCCGCGTCGGGCGAGGGTCAGCCCGCAAAAGCGCCTGCGTTCGCGCCGCCGTCGCCTCATCGTCACTCGCTTCCCCGATGCTCAGTTCAACCTCACGAATGCCATAGGTCGCCTGGCTGGTTGCGTCTTCCGCCCAACTCGTTGTGAGTGAAGTCGAAGCGCCGAACGCGTCCGCTTTGGTGTAGGCAATGCGCACCCGATTCGCCAGCCGTGACAACGTGCGCCCAATTGCCCATTTGTTGGTCAATGCCCAGTTGACCTCGGCCACGATGCCAAACCAGACCATCGTGTGTTGTGGATTGTAGATGCGCACCTCACGCCCGATCCATCCATTCAGCGTGCGCAGCGCCTGCCCGTCTCCCTGCACGGTCAGCGCCGCCTCATCACAGTTGCCCCGGTCGCTCCATGCCAGTGCCCGCACAGTGATAGAAAGTCCAGGTGCATTTTTCGCCAGATCGACGAACTCTACATGCCAGGTCATAGCGTCCACCGTCGCGGCCGATACCACGCTTTGGCCGTCAACGTCCAGGCAATGTCGCCGTTGTCGCCGTCGTGCAGCACATAGAGCCGTTGGGCGACGCCTGGATAGACCAGAAGCGGCCCGGTTCGTGGTTCAAAGACCGGCGTGATCAGGCTGCTTTCGCTCAGGTAGGTTACGCCCTCAATCCCGTCATCTACCATGATCCCGCCGTTGGCGACGGTGAATGCTGGCTGTTCCACATAGCGAAACAGGCCATCTTCGGACGGCAACAATGCCAGGAAGTCAACGGCTATTGTTTCGCTGCCACTGGTCTGCACAGCCACCTCTAGCACGACATCTTTCCAGCCGCTTAGATATTCCATCGGTGGTAAAGCCAGCGCGCCGCAGTCGTGGAAAATGTCCGTTCCGGCGCTTGTCGTCCAGGTATATTGTTCAGGAGTCAGTTGGGTGAGTCCATAATACTCATAGAGTCTGAGCCGCACCTGACGCGCCGCTGCTGGAATGCTCCACCATCGGGCAAAAATGCGCATCCACCGCCCACGGATGATGTTTAGAGCCGCAGCCGGAACATACCATCGAAACGTTAGCCAGCCTGAACCGGTCTGCGTGACGACGTTCCCGCCGCTTGCGCTCGCCTGCACCGCAATCGTGCCATAGCCTGAGATTCTGTCTTCCCCCTCGATGATGTGCGCCAGTGACGTTGACCACGGATTGTTGGCAAAGTACCAGTGCCGATAATCCTGTGCGCTGCCCGTTGTGTTGGTCAGTTGCAATTCGACCGGCGTCGGCAACCCACCGATCACATCCGTCGAGGCAATCTGCAAATAGATGTCATGCCCTGACCCGCTGTCGTCATGCGCATAGATGGTCAGTCCGCTCGTGTTGTTCGTTCCGTTGCCGTTGGTCAGTGGTATCTGCGTCCGTGCGCCTTCCCAGAACGGAACACGGGTCAGTGACAGCCGATACTCGATGATGCCCTGCATAAACCCCTGTGCAGCATGGCGCGTTGGGTTCAGCACGCCCCGCAGAATCTCGCTGCGGTATGCGCTGTCGCTGTCCGGCTGATAGGTCAGATAGACCTTTGCGCCCTTGCCGGTCACGTTGCGCTCGATGGCCGCTTGCAGCAACCGCTCAATCTGGTTCTGTTTCAGTTGCACCGCTGCACCATTTGCGCCAGTGATGGTAAATTCCACAGTCTCGGTAATGGCCTTTGAAGCGCCGG
>CAZHYV010000022.1:0-4921 GCA_964537055.1 uncultured Myxococcales bacterium
ATCTATTTGTTTTTCAGTTAGTTGCATCATATGTGTAAAACTAATTGTCCTTTGTAGTTGTTGCTCTTGGCTTGGTTGCATCTTCTGCAAAGTGTTTGAACATTACTATAACTATGTGGGCCTTCGAGCGATAAAGGAACGACGTGATCTAACTCGGCTGCATTGTCTGCCAATATGTTAACCTTCTGAACCTTGCATCCACAATTGCAACACTTCCATTTATCACGTTGGAATACTTTTACAGGAGAAACGTTGTGTACAATGTTGGTTCTTAATATAGCACGGCGTTTAGCTTTTTGGGTTTTCTTTGCCTCATTTTGCATTGCTTTTGCACACTTTATGCAATACCCTGGAGCCTTCCCATTAAAAGCGGTTTTACATTTTCTGCATTGATATTCTTTTTCTTTCCGGGGTAGCTTTTTCCCTATGCTTTCAATTCTGCGCCATTCCTTGCTGCATTCAACAGAACAAAACCGCTTTATTGTTCTTCCTTTGTGGGTAAACAACTTAGAACATTGTTCGCATTTGCATATAATTATGTCTTCTTTCTTCTTTCCTGGCAATACCCCTTTTTTCTCTAACCACCTTTTTCTTATGTCATTTAGCTTTTTCTTTCCTTCTTTTTGAACTACTCGAATTTTTCGAGCAGTTGCCGTTTCCTCGAAAGCCTATCTCTAACCCCAGGTTTGTTTTTGTATTGCACCCACCTGTTTGACTTACATTCTTTACACCAAGAATCAACCCTTTGAAAGCCTCTTTTTGTTGTCTTTCCGAATTGATTTAAATCTTTTTTCTCACCGCATTTAGAGCAAACCTTTCCTGTTTCATCCCATGTTTTTGGCTTCGATGCTTGCGCTTTTGCGCATGTAGGGCATCCACCATTTAGCATTTGCACATGGAGCCTTATGTTGCACTTGAAAAACTCTCCATGCTCCCTGCATTTTACGTCTATCTCATATTCCTGCCTGCCCCAACATTCGCCAATATGATAAATGTCGTAATAGTCAAATCTATCGCCGAATATAGACTTGGCTCTGACTAAGAACTTTTCCTTTATTTTATCTATTGAATACGGCTTTTTCATTCGCTTAAAAGTCCATCATACAACATATACCTACGTGCAACTTGTGTTTTCAAGTTGTATTGTTCTTTTAACATTACAACACTCTCATTCCATAGTTCGTTTCCATGTTCGTGGTCATGTACGGTTACGGATAACCTAATAAGCCACTCGCTCAACTCTTCAATGCTTTGGTATTTAATACATGGCACACCTGCAAACTCCGGCATGTAAGCGGGTGCAATAACCGTAGCGCCTATGGCCGTCGCCTCTTGCCATGTTATGTTGCTTTTACACTTGTTGAACTCAACGTCTTCCAACGGGAATACAACGTATGCGGGGCGCATCTTCTCAAAGGTTCTTAGGTATTCCGTAAACCCTGGCGTTGGCCCTTGAAACGTAAAGCTGTCCAGGTTGCCGCCGTACTGCTTCAGGATAAACCAGGGAAGCATGCCAAAGAATATCCACTTGACATTGCTGCTTTCGAAGAATGCCGTCCTTGCTTGGTATAGATCGCCTGCGTGGGTATCACTTCCACGCCAGGCTATGCTGATAGGCTTTCCCTCTTTGGGTGCATTCCATGCCTTTGCAATACGCTGCCTTTCATCCCATGCGTTTGGTATGACTTGCGCGTCGCGTCCCCAATCGCGTTTAATAGCTGCCTGTAATGCCTGGGTGGAGCAGGTAACAAGATCAGCCAGGCGCATCGCTTCAGCAGTTGCAAACGCTGCGTCATCGGTAAAGTGCAGGATAGCCGGGTTACTAACTGGAATATTCCAAATAAGATCATCATAATCCAAAACGATCTTTATTCCATGTGATTTTGCCAAAGCCAAAGCCCGGATCTCTGAAGGGGTAACGGGGCGATGCGAAAAAAGGATGTCATATTCCATTAATGCCGTTTCCCGGATCTCACGGGCAGGGATGAAGTCAACCCGGCATTTATACGTTCTTGACATCGTTAACAGCGGGGATGCCCGGTAGTATTCAACCGCTGACTGTTTTTCTTTCTGTATTGCAAGTATATTCATATCCGCTGTTTTATCGCTTCCAAACTGATCCTTTTGCCGTCCTGCGTTGGTATGCGCTGCCCATGTTCGCCAATTGCCGGGACGGTAAGGCCATGACTTTCTAATGCGCTTTTGATGTCATGACAGGATTTACACAAAGTCTGCACATTGTCCAGGTCGTAAATTGCCCCGCCTGCTTCGATGCGCACAACGTGGTCAATAACACCACCAAACATGCAATCAACTAACTCCCCGATCAGCAAATGCGCCTCACACAATGGCTGCCTTTCCAATTGACGCAAACGCAACCCGCGCCATGTAGAGCCATTGTAAATTTCCTGATTACTTCCACCTGTCCTGACAGGCGGTTCAGGAATGTACGTCGGGCGTCTGTTCTTGGGCAGGTTAGGCATCGTATTCAAATATGCCGTTAACGTCCGCTTCGTTGATCGCCTCAAACGCGACGTATGCTAATTTATCTTCGATCTTCTTTTCTTTCATGGGCTTGGCTGTCCATTTAAAAGAACTTGGATTCTGAAGCTTCATTTTCACCTGTTCCACCGCTTTGCGGGCTGTCAACGCCTTTACTGTCCACTGTTGCGGCGTTAACCCGCTTTTCCGTGTCTTCGGTATTCCGAATACCCAAAATTCTTTCAAGGTGTTGGGCATATTCATAAGATATGATTTGATTGTGTTCACAAAGCCGTTTTTTGCCTTCCGCATCCGGTATCTCGATGCTTTGTAGTGTCTCCGGCAGCTTGTCTTTAGGCGGTAGCTTGTAGATCCGGGGATAGTACCAAAGTTTCATTGTATTTTATTCAAAAATTAACCAATCATCGGCAAAAATATCTTCAGGGGAGGGGCAATATCCTTTGATAAAATTGTTGCCAAAAACTATACAAAGCTGATCCACATAATAGATACTATCAAATGAAGGGCCATCTTCATTTCTGTCAAGAAACTCGTTTTTGACAGATTCGGGAAGTGATTGCATGGTAGGAACTCTTGATATTTCAATCTTTGCCGGAATTTGTTTAAAAACAAATGTTGATTTAACAGGAAAAGAGTTCCACTGAAGTCGCGCGGCGATTTTGCCTTGTTCAAGGGCTTCGATAACTTCTTTAAATTCAAATGTTTCCATGTCTTAAAATTTATTTTATACAATTCATATCAAGTCGCTTATATTATTCACAATGCTGATATACTCCGGCCTGTACTTGCACACCCTTAGCCCTTCGGCAACTGCAAAATACATGGCATCCGGCATAGCGTTGAAAATGACTTGCGCTTCGCTGTACTGCTGTTCGTATGCTATCAGGCTCCACGCTGCTTTGCCGGCATCGGTTAGGTAGCTGCCGAAGATGTACTTTGAGTTCGGGTCGATCAGGTAAGGATCTCCTTCGTCATTCGCCAATACGTTGGTAGTTGACAAGTCACCGTGAAAGAACGAGCCGTGATGTGATTTACCCGCCAATGCTTTTACAATAGCTTTGGTCTGCTCGCTTGCGCCTTCAATGTCCGGGATGTTGTCTAAGTAGGTATGATAGGAGTGCTTTGCCATGTGGCCCAACTCCATAAAGCTGTAACAGATGTTCACCAGATCCCACCCGGTAGGCTTGCGCGTGGATGGGATAAACGAGGTGATGATACATTCATCGTTACAAAACAGCACATCCGGAACGTTGAAGCCTAACGTCAGGGCCTGCTTATACCATTCAAACTCAAAAAGCGCGGTGGGTGAGTGCTTAATGACCGTCCACTGCGTAAAAATGATATTGCTTTTGGTAAAGTAGCTTGTCCTACCTTCAAAGTCATCTTTCGGGCCAATAGTTTGATCGTCGATGTACAGGTTGGCGTATTCCTTTTTGAATGAAATTTCATCGTATGGTACGCCGTACTTGGTCAGCCAATCGGTAATTAGGTGCAGGTATCGCGCTTGCTTTTCTTCTTCGCTTAGATGCCCTTTTCCGCCCCTTGCGGTGACTATCTTGATCGTCGGGTTGATCGTA
Source organism: uncultured Myxococcales bacterium (assembly GCA_964537055.1). Taxonomy (GTDB): domain Bacteria; phylum Myxococcota_A; class Polyangia; order Palsa-1104; family JAEUJZ01; genus CAZHYV01. Next base: position 4,080 of record CAZHYV010000022.1, read on the forward strand.
TCGCGTAGCTCCTGCAAACGCTGTATAAGCGCCCGGTTAGGCTCTAACAAGGTGATATGGCTGTAGTTGCCAAGTGCCAACGTTCCGTCAAAGTCAACAGCTACGATCATAAGGCTTTCATATAGTCTTCCACGTCGCCGACGCGGATAAAATTGTTTTCCCGTATCATCCTGGCCCCGATCATCCCACTTGCAATGCTATCCGGGTACACCATGCGGGCCAATAGCCGATCAACTGACTTTACAAAGTACGCGCCGCTTGCGCGCTTGGTCTGCGATGTTCCGCGTTCTTCTGCACCTAATAGTTCTCCGTCATCGTCCATCAGCCCAGCGTACTTGGTGCATGTGCTTTCAAAGTAGAATATCGCGTCTGTGCTTTGGTCAAAAGCGGGTAAAGCCGGAAAAACAACGTCACAATCCACGATCAACACATCTTCCCAACCTTTGATATTTTCAAGCGTGTCCTTGCGTGTTGCTGCTGGTTCGCAGTTGATGATCTTGCCGGGGTATTTTGCCTGCCATTCGCCCTTGTAGCTTGTCAGGCAGTAGGTCTGGCCGTACTTATTGCAGGTATCGAGCAGGTGTTCGATGATGCGCTTTTCACCCAAATAAAGCTCATGCTTTGGTTTCGGGCTTAACCCTTTCATCCGTGTGCCGGAGCCGTTGGCGGTGATGACGATAATCATAGTCTGACTAACCAGCAGTTTGATTCAGTAACGTGTTCTACCCGATCACCAAAGGCTTCATTCACAGCTTCGATAACCCCATCCCAGGGACTATTATAGTCATGGCCGGCAATGATCCCGCCGGGGCATACCTTTGGAAGCCAGGCGGCGATGTCCT
>CAZHYV010000023.1:0-3697 GCA_964537055.1 uncultured Myxococcales bacterium
AGATAGCATCTAGAACTCTATCATAGTCTATGTGACATATTCAGCCTCTTAAAATATAATAATAGCTATAGTATAAAAATTATAAATGATTTCCAATCATAAGATCTTATTTAATTAAGTAGTTATAATGTTTTTTTTAACCCCCCATTCATTTCTTTTTTTGTTGTTATATGTTTTGTTTTTATTTTTAATGATGTGTGTTGAGGGTTTTTATATTTTTTGGGCAATGCTAGAAATAAGAACTTTGGTTTTTATAGGCATGTCTTTTTCTCTTTTTAAAAATAATTTTTCCCAGCTTTTGACTTTTTTTATTATTCAGACAGTTTCTGCTTTTTCTCTTTTGTTATTTTATGTTACTAACTCAGATTTTGGTTTTACTTTGTCTCTTTTGTTAAAACTTTCTATATTTCCTTTTCATTTTTGATATTTAAATATTGTCACGTTTTTCCCTAATATTGTTCTTTTTATTTCTAGTACTCTTTTTAAGATTCCTTCATTGCTTTTGGTTTATATGTTCTTCTCGTCTTTAAATATCCCCTCTCTTTTAATATCCGTGGTTTTTACTATTCTTTTGGGGGCAGTGTCTATAGTGTTTTCAAACGACTTACGTTTTATTATTATTTCTTCTTCGGTGGCAAATAATTCTTGGTTTATTTTATCAATTATGGCAAATATTACAGCATTCTCTTTTTATGTATTTTTTTATTCTTTTTTTATGTTTATTGTGTTAGATTCTATAAGTGGTCTTAGTTCTAGTTTTTTTTTAAAAACATCTTCCTCTGTGTTTTTAGTATTGCTTAGTTTAGTTGCCATGGCTGGTATGCCTCCCTTTCCTATTTTCTTTTTAAAGATGTTTAGAATTTTAACTATTTCTTTTTTTACATTGGGTTCTAGGGTGTTTGTTTTTTTCGTTATACTTTTTAGGGTATTTATGCTTTTAGGATACTTAAAATATTCTTTTTCTCTTATTTTTGATGTTTACTTTAGTGATCAAAATATGTTTTTTAATTTGTAATTTTGCATTAGAAGTATTTTATACTAAGGTCTTTCTTTAAGTAAAATGTGTTGATGATTTTTGTTAGAATTTCTTGAATTGTTCATTGTTTGTTAATTCTGCTTTCTGTTGCTTTTTTTACTCTTTTTGAGCGAAAGGTAATGGGTCTATTTCATAATCGAGTGGGTCCTAATAAAGTTTCTTTTATTGGTTTGACACAGCCCTTATTAGATGCTTTCAAGCTTTTAACTAAACAAAATTTAGTTCCCTTGCGTTCAAATAAGTTATTATATAATCTATCTCCCCAGCTTTCTTTATTGTTAGCGTTATTTAGGTGGCTTACTATGCCTCTTTCTTTTTTTTTTGTTAGGTTAAACTATTCATTTCTTATGTTTTTTTGTATTGGTTCTGTTATGGTTTTTATTATTTTACTGTCTGGTTGGTCTTCTAATTCGAAGTATTCTTTAATTGGTAGACTACGTTCAATTGCTCAATCTATTTCTTATGAAGCTGTTTTAAGAACTGTTCTTGTATTTTTTTGTTTTATATTAAGATCCTATTCTATTAAAAGATTTGAGTTTTTACATTCTTTTATTTATTTGTTTATTTTTCCTTTATGATTTGTTTGTATTTTAGCAGAAACTCATCGAGCTCCATTTGACTTTAGTGAATCAGAGTCTGAGCTTGTCTCAGGTTTTAACACGGAGTATGCTGGGGCATATTTTGCATTCTTATTTTTGTCGGAGTATACTATACTTCTTTATGCATGTTTTTTAATAGTTTATATGTTTTTTATACCTTTTTTTGTGCTACCTTCTTTTTTTTTATTTGTTGTTTTTAGGTTAGCTGTTTCATTTTTATTTATTTGGGTTCGAATTACTTTTTGTCGTTTTCGTTATGATCTTTTGATGATAACTGCATGAAAAGTTTTACTTCCTTTGGCTTTATTATTTTTTTTAAGGTTTTTATTTTTAGTTTTCTTGTAGCTCAAAAGGATAAACTAAGATTAAGTTAAGAGGTTCATACCCTTTATATAGCAAACGCTTCCTTTTATATAGATTAAACTAAATAGTTTAATTAAAATTTCTAGTTTGCATCTAGAAGATGGATTTCTTTCTTTAGTTTATTATGTTTGTTCGATTAAATTCTCATTTATTTTCTAATAATTTCTATTGTTTTTGTTCTTTATTTCATACCACTAGATCTACCCGTGTTCTTTTGAGAACTATTTTTTCTTACGCTTCTTACCGAGTAATTATGTATATTAAGGCTAAGCTTTTAATTTCTTCTGTTCAACTTTTAACTGAAATGTTGGATCGGGAGCGAGCTGTTGATAACCCTAATGTTGGTTTAATTAATTTTTTAGTTCAACTTATTGAGATAGGACCTGAGAATTTTACTTTTGGGGAAATCACTCAGTGGGCTCGTAGGTTTGTTGAGATATTTCCATATGTTTTGCGTGATTATGATGCTGAGCTTACTGATGAACTTGCAACTCGTGGGAAGAGTATGTTGGAAAGGGAGGTTACATCAGGTGGGGTTTTATCTCATACCACGTCTGTAGAGACTCCAGATAGGGGTAGGAGAAGCTCAAGAAGGGTTAAGCAAAACCGTTTGGCGACTACTCCGTGGAATCAGGTGTCTAAGCGATTTTTATATACAGGTGTGGTAGCTCATTAGTTTATTAACATCTTGGCAGAAATATTATGCATATGATTTAGGATCATACTATTCTTTATAAAAGAAGGTGTTTTTCTTGTAGCTCAAAAGGATAAACTAAGATTAAGTTAAGAGGTTCATACCCTTTATATAGCAAACGCTTCCTTTTATATAGATTAAACTAAATAGTTTAATTAAAATTTCTAGTTTGCATCTAGAAGATGGATTTCTTTCTTTAGTTTATTATGTTTGTTCTTTTTAATAGAATTATTCTTTTTCTTTTTTTATTTTGATTTATTTCTTTTGATTTTTTTGTTAAATATACTCGTTTCAGTGTTTTATTTCAGAAGCTTGAGGTTACTCTAAAACAGGTTATTAGATTTAATTCTTCTTTTTGGGTAGTTTATATCTTGTTTTATTTAATATTTTTGATTAATTTAACTGGGAATGTTCCTCTAACTTCTATTCCTACTCTTTTTTATTCACAAACTTTAACTCTTTCTCTTTTATTTTGATTTCCTATTATGGTTTGTGTGTTTTTAAGACAGTTAAAATCTTTTTTAGCTCATATGCTCCCATATGGGTCTCCTATTGGCTTGATACTATTTTTGCCTTTAATTGAGATTTTTTCACAAATTATTCGTCCTTTCACTTTAATAATTCGACTTAGAACTAATCTTTCAAGAGGACATATTATGCTTTATATGTTTTCTTATTTTTCGCTTCTTTCTGACGTTCTATCTTTTGTTATTATTCCCGCAATTTTTGTTTTATTTATTTTAGAAATTTGCATTTCTATACTACAAGCTTATATTTTTACTACACTGATTAGTCTTTACATTGTTGAGACTGTTTAGGTTTATAAAATTTTAAATTATAGATAGTTTATTTTATTATATTAGGTGTTGTATAATCTGCTAAATTAGTTTAATTTAAAACTTATGATTTGTAATCATAAAATGCTTTGTTGTATTTAGCTTTTCTATTAGTTTAATTGGTGTGTTTTCTTTTAACAGGCATCCCTTGCTCTTTTTTATTTTTCTC
>CAZHYV010000024.1:0-3509 GCA_964537055.1 uncultured Myxococcales bacterium
GGTTCGACGCGCCAGCGGTAAACCACGCCCCCGGGAAGCTCGCCGAATTCGGCATCTTCCAGGGCGGCCTTGATTTGGTTTTCGATGGCCACACGCTCGGCGTTTAATGCCTTTTCGCGTTCGCGGATTTCCTGCAATCGCGCGTCGAGCGCAACCAGTTCGTCGGACAACACCACGCGCAAACCCGGGGTTTCGTCCGCGTAAAGGGAATGCAGGGCCCGCGTACATGCCGCGCTGCCATCGATCGGCGGCAAGGTTCCGTTTTCGACGTGTTGCCAGAATTCGCGAATCGCCTCGGCCATTTTCATTTGCAGGCCCGGGCGGTAAACGTCGTCGTAGGCAACTAGTCGGTTTCCTCCGATCAAGGCCGCGGCGGTCCCCCATTGGGCGCCCGTGCAAGCCATTTCGTGCTGCAATTGGAGCAGCACGCGCAACGGCGGTTCGGGTTCCCAATCATCGGCCGACCATTCCCCCGTGTTTTTGATTTGTAGGACTCCGCCGGTTTTGATTTCCGGCGGGGCTGATCGGCCGCGGGCCTCGAAAATCCGCGCGATTTCCTCGGCGGGGAGTTCAACGAACGCGTCGGGCGTTGCCGCGCCGGGGTAGCCTACGCGCGAGTAAACCGAAAACGGCCGCGGCTTGACGCATGGCCGGCCGAAATCCTCGGCGTAGCCGTCGACGATCGCCGCCTCCAGGCGGTTCCCCCACCGCATTTGTTCGGTTGCCGCAGCGTCGAATTTCTCCCCGCGCTTGTCCAGCCAAACGTCAATCGGGCTGCGAAACGGATCGGCGGACATGACAGCCGCAATGTCCGATCCGCCGACCCAATGGCGGCGGGCCTCCAGCCATTTTTCCCGAGTTGCGAAGCGCTGCCGGTCAACCTTGCTTGCCGTGGGCATAACCCAACCCTTTCCCTTGCTTGAACGCGAAAAACAAAAAAGCCAACGCCTAGCAAAATAGGCGTTGGCGGTTGGCGTTGCAAGGCGATTTCTAGAAATTCACCCCGGCGGCTAGTCGGCCTCCCCCGTGTACCACGAAAACCCCGGCCGCGGCGTCCCATCATCCATCCACAACCGGCCGCGCAAATCCGCCAACCGGCAATCCTCGGCGGTTTCGTGGTTCCGCCACAGCGAACGCCGGCGGGCCTTGGTGGCCCACCACAGCACCAAAAACGCCAGATAGGGCGCCCAGGCAATCGCCAGCACGATTGCTACGAACACGAACAGGCCGGGAAATTCTGGAACGGTCATCGTTGCGCCTCGGGGTTGGGGGTTGGTTTCAGGGGGGAGAATCCGAGGCGGCCGCGGGTTTCTTGGCATTGCGCGCCGCCCGGCTCAAACAGAACACAATCCAACGGCCGGGTTGTGTAAATCCCGCATTCGCTGGCCGTCGTCAAAAACGGGCACGGTTGGCAGGCCGCCAGCAAACCGAACGGCCGCAAACCCCGCGGGTTTTCGTCGTCTACGTCCGACGGTTTAAATGGTTTGACGTGTTTGGCTAGCCGCGGCTCCCGCAAAACGTCGGAGTCGTAAACCTCAATAATCAATGCCTTGCAGCAGGCGCCGCAATTGTCGCATTCGTAACGCTCGGGTTTCGGTTCAGCTTGCACGGTTCGCCCTTCGTTGTTCGTCCCACAGCCGGCGGTTTTTGCATTCGACGCAAGGGAGATACACCAAAACCCCGCATTCGGGGCAGCGCCCCTTGGGGCCGCGATGAGCCAGCGTTGGGGGCTCTGCGGCACGGGCGCGGGTTTGCTTGGGCTGAAACGGGGTAAATTCTCCGGCCGCGATTCGGTACACCGATCGGCGATTGACGCCGAGGGCGGCCGCAATGTCGGTCGGCCGGTCGCCACGATCCAGCCGCCGGCAAATTTCGCGGAATTGTTCGTCGGTTACCGTTGACGGTCGGGCCATTGGTTCGGCTTCCATTGGCAGTCGTAGCCGGCCGCGCGCAAGGCGTCGACCGCGCATTGGAGTTGCTTAAACGCCTCGGCCAATTCGCGCGGCCGTGGTGTCGCCTTGTCCGCCGAATACGCCGGCAAATAGTAGGGTCGGCTATTCGTTTGGATTTGGGCCGCCATGCTTCGCGCCGCCCAACCCGTCGCATCGTTGAACAGGGCCCGCATGCGCCCGAGTTCAGCCCCGGGAATTGGCATACCTTTGTTGTGGTATTTCGTCGCGCGGTGCAAACGGGCAAAATCGTAGGCAATCGCGTAGTTGTTCGCGTTCCACCCTTGAAACACGCCGGCCGGCTCCAGCGCGACAAGGTTCACCTTCCACCAATCCTCCAGGCCGTTTTCCTTGATTGCCGCGGGGTAATAAACGGCATGGTGCCACGGGTCACCCCAACCATCGGTTCGCCACCCCCAGCGTAGCGCGTTGCAGGCGTAGGCGTTGGCTTCCCCCGCGGCCGCGTGAAATGACGGGGCCTTAAGCGTGAACACCAACGGCCCCAGCGGCGCGAAGTATTCGTGCCACAAATCCGCGGCCCATTTGTACGCGCCCGCCGACGGAACACGGACCCCGGCGGGGGTCGAACCGTCCCAATTGTTAAAGTGATATTCCCCCCACAACCCGAGGCCCAGCATATCGGAATACTCAATCCCGCCGCCGAATTCCGCGGCAAGGTTTTTCATTTCGGCCGACAGCGTTTTAGCCAACCAAGTCAGTTCGTCGCGAACCTTTGTTGCCTCCAGGTCGAAATGCCATAGCCGGCGGATCGGTCCGTTTTGCTGGGATTGCCAATCGAACGAAAACCCCGGCCAACCTGCGTCCCGCATCCACGCGATACCCGCGTGGTCCGTGTCGCCTCCGTCGCCCGGGGAGAGCGGATTTAGCCGCCAGGATAGCCGCAACTTGCGGCGGGCCGCCCGGCTGAACCAATCCCGCAAAACCCGCAAATCAAGTTTGCGCTGGCCGACGTGAATATCGTGCCAAAAAAACCGCGCGTAATAGCTTCCACAAATCGCGTCGGGTAATTGGCCACGCGAACCGTCGACGTCCCCGCCCATGAATTCCCAAGGGCGGATCGGCCGTTCGATGGCTGGCGCGGGCGGCGGTCCGGTTGGCGGTCCGGTTGGCGGTCCGGTTGGCGGCGTCAAGGCGTCTAGCCGGGCCTCCAGGGCGTCGATTCGTTTCGATAGAAAATCGTCGCCGCGGGACCGGGCCGCACTAACCGACGAAATGGAGGCGTCAACGGAGCCATCAAGCAATGCGTTCAATCGCGCCAGTTCTGTAGACGAAATTGCCATTTTTTAAATCCGGTTACGGGGTTTCGGGTTGGTAAATGAACAGCGGGGACGATTCCGATTCTCGGCGGTAGTGATGGATGGCGGCGGAAAAAACGTGGTATTTCTGCCCATCCAACACGACGTCGGGGGTTCGCCTGGGCAGGGTTTTGACCAGTAGCGCCATCGTTTCGGCCGCAAGGGCGGCGGGGATTTCCAAACCGTCATACGGGCCGCCGACGAATCGGAACGCGGGGGTTTTCTCGGGGGCGGTCATGCTTCG
>CAZHYV010000025.1:0-3355 GCA_964537055.1 uncultured Myxococcales bacterium
GCGGCGGGTAGAGATTACAACGGATTCACCACCAAGACACGAAGACACAAAGACTGCAACGGATGGGGACGGGAACGGATAGGACTCCAACGGATAAGACGGCGGAAAGGGCGGCGGCAGAGGATGATTTTCGCCGTCATGCGCAGATGCTGGACGCACAGGTGCATCCGACGAACACAGTACCAATCGTGACGGATATTTCGCCGTGGCACCGGCTGCCAAGCCAAACAATTACGAGGCGGCGATCCGTGAGCTACAGGGCAACATGATGATGATGTTTCGTAATGTTGCCCGGCAGGGCAAACAGATTGCGGCGCTGGCTGAGCGGCTCGCCAGATTGGAGCAGGCGCAGGCGGGTGGCGCTGATGGCTGAGGGGAGATGTAGGAGTGGCGCAGATTCGGGTGTTGTTGGTGGCGCCGGAGAGTTTGACCTACTCTGCGGCGACGTATACGGTGGATCAGATTGCCAGCATGGAGGGGCTGCGGGTGACGCTGGTGCGGAGTCCGGCGAATCTGCGCACGGTGGGGGAGAGGGTGCGGGAGGCGCGCTATGATGTGGTGTGCATCCTGGCGCATGGTGAGGTTGGGGCGATCCAGTTGGACGGCGATGTGATGGATGCGACGAGCCTGCTGATCATCGTGAACAGCTCTATGTGCGAGGTGGTGGTGTTGGAGAGTTGCAGCAGTGTGGCGCTGGCGAATGAGGTTGTGAAGCGGACGACGGCGGATTGCCTGGCGACGATCAGTGTGCAGCCAGCGCCGCGGGCGCGGGATGTGCTGGTGGGGTTTTTGCAGGCGTTGACGACGGGGATGAGGCCGGAGGGGGCATTTTTGCGGACGGCGGCCTTCGACGTGAACAGCGTGTATCTGCGGACGCTGCAATTAGCGGGGTGATCCGATGCCGTTGGGCGAGGAGGAGACACAGCAGAAAATTGACATTGCGCTGCTGCGCCAGGAGATCCGGTTCGTGGAGGAAGATGTGAAGGGGATCAAGGCGCAGATGGCGATTGTGGCTGTGCTGCAAAGCGAGGTGGCGCAGGTGAAGGCGTTGATCGCCGAACGGGATATGCGCAACTTGGGCAGCGGGAATCATATCGCGGGGTGGTCGTCGTGGATCGTGATCATTTTGGGGCTGACGGTCGGCCTGGCGTCGTTGTTTTTTTCGCTGATAACGGCGGCGCGATGAGGATGTTTTTGGTGGCGCTGTATGCGGTGCTGCTGCCTGGCCTGCTGTTGGTGTATGTGGTCGGGCTGGACGTGCAGGGCTGGGCGGCGCTGGGGGCGGTGACGTATGGCGCAACGTCGTGCTTATTTTTTGTCGCTGCGGCCTATCGGTTGGCGGTTTTCGGCCAGACGAGCGATCCGTATGAGCTGCTGGCGGTGGTGGGGCTGCTGGCGATGGCGGTGCGAATGGGGGTGTTGGGTGTGGCGGTGGCGGACAGGCCGGTGATGTGGTTGGAGATGGAATTTGCGGTGGCGCAGCGGGTGGCGCGCTATTTTGCGCTGGTGAGCGTGTTGATGCTGACGCCGTATGCGGCTCGTTTTCTGTGGCTGCGGTTTCGGGAGTGGAGGAAGATCGATGAAATGGCTCACGGAGTTGTGGAGCGGGAGTAGCGACCTGGTGAAGATTGCACTGGTGGCGGGCGTGTGTCTGCTGATTGGGTTTCTGGTGTGGTTGGGGTTTGGGGATGCGGTTGGGGCGTGGTTGAGCGGGAATTGAGGGGGCGAGATGGATTACGAGATTCTCGGAGATGAGTTGAAGCGGGATGAGTATCGGAATTTGACTGACCAAGACGCGGCGGATGCTCTGAATGCCAATGTGGTGGCATGGCGCGTCAATGTGCCACTGAAAGACATTAACATTCTGGCGCGGCGTTTCGGGCTGATGTTGGCGCTACGGGTGGCGAAGAGGCGGACGGACAGCCCGGTGGAAGTTTCGGCGCTGGCGGAGGAGGCGCTGAGTCTGTTCGAGGATCGGACATTGGATGAGATCGATATGGACGATCCGGCCAGCATGGGGCTGATGGCCGGGCTGATGCAGGTCGGGTTGCTGACGGAAGAACAGGCGGCGGCGTTCGATGGATTGGCAAATGGAATGACGAGTCGGCGGGAACAGTTGGGCCTACCGGTTGTGACTGCGGGAGATGTGCAGAGCGCACGAGCGGGGGGTGAGTGATGGCGGTGACGTTTCAATTTTCGAGTTTGCCTGGGCTGACGAGTTATTTGAGTACGGAGCTGAACAGCCTGGCAAATGGCAGCCGGAAACTCGGCGCGGCGTTGGACACGACGCAAACGACGCATATGGCGGTAGAGGTGGAGATTGCTGTGCAGGGGAGCAATCGAAGCGCCACGGCCGTGATTGAGGTGTATCTGCTCAAATCATTCGACGGCGGTACAGACTATGACTATGGGAGTGATAGTTTGGATCCGGCGCTCACGAATTTGGCGGCGTCGTTGCCATTGGATGCCACAACGACAGCGCGAGTGATCACGGCGATGTTTCCACTGCCGGGTGATTTGCCTTACTGCAAACTGTTGCTGAAAAACAGCACGGGACAGGCGTTGGCTAGCAGCGGCAACACACTCAAATATGCTCTGTTTTCGATTGAGACTACATGAATTTCAGTAGGTTAGCGCGGCCTCCTCTGGACTGGACGCTGAATATCAATCGGAATAGCCGGCAGGCGAACGGCCTGGTGGGGCTGTACAGCGCGCTGAGCAATGGCGCGCGTGATTTTTCCGGTCGTGGTCATAATGGGACGTTTGGCAACCAGTGTTCCGCCAACGGCGTCAACGCGGTGACGGGGCGACATTTTACGTTCGACGGTACGAACGATTACATTCAGGTTTCGGACACGTCCGTGATCGATAGCCAGACGTTGACGCTGGTTTGTTGGTCACGATTTGACAGTTTGAGCACGTCCAGAGCGTTGATCCGAAAGGGGCCGGCGCCCAGCGGGACCAGTATCACCTGGTTGTGGTACTGGGCGGCGGGGAGCAATGCGTTTTCGTTTTTTGCCAGCAGCAAAGAAAAGTCGTATGTCGCAAACATCACCACAAACACGTGGTATCACCTGGCAGTGACGGTCGATGCGACCGACGTGTGGCACTACAAAGACGGCGTGCAGTTTGCCGGTGGCGGTACGCAGCCAACATGGAGCGATGATAGCCAGCCGTTGATTATTGGCGACTGGTCGAGCTTTGATATGAATGGCGGACTGGCAGATATTCGCATCTATAACCGAGTGCTGTCTGCTGGCGAGATTTATGCGATGTACAACCCGGCTACGCGGTGGGAGCTGTATCAGCCAGCCAGGCCGATGATCTGGTGGGTATCACCAGGGCTGGTCATTAC
>CAZHYV010000026.1:0-3298 GCA_964537055.1 uncultured Myxococcales bacterium
ACCCGAAACCGCCCTGTTTTATGCCCAACAGGCGCAACGCGCCGCCGAAAAACAAAATTGGGCCGTCCTACGGGGCCGTGCTTTGCAAGCGCAGGGGGCCGCCCAACGCCTGCAAGGACGGTGGGAAAGCGCCCACTCACAAATCACGCAAGCGTTAACACTCTTTCACCAGACAGCCGTGAGCGATTTTGAATGCACCGCGCTCACACAACTGGTTCAAATCAATCTCATCTTAGAAGAAGTGGAGGCTGTGGCCGAGCTGACGGACGCACTGTGGAAAATCATTGAGCAGGGCAAACTGAATCTCACCAATGCCGAGCCGATCAAGGCGCGCTGGGTCTGTTATCTAGGCTTTATGGCCACAGACGACCCCAGGGCAGAGGCGGCGCTGCGCAGTGCTTATACTTTGTTTGAATATCAACGGAGCCAGATTGACGATGAAGAATGGCGCCAAGCCTTTTCAACCCAGGTGGTGGAGCATCGCCAATTGCTCGCCATCGCGCAGCAACAGGGCTTATGTTAAAGCTTTATCTGTTAGGCAAGTTCGCCGCCTATCTGCATGACGAACAACCATTGCGCTTTCGCACTCGTAAAGCGGAAGCCATCCTAGCCTATTTGGTAGTGATGGCCAAGCCGATCGAGCGGCTGGTGCTGGCCGAATTATTCTGGCCGGAAATGAGCTTCACCAATGCGCAAACAAACCTGCGCACGATTTTGCCTGACTTGCGCAATTCGTTGGGGGACTATCTGGTCGTAACCTCACGCCAGATCTCCTTTAATACCGAATTGACGCACTGGTGCGATCTGACCGAGTTACAACAGACGTTGGCTGATGTCTCTCTACCCGATAGCTCACGTTTGGCGCAGATAACAGCACTCTATCAAGGGGAACTGTTGGCAGGCTTGACGGTGACACACACGCCGGAGTTTGAAAGCTGGTTGTACCAAAAGCGTGAAGCCGTGCAAGGCCAGGTCACTGCGTTATTCCAAACATTGAGCGAACAGGCGCTCGCCAGAGACAGCTTTGCGTTGGGGCTGCAGGCCACGGCGCGCTGGTTGGAGATCGAACCGTGGAATGAAGTGGCGCATCGTCTGCGCATGGAGCTTTTCTGGCGCAATGACCAACGCAGCGCAGCGCTGTTACAATACAATATCTGTTGCGACTATCTTCAAGGGGAACTAGGCGTTGAACCAGCGGCTGCCACCAAAATGCTCTATGTGCAGATTCAGCATGATGAGCAGCAAGTAAAAGAACGCTTGAACGTTCCAACTGTGCGCCGCTCTACCCCAAAACATAATCTCCCCAAATGGTTCACTCCCTTTGTTGGCCGCGAGGAAGAACTGGCGCTACTCCACCAAGCGTTGATCGGGGAAGGCCACCAACTGGTGACGATTGAGGGCGAGGGGGGCATGGGCAAGACCCGCCTCGCCCTCACCTTTGCCGAGCAATATTGTGGGGAAGAATACGCCACCGTCTATCCCGATGGCGTTTGGTTGGTCTCCTGTGTGGATCTAGAGCCGACGGACGCAGATGTGTTGATTTTGCAGATTGGCCACGCCTTGGGGCTTCGTTTTACCGGTTCACAGCCCTTGCGTAAGCAACTGATCGACTACCTCGCCAAACAAACGTTACTGCTCATCATTGACAACTTTGAACGGCTGGAGGCGTACACCGGTCTCCTCCTCGACCTGCTCAGCCAGTGTCATCACCTGCAATTATTGGTGACCTCACGTCACAAGTTGCCGACTCAGGCCGCATGGCGTTTGCGTTTGAATGGCTTGTCCTTGCCCGCTGTGACTATGCCTGACCCGAACCAACCCCTTTCAAATGCTACACTGTTGACGGTGCAACAGGCGCAGAGTGTGGTCGTGTTCACGCAGCGGGCACAGAATGTTTGGCATGAATTTACAGTCAATCAACAAAATGGTCTGTTGGCGGTGCAACTTTGTCACTGGTTGGAAGGCAATCCGTTGTTGCTGGAGCTAGCCGCCAGTTTACTGAATATCTTTGACCTGGCGACTTTATATGCCGAGTTGGTCAAAAACTATGCAGTCCTCGAAAGCGATCTGTTGGAATTGCCCCCACACCAACGCAGCAGCTACAGCACCTTAATGTATTCCTGGCGACTCTTGCTCTCTGAACAAGCGCTGGTGCTGGCGCAATGCAGCCTCTTTCGCGCCACCTTTGATCGCCAGGCAGTCATGACCATTACCAATGCCACTCCAACCATCCTGCGCCAACTGGTGGAACGGTTTTGGCTGCGCCTGGATGAAACACAACGTTTTCGTCTGCATGAAATGGTACGCCAATTTGCCGCCGAACAGTTGGCGCTCGATGCCGCCTTTGCGCAAACGGCTGGCCAGCGGCATAGCACCTATTACCTCGACCTGGTCTGCACCTGGTGGGAGACAACCGAGAGCAAACATGATGTGACCAAGCTCAAACCGGATTTGGATAATCTCTACGCCGCTTGGGAGTGGGCCTTACGCCAACAGCAATGGGCGCAACTCAGCCGCGCCGTCGTCCCGCTGCTGAAATTTCATCTGTATGCGGGTCTGATTTGGGATTTTCACCTGCGGGTGGAAGCTGCCTATGCGACGTTGCAGAGCCAACTGACCAACGACGGTGCGTTGCCCCCCCCAGCCACTCAGGAGTTGAATGCGGCGCTGCTCTATGCGCGCAGTGTTTTACACAGTTCACTGGGGCGGCAAACCGAGGCGCTTCCTTTGGTCCAGGCTGCCCAGCAAGCCGCCCAGCAGCAAGGCTATGGACAGTTACTCGCCTACATTGAAGAGCACTTCGGCTACCTTTGTGCCTTTGCAGGAGAGATAGAGCAAGCCGAGGCCCACTATCAGGCTGCGCTGCACGCAGCCGAAGTTTATGCTCAACCCTATGCCATCCATAGGCCACTGCTACTCCTGGCTGGTCTTATGATTCGGCAAGGCCAGGCGCAAATGGGCGAAGCGTGGCTGGCCCGTCTCGCAACTTGGTTGCAACAATATCCTGATATCACGGTGGAAGCATATTATCATGGCAATTATGCGGACATCTATCACACGCAGGGACGGTGGAGCGCTGCCGTCGCCAGTTATCAGCAAGCCTTTGCGCTGAACCAGCGCGGCGGTTTGCAGATTAACCGCCATACGCTGGGCAAACTCTGCTGGCAGAGCGGCCATTTTACCCAAGCCAAAGCGTATCTGGAACAGGTGGACAGCACCAACCGCAACGATGGCTATTTCCCCGGCAGCTTTTGGCACACGGTTTTGCTGATCGACTTTGCCAACCTCTATGTAGCCT
>CAZHYV010000027.1:0-3065 GCA_964537055.1 uncultured Myxococcales bacterium
TTCTGTTCCATATTCCTACCAATCTGCGCATTTTTGAAACAACCTTTGCCCGGCAGCCGGGGCAGGTGATGCGTTCCGGCTCTCCGGCAGGCGCAATGTACCTGTTCCAAACGTCGAAAATGTATTCCAAGTCGGTTTTTGGCCATTCGATTGCGCCGTAATTGCGCTCCACCACGTCGGCAACGTCCTGCCTCACCGGCTCCGGGATCCCTTCAAAAGTCAACAATGCTATTTCTTCTGGTGTTCTCATTCCTTTTTCACAGTCACACATTACAATGTGGCGTTTAGGCGGATCGTTTCCGCTTGTTTCAGGTCACGGGCCACTTCGTCAGATACGACAAATGCCTTCAGGCGGTCTATCCTGGCATTCACCGCGTCCGTTTTCCGATCTAAGGCCTTTAGGAGCACCCCTATGTCTTGACCGGATGCCAGGCCGGGGATAACCGGCGCTGTGATCGTATTGATCGCCCCCCCATCGGCAAAACCAGGCACCCCGATAGCCTTAAACGTGCGCGGGCCGCCTAACCTGGCTTGCTGCCTTGCATTCAATACCACCTCGCCGCGTCTCACGGTAGCTAAAACGTTATCCCCATTGGCACGGGTCGGGATATTCTGCCTGTCCGTTACTCTTCGCCCTGAAATAATACCGCCGGTTGCAAGTGGCTGCGCTGCAATAAGGGCAGTTTGAACAGCTGCAAATACTCCGGCTCCGATAGCTTGCGGGATAGAGAAAGGAGGGCCGGGCGGGTTTGCCAGGGCACGCTGCACGGCCAATGCCCCTTGAATGATCGACTGAATAATGGCGATTCCTTTTTCCCGTTTTGCTGCTTTCAGGCGGATCGCTTCCTGTTCTGCCAACTGTTTTTCCTGAAACTTTTTTGCCTCTATGATCTGCTGTTCCAGCCGTTTCTTTTGTACGCCCCTGGCGGTCTGTGCCTGTTCTTCCAGCTTGCGGATAATTTCCGCTTGCCTGTCGTTCTCCTGTTGGAATCGTTCCTCCCGCTTCTGGCTGGTAATTTCAGCGATGCCATTGATCAGGCTGAATGCTTCCTGAATGCCGGAGCTTGCGGTGTTGATCCATTCATCCCGAAGATCGGCCTGCAATTGCCGTTCCTTTTCCTGCTCCTGAATAAGGGCATCCCGGACAACCTTTGCGCGGTTTTGTATCTCCTTCGGTATCTCCCTGGCTTTCGCTTTTTCAGAATCAATATAGGTATTCAATTCCCGGACAAGGAAAGTCTTTATTTGCTGGTTTCGTTCCTGCTCTGCCCGGCGTTCCGCCTCAAGTAGCGTTTTGTTCTTCTGTTCCACCGCTTTTTCCAGGGAGACCTCGTTTGCTTTCAGCCTTTCGATCAATGCCCTTTGTGCCTGGCTGCCTGATATCGTTCTATCGATCTCCTGATTTAGGCGGCTGCTTTCCTTTTGCAACGCTGCAATACTGCCTTCAACAAAGGCTTCGCCGGTAGCTTTACCCCTTGCCCTTGCGGCTGCTTTGGCCTTTTCATTCTGTTGTTTTGCCCTGGCTTCGGCCTCCTTTTCCCGCCGCTGGGCATCTTCCTCGTCCTCCTTTCTGATCTTCTGCAATTCAGCCAGGTAAGTTTCCCGGTATGCCTGTGCTGGGCTTTTCCCGTTGCCAAGAGTAAAGACCTCAGCCAATGCGGCGCGTACCCCTTTCAGCGTTGCAGGCAGCTTGTTAAAGAAGTCAAGGAAACCGGCTGCCGTCCTGGCTAAGAACGACTGTGCCCGGACTTTCAATAGGTCGATCTCTGCTGATGCGTTACCCAGGGCTTTAGATACCTCTGCTGATGCTTGCGCCGCTTCCAAGTTGGCTTGGTATAGTTCCTCCTGTTGCGTCTGTAACTGGTTGGACTTGTCCCTGACGTTTTCCAGGTTGCCGCTTAGGTCGCCCAACACCTGAATGAAGCGAAGGCCTGCATCCTCTCCGGGGCCGCCAAAAACGTCAGCGATCACCGTTTGCACCTGGCTTGCCGTCAGGCCGGTATCCTTCAGGCCTCCGCTTACTTTCTTCAGCGCCTCGGTAACGGATATGCTCCCATCATTCACGCCTTTCAGTAGGTCATTGGTGAACGTCGGGCCAAAGGCGTTGAGTAGAGCGTCGCGGGTCGCTGTTGTCTGTTCCCGGATGCGGAGGCCGAATTCCTTTACCACATCAACGCCTTTATCCGAATAAATTCCCTCCTGCTGTGCCCTGATCAACACTTCCAGGAACTCATCAGCAGAGGCGCCTGCCTGTCGGAATTGTGTCGGGTATTCCCGCAACTGATCCAGGAAATCGCCCTGCGCATTGGCCCCGGCATTGAAACCGATAGCGATTTTGTCCAGCGCTTCGCCAACGGTGACGCCGAACTCCCTGGAAACCGTATTGGCGGCAACGGAAATATCCTGTGCGCTTTCGTTATAGGTATCGCCAAGCGCTTTTGCCTTTGCCGTTACGTCTGTCAATGCCTGCCCTTGCAGCCCGGTAAGCGTGCTGATCTGCGTTGATAGGTTGCGGTATTCGTCTGCAAAGGCTTTCACTTGTGCTGTCACATCGGAGATCACGCCGAAAGCGGCGATTGCCAGGGATGCACCTGCCAGGGCTTTTCCCGCCCCGGTGGTCTGTTCTTTTATCCCTGCTATCCCCTCCCGGAATGCGGAGAACTGCGGTGAAATGGCATCGAAAGCACTACCGTAATTGCCGACGTTGCGCTGGAACTGTCCAACACTGGAATCAATATCCTTCAGCCGCTTGTCAAGTTCCTGCACCTCTTTCAGGAGGACCTTTGCTTCCTCTGTGCTTTCCTCCTGTGCCGCTGCCATGTCTTTGTAGCGGTTGCGCAATGTGTTCAGCCGGGCAGAAAGATCAGAGTAGGTATCCTTTGATTTGGTGGCCTCCCTGATCTCCTGTTGCCTTAGTTTGATCTGGTCGCGTATGACCTTGTTTACCTCTGCCTGCTGTGCCTTCAGGTCAATCAGGTAATTTCCCAACTTCTGAACGTCGGATTGGTCGGATGTTGCCCGGAGCGCCTTTTGCACCTCTGCAATTTTCCGGCGTAGTTCCTCAG
>CAZHYV010000028.1:0-2793 GCA_964537055.1 uncultured Myxococcales bacterium
ATAAAGAATCCAGCTCTTCTACTTGGACTGAATACACCGAGAATACTATCTCTGGTTCATTCCTAGAAATAACTGGACTAGAAGCATCAACCACCTACGACATTAGAGTAAAAGCCATAGACTCATCAAACGACGAAAGCGATTGGTCAGATATCCTAACAATATCTACTCAAGCTCAGCAAACCTATCACATTACTGATTGCCAGGAATTTCAAGCTATGATCGTAGATCCTTATACTTTTGTCGAGGGAGACCCATACGGTCATTATGTTCTAGATAATAATATTGACTGCACAGAAACTACCACCTGGACTTGGGAGAGTATTTTTCCTTCAAACACGGAAGTAATTGGTTATTTAACAACGCCAGATCCTGACGATAATATTTCTTTCCAAGGTATTCTGGACGGTCAGGGTCACACTGTATCAAATATCTTCCAAGATTTACGGACTATAAATTCGCCATTCGGTATTTTTGAGATGACTAATGGCGCTCAGATCAAAAATATTACTCTGGATAAATCATCAATCAAAGGTTCACCATATTACGGTGGTGGAGGTTTTGTATATGTGGCGGCTAATACTGTTTTTGAAAATGTACGTATCAGTAACTTACAATTAACAGTAAATAGTGCTGGACAGGTGGCTGGATTAACCGCACAGGCTACATATGGTACCCAAATCTTGAATTCATCTGTTGAAGGTTCAATTAATGGTGAACGTTACTCCAGTTTAGGAAAATTTAGTCATCCACGCGACATAAGCATAAGTGGCACGGGTGGTAACCACATGTACGTTGTCGATACTAATAATAATCGTATTCAGGATTTGTATGGTCCCGGTACTCCAATAGGTGAAGGTTGGCCTTCCGAGGGTTCGGCACATACAGCTTGGGGTCAAGAAGGAAACCAACCGGGCAATTTTCAAATGCCAGATATCATTGAACATGATAATCTTGGTGATGTCTACGTTCATGATAGTTCGAATGATCGAACCCAGAAATTTGATATAGATGGAAACTTTTTAGCTGAATATAACTTTACTGGCAGAGATATCGCGCTGGATAGTCAGCGTAATATATATGTTTTGGGTAATAATAGCATTAAGAAATATGATAATAATGGTCAATTAATTACTGAGTTCGGTTCTTTTGTTGGTTCTGGTAAGTTATCTGTATTCAATGATCATATATTCGTCACTGATATCGGTGACAGAATGGTAAAAAAATACGATACTGACGGTACTCTAGTACTGAACATTGATTCCAATAGCTGGGGTTGTGCGCCACTTAGTTCGAGTTGGGGATTCGGTGGTATTACTGTTGATGTATGGAGCAATATTTTCATTGTCGACTCTGGCAATAGTCGAGTAGTTAAGCTGAACAGTAGCGGAGAGTGTATTGATGAGTGGGGATCTTCTGGCTCTGACAATGGTGAATTTAATCATCCTTCTGGTATTACTACCTATGGATCTAATGTTTATGTGGTCGACACCTATAATAACCGTATTCAGAAATTTACTAATGATGGTACATATCTGGGCCAGTGGGGGAGTTACGGCGGGCCAAACAATGATCCGATAATATATGGCGGACTAACTGGCTCAATGGACGGGGAAGCTGCCACGATTTCTCATTCTTTTGCAAATATCTCAACTTCATTTAGCATGAATGGCTTATTTGAGCCAACTAGCGAAGTATTTGTAGGTGGTGGACTGTTTGGTATAAGTAACGGTGGGCAAGGTATATTAAACTCATATACACAGGGCGATATACATGTTTATGGTTACGATACTTCACAAGTTGCTGTTGGTGGACTTGCAGCGCAAACCAACAATACATCGTTAGTTAATTCATATAGTGCAACTGATATTGCTTTAGAGAATAACAATTCAGACTCGATTTTTCTGGGAGGCTTGATTGCGGCAACAGCCTATCAGCAACCTATGGCTATCAATAACAGCTTTGCAGTAGGTACAGTAACTGGTCCAGAAAATCCATTTTATCCTTACGGAGCACTTATTGGGGTTCTCGCTCATGTTGGTGGCCCTGAAGAAGACATTAGCATTATTAACAACTACTTTGATTCGACAGCTACTGGGCAAGCTGTGTGTGTCGGATCTTCTGTTGATAGCAACATGCAAGATGTTTCGTTTCCTCCAAACATTTCTTGTCACCCCATCAACACCGATGGCTCTCAACCTAACTATTTCAAGAACAACTCTACCAATCCACCCCTCAATCAATGGAACTTCAGCTCTATATGGAAGACTAACTGTACTAACTATCCAGACTTCGTAGGCTCTACTAACTGTAATCCATCCAACCCTCCAGAGAACCCAGGTAATGGTAATACTCCAACCACCCCAACTACCCCTCCAACTCCAACCCCTCCAAAGACTCCTAGCACCACCACACCAAAGACTCCTAGTACCACCACACCTAAGACTCCCACCACTCCTGGCACCCCATCTCCAACTACTCCTACAGAATCAGATAACCCCACATCTTCATCTAACAATCAGTACTACTCCAACTCTCAATCTACAGCACTCCCAGCTCCTCTAGCTAAGGTAGTCAAAGGCTCCTTCATGGCCTCACTAGTCAACCAAGCTAACCGTCTCCCTAAACCCGTAGCTAAAGCCATCCCATATAGTCTACTAGCTCTCCTCCTAGCTCTCTCAGCTCTCTATGGCTATTCTAGCTATCTAGAAAACAAAAGAAGACAAGCTCTTCAAGCCCTCATCACCCGTTTCAAATCTCTACTATCGGCTAGAGCTACCTTCCTACGTATTA
>CAZHYV010000029.1:0-2781 GCA_964537055.1 uncultured Myxococcales bacterium
GCGGCTCTTCCCACTCCGCCGAGGACAGGGGCACGTTGGAGGCCCCACGGAAGCCGCCACGAGGAAGCGAGAGCATAGCGAAGTTCTCCTGGAAAGATACCCACGATCAAAACTGGCTCTTCGAAGGGGTTCCGGCTCCAGAGCATGGCAACTCGGAATTCATAACCAAGGGCGCTGTTTTTGCTGATTTTTATGGAGATGTGTAAAAACATCGGCGATCCAAATCTCGTCTGCCCTAACCTGCGCCAGCGATTTGGCCGGTGTGGCGACCACGAGAACAACGAGAGAACAAGCGACAGATGCCAACAAATCATATGGTTGAGGCACTAGGCTGCATATGCCGTCCGATTGGCAAAGCCATAGTGCTGCCTTCTTCTTCCCGCACTTCTTGATGTAACTCTGTTGAGAACGTTCTACATTCCGCGATCTTTTACGTTCATAGAAACTTTCACCTGCCATCGGAGCAATCTCTAATCTTCGTCTGGAGTGTGAAATGAAAATTGAACTAGTGTTCTACATGACCGTGACGTTGGCGCACTTCGATCACGTGTTGTCGCATTGGATTCGTAAAGGCGATGTTTCGCGTTCTGATTTTTGTGCGTTGGTGGGCTACTTGGGAATTCTCTTGGTAAAGGTGTTGCAGTAATTCTTCTCTAGTGTCGCCTAATAGATTGTTGGCGTATTCTCAACATCACGTCAGTTGCCTACTTTAAATCACAGTTGTTGGCTTTAATGATGCATTCTACCTTCTTTTAAAGACAAAAACATGGGTGCTTCTGTTAAAGACTTTGCCGTGCATCAAAGAGTTTTTTGATTTATGCTGGTAATCAACTAGTTCAAAGTCCATGTGAAATTCATTCTCTATATCTTCTTTAGTGTAAAGAATGGATGCGATGTCTATTTCTGGATCAATTATAATGTTTCTGTTGTTTTCTGGGGAGGAATTGAGAAATTGTTTGTAGTAGCCGTCATCTGTTCCTGCCAGAGTTAGCAAGTAGTATCCATTTTTCTTGAGGACTCTTGCAAGCTCTTTTTTGTACGTATCTTTAGATTCCAGTGGAATCTGATGTTTATAACAAAAGGTGTCAATGGCCACATCGAATTCTCGGCTAACGAAAGGCCATGGTGTTGATATGTCGTGAAGTACTGGTCTAATGATGTTTTCGCCAGTTGTTTTGTACAACTTAATACGTTCGATGAGCTCTTTAACGTAGTCCACGCATGTAACGTGGAATCCTTGATCTGCCATGTATTGTGAGTTGCGAGCTGTACCACACCCTATATCCAAAAGGCGACCTGTGACAGTGTTATGAGCTTGCAAAAATGCAAGGAAATATTTAACAGACCCTGACGGGTCATCCCTAAACGAAGAAGGTATTCCTTTGTTATTATACTCCTTAAACCATTGATTAGGGGTGGCAGTAAGCATTTGAGTCATGTAACAGATCCTTAGACTTTGAGTCGTTCATTAATTTGCCGAACTCACGGTTAAATTGATCTAACACGCGAGATCGCTCGTTACTAGAGTTGGAAGTGTTGAGTGCCTCACGAATGTGCGTTAGATATTCTTTGGACATAAAACCAGAAGGACCAGCAACATGCAATATCGCTAATAATTTGCGCGCGTTTAGGCAAAACGTCCTATGGTTAGGCTCGGTTATGTAGTGCAGAGTGTGAGCAATCGTATTATGCATTGATTGTATTGTTGCTGGTAGAGATCCGGCGTGCAAGTGAGCATCGCCGTAGTGTACAGCGTCGAAGCTTAGCACGGCATTGGCGAAATGAGAATCAGAATCCATTAAACAAATAATGCGTTCTTCATATTCTGGAGCCGCTTCGGAACACAACATACCAAACATAGCCATTCGCATGGCCTGAAGGTTTGTGGACCGGATGTGATGACAGACAAACTCTTGGTCATCAGCAGAACCATAGCGAGCTAGCATATGGATTGCGTGTTGTGTCGCTAGGCCATCAACTTTGGAACGGGCTGCAGCACGAAAGTCGGATAATAGCGCTGAGTGAAAGTGAGAAAAGCCATCCTGTAAATGGGCTTCGGAGGTTGGCTGTAGCAAGGTGCCAACGATCTTATTGAAAGGGTATAGGATATGCAGTGGTGCATTGGCAGATGATAATAGGGATTCCTCATGTGCGAAAAATTGGCGAATCCAGTTCACTACTACAGAGCTTTCGCTAAGGTGGCGGATGAGCATATTAAGGTGCGAGAGCAGGGGGTGTCCGAGATTACAGAACGACAAATCTTCAGATATTTGTATTAAACGGTGTGCAAGGCATGTAGAAGCGATGGGGAGTGCGTCTGGTCTTATTTTGTGACAATTCTCTAATAAACGCCTGGCACGAAAATCTGCTTGGTATAGGCGTTTGCCAAACCTCACTTGATCAGGGGTGAGGAAGAGTGTGTGGTGGAGTAGGTCAGGCAGGTAATCGGGTATTGCTTCTTTGCCATTCAGCATGCGGCTTAAACGACTACGATCGAAACCAAGACGGTCAGCAATAACATTCTGGGAAACCGTTGAAGTGCGTATTGCGTCACGAAGCCAGGCGTGAAAAGTGGGCAGTCGGGAAAAAATGGCCATCTTCACAAACTCTCTCGAAGTGTAATCATTCACTCCCCTACACGGTTGCCGGGATGGCGGGGATCGTGGGGAGCTGCAAGCCTTTGCGAGCGGCGGCGATGACGGTGCCGAGGTACTGCCAGGCGGAAGCGCCGCGGCGGCGGCAGGTTTCGATGAGGCTGGCGAGGAAAGCGAAGGCACGGGA
>CAZHYV010000030.1:0-2664 GCA_964537055.1 uncultured Myxococcales bacterium
GGGGTCCAGCCGCTCGGTGCACAGGTAGATATGGTGCCGTCCGGACTGTAAAGACCACCGCACTTGTACCCATCTGGGCCGGTGACTCCGCCTGGACCGGCGTAGTACGGAACCGATGCTTCATGATGCGAGACTTCAAGTCGCACAGTCAGGTTGTCGCTTGGGTAAACGCTTAGATTCGATGAAACATCCCAGCCAAAAAATTCCGTACCGGGTCGGGTGTCAAACGTTGCCGCAGCGACGCCAGTGGGGACCAGTACCAGATACCTCCCCGGATTGCGGATAAAGCCGCCTCCCAACAGGAAACCAAAGCGGTTTTTCCAAAACCACAGGTTGTGATACGCCATCGCAGACAGAAAGTCCTGCTCGCACGGTCGCTCCTTTTGACAGTTGCCGGGATCATGAACGCCGCGGAATGCAGTGACTCCGTCTCCTTCATCGAATCCCAGATCGAATGTGAATGAGACGGCGGCGCGACTGATTCCCTTGCTTTCGCTGCGATTCAGGTAACGCAGCAGGATGCTGCTGTCGGAGTGAAAACGAACTCTGCTTGCGCTCCCTTGGGTATCGGTTCCAACGTATCCGTTAGAGACCATTTTGATCCACTCACGCGGCGCGTAGTGAAGCTGGTATCCGACGCCAGGAAGCTGATTGAACTTGCCATAGGTCTGCCAGCCGTTGATCAGCCACAGCTCGACTTTGAGTCGCTCGGTCGGGAAAATCTGAAGCCGCGCGCCATTAAAAAACCACGGTGTGTTGTCCGAAGTAAAGGACGCTTGGTAGCCCCAGTTTTCAAACTGCGTATAGGAAAACAGACCCACATAGGAAAAGAACAGTCCGACGTCGACGTTGATCCCATACAGCTTGTCAAAGTGATACCCGGCATACGCTTCGCTTAGGTAGCGGTAGACACTCAGCAGATCGAACTGGCCGCGATTGACGGTCAGATCGTTGCGCGGCACCGCGGAAGATCGGGTGCCAAACTGGGTAAAGATTCTGGCGTGCACATTCCCAACATGCACATCGCCACCTATGCCCGCAAAAGCGAGCGATAGTTCGTTGTGTCTTGCCGTCGCTGTCGATCCGACAATGGTGTTGTCTATCGGCTGGTTTAGGGAATACGTGTAGTTTGAATCAATGTCGATCTGGGGGGTGAAATACTTGCTGTCCAAAAGGCGCGAGGTCTGCCGACTTCCGCCATTTATCCAGGTAAAATCGCCCCACGAAAATGGCTCCGCAGGGCGATCGGAATCGCTCGGCTGGCTTCCTGAACCTGTTTGCGTTGCTGCTTTTTCTTCGCGCAGTCGGCGCAGCTCGTCTTCAAGTTTGATCAGGCGTTCTTCGATAGAAAGTGGCGGCTTCAGATCGACTTTGGGAGGATCGGTTGTGGGTGTCTGTTTGATGTCTGTACTGGGACTGACTTGTGCAGACGCGGGGCTCTCTGTCTGCGCGTGCGCGCGAGCGCAGAAAAGGACGAGCAGAGACAGCGCGCAAGGCGTGATCTTTCGATACATAGGGGGCGCTCCTGTTTTCAGTGCACGAAAACGACGTGATTTCATCGCAAGCGATGCGCCACGGTGATTTCGCTGGGATGACAGGCGAATTTGTCGGAAAAAGCAAGAAATGTGCAGCGGCAGTCTAGCGATTCTGTGTGCGCGGGATGGGAATTCGCAACAGAGCGCTAACCGAGCACGGCGCGAATCTTTTCCGCGGCGATGCAGCTATAGGCCATGATGGTCAGGCTCGGATCGACGCTGGGCGCGGTGGGAAAGACGCTGGGATCGGCAACATAGAGGTTGTCTGTTCCATGCACCCGATGATCCATTCCGACCACCGATGTCTTGGGGTCTTTTCCCATCCTTGCGCCCCCGGCGGGATGTGGCGCGGCGAGGACAAACTTTCCTGGGGTGATGTCAAGCTTCGCGACCGCGCCTTCCAGCTCGCTCTCTTTGGTGATTCGGGTGTCGTGTACATCGCCAAAGATCAGCTCCTTTGCCCCCACCGCGAGCAGCAGCTTGGCCTGTTTGGCAAACGCATCGCGAATCCGCAGACCATTTCCGCCATGCAAAGGAACGCGATATTTGGGCTGATCCCCGTCGAGCCGAATGCTTCCTTCTTCCACATCATCGATCCAGCAGATGGTGCCGCCGAGCTTGCGCAGGTTTTTCATCAGGTGGCGATGGCTGTCACCAAAACCAGGAAGGGTGGCCGCCAGCATCGCCGGCTGAAGCTGGTTTGCCATCAACAGATAACCCCCTTCGATGTACCTATCCCCTGCAAACGTCGCCAAGCGGAACTGATCGATCCCAAAGGCCGCTGGAATGTTGCGAAACTGAATGATCTCTTCATCAAACAGCGCATGAACCATCGGACAGGGGTTGCAGTAGGTGTGTTCTCCCACCGCAGGGAGCTTCGCTTTGAGTCCGTTTCGCAGCAGAAATACCGGCGTTCCATAACCACCCGCAGCGACGACAAATTTCTTGGCATGTATGCGGACCATGGCACCGGTTGGGCGTCCTTCGCCGCGATGCAGAACCCGCGCCAAAAGCGACTGTGCGCGGTTCCCATTCCAGGACAACTCGATCGCTTCACAGTCGGCGTAGATGCGCGCATTGGCAGCGAGCGCTCGCGGAATGTGGGTGACAAGCTGGCTCTGTTTGAAGT
>CAZHYV010000031.1:0-2516 GCA_964537055.1 uncultured Myxococcales bacterium
GCTTCATGGCGTGCGAAGGCCGGCCACCGCGCGCCGCAAGCCCTCGTCCACCGTGATCGGCGGCGTCCATCCAAGCGTCTCCCGGGTGTGTGAAATATCGACCTGCAGGTTGCCCAGCAGGCGTTGTGCCACGTCGCCTTTGCCCAGCAGATACGCAACGCTCGCCGCATCGGCACAAGCCGTCAGCAGATCCAGCTTGCCATCGCCATTCAGATCGGTGGCAAATAGCGACGACGGGGATGCGCAGGCAGTCAGCGCACGCGCGGTGTTCAGTGCGCCTGCGGTCACGGCTGATCCTTGCAGAAAGCTTAGCGTCCCGGCATCGGCGTTGGCGGTCACAACATCGGGTCGACCGTCGGCATTGAAGTCTGCCACCAGCACGGCCACCGGATATTTTCCTGCCGCGTATTCCTTCGACGTTGCAAAATTTCCCGTTCCGTTGCCAATCAGTACGCTCACGTTGTCGCTGTCTGCATTGCTCGTCACGACATCGAGCATTCCGTCGCCGTTGAGATCAGCCACGGCAATTCCGGTCGGCGTTTTCCCAACCGAAAACGTGCGCTGGGTCGCCAAGCTACCATCCCCATTGCCAAGCAGCAGACTCACCACGGACGTGTCGTAGTTTGCCGCAACAACATCGAGCTTCCCATCGCCATTCATGTCGCCGGCACTGATTCCGCTTGGGCCTTTGTCGACCGGATAGTAGGCGCTGCTGGACTTGAATGATCCATCCCCGCTGCCCAGCGAAATGTTGACGTAGTTTGACACCACGGAAGCAGAAGCCAGATCGATGATTCCGTCTCCGTTCCAGTCGCCGCTGACCACGTAATCCCGCAAGAGGGAATCCGGCGAAGTCAAGAGTGTCCCATCGCCACGGCCAAACAGAAGCTGTCCTTTCCCGCTTTTGTCATCCAGTCCGACCAGATCCAATTTGCCGTCTCCATCGACATCACCAACGGCAATTGTGGAAAAGGAATTTCGCAGCGGCTTGATGCTTGTGGCGGTTGCAAAGCTCCCATCGCCCGCCCCTTGGATGAACCAACCGGTCCAGCCGACGGATGTGCTGTCGACTTTTCCGCCCATGACCAGATCGACTTTTCCATCGCGATTCCAGTCGATCGAAAACAACTGGGATGCCATATAGCCCGCCGAGACCTGGCGACTGGTCGGGAACTTTCCGTCGCCCGTTCCGTAAAACACGTTCACTTTGCCATCCGTCGCCAGCGCTGCCACATCCAGCTTCCCATCGCGGTTATAGTCACCACTTGTGACCGCTGTGAATCGCTCTACCGCGGAATAGGAAAACGACACGGATGGCGTCGCAGAGCCCATCAAAATGACAGACACGCCGCCCATTTTCCCAAGCAGCAAATCGCTGCCGCCGTTTACCGCCAGCACGTCGAGTTTTCCGTCCCCGTTTGCATCATCTACGCGAAGCTGGAGCACGGGCATTGTTTCGGTGCGCAGCACCACGCTTGGCAGATACGTTCCGTCGCCCTTTCCTGCTGCGTAGGCAATTTCACCGCGCCGGGTTCCGAAACAGACATCGCTTTTCCCATCGCCCGTGACATCACCAACTGACAAAATGTTGGGAAGCGAATCGACGTAGGCAAGCCGCGAATCGCTGCTCCAGACTGGCGATGCAAAGTTGCCCGCCCCATCACCTGGATAGGTTCCGATCATGGCTGTGGTTGCGACAATCAGATCGGTTTTCCCATCCCCAGTAACATCGGCGGCAGAGATCGCAACACCGCTTCCAGAGAGTCGAAAGAGCGTTCCGCTGGGTCGTCCACGGCCTCCCGATAGCAGAACCCGCACGCTGGTCCCATCGCTGGCCAGCGTCAGAAGATCCGCTTTCCCATCGCCGTTTAGATCGACAGACAGAATCTGCTTGGCGGGTTCATTTTCGATCGTTTGTTCGATCGGTGCCAAGTTGAGCGGATCGGCTTGCACGGTCAGCAAGTCATTTCGCTCACTGCCGCGAAACGTCGCGCTGCTTTCGACCCGCACATTCTTTTTTCCCAGCGCATTCACTGTGCTGGGCAGGGTCACTTGCAGCTGTGTCGTTGATACCAGCTTGGTGATAGGAATCGCAGTCCCATCGACGGTGACGCGGGTATCAGGGGAAAAGTTTTTTCCGGTCAAAAGCAGTGTGGTACTGGCTCCGGAAAAGACGGTGGCAGGATCAATCTTGGTAAGCTGCGGAATCCGTGCGCCCTGCGCGAGGACTTCGAGCGGAGCTCCCGGTTCCAGTTCAGAAGAGAAGTCTTCCGGAAGATCACAGCCCGATGCTAGCGATGCGAGCATGACTCCCATGGCAACGGATGCAGCATTGTGAACCGGGCGGCTGGAAGTCTTGCGAAAACGGTGCGTCATGTGCGGGCTCCTTTTTGTTTTGGGTGAGAAAGGGTTTATCAGCCTGGTCTGACAAGCCCTGTTTCAGACGGAATGACGCAGCACTTGATTGCAACTGTGAAACGCCGCGCGATTTTGTTACGCGGGCCGGCGAATCGCCG